>NZ_CP194644.1:2440090-3050113 GCF_050990935.1 Streptomyces sp. L7 | reverse complement strand
CACGTAGGGGAGGAGCTGGCTGGCGACGACCGCGCCGCCGACGATCAGCAGCAGGCCGAGGATCACCCAGCTGATCCGGGCGGTGGCGACGTACACCATCACGAGGAACAGGCCGAAGATGAGGAGGCCGGTGCCCAGGTCGCGCTGGAACACGATGACGGCCATCGACATCAGCCAGACGATCAGCAGCGGGCCGAGGTCGCGGGCGCGCGGGAAGCGGATGCCGAGGAACTTCCTGCCCACCATCGAGAGCGAGTCCCTGGCCTGCACGAGGTAGCCGGCGAAGAAGACCGCGAGGCAGAGCTTGGCGAGCTCGCCGGGCTGGAAGCTGAACGGGCCGATGCCGATCCACACCCGCGCCCCGTAGATCTCCCGGCCGATTCCGGGAAGCATCGGCAGGAGCAGCAGCACGAGCGCGGCGAGGCCGAAGATGTAGGTGTAGCGCTGCAGGACGCGGTGGTTGCGGATGACGACGATGACCGCGATGGCGCAGGCGATGGCGATCGCGGCCCAGGCGATCTGCTTGACGCCCGCGCTGTTCCAGCCGGAGTCCGCGAAGTGGATGTCGATCCGGTAGATCTCCGCGATCCCGATGCCGGTCAGGACCGTGGCGATCGGGAGCAGGAACGGGTCGGCCTGCGGCGCGACGAACCGCAGCGCGACGTGCATCCCGAGCACGAGCGCGGACAGGCCGGCGCCGAGGTAGACGAGCGTGAGGTCCAGGTGGCCCAGCGCGCCGAGCTGCACGAGGACGACCGCCGCGGCGTTGATGCCGCAGGCGATGAGCAGCAGGAACAGCTCGAGGTTGCGCTGCTTGGCAGGCAGGCGCAGCCGTTTGACCGGGCCGGTGGCCGGCCTGGCCTGCTTGCGCTCGCTCACGCTACTGTTTTGCGGCATCGGTCAACTGGTCCACGATCGCGCGGGCGGCCGCCAGGTCGTCCGCGTTGATGGTCTGCTGCACGAGCTGCTTGTCGTACTGCGGGAGGCTCTTCACTTTCACGTCCGACTCCTCGTAGACGTGCGAGAGCACGATGGGCCCGAGGTTCTGCTGCACGCCCTGATAGATCGCGACCTTGCCCGCGGGCGAGGGCCCGACGAAGAAGCGGGACTGGGTCCACTGGTACCCGAAGAGCACCGCGAGCACGATCGCGACGACGAGCACCGCCAGGCCGATCATCCAGGTGAGCCGGCGGCGCCGCGCGCGGCGCTCGTCTTCCTCGATCAGCTCGTCCAGGTAGTCGTCCGACTGCGGCTCGAAGTGCGTGGGGCCGGTGGCGGGCCGCACCGGGTGGAGGCGGAGGGTCGGGAGGCGCGTGGCGCGCGTCGTCGGCTTGGGCTCGCCGAAGTGGAGCGGCGAGGCCGCCGAGCCGACCGTGATCGGCTCCTTCACGACGTCGCCGCGGGCGACGTCCGCGATATCGACGATCACCGCGGTGACGTTGTCGGGCGCGCCCGCGTCGAGGCTCTGCTTGAGGAGCTTGTCCGCGACCTGCTTGGGGGCGTCGCGGGTGGCGAGCGCCGCGAGGAGGTCGTCGTGCTTCACGACGCCGCTGAGGCCGTCGGAGCAGATCAGCCAGCGGTCTCCGGGCCTGGTCGCGAGGATGAGGGTGTCGATCTCGGGGGAGGCGTCGACATCGCCGAGCACGCGCATCAGCACGGAGCGGCGGGGGTGGACCATCGCCTCCTCCTCCGTGATGCGGCCGCTGTCGACCAGCCGCTGCACGAAGGTGTGGTCGACGGAGACCTGGCTGAGCTCGCCGTCGCGGAAGAGGTAGATGCGGGAGTCGCCGATGTGGGCGATGGCCATCTCGTCGCCGACCCGCATCAGCGCGCTGACGGTGGTGCCCATCCCGGTGAGCTCGGGATGCTCGAAGACGGTCTCGGCGAGCAGCGAGTTGGCGGCGATCAGCGCGGACTGGAGGGCGAACTCCGCTTCGGGCGCCGTCTCGTACTCGCCGTCGGCCTCCTTGATGCGGTTGACCGCGATCGCGCTGGCGACATCGCCTCCCGCGTGGCCGCCCATGCCGTCGGCCACGACGAACAGCTCATGACCCGCGTAGCCGGAGTCCTGGTTGTTCGAGCGGATCTTCCCGACGTGGAGACGGCCGCTGCCCGATTGCCTGCCACGGGTTACCGTCGCAGCTCGAACGTGGTCGTCCCGATCTTGATCGGGGTGTCGAGCGGGACCTGGGTCGGGACGGTGACGCGGCGGCCGTCGAGGAATGTGCCGTTGGTCGAGTCCAGATCCTGGATCATCCACTCGTCGTTCCACAGGAGCAGGCGGGCGTGGTGGGTGGAGGTGTAGTCGTCGCGGATGACCAGCCCGGACTCGCTGGACCGGCCGATGGTGATGGGGTCGCGGCCGAGCGTCAGCTCCGTGCCGGCGCGCGGCCCGGAGGTGAGGACCAGGCGGTGAGCCGTCTGGACGCTGGCGTTCGTGCCGCCGACGGCGGTGTTGGCGCCGGCCGGCAGGTTGGAGACGGGCGCATGCTTCATGACCGGCTCGGTCGGTCCTGCTGGGGCGGGGACGGGCGCGGGAGCCGCGGCGGGCGTGGCCGCCGGTGTCGGGAACGGCGAGGAGGCCGCCTGCGACTCCGGGAGCTTGCGCACGCGCTGACCGAACAGGTCGGTGCGGAGCGCGTAGACGATGCCGAACACGAACAGCCACAGCAGCAGCAGGAAGCCGAAGCGCAGCACCAGGAGGGTGAGCTCACTCGGGTTCACGATGCGCTCCAGAAGTTGTCGCCCTGCGCGGAGCCGGGAGCGCGCGTCGCTTGCGGGAGCACGCGGAAGACGATGCGGGTGCGGCCGATGGTGACGACGGAATCGGGTTCGAGGATCGCCTTCTTCACCGGCTGTCCGTTCAGCTGCGATCCATTGGTGGAGCCGAGGTCCTCCACCTGGGCGCGGTGGCCGTCCCAGGTGATCAGGACGTGCCGGCGGGAGATACCGGTGTCGTCCACCGTGATGTCGGCGTCCTGTCCGCGGCCGACGACCGTCCGCCCCCCGGTGAGCGGGTAATGCCGGCCGTCGATGTCCAACACCGGCGTCCAGGCGACGTCGCCCTTCACGTTCTCGGAGTCGATCTCGAGCATCCCGACGGTGATGTCGGGGTCCTCCCGGAGGTCGATGGAGAGCCCGCCGGCGAACGCGTAGTGCTGGCTGGTGGCATGCTTCTGGGCGAACGCGATGAGCTCGTCGGTGAGCGCGGCGCCCATCGAGCTCATGCGCGTGTAGTCGGTGGGCGACATCGTCAGGATGAAGCGATTCGGAGCGAGCACCCGGTCCCGCGCGACCACGGCCGCCTTGGTGTCCATCTCCTTGCGGATGGCGCTGGTGAGCTCCACGGGCTGCAGCCCGGAACGGAAGGTTTTCGCGAACGCGCCGTTGACGGCGCGCTCGAGCCCCCGCTCGAAGTTGTCCAGAATGCCCACTAGTCTCCCGCTCCCGGCTTGGCCAGCTACATGCATGTTAGTCGGAACCCCCTGGAAGACACCCCCGCACGGCTGCCTCACAGCTCAAGACCGTTCTCAGGGCGCCGTGCGGATTCGTCCTCGAAGAGGCTGTCGTGTTAGTCTTCCTGGGTTCGCGCGAGTGGCGGAATTGGCAGACGCGCTGGCTTCAGGTGCCAGTGCTCGAAAGGGCGTGGGGGTTCAAGTCCCCCTCGCGCACGAACGAGAGGGTCGGGTCGACGGGAGTCGATCCGGCCCTTTCTTGTTGGTCGGCACACCAGGCCGGAGGCCGAGGGCGGCTACGGTCAGGCGTGGGGGGCTGCGGGAGTCGGTTCCGGCATAGTAGGACCATGACCTCCGAGGCCGCTGCCCACCCCAGGGTCGTCCTCGTCGCCGGGCCGCCCGGCGCCGGGAAGACGACCGGCTCACGGATACTGGCGCGCCATTACGGGTGGGCTTACCTGGATGCCGACACGATGTACCAGCCGATGCTGTCCGCCCTCATCCAAGCGGCCGGGTTCCCCGCCCAGGACCGCTCCCCGCAGACACTGATCCGCGCGGGTCGGAACCCAGGGAACGACGCTTTGGAAGCGGTCATCATCGATAACGTCAGCGCCGGCGTCAGCATTATTGCGACGAACACTTTCCGGTCGCGACTCAGCACACCCGGCTGGCTGGAGGCGTTCCGGGAGCGGGTGGCTGCTCACGGCGGCCGGGTGGTCGTGATCTGGGTGAGCGCGGCGGAACCGACCATCCGGGAGCGCATCCTCGCGCGCCAATCCTGGCGAGACGCGTGGAAGCTCGCCAACTGGGACCGCTGGGTGGTGGCCGCGTTGCGGCCGGCGCCTCGCGGGGTTGACGCCGTCATCACCAACGACGGTGACCGGTCGGCGTTCGAGGAGGCACTCCTCACCGCTTGCGACACTCTGCTCGGCGTGAGTCCCCGGCCACAGCGCACCGTCCTCGGATAACGGGGGCGGCTCGGATAGCGGGGGCGGCTCGGATAGCGGGGGACGGCGCCGACGATGTCGGGAGCGGCCCTTTCTGTTCTCTATGAAATGTCCCTCATCCGGGTGGCAGAACGGCGGGTCGCCGATCACTAGAGTGATCGCGCCGGGCAGCGTCGTAGCTCTCCGTGCTTGGTTTTGCGCGGAGGGGGAACACGTGGGGAAGCTGCGTCTACGGGTGGCGGTCGTCGCGATCGCGGCGGTGATCGCGGGAGTCGTGGGGTTCGGGACGCCGGCAGGGGCTGCGTCGACGGTCACCTGGTCGGGGGTGGCCTCCACCATCGACTGCTCCACCCTCCAGAGCGGCTTCTACCACTCGATGCACCTCACCGCGTCCCTCACCGGGCTGCCGGCCTCGGCGCAGTTCGTTGCCCGGGTCTACGACAGTGGCTCCGCTGTCGTCGGCGCCGACATCCCGGTGGCCACGGACGCTCAGGGCGCGGCCGCCATCGACACCGCGGTCTCCGGCTCGATCGTCTCGGGCGATCAGTACGGCGTGGTGGTCTGGTCGGGCACCACGGATGTCGCCGACACGATTGTGCAGACGACAACGTGCGCGTCGGGTGTGACCGCCACCGGGACTTTGACGGCGGACGCGGTCTGCACGAGCCGGTTCCTCGGGACGGCCAGCGACCTCGAGGACACGGCGTACCGCGTGCACGGCACCCTGACGGGCTTCGTCCCGGGGGAGACCTACACGCTGGGCACCACGCCCACGTCCGGCAGCGCCTCGGCCGTCGCCGACCCGAGCGGCGCGGTCGCCTACGACCTCGTCGTCGGCGGTCCGCTGACGACGGTCGGCGCCGCCATCACCACGACCAGTCAAGCCGGCGCGGTCGGCCACTCGAACTGGGCGCTCGGGGATCCCTGTCCGGCGATGAAGACCTATCCGCTCAGAACGCCGACGAACTCGGACGTCAACGGAGACGGCCTGACCGATATCCTCGCGATCGACTACAGCGGAAACCTCCTCTTCTACCCGAACCTCTTGTCGCAGAACCCCGGCGGTCACCCCTTCATCTATGGGCGGGCGATCGGATCGGGATGGGGTCCGCAATTCGGCCTCCGGATGGAGGTGGCCGCCGACATCACCGGCGACGGCCCCGTGGAGATCGTCGCCGTGCGCACGGACGGAACGCTGGTCGCCTACTACAACAACCTCTACTCGAATGCACCGGGGATGCCGTACACGACGGCGACGGTCATCGGCAGCGGATGGCAGCCGTTCACCCACATCACGATCGGGGACGTGAACCACGACGGCTACGGCGACCTCATCGCGGAGCGGTCGGATCGCACGTACTGGCTCTATCTGAACCATTACGCCACCAACCCGGGCCACCTGCCCTTCACCTCCGGAGTCCGGATCGACGCCCCTGGGCCCGAAAACGCCTACGGGTACGCGGCCGTCGACTTCAACTGGGACGGTTACGCCGACCTCTGGAGCTACGGGGGCTGGCTGAACCCCAACCGCACTCCGGCGGGAAACAGCCAGTTCTTCGGGACCCCCTCTCCGTCACGAAGAACGCGTTGAGCGCCTTGAGTACGCTCACGCCGCAGACCGGCTGGTTGACGGGGCAGGTCACCGGGTCGGTCGTGCCCGGTCTCCTCGTGGTGAACCCCAACGGCGACGGGACTTTGCGGTACTTCGACGATCTGAGCGGGAGCGGGAACGACCCTCCCTGGATCATCGGCGACGGGTGGCAGCGATTCCGTCAGGTCATCCCGTGACGCGCCGTGGTGGATGGCGGCTGCGGGTGGCGGTCGTCGTGATCGCGGCGGTGATCGCGGGAGTCGTCGGGGTGTCGGCGCCCGCGAGTGCCACGGGGATCCAGTCGGCCGACTTGGCGGCGGCGATCGACTGCACCAGCCTGCAGGGCGGCTACTACCAGTCGCTGCACGTGACGGGGACCGTCACCGGCCTCACGGCGGCGGCCCAGTACACCGGCGACGTGCGCACCTCGACTCCCCCGCCAGAGTCGCGTTCGGCGCGGCGATCGTCGCGGATGCCCAGGGGACCGCCACGATCGACACGACGATCGCGGGCTCCTTCATCTCCGGCGGCGTCGACTTCTTCGAGCTCTTCTCCGGAGCGACGCGTGTGTTCGGGAAGACGGTCTCTCTCAACACGTGCGCATCCGGCGTCACCGTGACCGGAAAGCTGAGCGCGGACGCGATCTGCACGACGCGCTACGTCGCCCTCGGCGGCCAGGAGGCGGCCTCCACAAGTCGGATCCACGGGACGCTCAGCGGATTCGTGGCCGACGAGACCTACACCTTCACCGATATGTATGCCCCGTCCTACACCCCGGTCTCGGCGGTGGCGGACGCCAGCGGGTCGGTGCAGCTCGACTTCACGAGCAACGGTCTCGAAAATGCCGGAACCCTCATGGTGAGCACAACGAGCCAGTACCTGACCGTGGGCAGCGCGCAGCTCGTCCAGGCGGACCCGTGTCCTCCGATGTGGACGTCCTGGCCGTCGCGGCCCACCGCCACCGACGTCAACGCGGACGGACTCTCCGACATCGTGGCGATCGACTACACCGGACGGCTGCTCTACTTCCAGAACTCGTCGTGGGTGAGCTCCACGGGCGTCCCGTTCACTTCCTCGCAGACCATCGGTTCGGGCTGGGGGCCGCAGTTCGGCTTCCGTCTGGAGGCGACGGGCGACCTCACGGGCGACCAGTACGCCGAGATCGTCGCGGTCCGGTCCGACGGCGCTCTGGTCGCCTACTACAACAACATGAACTCGAACCCCGGCAGGCTTCCGTACTCGTCGGGGACGGTCATCGGCAGTGGATGGCAGGCCTTCACATCCATCACCTTCGGTGACGTCAACGACGACGGCTTCGCGGACCTGATCGCGCGGAAGTCGGACGGCACCGTGTGGCTGTACCTGAACCGCATCCTCAGCAACCCGGGGCACCTGCCGTTCAGCTCCGGCGTGCCGCTGACGATCCCCGGCCTGGCCGCCACCGACAGCTTCGTGACGGCCGATGTGAACGTGGACGGGTTCGCCGATGTGGTGAGCAACGGAGGCTGGTCGAGTGTGAACCGGACGCCCGCCGGCAGCCCTCAGATGTTCATCGACGATATGGGTCCGCAGAGCGGCGTCCTGAGCAGTCTCAGTGCGTCCGTCGCGCGGGCCGGTTGGGCGGCGGGGTGGTACAACTACTGGACGAACGACACGGGAGTCGTGATCGCCAACCCCAACGGGGACGGCACCCTCCTGTACCTGCAGGGCCTGATGGGCCCGAGTTGGGCCGCGACCACCAGGGTCATCGGCGACGGCTGGCAGAACATCCGGACGGTGCTCTCGTAAGGCGCACCCGCACGATCCGGTACCCGACCCCCACGACCAGCACCACGACGCCCGCGACGATCGAGACCACCGGCAGCGTCACCACCAGCACGAGGCAGCCCACCGCTCCCGCCACGGCCAGCGCCCGCGGATATCGGCGGTTCGCCCGGTCCTGCGTCCACGCCGACAGGTTCGCGACGAAGTAATAGAGGAGCACGCCGAACGACGAGAAGCCGATCGCGCCGCGGAGGTCGGTGACCGCGATGAGCACGCACACCACGAGGCCGAGCGCCAGCTCCGCGCGGTAGGGCACATGGAAGCGCGGGTGCACGGCGGCGAACCAGCCCGGGAGGTCCCGGTTGCGTGCCATCGCGAGGCTCGTGCGGCCGATCCCGGCGATCATCGCGAGCAGGGCCCCGAGGGCTGCGGCGGCCGCGCCGATCCGGATGACGATGCCCGGCCAGTCCGCTCCCGTCGTGTCGGCGACGGCGCCCAGCGGGGCCGGGGCCGACGCGAGTCCTGCGGGGCCGAGCGCATGAAGGGCGGAGACGGCGACCAGCGCGTAGACGACGAGCGTGATCGTGAGGGCGGTCGTGATCGCGCGCGGGATGGTGCGGGCGGGGTTCACGACCTCCTCGCCCATCGTCGCGATCCGGGCGTAGCCGGCGAACGCGAAGAAGAGGAAGCCGGCCGACTGGAGGACGCCGTAGACCGTCGGCGGCGTGCCGGGGGCCGACGCGCTCGCCGCGGTGTGCGTGAAGCCGATGACGACGGCCACCGTGAGGGCGAGCAGGGCGACCGCGACCAGGATGCGGGTGAGGAGCGCCGTCCGCGTGATCCCGAGCGTGTTGACGAGCGTCAGAATCACGACGGCGAGGATGGCGACGGGCTTCACCCAGGCGGCAGGTACCGCGTAAGTGGCGAACGTGATCGCCATCGCCGCCGAGCTGGCGGTCTTGCCGACCACGAACGACCACCCGGCGACGAAGCCGGGCCACTCGCCCAGCCGCTCGCGCCCGTAGACGTATGTCCCGCCCGAGGTCGGGTACTGGGCCGCGAGCTGCGCGGAAGAGGTCGCGTTGCAGAACGCGATGAAGCCGGCGACGACCAGACCGACCAGAAGACCTGCTCCGGCGGCCGCGGCGGCGGGCGAGAACGATGCGAAGATCCCGGCGCCGATCATGGAGCCGAGTCCGATCGTCACGGCGTCGCCGAGGTTCAAGCGGCGGGCCAGCGCGCCCGAGGTGGGGGAGGCGGGAGCGGTCACGGGTTGCAGCTTAGTCGTCGCGTGTTAATCGTAATTAGACAGTCCAGACTGCGCAGTCGTGACTGAACAGTTAGGCTGGCGAGGTGTCCGATCCCTCCGCCTCCTCCATCCGCGCCGCGCTCGACCTGCGCGTAGCCTTCGCGCGGCTCCGCCGCCGTTTGCGCGAGGTGGCGACAGAGTCCGCGGGGCTCAGCGCTCAGCAGTCGTCCGCTCTCGCGCGCATCGGCAAGGGCGAGGGCAGCACGGCCTCCCGGCTGGCCGAGCTGGAGGGCGTGCGGCCGCAGTCGATGGCGACCACGATCGCGTCGCTCGAGGAGCTCGGCCTCGTCGTCCGCGCACCCGACCCCACGGACGGCCGACGGCAGCTCGTCTCCCTGACCGACGCCGGGCGGGCTGCCGAGAGCGGCAACCTGGACGCCCGACGCGAGTGGCTGGCGCACGCGATGGAGGAGCGGCTGACGGAGGAGGAACGCCAGACGGTGCTCGCGGCGACGCTCCTGATCGAGAAGCTGGTGCGGCCGTGATCGACGTGATCGCCGCCAAGCCCGGTCCCGCCGACCGGTTCGACCGGCGGCTGCTCGCGCCGATGATGATCGGGGCGGTCCTCAACCCGGTCAACTCGTCGATCATCGCGGTCGCGCTGGTCCCCATCGCGACGGCGCTCGGCGCTCCGGCCTCCGAGACCGCGTGGCTGGTGTCGTCCCTCTACCTGGCGACCTCCATCGGCCAGCCGCTCGTCGGGCGGTTGGTCGACATGTTCGGGCCGCGGCGGCTGTCCGTCGCCGGCGCCATCCTGACCGGGATCGCGGGTGTCATCGGCGTGTTCGCGCCGAACATCGCGGTGCTCGTGATCGCGCGCGTCATCCTCGGCTTCGGCACCTGCGCGGGCTACCCGGCGGCCATGTACCTGATCCGCAGCGAGGCGACCCGGACCGGGATGCGGAGCCCGGCCGGCGTTCTGACCGCACTGTCGGTGACGACCCAGACCATCGCGGTCATCGGGCCGACGCTCGGCGGCCTCCTCATCCAGGTGGGCGGCTGGCGCGCGACCTTCGCGGTCAACATCCCGCTGGCGATCGCGTCGCTCGTGCTCAGCCTGCTCTTCCTCCCGAAGCGGACCGCGCTGGATGCAGCCCGCCCGCCCCGCGGCCGCCTCGACTACCTCGGTGTCGCGCTCTTCGCCGCCACCCTGGTGAGCCTCCTGCTCTTCCTCATGAACATCCACATCGCCCAGCTCTGGCTGCTCGGTCTCGCAGCGGTGTCCGGCGCGGCCTTCGCCCTGTGGGAGCTGCGCCGCTCCGACCCGTTCATCGACGTGCGCGTGTTCGCGGGCAACGTCCCGCTGCTGGTCACGTACGCGCGCAGCGTGCTCGCGGCGACGGTCTCGTACTGCTACCTCTACGGGTTCACGCAGTGGCTGGAGGGCGGCCGCGGTCTGTCGCCGGCCGCTGCGGGCCTCATCCTGCTGCCGACCTTCGGCATCGGGATCCTGGTCGCGTCGCTGTTCGGACGGAGGCCGGAGATCCGCTGGAAGCTCATCGTCGGCGCTGCCGGCCAGATCGTGATGGCGGTGCTGCTGCTCCTGGTGGGAGCGGAGGCCGCGCTCTGGTTCCTGGTGCTCATCGCGATCGTCACCGGTGTCCCGCAGGGGCTGGTGAACCTCGCCATCCAGAACACGCTCTACCATCAGGCCGACCCGACCCGGATGGGAGCGACGTCAGGGCTGCTGCGCACCTTCATGTACCTGGGCGCGATGCTCGCCTCGGCGGCGACCGGAGCCTTCTTCCATACGACTGCCGACACGTCCGGCCTGCACGACCTGGCCTGGTTCATGCTCGGCGCGAGTGCGCTGTTCCTGGTGATCACGCTCGTGGACCGCTCACTGCGCCGGGTGGACCGGCTCGCGACCGGCGCCGCGGAGGTGTGATCGCGCCGTAGAATCCTCACGTGTCCGAGGACGTCCCGGTGCTGAGCGAACAGCTCTTCGACGTGTTCGCGAGCGGGAGCTGGATCTTCCTGCCCGCCGGGCCCGCGCGCGGCGTCGCGACCGAGCTGGAGGCCGAGATCCTCGACGAGCAGTTCTCCTGGTGCGAGAACCCGCACCTCGGCGAAGGCTCCGGGCTCCTCGTCCTCACCTCCGCCATGAACGGCTGGATGCTGCTGCACGGCGCCACCGAGACGGTCGGCTGGGCCGCCGGCCTCCTCAGCGAGCAGCGGGACCTCTACCGGGCGACGATCGACGTGCGACTCCCGGCGATGAGCTGGAGCTTCCTGGAGCGCGGAGCCCCGACCCGCTCGGTCTCGGTGGAGCTGGGCGACGACGGCGACCTCGTGACCCGCACCTCCGGCCACCCGCTCCCGTTCGAGTCGGACGGGGTGGATCTCCCCGGCACGGGCACCGAGTACGACGCTTTCTTCTACCCGGTCGCCATCCTGGGCGAGCACGGCGTCACGCTGCACGACCTGGAGGTCGCCCTCGACCGGCCGAGCGTCACTCTGCGGGTGCGTTGACCCGGTAGCGCAGCATCACGGTCCCGGACCGGAAGGCGTGCTCCTCCTGCAACTCGAGGTGGAGCATGAGATCCGTCGGCAGTGCGGCCGTGCCCCCGCCGACGGACACCGGGACGAGGTAGAGCACGACCTCCTCGACCAGTCCGGCGCGGAAGGCCTCCGCAGCGAGCGTCGGGCCGCCGATCGACACGTCGCCGGGCGCAGCCTCCACCAGCGCCCGGACCGCGCCCGGATCGAACACCGGCTCGACCGTCGTGCGCGGCGTGGAGACGCCGGTGAGCGACGACGAATACACGATCTTGTCGGCGTCGCGCCAGATCTCCGCGTACTCGCGGATCACCTCCGGCGCGTCGCCGCCGCCCATGTCCTGCCAGACGCGCATGGTCTCGAACATGCGGCGACCGTAGAGGTATGTTCCGATGCCGCGCTCGCGGGCGTTGACGGCGGCGTGCACCTCCTCGTCGGGGGCAGCCCAGTCGAACGAGCCGGAGGTGTCGACGGTGTAGCCGTCGAGGGACGCGAGAGCCGAGAAGACGAGGGACATGCGGCGACTCTAGGCCCGCGCGGTCACGAGGGGGAAGGACTCAGTGCGGGAGGAGCACGGCCAGCGCCCGCAGCTCGTTCCCGAAGACCAGCGGCACGACCACGTCGAGCGCGAATCCGATCACGAGAACAAGCGACGCGGCGCCGGCCGCGAGGATGACCAGCGCGGAGAGCAGCCTGAGGTAGGCGTTGTCCGCCACGCCCGCGAGCGTTCCCCGTGCTCGCACCAGTCCCCCTGGTGGTGGCGGTGCTCCAGCGTGGTCATCGTCTCCCCTCCTCGGCCGGCCCCTCGTCCGGCCGATGCGTGGCCGTCCGCTGGGCGGACCGGTCACGGCATCAAGTCAAGCGGGGAGGGCGTGCCGGGCATCGGCCGATGGTCGGGAGGGGGTCATCCCGTGGGATGATCTGCGGCCACCGTGCAGCCGTACCCGGTGTCGGGCGCCTGCGGCACGTCGCCGGTCGCCGAGGCGAGGCGCCGGGCGAGCTGCTCGCGGCGGGCCTCCAGGACAGCGATCGCGGCCTCCACCTCGGCGAGGCCGTCGAGGTACGCCGTGACGGAGGCCGGGCACTCATCGCTGCGGGCGTGGCCCGAGCCGAGGCAGGCGATGAAGGGCGCGGCCTTCCCGGGCGGGATCCCGGTGGCGGCGAGCTCACGGATCTCCCGGACCGCCCGCAACTGGACGTCGTCGTAGTCGCGGTAGCCGTTCGGCAGCCGCTGCGGCGCGACGAGTCCGAGGCGCTCGTAGTAGCGCACGGCCTTCACTGTCACGCCGGCCCGGCCGGCCAGCTCGCCGATCTGCATGTCCCACCTCGCGGAGCCTGGATGATTCGCTCCGCCGTCAGCGTAAACCCTGACCCCTGGGTCATGGTCGAATCGCGCTACACTATTAGTTAGTGCCCTAACTACACGGGTCGGTGGGAGAGCAGAGAGAATGTCCGGACGCTTCGCGCAGTGGTACGCGCGCTGGAACGCCAAGCTGATCCGCGTGGCCGGCCCGGCCCAACTCGGCGCGGGCCACCCCGAGGGTCCCGACCTCCGCTCGCCCGCCGCGCCGTGCCCGATCTGCGGCCGGCCGATGACCGAGCACTCCGTGCTGCGGCCCGAGGGCCAGCGCGACGCGAGCCGGCTGGTCTGCCCAATCGCCGCCTGAGCGCCCACAGCCCCGCCTGAGCGTCCTGAGGAGTTCAGGGTTCCTTGACGGCCGCCGCGATGATCGTCCGCAGGCTCTCGCGCAGGTTCAGGATGTCGTCCATCGGCAGGCCGAGCCGTTCCACGATCCGCGGCGGGATCTTCTCCGCCTCGGCGCGCAACTCGCGGCCGGCACCCGTGAGGGTGACCTCCAGGGCGCGCTCGTCGGCGACGCTCCTCCTGCGCTCGACGTAGCCGTTGGCCTCCAGCCGCTTGAGCAAGGGGGAGAGGGTGGCCGGCTCGAGCTGCAGCGCGTCGCTGAGCTCTTTCACCGACCGCGGCTCGCGCTCCCAGAGGGCGAGCATGACCAGGTACTGCGGGTGGGTCAGGTTGAGCGGCTCCAGCACCGGCCGGTACAGCGCGATCACACTGCGCGCGGCGACGGCGAGGCCGAAACAGACCTGGTTCTCCAGGGCGAGGAGGTCTTCGGACACGTCGGTCATTCTAGGCTCCGGCCCTGTCGTCCTGCCTGATCACCCGGCCCGGGAGAACTCCGAGGCCCGCGCGATCCGATCCGGGGTGAGCGCGACGCCGGTGTAGCGCTCGAACTGCCGCGCCGCCTGCAGGGCGATGACCTCCGCGCCGGTGATCAACCGCTTGCCCGCCGCCCGTCCCGCGGCGACGAGCGGGGTCTCGGAGGGGAACGCGACGACGTCGAACACGACGGAGGCCCGCTGCACGAACGCGTCGCCGAACGCCCGCGCGGACTCGTCCGCTCCACGCATCCCGAGCGGGGTGACGTTCACGATCACGTCGAAGTCCGGCTCTGGCTCGCTCGCCGTCCAGGTGTACCCGTACTTCTCGGCCAGCGCCGTCCCGGCGTCCGCGTTCCGGGCCAGCACCGTCAGATCGTCGAACCCGGCGCCGCGGAACGCCGCGACGACCGCCTTGGCCATGCCGCCCGACCCGCGCACGATGACGCGCGACGCGGGATCGACCGCGTGCTCGCCGAGCAGCTGCGCGACGGCCTCGTAGTCGGTGTTGGAGGCCGTGAGCAGCCCGTCCTCGTTGACGACGGTGTTGACCGACTCGATCGCCAGCGCCGACGGCTCCAGGTTGTCGACCAGCGGGATGATCGCCTCCTTGAACGGCATCGACACCGAGCAGCCGCGGAAGCCGAGCGCCCGGATGCCGCGCACGGCGCCCTCCAGATCGTCGGTGGTGAACGCCTTGTAGACGAAGTTCAGGCCGAGCTCGTCGTACAGGAAGTTGTGGAACCGCGTGCCGATGTTGCTGGGACGGCCGGACAGCGAGATGCAGACCTGCATGTCCTTGTTCAGGATGGGCATGCGTCCATTGTCGCAGGGCGCCTGAACTCCTTCGCAGCCGCCCCTCATCCGACCGTTACGTTCACAACTTGACTACAACTCAGCGATCATTCACTCTTATCGCATGACCGCCACTCAGGGTCTTCCCCGCGTGGCGCACGCAATCCCGGGTCGCAAGGCGCGCTGAGGCACTTGAACCAGGAGCGGCTCGTCGAGTTCCTCCTGGCCAACGGACCATCCACCCAGGCTGAGCTGGCGCGCGGGACGGGACTCTCCACCGCCACCGTGTCGAACATCGTCCGCGACATGGCGGCGAAGGGCGTCGTGGAGACCTCGCCGGTGACCTCCAGCGGCCGCCGCGCGCTGCTCGTGCAGCTCACCGACACGGGGGACATCGCGGTGGGAGTGGACTTCGGCCGCCGGCACGCGCGCATCGTGCTCGCCACCCTCGGCTACGAGGTGATCGCGGAGGAGGAGATGGCCTTGCCGCTCGGCTACGACGTCGCCGGCGCCGTGGGGCAGGCGGCGGAGTTGCTCGACCGGATGCTGGCCGCCGGCGGCCACGACCGGCAGGCCGTGCTCGCGGTCGGGATCGGCATCCCCGGTCCCATCGACCGGCGCACCGGCACCGTCCTGCAGGGTGCCATCCTCCCGGAGTGGGTGGGCGTGCGGCTGCGCGACCTGGTGGAGGCCTTCCGGTTCCCGGTCGTGGTGGACAACGACGCCAACCTCGGCGCGCTCGCCGAGGTGACCTGGGGCGCCAACCGCGGCGTCCGCAACCTGATCTTCGTCAAGATCGGCACCGGCATCGGCGCCGGGCTGATCCTCAACGGCCTGCCGTACTACGGGTTCCTCGGGATCACGGGCGAGCTCGGCCACACCCCGGTCACCGAGCAGGGAGTGATCTGCCGGTGCGGCAACCGCGGCTGCCTGGAGACCATCGCCTCCACGAGCGTGATGATCGAGACGCTCGGGCACGGGAACAACGCGCCGGTGAGCACGGCGGACATCCTCCGCCGCGGACGCGAGCGCGACCCGGCGGTGCTCCGCGTCGTGAGCGACGCCGGCACGGCGATCGGCCAGGCGATCGGCAACATCGCGAACGTCATCAACCCGGAGCTGGTGCTCATCGGAGGACCGGTGGTCGGGCTCGGGGACGCGCTCCTCGAACCGATCCGGCGCGGCATCCAGCACAACGCCATCCCGGTCATCGCCGAGACGACGATCGTGCGGATCTCATCGCTCGGCGACCGCGCCGAATCGCTCGGCGCCGCCGCACTGGTCATCCAGGGCGCCCTCGACGGCAGCGAGTAGCGCCCGACATTCGTGACGAATGTCGCGTTTGCGCGCGCCATTCGGGACATTCGTGACGAATACGGGATTCCGTTATGCATCCGTTGTCTTCACTATTTGACGCCAAGACTGAATTTAGCGTTTACTACTTAGGCGCAACCCACGCACCCGTACAGCTCGTACCCAGCCCGAACAGCACACCAAGGAGCGACGATGCCGTCGAACGCAGTCATCCTGCAGATGCGCGCCATCACCAAGGAATTCCCGGGAGTGAAGGCGCTCGAGGATGTCTCCCTCACCGTCCACGCCAACGAGATCCACGCCATCTGCGGAGAGAACGGCGCAGGCAAGTCCACGCTGATGAAAGTCCTCTCCGGCGTGTACCCGTTCGGGACTTATACGGGAGACATCGTCTACCAGGGCGAGGTCATGCGCTTCAGGGACATCAAGTCCTCCGAGCAGCGCGGCATCGTGATCATCCACCAGGAGCTCGCCCTCATCCCGGAGCTCTCCATCACCGAGAACATCTTCCTCGGCAACGAGCCGGGGCGCGGCGGCGTCATCGACTGGAACGAGGCCAAGCGCCGCGCAGTCGAACTGCTCGCGCGCGTCGGCCTGAACGACGACCCGGACACGCAGATCAAGAACATCGGCGTCGGCAAGCAGCAGCTCGTCGAGATCGCCAAGGCGCTCAACAAGGACGTCAAGCTCCTCATCCTCGACGAGCCGACCGCCGCGCTCAACGAGGCGGAGTCCGCCCACCTGCTCGACCTGATCGTGGGCCTGAAGCACAAGGGCGTCAGCTCCATCATCATCAGCCACAAGCTCAACGAGATCGAGAAGGTCGCCGACCAGATCACGATCATCCGCGACGGCCGCGCGATCGAGACCCTCGACGTCAAGGGCGACGGCGTGGACGAGGACCGCATCATCCGCGGGATGGTCGGCCGCACACTCGAGAGCCGCTTCCCCGAACGGACGCCGAACATCGGCGACGTGCTCTTCGAGGTGCGCGACTGGGTCGTCCAGCACCCGCAGGTCGCCGACCGGCTCGTGGTCAAGAACTCCAGCTTCACCGTTCGCCGCGGCGAGATCGTCGGCTTCGCCGGCCTGATGGGCGCCGGCCGCACCGAGCTCGCGATGAGCGTCTTCGGCCGCTCCTACGGCACCTTCGTCTCCGGCGAGGCGTACAAGGACGGCAAGCCGATCCAGCTCCGGACGGTCTCCGAGGCGATCGACAACGGCCTCGCCTACGTCAGCGAGGACCGCAAGGTGCTCGGCCTCAACCTCCTGGACGACATCAAGCAGTCGATCGTCGCGGCCAAGCTGAAGAAGATCGCCAAGCGCGGCGTCGTCGACGATCAGCAGGAGTACGCGGTCGCCGAGGAGTACCGGAAGAACCTGCGGATCAAGACGCCCGACGTCGACCGCGGCGTGAGCACGCTCTCCGGCGGCAACCAGCAGAAGGTCGTGCTGGCCAAGTGGATGTTCACCGACCCGGACATCCTCATCCTCGACGAGCCGACGCGCGGCATCGACGTGGGCGCCAAGTACGAGATCTACGGCATCATCCAGCAGCTCGCCGCGCAGGGGAAGGGCGTCATCGTCATCTCCTCCGAGCTGCCGGAGCTGCTCGGCATCTCCGACCGCATCTACACGATCTTCGAGGGGCAGATCACCAACGAGCTTCCGATCGCGGAGGCCACCCCCGAGACCCTCCTGAAAAGCATGACCTCGGCCAAGAAGAAGGCAACCCGATAATGACCACTCAGATCGAAGCGAAGAAGAAGTCCGGCGGGATCCGCGACCTCGGCAAGATGTTCGGCGGCGGCCAGTCCACCGGACGCCAGTTCGGCATCCTCGGCGCGCTCGTCGTCATCGTCCTGCTGTTCGAGCTCCTCACCGGCGGCAAGACCCTCGACCCGGTGAACCTGATCAACCTGGTCAACCAGAACGCGTACGTCCTGGTGCTGGCCATCGGCATGGTGATGGTCATCATCGCCGGCCACATCGACCTGTCGGTCGGCTCGGTGGCCGCCGTGGTCGGCATCATCGTCGCCCAGTCGATGACGCAGTGGCACTTCCCGTGGCCGATCGCCATCCTGCTCGGCCTGGTGGTGGGCGCCGCGATCGGCGCCTGGCAGGGCTGGTGGGTCGCCTACGTCGGCGTCCCCGCGTTCATCGTGACGCTCGCGGGCATGCTCATCTTCCGCGGCCTCAACCAGCTCATCGGAAACGCCAACACCATCCCGGTGCCGGACGGCTTCACGTTCATCGGCGGCGGCTTCCTGCCCGAGTGGGGGCCGAACACCGGCTACAACAACTCGACGCTGCTGCTCGGCATCGTCATCGCCGTGGTCATCGCGCTGCTCGAGATCCGCACCCGTCGCAGCCAGACCCGGATGGGCTCCGAGAAGGCGCCGCTCTGGGTGAGCGTCTTCAAGGTCGTCGTGCTCGACGCCGTCGTGATCTACTTCACCTTCCTGTTCGCGGGAGGCCGTGTCGGCACGTCCTTCCCGGTCTCTGGCATCATCCTCGGCGTCCTGATCATCCTGTACTCGTTCATCACCCGGAACACGATCTTCGGCCGCCACATCTACGCGGTAGGCGGCAACTCGCACGCCGCGGAGCTGTCGGGCGTCAAGATCAAGCGCGTCAACTTCTACGTGATGATGAACATGTCGGTGCTCGCGGCTCTGGCCGGCATGATCGCCGTCGCCCGCTCGGTCTCCTCAGGCCCGCAGGACGGCCTCGGCTGGGAGCTCGACGCGATCGCCGCCGTCTTCATCGGTGGAGCCGCGGTCTCCGGCGGCATCGGCACCGTGGCCGGCTCGATCGTCGGTGGTCTCGTCATCGCGGTCCTCAACAACGGCCTCCAGCTCCTCGGCGTGACCAGCGACTGGGTGCAGATCATCAAGGGCCTCGTCCTCCTGATCGCGGTCGGCATCGACGTCTACTCGCACCGCCGCGGCGGCCCCTCGCTGATCGGGCGCCTGTTCGGCGGCCGCGGACGCCGGGAGACCGCGGTCGACGCCGCCGGCGCGGAGCAGCCCGCAGTCCTCCCGACCTCCGACCCGGCCGAGGACTCGTCCCGGTCGCTCACCTCCTGACCTGCACCTCCATTTCCCGAACCCCGCACCATCACAACCAGAGAAAGAGATAAGAATGCGCAAGATCGCACTCGCGACAGTGGCTGTCGCTGCTGCCGCCGCGCTCGCCCTGTCGGGCTGCTCGAGCCGTGACGGCTCCGGAACCGCCTCGACGGCCTCCGGCTTCGCCAAGGACGCCTCGATCGGCGTCGCCCTCCCGACCAAGACGTCGGAGAACTGGGTGCTCGCCGGTGGCCTGTTCACCGACGGCCTCAAGTCGGCCGGCTTCAAGGGCGACGTGCAGTACGCCGGTGGCTCCGGTGTCTCGGACCAGCAGTCGCAGATCCAGTCGATGATCACCAACGGCGCCAAGGTCGTCATCATCGGCGCCGTCGACGGCGGCCAGCTCGCCGCGCAGGCCAAGGCTGCGCACGACGCCGGCGCGACCGTCATCGCGTACGACCGCCTCATCCTCAACACGAAGGACGTCGACTACTACGTCGCGTACGACAACGAGAAGGTCGGCGAGCTCCAGGGCCAGGCCCTCCTCGACGGCATGAAGGCCAAGTACCCGGGCAAGACCAAGTTCAACATCGAGCTGTTCTCGGGCTCGCCCGACGACGCCAACTCGAAGGTCTTCTTCGACGGCGCCATGAAGATCCTGCAGCCGAAGATCGACGACGGCACGCTGAAGGTCGTCTCCGGTGAGACCGACATCAAGCAGACCGCCACCCAGGGCTGGCTGCCCGCGAACGCGCAGACCCGAATGGACACCCTGCTCGCCAAGAGCTACGGCTCGGCCGAGCTCGACGGCGTCCTGTCGCCGAACGACACCCTCGCGCGCGCCATCATCACCTCGGTGAAGGGCGCCGGCAAGCCGGTCCCGATCGTCACCGGTCAGGACTCGGAGGCCGAGTCGGTCAAGTCCATCATGGCGGGCGAGCAGTACTCGACCATCAACAAGGACACCCGCAACCTGGTCAAGCAGGCCATCCAGATGGTCAAGGACCTGCAGGCGGGCAAGAAGCCGCAGACGAACGACGACAAGTCGTACAACAACGGCGTCAAGGTCGTCCCGGCCTACCTCCTCAAGCCGGTCATCGTCACCAAGGCGAACGCGGCGGAGGCCTACGCCAACGACCCGACCCTGGAGCCGCTGACCAAGTAGTCGGCGCCCCTCTCGGGCAGCAGTAGACAGAGCAGAAGGCCGGTCCCCGTTCGGACCGGCCTTCTGTGTCCCCCTGGACAGTTCCCCCTGGGACTTCCCCCTCTGGCGGCCTGGCTCTCACCCTAGGACCACGCAGGAGGTCGCGGCATCAGGGCCACCACGGATATCCGCACCCGTGGTGACCCTGAGCGGAAGGGGCCTCCGCGGGCCGGACCGGGTCACAGAGTGGCGAGGACCTCGCCGATGCGGGTGACGTAGTCCTCGATCAGCGTGCCGGCGGCACGACCGTCGCGGCGCGCGGTGGCCTCGCGGAGCTCGCGGGCGAAGCGCTCGAGGGCGAGCGGGTCGAGGCGGCCGTGCAGTTTGCGGCCGAGCCGCCGGACCTGGGGGAGCACGTTGCCGAGCGCGCGGATCCGGACGTCGTTGTCCTCGATCCGCGCGAACGCGATCACGAGGTGCGCGAAGACGGTGACGAACCGTGCGGTGTCGTCGTTCGCCGCCGCCGTCGCGAGCTCGGCGTGGAGGTCGCCGATCAGCTCGTCGTCCTCGGTCTCCCAGAGCGGGAGCCCGCGCAGCGCGGCGCCGGCCCAGAGGTCGCCGGCGACCTGCACCGAGTCCAGGACGCCGCGGATGTCGAACTGAGCGACGCGCGTGAAGCGGTTGCGCTCCATCTCGACGAGGCCCTGCTCGGCGAGCCGATCGAGCGCGTGGCGGATGGGTGTGCGGGAGATCCCCAGCCACTCGACGAGGTCCGCGTCGCGGAGGCGCTCGCCCGGCTCGAGGGTGCCGTCCATGATGGCGGCTTCGATGCGTACATGGGCCTCTTCGGAGAGGGAGATCCGGGCGACGTGGTCGGTGGGCATTGGCATGGTCGGGTGCTCCTGGGGTAGTCGGTTTTCGGGGGTGGAACGGGCAGCTTGCTCTGGTCAGATGCTTACTGGTAAACTATAAATATACCAGAGCAAAACCGAGTTCACGAAACGAGCCCCCCATGACCCTCGAAGAACTCCGCGCGCGCTTCCCCTCGCTCGCGGCCGACCGACGTCTTCTCCGAAACGATGTCTACGCGGTACTCCTCGCCGGCATCCTCGCCGGCGACCTCGCACCAGGCGAGCGCCTCAAAGACGGAGAGCTCACCGACGCCCTTCGCGTCTCCCGCACCCCGGTGCGCGAAGCGATCGGCCGGCTGCAGCAGGTCGGGCTGATCCGCACGGCCCCCAACCGCTACACCCTGGTGTCGCCCCTCGATGTCCGCGAGATCGTGGACGTCATCGGCGTGCTCCGGCTGCTGATGCCTCCGGCGATCCGCCACGCCCTCCAGGGCGTCGACGTCGACACGGAGCTGGAGCTGACGGTCGTGGCCGAGCGGCTCGAACGCGAGACCGACGGGGCGGCAGACGCGTCGCCGATCGACGCGTTCCAGCGTTCGATAGCGGCCCTCCTGGCAGTCATCCCCGACCGCGTGCTCGCCGAGACGATCGAGAACCTCATTCCGCGCTTCGTCCGCTACGTCACACTGTCGGAGGAGGGCGCTGCGGCGGTCTCGCGGGAGCGGGTCCTCGACTTCGTCCGTGCCGTGGTCCGGGGCGACGAGAAGGCGGTGCCGATCCTGGACGCTGCGCTCGTCGAGCTCTCCGAGGTGCTCAGTCCGGGCGTCGGCGGAGCCGCCTGAGCACGGCCGCCGGGAACACCAGCAGCAGGAGTACCAGCACCAGCAGGATCCCGGCGCCCGCGACGATCGCCGCCGCGAGACCCAGCGTCACGTCGAAGACGAAGAACACCACGCCGGAGGTCAGCAGGGCCACCAGCCCCAGCGTGATCTTGAGCAGCCGGTTGGCGATGGCGACGGACTGCGTCTTCTCGTGATGCCGGAAGAGCTGGCGGTGCAGCGCGACGGGTGCGAGCCCGAGCGCCGTGGCGCCGGCGGCGAGCAGGACGAGGACGAGGTAGAAGCCCACTTGGAACGCGTCCAGCGTGCCGAAGCGCGCCTGGAACGCGATCGCGAGCAGGAAGCCGCTGATGAGCTGTGTGCCCGTCTGGGTCACCCGGAGCTCCTGAAGGATCTCGTTCCAGTTGCGGTCGGCGCGCTCCGTCGCGGACTCCGTGCGTCCGTCCTCCGGGTCGATGTCGTCCGCGCCAGGGGTCCGCGGGTCCGGTGTCTGCGGATCCGACATCTGGGTCATCGCTCCATCGTCGTCCGGGGAGGGGAGCCGCGCAACGGGTGGACGCCCTGCGCTCCCAGTGCCGCCCGGTAGAACCGCACGAGCTCCGCGGCACTGGGCCGCTTCGCCGCCATCGTCGCCGTGTCCGACCTGCGGGCGGCCATGTGGTGCCGCCACGACTCGGCGGCGCAGCGGTGGTCCCAGGCGACGGCCGCCGCGGCCTCGAGTGTGCGGCACCAGCCGATCAGCTCCCGCCCCTCCGAGCTCGGCGCCCAGGTGACCACGCGGTACCAGACGTCGGGCCGGTTCAGGTCGCCGAAGGCGAACCGGCGGACGACCGCGTACGGCGTCCCGAGGGCGCCCTGGCTCAGCACCCATTCCGACGGCTGGGCGTTCGCCACGGGATGCCAGGATGCGCTCACGTCAGAACGTTAGAGACGGCCGCCGACACCGGCTGCGCTCCGGGGCTGCGGGGCCGGGCGACCTCAGGTCAGCAGCCGGATGAGCGCGGCGACCACGGGCCTGTAGTGCTGCCCGGCCTCAGGTCAGCAGCCGGATGAGCGCGGCGACCGCGGGCCTGTAGTGCTGACCGGCCTCAGGTCAGCAGCCGGATGAGCGCCGCGACCGCGGGCCTGTAGTGCTGACCGGCCTCAGGTCAGCAGCCGGATGAGCGCGGCGACAACGGCTGCGGCCGGCACCACGACGATGAACGGCACGCGCAGCGCGTACAGCCCTGCGGCGATGGCGACCGCGGGGAGCCGCGCGTCCAGGTGCAGCGATTGGCCTGACCCGAATGTCTGCACGCAGATCAGCGCCGCGAGCAGCGCGGCCGTCAGGAGGTCGCTCGTGCGGGCGACGACCGGGTGGTCGAGTGTCTTCGGCGGCACGAGCCACCCCACGGCCTTGAGCGCGAGCACGGCGATCGAGCCGAGGAGGATGATGTTCCAGGTCGTCACGGCTCGACCTCCCGCTCCATCGGGATCGGGTCGGGATGCGGCCGGTCGTCGCCGCGGCCCAACAGGTTGAGGATGCCGAACACGATCGCGACGACCGCCGCGGCGAGCACCGGAAGCCCGGGCATGAGGAAGGGCGTCAGCAGGGTCGCGACGAACCCGGCGGCGACGGCGACCGCCTGGGTCTGGCGCGCCTTCAGCCTCGGCCAGAGGAGGCCGAGGAACGCCGCGGCCGCCGCCGCGTCCAGGCCGTACGCCTTCACGTCGCCGATCAGGTTGCCGAGCAGCGCCCCGGCGAGCGTCATCAGGTTCCAGCCGAGGTAGACGACGAGGCCGGTCACCCAGAACCCGATGCGCTGCGCGCGCGGCTCGGTCTGGGCGGTGGCGACGGCCGTCGACTCGTCGATGGTGAGCTGGGTGGCCGCGGAGCGCCTCCAGAATCCCGGGCCGATGATGCGCGACAGCCGGAGCGCGTAGAAGGAGTTGCGCACGCCGAGGAGGGCGGCGGACGCGATCGCCGTGCTGCCAGCGGCGACGCCGCCCGATGCGAGGATGCCGATGAGCGCGAACTGCGAGCCGCCGCTGAACATGACGAGGCTGAGGACGCACGCCTGCCACATGTCGAGTCCCGATGCGGTCGCGAGTGCGCCGAAGGAGATGCCGTACAGCGCCGTCGCGACGCCGACCGCCCAGCCGGAGCGGGCGGCCGTGCGCTCCTGTGCGGTTCGCTCTTGTGCGGTTCGCTCCTGTGCGGTGCGGCGGCGGCGTGCCATTCTGTCGAGACTAGCGGCCCGGGTCCGGCCTACTCGGCGGCGCCGGCTCCCGGCCGGAACAGCCGGGCCACGACGTCCTCCGCGGTCGAGTCGCCGAGCCTCCAGGGCTGGAAGATGACGCGGTAGATGATCGGGGCGATGACGACGTCCATCACGTCGTCTTCGGTGACCGCGGTCTCGGGGTGCCGTGCCAGCAGCATCCCGGCCTCCGTGCGCCGATTGCGGAGGCAGTCGGAGGTGCGCTCACCCGCCGCGCTCGCGCCGCCGCGCAGCAGGGCGGCGTTCACCGGCTTGCGGAAGTGGGCGACTATCCCGCGCGCCCAGTCGGTGAGGTCGTCGCGCAGGTCGCCGCGGTCGACGAGCGGTCGCTCGGGGTCGAGGTGGTACGTGGCGATGTCGTTGATGAGGGTCGGGAGGTCGCCCCAGCGCCGGTAGATGCTGGTCGGGTTCACCCCGGCGCGCTCGGCGATCATCGGGACGGTCACGCGCTCGCTGCCCTTCTCGCGGACGAGCTCTTCGACGGCGGTGCGCACGCTGTGGATGACCGCGGCGCTGCGTCCGCCCGTCCGCTTCGACGGTGTGGTCGTAGTCATGGGAATAGCTTAAAGCAAAAATCGTTGCTTTTTAGCACGTCCCACTCTATAGTCCGTTAAAGCAACGATTATTGCTTTTAGGAGGCCGAGATGTCCACTGCAGGGGAGAGCTGCCCGCAGCTTCCAAGCCCGACGCTCGTTACCGGGCCCATCGCCGTCGGCAGGCCGCGTTCCCGTTCGCTGCGACTGCGCCCGACCGCCGCGTTCACCGGCACCGCCCTGGCGTTCGTCGCCGTGGCGCTCGCCGTCGGCGCGCCCAGCCCGCTGTTCGTTCTGTACCAGCAGGAGTGGGGCTTCCCGTCCTGGCTGCTGACGGTCGCCTTCGCGATCTACGCGGTCACACTCCTGATCACGCTGCTCGTCGCGGGGTCGCTGTCCGACCACATCGGGCGCCGACCCGTGCTTGTCGGCGCGCTCGCGCTGCAGGTGGCGGCGATGCTCATGTTCCTCTTCTCGAGGGACATCGGCTCGATCATCGCCGCGCGCTCGGTGCAGGGCGTCGCCACCGGCGCCGCGATGAGCACCTTCACCGCCTCCCTGGTCGAGCTCGCGCCCGAGCGGCAGAAGAAGCTCGGCGCGACGATCGGCTCGACCGCTCCGGTCGGCGGGATCGCGCTGGGTGCGTTCTTCACCGGGCTGGCCGTTCAGTTCACCGCTCAGCCGACGACGCTGGTCTTCGTGACGCTGGCGCTGCTGTTCGTCGCGGGCATCCTCGTCGTGCTCGCGTCGCCCGAAACCGTGGCCGCCCGTCCGGGCGCTCTGCGATCGCTGACGCCCCGGCTGTTCATCCCGCGCGCCGCGCGAAGCGAGTTCGTCGGGGCGCTCCCGCTGTTCCTCGCGACCTGGATGCTCGCCGGGCTGTTCATCGGGCTGTCGCCGTCCATCCTGCACGGCGTCTTCCACCTGGACTCCGGCATCCTGAACGGCGCGATCGTCGCCGTGCCGCCCGCGGTCGGGGCGGTCGCCGGGTTGCTGCTGACCCGCGCGCCGGCCCGGACCACGACCGTCTGGGCGATGGCGGCGATCATGGCCGGGATCGCGCTGACTGCCGTCGGGATCGGCGCGGGCCTGCTGCCCGTGCTGTTCGCGGGCGCGGTCGTCGCGGGAGGCGGATTCGGCGCCGGGTTCTCGGCCATGCTGCGGATCATCGCCCCGCTCGCGCCGAACGACCAGCGCGCCGAGCTCTTCGCCGGGGTGTTCCTGGTGAGCTACCTGGCCTACGGCGTCCCCGCGCTGGCGGCGGGCGAGCTGATCGGCGTCGTCGGGCTGCTGCCCACCGCGCTCGGCTACGCGGCGGCCATCGCCGTCGCCGCTGCGGTCGCGATGGTGGTGCAGATCGTGCGGCTGGCCCGGGGAGTCCGCGCCGAGACGGCAGCCTCCGCCGAGCCCGTCCTCACGCCACGTCGATGAGCACCTTGCCCACGACGCCGTCCTTCACGGCGTCGTGGGCGGCGGCCGTCTCCGCCAGCGGGAAGCGCGTGATCGGGAGGCCGTGCTCGGCTCCCACGGGCAGCGCACCCGCCGCGACGGCCGCCGACACCGCCCGCACTGCGGCCGCCTTCGCCTCCGGCGCGACGGTGTAGGTCAGGACGAACTGCCAGCGCAGGTTCTTCTGCATCGACGGGCGGATCGGCATCGTCACCTCGGTCGAGCCGGGAGCGTCGGCGTACACGGCGATGGTGGCGCCCTGAGCAGCGACCCTGGCGTCGAGCTCGGCGTTGGCGCTGGCGTTGACCTCCACGATGATGTCGACGCCGCGCGGCGCGAGCGCGCCGATCGCCTCCGCCGTGTCCGGCTCGCGGTAGTTGACGACGTGGTGCGCTCCCGCGGCGCGCGCGAGCTCGGCCTTCTCGTGGCTGCTGACGGTCGCGATCACCGTGGCGCCCCCCAGACGGCGAGCTGGATGGCCGCGTGGCCGACCGCTCCGGCCCCTCCCGCGATGAGCACGGTGCGCCCATCGAGCGAGCCCGGGGAGAGCTCGCCCGCCGCGCGCTCGTGGGCGGTGAGCGCGCGGTGCGCCGTGAGCGCGGGGATGCCGAGCGACGCGCCGACGTCGAAGCTCACGCCCTCCGGCAACGGCACGACCAGATTCTCCGGGAGGACGGCCAGCTCCTGGGCCGTCCCGTCCGGCCGCTGGTACGCGGCGTCCCACACCCAGACCCGGTCGCCGGGACGGACCGTGGTGACGCCCGCGCCCACCTCGTCGACCACTCCGGCGCCGTCCTGGTTCGGGACCTGCGCCCGCGGGAGGTCCGCCGGGCCGCTGCCCTGCCGCGCCTTCCAGTCGGTCGGGTTGACGCCGGAGACGTGGATGCGGACGCGCACCTCGCCGTCGCCGGGGTGCGGCTCGGGGCGCTCGCCGAGGACGAGAACGTCGGAGTCGCCGGTCGCGGTGTAGCTCACAGCTTTCATGACTCAAGCCAACCACGGGAGGTGGGCCGTCGTCAGCCCGCGGAGCAGGCTCCCGAGCTGATCGGCGCCGAGCCGACGGAGCCGAGCACCGGGCGCAGTTCGTCCAGGGTGAGGGCGTAGCCGGTCTGCGGGTCGATGGTGGACCGGGCGAAGACGACGCCGACGACGTCGCCCGCGGAGTCGAGCAGCGGCCCGCCGGAGTTGCCGGGTCGGATGGTGCCGCGCAGCGAGTAGATCTGCCGCTCCACCGCGCCGCTCTGGTAGATGTCCGTCCCGCGCGCGGTGAGCTGCTCGCGGACGCGCTGCGGGCTGATGGTGAACGGCCCGTCACCGGGATAGCCCGCGGCGTAGGCCTGATCGCCCGAGCCCAGATTCTGCCCGAGGTGCAGCGCCGGCGCGCGGAGGTCGGTGACATCGAGCACGGCCAGGTCGCGCTCCGGGTCGAACGCCACGAGTGTGGCCCGGTCGACCGTCGTGCCGCCGGACTCCCGCACCACGACCGACGAGGCGCCGGCGACGACGTGCGCGTTGGTGACCACGCGGCCCTGCTGGACCACCCAACCGCTGCCTTCGGAGTCCACGCCGCAGGCCGGCTTGGACGCCAGCACGGTGACGGTGGACTGCTGCGACGAAGCGACGGCTGCCGGCACGTTCGCGTCGGGCGCGCCGATCGTCTTGATCGACTCGCCGCCCTCGAAGACCTTCGGGAGGCCGGCCCCGGCGAGCGCGTCGTCCACCGCCCCGAGCACGGTCGAGGAGGGGATCGGCGCGATGGTGTTGAGGGTGGAGACGACCTGTGACGAGTTGGCGGCCTGCACCACGGTCGCAAGGCTGGTGGCCATCGCGAAGCCGGCGATGAGCCAGACGACGACCGCCCAGGTGACGAACCCGAGGACCGCCCCGATCAGCGAGTCCACCCATTTGATCGGCCCGTGCCGCAGCACCTTGCCGATCACGGACGCCGCCGCGGTCGCCAGCGCGTACACGATGCCGGCGCAGGCGACCAGCACCACGGCGGCGACGATCGAGCGCTGGCCGACGCCGGTCAACCCGGAGGCGGCCATCCAGTTCACGACCATCGGTGCGAGCAGGAGGCCGAGCGAGAGCCCGACGCCGAGGCCGATGAGCGCCCCAGCGGCACGGATGGCCCCATTGCTCCAGCCCGCCGCCATCGCGAGGACGGCGAGCACCAGCAGCACGACGTCGACCACGATCTCCACGGCTCTCACGATGCCCCACCAGGCTGGGCGCGGGCTGGGGTACGGATGTACGGAACCGGAAACCCGTCTGTGCGTGGGTATATTACGAGGGACGCCGGGTTCCCGACCCGAGCGTGGAGGAGGATGCCGTGCCGAAGGGAGCGAACCTCCCGGCGATCGCCGCGTTCAACGAGACCGTGGTGCTGGACGCCGTGCGGCGCTCGGAGGGCGGCCTCAGCCGGGTGGAACTCACCTCGGTCACCGGGCTGTCCGCGCAGACGGTGACCAACGTGACGCGCCGGCTGCTCGGGCAGGGGCTGATCCGGGAGGCCGGCAAGCAGAGCGAGGGCAGCCCGGGCAAGCCGCGCACCCTGCTCCGGCTCGACCCCGCAGGCGCGTACGCGGTCGGCGTGCACCTGGACCCCACCGTCATCACCTGCGTGCTCCTCGACCTGGAGGGCGAGGTGGTCGACCACCTGCGTCGGCCGTCGCCGACGGACGGCGACGCGAAGGCGACGCTCGCCGTCATCCTGGACGCCATCCGCTCCCTGCTGGCGACGCCGGGCGTTGACGCGTCGCGGGTGATCGGCGTGGGCGTCGCCGCGCCGGGACCGATCGACGCGGACACCGGCGTCGTGGTGCGGCCGCCGCTCATCCCGGGCTGGAACGACTTCCACCTCCGAGAGGAGCTCACCGCCGCGACCGGCCTGCCGTCGCTGGTTGCGAAGGACGTGATCAGCGCGGCCGTGGCCGAGCGCTGGCGTGACCCCGCGGGCGCCAGCAAGGACTACGCGTTCATCTATTACGGCACGGGCGCCGGAATCGGCCTGGTGCTCGGCGGCGAGGTCTACACCGGCTCGACGGACAACGCGGGAGACGCCGGTCATGTGCTGGTGGACCCGGGCGGAGCGCTCTGCGCGTGCGGCCGCCGCGGCTGCTGGGGCGAGTCGGTGCGGCCGAACCGCCTGGTCATGCAGGGCCTGTGGGCGGGGGTGCTGCAGGCGCCGTCGGATGCCTCGGTCGTCGACGGCGTGGACCTTGACCTCGACGTGGAGACCGTCGATGCCCTGTTCACCCGCCTGACGGAGGCCGCCGACGCCGGGGATGAGCGGGCCGCCGCGATCATCGACCGCTCCATCCGCAACACGGCGTACTACCTGTCGAACCTCACAGCACTGCTCGACCTCGACCGGGTCGTTTTCGGCGGCCCGTCATGGTCGCGCGTCGAGCGGCGGTATCTCGCCCAGCTCGACGAGCGGCTGGCCGAGATCGACATGGGGATCCTGACCCATCCGGTGCTGTTGGAGGGGAGCGCTGTGGGGGAGGACGTGGCCGCGGTCGGGGCGGCGTGCCTGGTGCTGAACGAGACGTTCTCGCCGCGGGTGGGGCGAGGGTGAAACCCGTTTTAGTGTAGTTGTTCTAGTGCTAAGGTGCTAAATCTCAGACCGACAAGGGCTGTCGCTCGAGAGGAGATGCATCGTGATCACCAGAATCACGCGGGGACGCGCCAGGAGTGCGCTCGCCGTGCTGCTCGCCGTCGGGGCACTCGTCGCCGCATCCGGAGCGCCGGCCCAGGCCGCCCCGGATGACGGAACCTCGTCGGTCCGCGACTTCCTCGCCCAGTACGGCGCGGATGAAGCTACCCAGGACCGGCTGCTCGCCGAATATGGGTGGAGGTTCCCGATCCCGGGGCATCGGACCGCACGCGGGGGATCAGTGGTTGCAGCGTGAGCGGGAAGGTCTACAGCAACTGCAAGATCGACATGTGGGTGGGACTCGTTCAGATGGCCTTCCGTGCGTCGTACAACCTCGGCACGAACCAGGTCACGAACGCGTACGGGGCGGAGTACACGATTCTCACCGCGTGCAGCGCTTCGCCAAGTCTCAATAGGCCGGCCGCCAACATCGCGCGGCTGAACGTCGCGGCGCAGATGTGTGCCCTCCCATACGCCACCGTCTTCTGGCTGCAGCTTACGGTCAGCGGTGGATCCGCGCGAGTCAGTTGGAACGACAACTGAGGAGCGCCATGATCCTGTGGAACACTCTCGGTACCATCGGCATCGCGTTGACCGTGGGCGTCATCGTGCTCGCGGCGATCTGGCTTCGACGCCTGAGCAGGAAGTAGATACCGGGTACACCTCGGCCCCGACCCGCAACAAGCGGGCCGGGGCCGATCCGTTTCTTCGCCCCACCCGAGGGGAGACCACCGATTTCTCCTACCCTCTTTACTTGTAAATCAAATTGATTTATAAATTACGAAGAGTCCGCGGCATGGGAGCCGGAGGACCCCAATGCAAAGGAGCATCGATGAAGCGAAGCAGGGTTGTGGTCGCAGCAGTCGCCGCCGCCGCACTCGTCGCACTGGCGGGCTGTTCGTCGTCGTCCGGGGGTGGTGACGGCAAGACCATCAAGGTCGCCTTCCAGGATTTCGGGTCGGACATCATGGCCAACTTCATGAACAAGGCCAAGACCGACTTCGAGAAGGCCAATCCCGGCACCAAGGTCGACCTGGTGCCCATCAAGGCGGCCGAGAACGATTACTACACCAAGCTCGCGCTCATGAACCGGGCCGCCACCACCGCGCCCGACGTGATGAGCGAGGACACCTTCCTCATCCGCGCGGACGCGCAGGCCGGCTATCTCGCGCCGCTCGACTCCTACGTGTCCAAGTGGTCGGACTGGTCCAACTTCTTCGACAACGCCAAGGACGCAGGCAAGGGCGACGACGGCAAGGTGTACGGCATCCCCACCGGGACCGACACCCGCGGGCTCTGGTACAACAAGCAGATCTTCGCCAAGGCCGGCATCCCCACGCCGTGGCAGCCGAAGACCTGGGCGGACGTCATCAGCGCGGCCAAGAAGATCAAGGCCGCCGACCCCGGTGTCATCCCGCTCAACATCTTCTCCGGCAAGGCCGCGGGGGAGGCGAGCTCGATGCAGGGCTTCGAGATGCTGATGTACGGGGCGAGCGCGAAAGGCCTGTACGACGACTCGAACTCCAAGTGGATCACCGGGTCGAAGGCGTTCACCGACTCGCTCGACGTCATCAAGGAGGTCTACCAGGGCGGCCTCGGCCCGAGCCCGGAGATCACCAGCGACACCAACTACCAGAACACCGTCAACAACGAGCTGGTGCCGCAGGGCAAGCTCGCGATCAACCTCGACGGCTCCTGGGCCTCCAACGCGTGGCTGCCCACCGGCGCCACCCCGTGGGCCGACTGGGACAAGGTGATGGGCACGGCGAAGATGCCGACGCAGAACGGCGGCGCACCCGGCTCGGTCAGCCTCTCCGGCGGATGGACGTTCTCGATGGGCTCCAAGAGCTCGGCCAAGGACACGGCGTGGAAGTTCATCACCTTCGTGACCGACAAGCAGCGCTCGCTCGAGTTCAACATCAACACGGCCGGCATCCCGGTGCGCAAGGACGTCGCGAACGACGAGAAGTACAAGACGTCCAACCCGACGTCGGAGTTCTTCTCCTCGCTGGTCGCTGTCACCAAGTTCCGCCCGGCGACCCCGGACTACCCGAAGATCTCCAACGGCATCCAGGTGGCGATGGAGTCCGTGATGACCGGGCAGGCCACTCCGGCGCAGGCAGCCAAGACCTACGACGAGTCGGTCGTGGGCATCGTCGGCAAGGGCAAGACGGAGTCGAAGTAACGTGACCTCCACTCTGGATGCCGTCGGCTCCGACGCGCGCGGCCGGACCACCCCGGTCCGGCCGCCGCGCGGTCCGAGGACACGTTCGCGCGCACACGCCCGGCGGTCGGTCGCCCGGGCCGTCCCCCTCATCCCGGCCATCGGCCTGCTGGTCGTGTTCCTCGTCGGGCCGATCCTGTCGTCGTTCTACGGCTCGTTCACCAACATGTCGCTGACCGGCTCCTCGGCCGCGTCGGCGGAGTGGGTGGGCCTCCAGAACTACATCGACCTGTTCAAGAGCCCGGACTTCCCGGTATCGGTCTGGCTGACGCTGGTGTTCCTGATCGGCTCGGCGGTCATCGGCCAGAACATCGTCGGAATGGTGCTGGCCCTGCTGATGCGCAGCGGCAGCCGGTGGGTCGGCGCCCTCGTCTCGACCTTCGTGGTGGGCGCGTGGGTGCTGCCGGAGATCGTGGCGGCGTTCGCGTCGTACGCCTTCTTCAGCCAGCACGGCACGCTCAACGCCCTCCTCGCCGCGTTCGGGATCGTGGGTCCCTCGTGGCTGTTCGCCTTCCCGATGCTGTCGGTCATCCTCGCAAACACCTGGCGCGGCGCGGCCTTCTCGATGCTGGTCTACTCGGCCGCGCTGCAGGAGGTCCCGCCGGAGATCACCGAGGCGGCGGAGGTGGACGGCGCCAACGGGGCGAAGCGGTTCTTCCTCGTGACGCTGCCGATGATCCGGCGCAGCATCTCCACGAACCTCATGCTCATCACGCTGCAGACGCTCTCCGTCTTCACGCTCATCTTCGTGATGACCGGTGGTGGCCCGGGCAACAAGAGCATGACCCTGCCGGTGCTGGCCTACCAGGAGGCGTTCAAGTTCTCCGAGCTCGGTTACGGCACCGCCATCGCGACCATCCTGCTGCTCGTCGGGGCGGTCTTCGCGATCGTCTACGTGCGGGCGCTCAAGACGGAGGTGGACTGATGAAGCTCTCGTCGCCCAACGGCGTGGCCCTCAAGTGGACGGCCAACATCCTGATGCTGATCATCGGCGTGGTCTTCGTGCTGCCGCTGGTGTGGGTGGTGCTCGCCTCGTTCGACGGCAGCGCGACCCTCTCGGTCGCCTGGCCCAAGCAGTGGACGCTGGAGAACTTCCAGAAGGTGCTCACGCCCGAGCTGGCGTTCCTGCCACTGTGGAACAGCCTGCTGCTGTCGGCCGGGTGCGCGATCCTCACCGTGATCATCGCCGTGCTCGCCGCCTACCCGCTGTCGCGCTATCGCAACCGGTTCAACCGGCCGTTCCTCTACGCGATCCTGTTCGGGACCTGCCTGCCGATCACCGCGATGATGGTGCCGGTCTACAGCCTGTTCGTGTCGCTCAACCTGATCGACTCGCTCGGTGGGACGATCCTGTTCATGGCGGCGTCATCGCTCCCCATGGCGATCTGGATGACGAAGAACTTCGTCGACTCCGTGCCGATCTCCCTCGAGGAGGCGGCCTGGGTCGACGGCGCGTCGAGCATGAAGACCCTGTGGACCGTCGTCGTCCCGCTCGTGCGACCGGGGATCGCGGTGGTGTTCATCTACGTGTTCGTCGCCGCGTGGGGCAACTTCTTCGTCCCGTTCGTGCTGCTGCTCAGCCCCGGCAACCAGCCGGCCGCGGTGAGCATCTTCACGTTCTTCGGCCAGTACGGCGCGGTCGCCTACGGCCAGCTCGCCGCCTACTCGCTCATCTACTCCGTGCCCGTCATCGCGCTCTACGTGATCGTGTCCCGTGCGCTGGGCGGCTCGTCCGCGCTCGCCGGGGCCGTCAAGGGCTAGCCGTACCTCTTTATATATAGAAGGAGTCCTCTTTGTACCAGCAGAACCAGCTCGCCGAGTTGCGGGTCGACCGTTTCGTCCGCGAGCGCCTGACGCCCGCCCTCGAGCGGGCATCCGTCCCGGTGACCGTGGCGGCGTGGGAGGTGCCGGACGAGCCGGTGCCGTTCGCGCAGGCGGTGGAGGGCTCCTTCGAGCCGTTCGCCGTCGGGAGGCCGTGGGGGCGGCCGTGGGGCACGGTCTGGTTCCGCGTGACCGGGACGGTCCCGGCTGAGTGGGAGGTCTCTCCCGATGACGTGGAGCTGGTCGTCGACCTCGGGTTCACGGCAGGCCAGGTCGGCTTCCAGGCGGAGGGTCTGGTCTGGGCGACGGACGGCACGATCGTGAAGGCGCTGGAGCCGCTCAACAATTACGTGCGGCTGCAGGCGGCGCCGGGGAGTCCTTCGAGCTGTTCGTGGAGGCGGCCTCCAACCCCGACGTGGGGTCGGACTGGTCGTTCAGGCCGACGCCGGTCGGCCGCAAATCGACCGCGTCCACGGACTCCATCTACACACTGCGGCGTGTGGATGTCGTCCACCGCGACCGGGAGGTGTGGGAGCTGATCCAGGACATCTTCACCGTGCGTGGCCTGGCCGCCGAGCTCCCGGCGACCTCCCCGCGACGGGCGGCCCTGTTCGCAGCGCTGGAGGACGCGGTGACCGCGGTCGACCCGTTCGACGTCGGCGCGACGGCGGGGTCCGGCCGCGCCGCGCTCGCCGACGTGCTGGCGTCGCCCGCGGCGGCGACCGCCCACCGGGTGTTCGCCGTGGGCCACGCGCACATCGACTCCGCCTGGCTGTGGCCGGTGCGCGAGACGATCCGAAAGTGTGCGCGCACGTTCTCCAATGTCCTCGATCTCATGGACCAGGACCCTGACTTCGTGTTCGCGTGCTCCTCGGCGCAGCAGTTCGCCTGGATGCAGCGCTTCTACCCCGAGCTGTTCGAGCGCATCCGCGTGCGCGTCGCCGAGGGCCGCTTCGTGCCGGTCGGCGGGATGTGGGTGGAGTCGGACACCAACATGCCCGGCTCGGAGGCGATGGCCCGCCAGTTCGTGGAGGGCAAGCGGTTCTTCCTGGAGGAGCTCGGCTACGAGCCCCGCGAGGTCTGGCTGCCCGACTCGTTCGGCTACTCGGGCGCCCTCCCGCAGATCGCGCGCGAGGCCGGGATGGACCACTTCCTCACCCAGAAGATCTCGTGGAACGAGGTCAACCGGTTCCCGCACCACACCTTCGACTGGGAGGGCATCGACGGCACGCGGATCTTCACGCACTTCCCGCCGGTCGACACGTACAACTCCATCCTCTCCGGCGCGGAGCTGGCGCACGCCGAGCAGAACTTCGCCGACAAGGGACGCGCGAACACCTCGCTGGTGCCGTTCGGCTTCGGCGACGGCGGTGGCGGCCCGACACGGGAGATGGTCGCAGCGGCCGCACGCACAGCCGACCTCGAAGGGTCGCCGACCGTCCGGGTCGCGGCGCCGTCCGCGTTCTTCGCCGCCGCGCGCGCCGAGTTCGACCCGGCGCCGGTCTGGGCGGGCGAGCTCTACCTGGAGTTCCACCGCGGCACCTACACGTCGCAGGCGCGCACCAAGCAGGGCAACCGCCGCAGCGAGGCGCTGCTGCACGAGGCCGAGCTGTGGGCGGCGACAGCGGCGGTGCGGGCAGGCGCGGCCTACCCCGCCGAGGAACTGCGGGAGGCCTGGCGGACGGTGCTGCTGCAGCAGTTCCACGACATCCTGCCCGGGTCCTCCATCGGCTGGGTGCACGACCAGGCGGTCGAGAACTACGCCGCGGTGGCGCGCAGCCTGGAGGACGTGATCCGGAGGTCGCTGGCGGCGCTCGCCGAAACGGCGGACGCCGGCGGCGGCGACGCTGTCGCCAACGCTTCGCCCTACCGGGTGGACGGGATCGCGCCCGGGGGCATCGGCGTCCCGGCGCGCGGCTCCGACGCGCGGGTCGAACGAGACGGCGACGGCTTCCGGCTGGTCAACGATCGGATCGCCGTGACCGTCGACGCCGAGGGCCTCATCCCCTCGATCGTCGAGGTCGCGACCGGCCGGGAGGCCGTGCCCGCCGGCACGCGCGCCAACCTCCTCCAGCTCTTCCGGGACACCCCCACGCAGTGGGACGCCTGGGACGTCGACATCGAGTACCGGCTCGCCGGTGAGGATCTCACGCAGGTGGAGTCCCTCGAGGTCGTCTCCGAGACCCCGGAGGCCGTGTCGCTGCGCCTGGTCCGCCGCTTCGGCGCCTCCACGGTGTCGCAGACGCTGACCCTCGCCGCCGGATCGCTCGCGCTCGACATCGAGACCCACGTGGACTGGCACGAGCGCCAGCGGATGCTGAAGCTCGGCTTCCCAGTCGACGTCCACACGACGTCGGCGCGGTCGGAGATCCAGTTCGGGCACATCGACCGGCCCACGCACACCAACACGAGCTGGGACGTCGCCCGCTTCGAGACGAGCGCGCACCGCTGGGTGCACGTGGCCGAACCCGGCTTCGGCGTCGGCGTGGCAAACGACGCGACCTACGGTCACGACATCACCCGGCACGAGCGCGAGGGCGGCGGCACCTACTCGCTGGTCCGCCAGACCCTCCTGCGCGCTCCGCTCTTCCCGGACCCGGAGGCCGACCAGGGCGAGCACACGCTCCGCAGTTCCCTCGTGGTGGGCGGCGTGGACGCGGCGATCGAAGCGGGCTACCGGCTCAACCTCCCGCTGCGACCGGCCGCGTCCGCCGTCGAGCCGCTCGTCGCGTCCTCGTCGGCAGGGGTCGTGGTCGAGACCGTGAAGCTTGCCGAGGACGGCTCGGGCGACGTCGTCGTCCGGCTCTACGAAGCGCACGGCTCGCGGGCGGCGACCACGCTCGTCGTCGGGTTCCCGTACGAGCGGATCGAGCGCACCGACCTGCTGGAGCGCGCGACGGGCGACGCCGAGACGACGCTCGCGCTGCGCCCCTTCGAACTCGTCACGCTGCGGTTCGTCCGCGGCTGACCCAGACCGCCCGCCCCGGGCCGCGCGAACCCCGGGGCGGGCAACATCGCACGCCGGTCCGTCGCGCAGGCGGGCCGGCGTCGGCGCGCGCCGGGAGTCGACGGGTCGCGCGTCCCGAACTGGGGGCGCGAGACCCGTCCGACGCATTCCGTCCGCCCGGATATTCTTTCCAACGTGGCGGTCGGTATGTGGCGCAGGCGGGTGCTCGTGGTCGAGGACCATGCTCTGATGCGCTCGCTCGTGGCCGACGCCTTCGCCCAGCGCGGGTTCGAGATCACCACGGCGCCCTCCGCGGTGGACGCGCTGAGGCTCGTGGACGACGCCGATCCCGACCTGCTGGTGACCGACATCGACCTCGGCTCCCGGCCCAACGGCGTGGAGCTGGCGACGATCGTCCGCGAGCGCGCCCCGCACGTCGCCGTGATGTTCCTCAGCAACCTCTCGCGCGAGGCCGCCGCGGCCCAGGCCCGTGACACCGTCGAGGGGGCTTCGTTCGTCAACAAGGGCGCGATCGGCTCCGTCGCCGAGCTGGTCGACGCCGCGGAGGCCGTCCTGGCCGACCGGCCCGTCGAGCACCTGACCGGCGCGACCGGCTCGCAGGGCGCCCTGCTCCGGCTGAGCCCTGCCCAGCGCGAGACGACCCGGCTGCTCGCCGCGGGCCTCACGAACGCGGAGATCGCCCGCCGGCGCGGCGTCTCGGTGCGAGCGGTCGAGAAGAGCGTGGAGCGCGTCTTCCAGGCGCTCGGCCTCGGCGGAGACGACGGCATCGCCCCGAGGGTCGCGGCCGCGACCCTCTACACGGCGACGTTCGGCGATCCGGGGACGGGCTTGTGAACCGCGCGCTCGTCCCGTGGATCCGCCGCGCGGTCGAGCGTGCGACCGGGCCGGCGGCGATCTCGTGGTGGTCGTGGCTGGTGACGCTGCCGTTCGCGGTCACCGTGATGTCCGGCCTCCAGTACATCAGCGGCGGCCCGTGGGCGATCGCGTCGGTCGGTGCGCTCGAGCACGCCGCGGTCGGTGCGACGATGCTCGCCGGGTGGGCGGTCTTGCGCGCGACGCCGCAGCAGGCACGGGTCCCCGTCGTCTTCCTGGTGTTCGCGGCGATCGGGCTGCTGCGTCCCTTGCTGTTCCTCGCGTCCGGCTGGGCGCTGGGGATCCCGGTGGCCACGGGCGGCCTGGGCGGCCGGATCTTCATCAACGTCGTCACGACGATCACGACGCTCTCGTTGATCGCTGCGGCCGTCGACCTGGTGCGCGCCCACATCGGGGTCTACCGGCGGCTCCGAGGCGCCCAGCGGGCGGCAGCGCGCGACGCCGAACGCACGATCGTACGGATCGCCGAACTCCGGCGCTCTGTGCTCGAGACCGTGCTCGCGCGGCTCGATGACGCCGCGACCGCCGCCGCCGCGCACGGCATCCGCCCCGCCGATGCCGCGCTCCTGCTGCGCGGCCTGGCGCAGGAGGTCGTGCGGCCCGCCAGCCACCGGCTCTACACCGACGCGGTCGCGCAGGCCGAGGAGACCGTGATCGACGGGCCGGTGCGCGTGCGCGCCTGGGTCGCGTCCGTGCTGCTCGGGATGCGGCCGGCGCCCGCCCTGCCGCTGGCGCTCCTGTTCGCCGTGCTCGTGACCCCGTTCGGGATCGCGCAGCACGGCCTCCTGTTCAGTCTGACGCCGGTCGCGTGCGGCGTCGCCCTCGTCTGGACCGGGAACCTCGCGGTGCGGTGGGTCGTCGGACGGGTGCCGGCCATCCTGCGGGCGGCCGTGCTCCTCACCGGCTACGCGGTCATCGGTGTCCTCCTGAGCCTGACCACGAACCTCGTTGTGGAGTCGCTCGGCGGCGACCCCGACCTGGTGTGGATCGAGGCGATCACATATCCGGCGATCGCCTTCGGCGCTGCGCTCGTCGCGTCGCTGTCCGCACGGGTGCGGCGGGACCAGGCCGCCCTCGAAGCGGCCGTGCAGGCCAGCGTCCTGGAGGCCGCCGACGGCCGAAGCGCGCTCGACCGCGAGCGCGAGGGGCTCGCGCGGCTCCTCCACTCGGGTGTGCAGTCGGAGCTCATCGCTGCAGCGCTTTCGCTCGGCGCCCGGTCGGGGGAGGATGCCTCCGACGGCGTGCGCGAGGTGGTCTCGAACATCCGCGCCGAGCTCAGTGCCCACCGCAGCGATCCGGACGCCGCCGACCGGATCGCGGCGTTGGTCGAGAGCTGGGGTTCCGCCATCCCGCTGCGTGCGTCGTTCGGCGACGGCGTCTGGGAGAGGCTGCGCGAGGCTGCGCGAGCGGAGGCTGTGGTCGACGCGATCTCGGAAGGCCTCGCCAACGCGGTGCGGCACGGCGACGGATCGGAGGTCACGCTCGACGTGCTTCCGGCGGCCGGTGACGGGGTCTCGATCGTGGTCGTCTCGGGAGGGGCGCTGTCGACCGCCGCTCCCGGTATCGGGCTGCGTCAGCTCGCCGAACGCGGCGACGTCGAGTTGCGCGAGCTCGCCGGCCGCGTCGAGCTCGCGGTGGCTATTCCCTAGCATCGCGCCGGGGCGCCGAGCGCCGGTCGTACCAGCCGTACCCGGCCGGGTCTGAGTGGACTCGCAGGGTTACCTTCGAGGTGATCGGAAACCGCATCCGTGGTGGCCAGGGCAGGGGTGCTTCCGCGCGACCCGAACGCGCGGAATGCGCCCCGTCCCCGGCTTCGGCGTGATTTTCCGCGACCGTCGTTCATGCCCGAGTTCGCCCGCTTCGTCGGCGTTCCGCCCCGAATTGATGCGATCTATTCGTCTGCATTGATAGAACGTTCAGCGGAAATTTGATAAGAATGATCGGTACGCCTGAACGCGTCGTCCCCCCGCGGCGCTCGGACCCGACCGTCCCAGGCGAGTCATGTTCGTCCCAGGAAGGCCAGTTTGCCCTTGTCCTCTGCCCCGTCGCGGCCTCGCCGCAGTACTCAGGGACCCGTCGTCCTCGACGTGGACGCGCAGACGCAGGCGGTCGCCGACCCGATCACGGACTTCACGCGGGCCGAGTCGCTGGCCCCGGCTGCTCCGGTCGTCCCGGCGACGCCCACCGCACCCGCGCCGATGAGCCGGCGTGCCGCCCTGGAGGCCGAGCGCGCCCAGGCGCGCCGGTCGCAGGTCGCCGCGAAGGCAGCGCCGAAGCCGGTCGCGCCCGCGTCGCACCCCGTCGCTGAGGACGGCCTCACATCGCTGTTCGCCGAGCGCCTCGCAGCGGAGACCGCGGTCGAGAGCGTCGCCGCCGAGAGCCCGTCCGCCCGCCGTGGCACAGAGGAGCAGCACCGCGCGGTGCCGCGGAAGAAGCGCGTCGTCCGCGAGCGCGTCGTCGTCAAGCCCACCCGCCCGTCCCGCGCCGACCGGCGCGCCGCCGCCGCGCAGCAGTCGGCCGTCCCCGCCGCGCGGGTCGCCGCCGTCCCGCCGGGCGACGACGCCGCGAACCACCGCCACCCGCGCCGCGGCATCTATCGGAAGCTCCACACCGAGAGCCGCCACCGCCGCGGCTTCCACCTCTTCGTGCTCGTCGCACTGACCGCGTTCTTCGGCACCGCGTCGCTCCCGGCCTACGCGACGACGGGTGAGGCCTCCGTCGCCGGCGCCGCGCGCACCGCCCTCGCCGTGCAGACCCTGACCGGCGGCGACGCCACCGCGCAGGTCGTCTCGCGCGACGGCCTCGGAATCGCCGAGAGCCCGCAGGCCCTCGACTCCACCACCAACAATGCGGTGTCGCCCACCGTGCAGGCACTGGCCGTGCAGCTCATGGGTGCGGTGGCCGCGGGCCGTCTTGTCGGCTCCACGCCGGACCACATCCCGGAGATCGCGAACCTCGCCGAGGGCAAGGTGGTCCCGAACTGCGGCGTCGACTATCGCGTGCTGCAGGCCATCTCGGTCGCGCTGGACAACTTCAGCCAGGTCGGCATCAGCGACATCAACCGCAAGTGCACCGGCCAGATCGAGGGCGCGGGCACCAGCTCGGCGCACTACGCGGACGGCGGCGGCCACGCGGTCGACTTCTACCTCCTCAACGGCTCGGCCCTGACCGGCGGCGACGCCCGCTCGGTGCAGCTCATCCGCCTCCTCGACCCGCTGGTCCCCAGCGGAACCGGCCTCGGCCAGATCGGGTGCCGCTCGTCGATGAGCCTCCAGCATTTCGCTCCGTTCGACGACACCTGCAACCACCTGCACATCGACTTCCTGAAGTCCGACGGAGCGACGCTCAAGTACGGGTGATCGTGGCGCCGGTCCCGCCTCACCCCAACGGCATCGCCGTCCCCGACCCCAGACGCTTCATCACCAGGGTCGAGGTCATCCGCTGGATCCCCGGCAGGCCGCCCAGTTCCCCGTCGTACAGCTCCTGGTAGGCGGCCAGGCTCGGCGTGAGGATGCGCAGCATGTAGTCCGGGTCGCCGAAGAGGCGTTCCGCCTCGATCACGTTCGGGATGGCGACGACCGCCTCCTCGAAGGCGCCGACCGTGTCCGGGTCGGTGCGGCTGACCGTGACGAACACGATCGCCTCGAACGTCAGCCCGACCGCGGTCGGCGACACCACCGCGCGGTACTGCTCGATGACGCCGGACTGCTCCAGCTCGCGCACCCGGCGGTGGCACGCGGACAGGCTCAACCCCACCCGCGCGGCGAGTTCCGTCACACTGATGCGGCCGTCCTGCTGAAGCGTTGAAAGAATCTCCCGGTCAAGGCTGTCCACAGTGCACCATTCTCCCGCAGAATCGGCGATTCTGTCGCAGATATCGAAACACCTTTCGCGGATATTGCCGTAGCTTCTCCGACATGAATCCCGCACTGGTCGCGCAGTTCTGGACCATCGCCGTCCTGCTCGCGCTGACGCCCGGCGCCGACTGGGCGTACATCATGGGCGCGGGCGTGCGGGCGAAGTCGGCCGCGCCGTCGATCCTCGGGATGCTGACCGCCTACGCGCTGGTCCTCGCGGCCGTCGCGCTCGGTGTCGGAGCGCTCGTCACGCGGTTTCCCGTCGTCCTCACGGTGCTCACGCTCGGCGGCGGCGCCTACCTGATCTGGCTCGGAATCACGGCGCTCGTGAAGCGGTCCGAGCCAGTCGGACCGCACGGCGAGCCGATCGTCGGGAGCGCGACCTCCCAGTTCCTCCGCGGCGCGGGGTCTCCGGGATCAACCCCAAGGGCCTCCTCCTGCTGCTCGCCCTCCTGCCGCAGTTCACGTCGCCGACCGGCATGCCGGCGGCCGCCCAGATGCTGGTGCTCGGTGCGATCCACCTGGCCGACATCGCGGTGATCTACACGCTCGTCGCCCTGCTTGCCCGCCGACTGCTGCGCTCCCGGCCGCGGGCGCTCGCGATCGTGGCGAAACTGTCGGGGGCGATGATGGTGCTCATCGGGGCGAGCCTGCTGGTGGAGCGGTTCGTGGTGCGCTGAGGTTTCGCGGGCGGAGAGTTCGCATCGCCAGGACCGTCGTCAGGACGGACGCCGCCAACAGGACCAGGAACTGGGTGTTCACAGCGAACCAGATGAGTTCCTGGGCAGGCAGCATCTCGAATCCGTTCCATCCCGCCAGATCAGCTCGCTCGATCACGGCGCCGTCGATCGCGTACCACCACCATGCGAAGACGGCCGACGCGGCTGTCGCCACCAGCACGAGGATCCAGACCGCGATCGCTGACGCCCGGGACATCATGGGTTACAGCTTGCGGCAACTGTCGCGGCATATCCAACGTTGGGCCGGTTCTTGTCGAGATTCCAGCTCACCTTGTTCGGCACCCTGAAGCGCACGAAGTCCCAGTGGCAGAAGAACTGGTTGTACATGCTCCCGGTATTCGCGGATGGTGCGCGCTTGACGACCTCGTCCCACATCGCGAGTCCCGCCATGGTCGGTGCGCCCCACGCCCGGGCGTACCAGGACGGGTAGACCATAAGGGTATTACCGCTCCACGCTGCGTTGTCGACCAAGTTGATACCGAGCCAAGGATGGGCGACGACGGGGAAGACGGTGCGTTCGGTGAAGTCGACCACCTGCGTGAGCGTCGTGCCGTCGACTTCATAGCGGGTCGGAACGGCGGATCCGTTGGCATCCTTCGCCCGGGGGCGGCGACGTACAGGGCCGGCCTGCCGTGGACATCGGCGAGGTACACGGATCCGTCCTCCACCAAGTGGAGGATGTGAGGAGCGTCTGCGACGAGCTCGTAGGTGTACCGGCTGGGAGCGCTCGCATCAGCGATCACGGTGTTGATCTGGATGCTGCCGTCCGTTTGAACGATTGGGACGGTGACTGAGCCGTTGTTGTTGTCGTACGACACGATGCCTTGCTTCTCGGCGATCGCATCGTCCGCAGCATCGGCGAAGGGGAGAAGGATCTCGATCGTCTCGGCGTCTCCGTTGATCAAGATGCCCTCCTTCGCCTCGACCGGGACGGTGAAGTCGACACCGGCGAGCGTCGCCTTGATCGCGACGTCGCCGCTCGTGTCTGTGCGCACGGAAGCGGCGGCGTCGACAGTCGCGGGGGTCGCTGCGGCGACGAGCTCGAGCGCGTCGTCTGCCGGGCTGTCGGCGAAAACGGGAGCAGGGCCGGTGCTGGAGATCACGAGAGCAAGGCCGAGACTTGCTCCGACGATCAGCTGGGGAGGTGCGATTCTCATGGGGTGGCTCCTTCGTACGCGAATCACGGAGTCGTCAAGTGCCACTCTATGAAACCTTACATTGAAGCCATTGTTGCAGAAGTGAAGTGTAAAGTCCAGAATTTCATTGAACGCCTGACGACGGGCAGGGGTATTGCCGCAGACCTCAGAACAGGTTGAGCGCCGCCCACTGCAGCAGGATGACGGTCTTCCCGTCCACGATCCGTCCGTCGGCGACCATCGCCAGCGCCTCGTCGTACGCCACGACCGCCGGCTCGATCTCTTCGCCCTCCTCTGCGACGCCGCCCCCTCCGACGATCTCGCCCGGGCGGTACTCGGCCGCGAAGAAGTGGACGCGCTCGGTCACCGAGCCCGGGCTCATGAACAGGTCGAACAGGTGCCGGAGATCGCCCACCTGTACGCCCAGCTCCTCGGCGGCCTCGCGTCGGATCGCCTCCTCCGGCGCCTCCCCGTCGAGCAGGCCGGCGGCGGCCTCCACCAGCATCCCGTCCGGGTGGCCGTTGACGTAGGCCGGGAGGCGGAACTGCCGCGTGAGCAGCAGCGTGCGCGCCGACGGGTCGTACAGCAGCACGGTCGCGCCGTTGCCGCGGTCGTACGTCTCGCGGGACTGGGTCACCCACGACCCGTCGCGGCCGCGGTAGTCGAAGGTGGTCCGGCGGAGGACGTGCCAGCCGTCCGACACCACCTCCACGTTCGTGACGCGGACGTCGGCGTTGCCGGACGCCCCACGCCCGGTGCGATGCAGCCCGGTGCGGCCCCGGCTGTCCGGGGCGTCGTGCCCGGGTCGCGCGTCGCGTTCCGTGGATCCCTCACCGCTCATGGCAGGAGGGTATCGCAGCCCCATCACACCTCGGTCGCAGGCTCCCTCGGGGCTGGTGTCGCGGCATCGCTTCGCGCTGCCCCCAGCTCCACCGTCCGGATGTATGAACCGACCACCTCGCGTACCTCGACGCCGCCGCCCTGCCAGGTGGCGGGGTTGCGGCGGGCGATGGCCAGGGCGGCCTCCCTGTCGGCGGCCTCCACGATGCCGATGCCCGCGATGATCTCCTTGCTCTCGGTGTACGGCCCGTCGGTGACGCCGTCACCGCGGACGGAGGCCGCCTCCGTGAACGGCGCGAGCGCGAACGCCGCGGTCAGCGAGCCGTCGCCGATCAGGTCCTCCGAGTGCCGGTCGTGCTCGGCGAGCTCCTCGGGAGTGCCCGCGACGCCGTTCCCGTAGATGAAGATGGCGAACTGGGCCATGAGTGATCCTCTCTGTCGTCACCAGGACGTCGAACGGCGGAGAGCGGATTCGACGGCGGACGGTCAGCGCTGCGTACGCCGCATCGCCCGCATGGCCAGCACATCCCCCGCGTCGGCGTCCTCGGCCTTCGCGATCATCTTGTCCGACTTCAGCGGCAGCCCGACACCCTCGCCGACATCGACGCCCGCCAGGAACTGCCGCACGCGGATGATCTCCGAGTCGAACACGGCGCCGAGCAGCAGCACGACGTTGGCGATCCAGATCCACAGCAGGAACACGATGATCCCGGCGAGGGTGCCGTAGGTCTTGTCGTAGTGCCCGAAGTTCGCCACATAGAAGGCGAACAGCGCGGAGGCGACACCGAGCAGGACGATCGCGACGACGGCTCCCGGAGTCAGCCAGCGGAAGCGCGGCTGCCGCACGTTCGGGGTCGCCGAGTACAGCAGCGCGACCAGCAGCACCAGGGCGGCCACGACCACCGGCCAGCGCAGGATCGACCACGCGGTCTTCGCCGCGTTCCCGACGCCGAGGAGGTTCCCGAGGTCCGCGAGGAGCGGCCCCGAGATCACCAGCAGCACCGCCACGATGGCGATGAGGACGAGGGATGCGAGCGTCACCCCGAGCTGGACCGGGCGCAGCGCGAACGCCGAGCGGCCCTCCCGCACCCCGTACACCCGGTTGAGCGCGCGGCCGAAGCCGCCGACGTAGCCGGACGCCGACCAGATCGCGCCGACGATGCCGACCACGAGGGCGACGCCGGTCGCGGGCGACTTCGCGAGCGCCTCGATCGGAGCCTGGACGACGGTGAGCATTCCCGGCGCGAGTTGGTCGATCATCCCGAACAGCGCATCGATGCCCGACTTGCTCTGCCCGACGAGCCCGAGGACGCTGACGAGCGCGATCATCGCCGGGAACAGCGACAGCACCCCGAAATAGGTGAGCCCCGCCGCAAGGTCGGTGCACGACGCTCGGCCGAAGCTGCGCAGCGTGCGCTTGAGGATGTAGCCCCACGGCAGGCGGAGACGGGAGGCCTCAGCGGTCACGCGCGATCCCTCGTGCCACGAGAGCGGCCGCACCGGCCAGCACCGTCAGGAACACCGAGGCGGCGACGACGGGGTGCGACCGAATCTGTACGCGCACATTGAACGTGGCGAAGATGTCGTCGAGAGTGCCGGCGAGCTGGTCGCGCGTCTCCTCCAGTTCGAGCTTGAGCGTGTTCATCCCTTTGCCGGTCACGGCTGCTCCCCCTTCAGCGCGCGGGCATCCGCCTTCAGCTCCGCTCCGAGATCGTCCGGGACCGGCGGCATCCCGCGCTTGAGCATCCCCCGGCCGATCAGGGCGACGATGATCGCCAGCACGATCAGGATGCCCGCGACGATGAGCGCTGCGAGCCAGCCGGGGACGATGAGCGCGAACCCGAACACCGCGGCCGCGACGAGAACGCCGAGCGCGAAGAAGACGAAGACCAGGGCGCCGACGAGGAGGCCGACGCCGACCCCCGCGGCCTTCGCCTTCGCCGCCATCTCGGCTTTGAACAGGGCCAGCTCGGCGCTGAGCAGCCGCTTGAGCTGTGCCGTCGCGTCGCGTGTCAACTCCGGCAGTGGCCGGAGTCCGCGCGTGGTCCGGCGGCGCTCGCGGGGAGCGCGGCCTTGTTCTCGGTCATTGCGTGGCCTCCCTGGGTTCGCGTCCGAACGTACTCCACGGCGCGGGGCGAGCCTAGGGGAGTGCCCTTTCCGTGTGGCCCACGGCATGGTGCACACTAGTCGCATGAGCGGCATCGGCGGCAACGGGGCGGGCGGCGGATCTTCGGGCGTCGGGCCGGGGGAGTGCTCGTCGCGGTCGTCCCCGGCCAGCCGACCGCGGTGCTCGACGAGGCGGCGCGGCTCGCCGACGACCTGGACGTCCCGCTGGTCTGCGCCAACGTCGACCCCAACCGGTACCTGGTCTCCAGCTACGTGGACGGCACGGTCGTCGCGCTGCCGTACGACCCGGACCTCCCCGAGGTGGAGGACGAGACCTTCGACGCCGAGCTGGAGGCGGACATCCGCGCGGCCCTGAGCGGCCGCGGCGTCCCGTACTCCCTCAAGCAGCTCGCCGGCGACCCGGCCTGGGCGCTCGCCCGGCTCGCGGACGAGATGGACGCCCGGTACATCGTGGTGGGCACGCGGGAGGCCGGGCTGCGCGGGAGCCTCCGCGAGTTCTTCAACGGCTCGGTGGCGGTCCATCTCGCGCACCGGCAGCACCGGCCCGTGATCGTCGTGCCGCTGGCGCCGGTCAGCGGATCGCAGGCGCTGCCCTGGGAGGACCCGCCGGTATAGTGGTCCAGCGGCGATGGATCTCGCCGGGGCCGGACGGCCCGAACCGCGACGGTCGCTGATAGTTCCTGCGCTTCATTCCGAAGGGTGGATGCCGCGTGTCCGCGAGAACCCCGCTGCCCGTGCACCTGCACTGGCGCTCCGTCCTGCTCGTCTTCGCCGGCGGCGCGATCGGCACCACGGTGCGCTACCTGCTGTCCGCCGCCGTGCCGACAGTGGCCGGCATCCCGCTCATCACGCTCGTCATCAATGTGACCGGCGCGTTCGTGCTCGGCTGGCTGCTGGAGGCGCTGGCCCTGCGCGGACCGGACGCCGGGCGCCGCCGCGACCTGCGACTGTTCGCCGGCACCGGCATCCTGGGCGGCTACACCACCTACAGCTCGTTCGCGGTGGACACGGACGGGCTCTTCGCGGCGCACAACCCCGGCGGCGGCATCGGGTACGCGGTGGCGACGATCCTGATCGGCGCGCTAGCGTCGGTCGCGGGGATCGCGGCCGCGGCGGCGCTGGGACGACGCCAGGCACGCCGCGCAGGGGTCCGCCGGTGACGCCGCTGCTGGTGCTCGCCGTCGCGGTCGCGGGAGGCCTCGGGGCGGTGGCGCGCCTGGTGCTGGACGGGGTCCTGCGCAGCCTGTTCCGGATCAACTACCCGTTCGGCACGACGGTCATCAACGTGACGGGGTCGTTCCTGCTCGGTCTCGTCACCGGGCTGGCGCTCGCGCACGGCCTCCCGCCCGAGTGGAGGGCGATCCTCGGCACCGGGTTCCTCGGCGGGTACACCACGTTCAGCACGGCGAGCTACGAGACCGTGCGGCTGGCGCAGCAGCGGCGGTACCGGGCCGCGCTGTTCAACGGCGCGGGGATGCTGATCCTGGCGCTCGCCGCGGCCGGTCTGGGGCTGTGGCTGGGCGGGCTGGTCTGAGCGCCGCATCCCGGAGGCTCAGGCCCCCTGCTCCATCCACCACTCGGTGAACTCCTCGGCGCGCCCGTCGTCGGCCAGCACGACGACCCACAGGTTCGAGTAGGTCGGCCCGTCGCGGTAGTCGGTGACTCCCTCCACGAAGTACTGCGAGCCGTCCTGGCCGAGCAGCCGCCACTCGAAGTCGACCGATCCCGGGTCGTCCTGCGCGTCGAGCCAGCCCTCGACGATCTCGAGGTGGCCGTCCCACGGCTCGGCGAACGGCTCCGTGCGGTAGCTCGCATCCTCAGTGAAGAGCGCCCGGATGTCGTCGGGGTCGTTCGTCTCCCACGCGCGGCGATAGCGGTCGATCCAGGACGTGATCGCGTCGGCCATGTCCCCCGTTATACGCCCAGGCCGGGCGTGCCCGCCAGACTTGACAGCGCGCCGCTACGCTGCGGGAGTGGCCGCTACGCTGTGCGCATGGGGGGATCTTCCGCGAGTGGTCGGAGTTCAACGTCGCGGTGGCGGGGGCCGGCGCTGCGGTGGGAGGCCTGCTGATCCTCGTGTTCTGGGTGGCGCTGGTGGAGGTGCTGCGGTAGGTCGCCTGACGCCGGCCGGTCAGCTCCGGGCGAGCGCGAGCTGCGGCAGAGCGTCGAGCAGCGGCGCGAGCTCCGGGATGCGGTGCGCCTCCTGGAGGGCGCCCTCCAGCGCCTCGTCATGCACCGGGCGGGCGCTGTCGAGCAGCTCGTGGCCGCCGGAGGTCAGCTCGGTGTAGATGCCGCGGCGATCGTCCAGGCAGTCGATGCGGGTCAGGAGGCCGCGCTCCTCCAGCCGGTTGACCAGCCGGGTGGTGGCGGACGGGCTCAACGCGCTGGCGCGGGCGAGCTGCTGCATGCGCATGTGCCAGCCGTCCTGCCGGCTGAGGGCGTCGAGGACGGTGTACTCGACGACGGAGAGGCCGGCTCCGCGGGAGAGCGCCTTCTCCAGCTCGTTCTCGATGAAGTTGTGCAGTGCGGCGAGGGTGCGCCAGCCCTGCGCGCGCACCTCGACGGCGTCGTCGGCGATGCCCATCTTCGGCCTCCTCGGTCAGGTGTCCGGTTCGTACTTTCGTCGTGCTTGCGCGGAGTAATTGCATGTGCAACTATTTATGACGCGTCTGCAATTACTTAGTGTAGGCGGTCGCCCCTCCCGTCCCCGACTTTCCCAGGAGTTCTCCATGCCTGCTGGCCTGATCGCCCTCGCGCTGGGCGGCTTCGGCATCGGCCTCACCGAGTTCGTCATCGCCGGGCTGCTGCCCGAGGTGGCCGCCGACTTCCACGTCGACGCCGCCGCGGCCGGCTGGCTGATCTCCGGCTACGCGCTCGCCGTCGCCGTCGGCGCGATCGGCCTCACCGCGGCCGTCACGCGCCTCCCGCGCAAGACGGTGCTGCTGGGCCTGATGGTGCTGTTCATCCTCGGCAACGCGATCTCCGCCCTGGCCACCGACTATCCGACGATGCTCGCCGGACGCCTCGTCGCCGCCCTCTGCCACGGCGCCTTCTTCGGAATCGGCTCCGTCGTCGCCGCGAGCCTTGTCGACCCCAGCCGGAAGGCGCGGGCCATCGCCATCATGTTCACCGGCCTGACGGCGGCCAACGTCCTCGGCGTGCCGTTCGGGACGCTGCTCGGCCAGCAGTCCGGGTGGAGGTCGACGTTCTGGGCGATCACGGTGGTGGGCGTGCTGGCGCTGATCGGTGTGGCGGTGCTGGTGCCGGGCGTTCCGGCGGCGGCCGCCTCTTCCGTTCCCGCGTCCGGCCTCCGTAGCGAACTCCGCGCCTTCCGCTCCGGCCAGCTCTGGCTCTCGCTGGCGGCGACCGTCCTCGGTTTCGGCGGGATGTTCGGCGCCTTCACCTACATCGCCTACACGCTCACCGGGCTCTCGGGCTTCCCCGCGGCGGCGGTCCCGTGGCTGCTGATCCTATTCGGCCTCGGACTGTTCGCCGGGAACGCGGTCGGCGGCAGATTTGCCGACCGCTCGATCGACGGGACGCTGGTCGTCGTGCTGGCGGTGCTCGCGGTGATCCTCGGCGCGTTCGCGCTGGTCGCGGCCCAGCCGGTCGCCGCGGTCGTGGCCCTCGTGCTGATGGGGGCGTTCGGCTTCGCGACGGTCCCCGGCCTCCAACTCCGCGTCCTCCGCTCCGCCGACGATGCTCCGACGCTGGCCTCCGGCGCGAACATCGCCGCCTTCAACGTCGGCAACGCCCTCGGCGCCTGGCTCGGCGGCCTCACCATCGCGGCGGGACTCGGCTACGCCTCGCCGCTCTGGGTGGGCGCGGCGATGACCGTGGCCTCCCTCGTCGTCATCGCGGTCGCGTGGGCCGCCCGAGCCGGACACTTCCGGTCCGGTAGACAGGGGAGTACAGTCGCACCTGTCTCGAACGGAAGGCCGACGATCAGGGGGTGATCGTGTGGTGGATGTGCCCGAGCGGCGCTCCTTCATCACTCCCGCGCGGCTTCTGATCGGTTCGGTCGTACTCGGCGGCGGCATCGTCGCGCTGGGCCTGCTGTTCGGAGGCGGCTCCGCGAACGCGGCCGAGCCGCCGGCCCCGAACCCGCTGGGCGGTGTCGTCGCGAGCGTCGACTCGGTCGCGGCGGGGGTGGGGGATACGGCCGGTGCGGCTGTCGCGTCGGTGACGCCTGCCGCTCCGGTGCCCGTTCGGGAGATCGCGGCGCAGGTAGCCCGGCCGGTGGCGAGCGCGGTGGGGCAGGTGGCGGAGGCTGCGCCCGTGGAAACGGTCGTGAGCCCGGTCGCGCAGGCGGCGGATGGAGCGGTGGCAGCGCCGGTGGAGCAGGTCGCTCCCGTCGTCACGACGCCGGCCTCGGGCGCCGGTGCCTCGGCCCCGCAGACCTCCGCGCCGCGCCACGCCCTGGTGTCCACTCTTGGCGCGTCGGTCGCCCTGGTGACCTCCGCGCTCGCGGACCACCCCGTCAGCGCGGTCACCGCGCCGATCACGGCCACCGCCGACGGCCTCCTCGCCGGCGTCGCGGGAGCTGCGGTCGACGCCGCCCAGCCTCTCACGGTTGCCGGCGCCGCTGAGCCCGCGGCGGAGCAGTCCGCGATCCTCTCCGGCGACGCCCGGCCGGCCCGCGGCGTCTCCTCGCCTCCGGCGTCAGCGCGTGCGGCGACCGCGCTGCGTGCCGCTGTGCCTCCGTACGTGCCGGCCTCCGGGACGACCCCTGCAGCGAACTCCGCACTGCTCGGCGACGCCTCGCGCGGGGACTCCGACGCGCCGTCGCAGGGGACGCCCTCGGGCGTAATGGGCACGAGCGCGAGTGGCGGCCAGGCCGGCGGTTCCGGTTCCGGCGTCGCCGCGCTCGGCGGGAACGCGGCCTCGCTCCTGAGCGCCCTGAGTCTCTCTGCCGGCCTCCCCGCAGACGACGATCTTCCGTCTTCACCGGTCTTCGATCACGACAGCAGCCCCGACTGAGTGGTTCCCGTCCGCCCTGCGCAGCCGCGCAGCACGGACCCGGAACCCGAACTCCCGACCGGGAGTCCGACACTCACTCGAAAGGCTGAACGATGAACAAGTACGTTTCCCGAGGGTTGTGGTTCACCCTCTGCGTCGGCGGGCTCTGGCTCGCCGGCACCGCGGCCGCGAACGCCGCGGAATCACCGACGACAAGCGGGACAGGCGGTGTCGTGTCCGGCGACCAGGCCGTGATCGGCGTCACGGCGCCGGTCACCGCCACCGGCAACGGGATCGCCGTGCTCGGAGACTCCACCGCATCGGGCACGTCGGCCGCTCCGGCAGCCGCGGCCCCGGCGCCCGCCGTCACCACCAGCGGACTCGGGTCCGTGGCCGGCGGCGACCAGGCGCTGCTCAGCGTGTCCGTGCCGGTCACGGCGTCCGGGAACGCGGCGAGCGTGGCAGGCGACGCGACCAGCGGTACCGCGCCGGCGACCGCAGCGCCTGCGCCCGCGGCCGCCACGTCGGCGCCTGCGCCTGCCACGACCTCGGGTTCGGACGGCGTGCTGTCCGGTGCCCAGGCGCCGGTGGATGCGTCGGTTCCGGTGACCGCGACCGGCAACTCGGTGGCGGTGCTGGGCGATGCGGGCAGCGGCGGAACTCAGTCGGCCGCTCCGGCGTCGTCGGCTTCTGGCGCCGGCGCTTCTTCCACCGCGGGTGGGACCACACCGGGCGCGACCACCTCGGGCGCGAACGGTGTGCTGTCCGGCGCACAGGTTCCGGTGTCCGTGTGGGCTCCCGTCACAGCGTCCGGCAACTCGGTCGCGGTGCTGGGTGACTCGAGCACCGCGGGACCGCCGTCCGCCGCTCCGGGATCGTCCGCACCCGCTTCGTCTGGCATGACGACCTCGGGCGCGAACGGCGTGGGCTCAGGGGTGCAGGTTCCGGTGTCCGCGTCGGCTCCCGTGACCGCGTCCGGCAACTCGGTCGCCGTGCTCGGCGATGCGAGCTCCGCGGGTGCGGTGACCGCTCCTGCCGCATCGGGCGCGGTCTCGACGCCCGTCACCACCGGTGACGGCAGCCTCCTCGGCGGCGTGCAGGTGCCGGTCGGTGTCGCGCTTCCGGTGGCGGCGGGTGCCGACGCCGTCGCTGTCGGCGGGAACTCGACCACCGGTGCCGTGACCACTCCGGTCGCGTCCGGTGCGACGGCCACCGGTTCGGCCATCACGGGGACGGGCAAGGCCGGCGGGACCGCCGGGCCCGGAACCATCACCGGGACGGCGACCGACCCGGCCGCGATGACCCCGGCCGCGATGACCCCCGCTGCCCTGGCCTCGACCGCGCTGGGCTCGGCCGCGCTGGGCTCCAGCGCGCTGGGCGCGACCGCTGCCGGCTCATCGATGCTCGGATCCTCCGGGCCGGGCGCCTCCGTGCTGGCGTCGACCGGTTCGGACGCGCTGACCATCGGGTCGATCGCAGCACTGCTGGCGATGCTCGGAACCGTGCTGTTCTTCGGAGCCGCGAACAGGGAGCGCCGCCACCACACCCGGTGACGGAGGCTCTCGCACGCTGCGACAGGGCTGGGTCGGTCTCCGGACCGGCCCGGCCCGTCGCCGCGCGCGTCGGCAGCGGATGCGCCGCCGATCCTGCGATCAGGCCCCCGGGGCTCGCACTCTCAGAACCCGATCGGGCGGCCCGGCGTCAGCGGCGCCTCGCTCGCGGCGAACATCTCCCCGCGGTTGTACTCGGCCTCCCGCCGTTCGACCTCCGCGATCAGGGCCTTGTTCAGCATCTCCGACCAGCTGCTGTCCTTCTCCTCGAAGGATGTCGAGCGGTAGGCGGCCCTGGCGCGGTTGCGCAGCGTCTCGGACAGGTAGAACGTGACCGTCGTCCTCCGGGCCGTGGTCAGGGTGCCGGCGACGGCGGTCAGCCGGTCGGCCGTCTCCTCCGGGCATTCCTCAGCGAGCGCGGGCTCCGCCTCGACATCCGGGATGGCCGGGGAGAGATCTTGAAGAGTCACGAACGCACCTCGCAAAATACCGCATGTGTCATCTACTGGCAACATACTACGTGACGAGCCTGCGTGAGACCAGCGAGGGAGGCGGACGGCCGCCTCAGCGCGACAGTCGCTCGACGATCGCGCCGAAGAGTTGCGGCCGTGCGGTCGCGGTCGGAACGATTCGCGGACGGAACGGCGACCGGGCGGCGACCACCAGCCCGGTCGTCAGCATCCGGAAGTCCCGCGTCGTCGCCCGCCATGCGCGCTCGTACTGCTCCGTGTTCCCCGCGCGCACCGCCGCGACGGCGGCGCGCGCCTGCGCGAACCCGACCCGCATCCCCTCGCCGGTGAGCGCGTCGACGTACCCGGAGGCGTCTCCGGCCAGGAGCACGCGGCCGGAGGCCCGGGAGCGGGAGCGTTGCAGGAGCGGTCCGGCGCCGCGTGCGTCCGTCACCGGCTCCGCGCCCTTCAGGCGGTCGGCGAGCTCCGGGATCGTGGCGATCGCCGCCGCCTGGTCGAGCGGGCGGGGGCCGAGCACGGCGACTCCGACGGTGTGGTCGTCCACGGGGGTCACGTAGGCCTCCACGAGGGGAGACCAGTGCACTTCCACCAGATCCGTCCAGGGCGCGACCCCGTAGTGCCGTCGCAGCCCGTAGCGCCTGCGGACGGCGTGCTGGGCGCGGCCGTCCAGCCCGAGCAGCCGCCGGACGGGGAGTGGAGGCCGTCGGCGGCGATCACCCACGGCGTGTCGATCGTCTCCCCGCCGGCGAGGCTCAGCTCCACGCCGTCGCTGCGCTGCGACAGTCCGGACACCCGCCCGCGGAGGACCGGCGTCCCCAGCTCGGCGGCGCGGCGGGCCAGTTCGCGGTGCAGCACCGTGCGGCGGACGCCGCGTCCCGGCCGTTCGGCGAAGCGGTGCTCGACGCGGCGTGAACCATCCAGGTAGGCGATCCCGTCGAGCCGGTGGCCGGGCGGGTCGACCCCGATGCGATGGAGGGCGGCGAGGGCGCCCGGCATGAGGCCCTCCCCGCAGGCCTTGTCGATCGGGTCGTCCCGCGGTTCCACCACGACGACCTCCATGCCCGCGAGCCGCGCCTCGATGGCGCACGCCAGGCCGATCGGACCGCCGCCGACCACGACGAGCCCGGCCGTCGTCATGCGGAGGAGGCGGAGGCGGGCGCGGCGGCAGGGGAGGCGAGCGCCCGGTTCTCGCACGGGATCCGGAAACCCAGCAGCAGCGCCGCGTTCAGCACGGTGAACGCAAGGGCCGTGATCCACGCCGTGTGCACGAGCGGGAGGGCGAACCCCTCCACGACGACGGCGACGTAATTCGGGTGGGGCAGCCACCGGTACGGCCCGCGGTCCACCAGCGGGAGGCCGGGGACGACGATGACGCGCGTGTTCCAGCGCGGGCCGAGGGTGGCGATGCACCACCAGCGCAACGCCTGGCTCGCCAGCACCAGCACCAGCATGGGCCAGCCGAGCCAGGGCACGAACGGCCGGTCGAGCAGCCAGACCTCGGCCAGGCAGGCGAGCAGCAGGCCGGTGTGCAGGGCGACCATCGGCGGGAAGTGCGCACGACCGTACTCGACGCCGCCGCGGGCGAACGACCAGCGCGCGTTGCGCGCGGAGACCACGAGCTCGGCGATCCGCTCGGCGCCGGTGGCGAGGATGAGGACGGTGTACCAGATCACGCGGCCGAGCCGATCGCGCGGGCCGCGTGCGCCGCTGCGGTGGGCTCCGACCCCGCCGCCCACCGCAGCAGCACCAGCTCGCTGGTCACCCCGGGCCCGAGTGCGAACAGCAGCCCGACCGTCCCGGCCGGGTGCGCGTCCAACTGCTCGGCCAGCACGTGGAGCACGGCCGCGGACGAGAGGTTGCCGACGCGCGCCAGCGACCTCCAACTCGCCTCGAGGGCGTCCGCCGGCAGGTCGAGCGACCGGGCGAAGGCCTCCAGCACCTTCGGACCGCCTGGGTGCGCGGCCCACGCGCTGACGTCCGACACCTCCAGATCGTGTTCGGCGAGGAGACCGCGGGCGTCGTCGGCGAAATTGCGGTCGATCACGTCCGGCACGCCTGCGCTCAGGACGATGCGGAAGCCGGTGCCGCCGATGTCCCAGCCGATCACGTTCTCCGTGTCGGGGTAGATGTGGCTGCGGGTGTCGACCACCTCCGGGCCGGGGAGGCCGAGCTCGCGGGCGCGGTCGTCGCCCGCCATGACGACCGCCGCGGCGCCGTCCCCGAAGAGCCCGCTCGCGACGATGTTGGCCATCGAGTCGTCGCGCGCCTGCACGGTCAGCGAGCACAGCTCCACCGAGAGCAGCACCGCGATCTCGCCGGGATGCCCGGCCAGGTAGTCGTGCACCCGGGCGATTCCGGCGGCGCCGGCGACGCAGCCCAGCCCGAAGCTCGGCAACCGCTTGACGTCGGGCCGCATCCCCAGCCGCTGCACGAGCTGGGCGTCGATGGAGGGGGCGGCGATCCCGGTGACGGAGGTGAAGAGGAGGTAGTCGACGTCGGTGGCGTCGAGGCCGGCCGTCGCGAGCGCTTGGGTCACCGCACATTCGGCGAGCGTGGTGCCCTCGGCGATGAAGAAGTCGTTGGACTCCCGGAACGACCCCAACGAGCTGTACTGCTCGAGCGGCATCACGAGACTGCGGGTCTCGACCCCGCTGGAGGCGTGGATGCGCCGCATGACGGCCTGCCGCTGCGGGTCGCTGGTGATCATCGCAAGGAGCGCGGCCGTGATCTCGCCCTGGCTGTAGCTGCGGGCGGGCAGCACGGGCGCCACAGCGACGATACGGCTCACAAGCGAAACGTACCACCGGGGTGGTTCCCGGGTGTGAGGTTGCGGTGAACTGTCAGAACAGCGGGCAACGCTCGGCAGCATCGCTGCGCACTTCTCCTGTACCCCACCGCTCAGCGCCGCGAACGCGTCGGCGGGGACCCGAACTCAGCGCTGCGCGCCGCGCACGACCTCCACCAGCGGCTCGAACAGGGCCTCACCGCGCTGCACCCCCATGACGTCGTCCACGATGTCCTCGGGGTTCGCGCGCTCGAGCAGCTGCTGCAGCTCCACGCTCTGCGTGTCCTCGGGCACGTCGAAGTGCAGCGCGGCGCCGATCGCCGTGAGCAAGGCCGACGGCACCCCGCCCACGTGAGGAGCCACTTGTTCACAGTGCTCCTCCAAGCCTCGAAGGTATGGTCCGTATTCGAAATCCGATCCACACGATGACAATGTACTGACCAGCGTCGCCGCCGTTGCTGTTGTAATGAGAGCAGTCGCGAACCTGCGCCGGGGTGGACGTTTCATCTCGACAGCTACTTCACGTTGTCGAGTTCGGTTTTGATGAGGTCCTGGTAGTGCTCGGCCTGTTCTACCAGCGCCTTCATTCCGTCCGTCGAGATCGAGGCTTCGATCGTGCGCTGGACCCATTCGAGGTTGTCCAGGTGGTAGAAGGCACGGGGATTCGAGAGATTTCGCATGTCGTACTTTGCTTTGGGGGCGTCGTAGCCGCGGCCTACCATCACCGAGATCACCGTCACTTTCGTGTGAAATGCGGTGGCGAGAACGGCAATGATCGCGGTGTCAGTCTCAATCCGCTCGATGCCGTCATCACTGAAGGTGTACGTGACACCATCGTTCTCAATTAATGGTCGCGATTCCTCGGCGCAGCGCGCGTTGACGCCCTGGGCCGCCAAATGAGTAGCCACTCGCTCGCAGTGCCGCTCCAAGCCACGAAGATACGGTCCCCGGTCGTAGGTACTCGACAGGCCACACGACGATAGAAGGCTGATCAGTATCGCCCCAACAAAAGCAGCCGCGAGGCCGCGCCGAGATGTGCGTTTCATCTACGCAGCTCTTCTTCCAAGAACTGCAGATACGTTGCGAGGCCGTCCCTTTTGAGTTGCTGGTAAGCCTCGAGCTTCTTCGAGAAGAGCTCGAGGGGTAATTCGTATCCTGCGGCCATTCCGACTTGCAGCCGTCGATAGCCAGACATCTCCTCGTCCCCGAGGTTGTACGACTCCACCTCTTTCGCGAGAACGCTCTTGAGTCGCTCGAAATCCCCACCCCCAGTGAGTCGATCATCTCCTGCGCCCTGTTCGTCTCCCCGCTGGCGAGCTCGCTGTTGTAGCCGCCCATCGCCTGCAGTACGGAAGCGCCCGGCTTCAGGGAGCGCTGGTAGATGTTGATCATGTCGGTGTCCGACTGCATATCGTCCCGACCGAATTCAGTAACGATGTCGCCCTTGTAGCTCGCGAACTCGTTGAGCTGCCCCGCCATGACGAAGTCCATGAAGCCTGCTGGCGTTGCTCCGCGCTGCGTCGTGAAGATCGCGAGCCCCACCAGTTCGTGCGCGAAGTCTTTCCTGCCCGAGCTGCTCGCATCGGCGTGCTGCCGGTTGACTGCTGCCACCAATGCGTCCACGTCTTTCGCGGTCAGCCCGAGCCCCGCGAAGTACTCCTTCGCGTCCCTGAGCGAACCGGTGCCCGCCGTGATCGTCCACCGTGTCGCCCGGTAGCTGCCGCAGAGCGCTGCCATCATCGCGAGGAACTCGTGCTCGTCGGTGTGCTCCCCGGACTTCAGGTACAGGCTCTGGGCCAGCAGAATCTTCGCCGCCTCCGCCTCGGTGAAGCCGTACAACTCCATGAGGGTCTCAATCGAGCTTTCCCGTGTGGTGACGTTCGCGCCGTTCAGCGCTCGGATCAGGGCCAGGTTCACGCCGTTCGTGTAGTAGGTGCCGTCCGCTTCCACGGCCACGTTGTTCAACTCGATCGCAGCCTGCGTCGCCAGTTGCATGACCTGCAGGCTGTCGGAGAAGTAGTTCGACACGTCGGCGACGAACCACTCGAGCTTCTCGATCTTGGTCTTGTGCTCGCGGATCGTGTTCTCGAGGCGCTCCCTGAGCCGCTCGAGAGCCTCGTTCCGCAGGGCGAGACCGGGCAACTCGCCCGTGACGAACGCCTGGACCTGTCTGAAGAAATCCCTGTTCCGTTCGAGTTGCTCTTCCGTCAGACGGAGTTGCTCTTCCGCGGTCGCCAATCCCGTTGTGAGGTCGTCCAGGTCGAGGTCGCCGTGTTCCGCCACGACGGAGTGCGCGTGCTCGTAGGAGGTGAGCTCGGCTTGGATGTCGTCAATGGCCTGACCGAGCTTCGCGATCGCGGGAACGATCAGATCGCCGAACAGCCCGCGCCCCGCCGTGTACGCCGCCCCCTGCAACACGCCGGCGTCAAGGTGCGTGATGAGATGCTGAGACCCGGAATTCAGCCGATCGACGATCGCGTGTGCGACCGAAACGTTGTTGCGCATCGCGCTGATCAGATTGCTCGAATCGGCAACGCCGAACTTCACTCCCACGGCAACGCATTCCTTTCGCGCATCAGACGTTCTCGTTCATCGTCGAGAGCCAGCCTCACCTGAGAACTCACCCGAGTGAGTTCCTCAGACGACTCTTCGACGTACCGATCGACGTGGAATAGCAACTCCTGCTGCGCGCCACGTTCCCCCGGGTCGGAGAGTGACGATTCCCGCCGGCGCGCCACCGCGTGGAACTGCTCCTGAAACTGCTCCAACGAACGCTGGTACGCGCCTCGAACCTCGGAGAACTCGTCTTCTCGCCGCTCGACCTGGGCGATCTGCGCGGTGAGCTCGACGCGTTCGTTCGCACTCCTGTCCGCACTCACGCGGCGCTCTCCCAACGCGCGGCGTCTGCGACATCACGCTTCTCGATACTGCTCGCCAGCTCGGGGAACTTGTTCGCCTGCCCCAGCACCGCAGCGCAGAACTGACTGACTGTACGGAACATCTGGTTCGTCACCTCGCGGCCCGCGTCCATCCCGGAGATCCCCGTGGTCGAACCGAAATCGACCTGCTGATCGGTGTGACCGGACGTGTCGATACCGACCAACTCGTTGACGGCGGCATCCGCATCGACAACGCTCGAACTGACTTTCCCAGACGACATGAGCCCCCTCGTCGATCGGCCAGGACGCGCCTTACTCTTCGGCGAGTCCCGACTATAGATTTTAGATGCATGAAGGCTAGCCTGCGGAGGCGCGAAGATCCAGAGAAGACTTCACGCCACGTCATGGGCCGCTACGCTCGGCCTCATGCGCGCCTTCCTGATCCTGCACGGCTGGGGCAACTTCCGCCCGCCCGGGCACTGGCAGTACCAACTCGCCGCCGCCCTTCGCGAGCGCGGGGAGCGCGTCGTCTACCCGCAGCTCCCGGACGCCCAGCGGCCCGACCAGGAGGCCTGGCGCACCGCCGCGGCGGCGGCACTCGACCAAGCGCGCGCGGACGACGCCCTGGTGACCGTGATCGCCCACAGCCTCAGCGCCACGCTCTGGCTCGGCGCCCGACCGGACGACGCCGACTCCGGCCGATCCGTCGACCGCGTCCTCCTCGTCGCTCCGCCGTCGCCCTCCTACCTGCGCGAGAACGCGGAGGTCGCCGCTTTCGCCGCCCTCGAACCGACGCGGCCCGCAGCCGAGACCCGCATCGTCGCGTCCGACGCCGACCCGTGCAATCCCGAGGGCGCGCGCGTCGTCTTCGCCGAGCCGCTCGGCATCCCGCTGACGACGATCCCGGCGGGCGGCCACCTCACGCCCGCGTCCGGATACGGATCGTGGCCGTCGGTTCTCGACTGGTGTCTCGACCCGACGGCCACGATCGTCCCGCGCTGAGCGGAAGTGAAAGGGGCGAACTCAGAGCATCGCGCCGCGCACGACCTCCACCAGCGGCTCGAACAGGGCCTCACCGCGCTGCACCCCCATGACGTCGTCCACGATGTCCTCGGGGTTCGCGCGCTCGAGGAGCTGCTGCAGCTCCACGCTCTGCGTGTCCTCGGGCACGTCGAAGCGCAGCGCGGCGCCGATCGCCGTGAGCAAGGCCGACGGCACCCCGCCCACGTACTGCACGTAGTCGGCGGCTGGCCCGACGAAGCGGTCGTTGCGGCTCAGCTTGCGCAGCGGCTCGCGGCCGACGCGCGTCACCTCGTCCACCAGGTACGGGTTGCGGAAGCGGTTCAGGATCGTCGCGCGGTAGGCGGCCAGCTCCGCCGGGTCGAGCCCGTGCTTGGCGCTGAGCGCGGCCGACGTCTCCGCCAGGGCGGCCTCGGTCGCCTCCAGCACGGACGGGATGCCGATCGCCTCGCTGATGATGGTCGCTCCCGCCAGGAAGCCCGTGTAGGCGACGGTGGCGTGCCCGGTGTTGACCGTGAAGAGCTTGCGCTCGATGTACGGCCCGAGGGAGTCCACGAAGTGCGCCCCCGGGATCGGCGGCACGTTCCCGTTGAACGGGCTGCGGTCGACCACCCACTCGTAGAAGGTCTCCACCGTCACGTCGATGCCCGCGTCCGGCGCCTGCGCGGGCACGATCCGGTCGACGGCCGTGTTCGCGAAGACCGCGCGGGAGGCCAGCTCCTCGCGCGTGTCGTCGTCGGGGAGGCCGTCCATCAGCTCGGCCGCGAGCAGGTCGGTCGCGCCGATCGCGTTCTCGCACGCCATGACGGCGAGACGCGGGGCGTCGGCCGCCCGGGCGGCGAGACCGCGCGCGATCACCGGCGCGACGAAGCGCAGGATACGCGGCCCGACCGCGGTCGTGACGACGTCCGCGGTCGCGATCTCGGCGACCAGCGCGTCCTCCGCGGTGGCGCTGTTGATCGCCCGGAAGCCCGTGACGGTCTTCGTCCCCGCATCGTCGCCGACGAGGTGGACCTTGTACGAGTCCGCCGCGTCGAGCGCGTCGATCAGTTCGGCGTTGACATCCGCGAACACCACCTCGTACCCGGCTTCGTGGAGCAGGAGCCCCACGAAGCCGCGGCCGATGTTGCCCGCGCCGAAGTGGACGGCTTTCATGCGAGACCCCGTCTCAGTCGTTGACGTCGCCGAGCAGAGCGAACAGGGCGTCCGCGTCCGGCGCGTCGATGAGCTGCTGCACGTCGTCCTCCTCCGAGAAGAGGATGGCGATCTTGCTCAGGATGTCGAGGTGCTCGTTGTTCCGGCCCGCGATGCCCACGACGAACCGCACCTCCTCGCCGCCCCAGTCGAGCGGCGAGGAGTAGCGGATGAAGGAGAGCGCCGAGCGCACGATCTCGTCCTTGGACTCGTTGGTGCCGTGCGGGATGGCCAGGCCGTTCCCCATGAAGGTGGAGACGGTGGCCTCGCGCTGCGCCATCGAGTCGACGTACCCCGGCTGCACGGCGCCCGCCCTCACGAGCAGCTCACCCGCCTCCCGGATCGCGTCCTCCCGCGTGGTCGCGCTGCCCGCGGCCACGACGTTCGCCCGGTCGAGAATCGTGTCGGTCATTTGGTGGCGTCCTCCGTAACGGTCTGCTGCTTGGCGACGAGGTCGACGACCTCGTCGTACCTGGGGCTGTTCATGAAGTTGTCGACGGACACGTGGAGCGAGTCCGGCGACTGGCCCTTGGCCCGGTCGGTGAGCTCGCGCTGCGTGATCACCAGGTCGGCCGAGCCGTCGAGGTTGCTGATGGCCTGGTTCGTCACCGTGACCCCCTCCACGCCGGCCTTCTTGATCTTGTTCCGCAGCACGGATGCGCCCATCGCGGACGAACCCATCCCAGCGTCGCATGCGAACACGATGTTGCGCACCAACCGGTCGGTGCCGTCGCCCTGCGCGTCGCCGGCGTCGTGCTCGCCCTCCTGGACCAGGCCCTCGAGGATCGAGGACTCCTTGCCCTTGTTGGCCTCGGTCTGCGCCACGGCGGCGGTGAGGTCGCCGGCGTTGCCCGCGGCCAGGTCGCGCTTGCGGCTGGCCCGCAGGATGATCGAGGCGACGATGAACGACACCGTCGCCGCACCGATCACCGAGAGGGTGACGCCCACGATGCTGTTGGCCGGCGACTGGATCAGCACGGCGATGATCGATCCGGGGAGGCCGGAGCGCGCAGGCCCGAGTTGAAGGTCACGTTGATCGCGATGCCGGTCATGCCGCCCAGGATCGCCGCGATGACGATCATCGGCTTCATCAGCACGTACGGGAAGTAGATCTCGTGGATGCCGCCGACGAACTGGATCAGCGCCGCCCCGGGTGCGCTCGCCTTCGCGATGCCGAGACCGAAGATCGAGTAGGCGATCAGGATGCCGAAGCCGGGGCCGGGGTTGGCCTCCAGCAGGAACAGGATGGACTTGCCCTGCTGCTGCGCCTGCTCGATGCCGAGCGGGGTCAACACGCCGTGGTTGATGGCGTTGTTGAGGAAGAGCACCTTGCCCGGCTCGATCAGGATGCTGGCGAACGGCAGCAGGTGCGCCGCGACCAGCCAGTTGACGGCGTTGCTCAGGACCGAGCTCAGCCATTCGACGAGCGGGGCGATTCCGAAGAACGCGCCGATCGACAGGAGCATGCCGACGATGCCGGCGGAGAAGTTGTTGACCAGCATCTCGAAGCCGGCCTTGATCTTCCCCTCCCAGAGGCTGTCGACCTTCTTCATCACCCAGGCGCCCAGAGGGCCCAGGATCATCGCACCGATGAACATCGGGATGTTGGACCCGACGATGACACCCATGGTCGCGATGCTGCCGACCACGCCGCCACGGACGCCGTAGACCATGCGGCCTCCGGTGTTCGCGATCAGCAGCGGCAGCAGGTAGGTGATCATCGGGCCGACGAGGCCCACGTACTGCTGGAAGGTGTGGCCGCTCGGGTCCTGGGCGAGCACGGTGGCCGCGCCGCTCCAGCCGATCTTGGCCTGATCGCCGAAACCGCCCAGGATCCCGCTGATCGCCCAGCCGGCGTTCTGGAGCCAGCCGGTGGCGATGAACAGGGCCGTGATGAACCCCCAGGCGATGAACGCCGGGATGTTCGGCATGACCATGTTCGAGAGGAAGGTCCCGAAGCGCTGCACGTGGACGCGAGCGCTGCTGGGCTGCCTCGGCGTCGTCGCTGTCGCCGATGTCATGATGGTGCCTCGTTTCTGTGTCGGTCCTGCCGAGGCAGGTGGGGGCCCGCCTAGGCAGGCGGGTGGGCGAACCCGGCGGCCGTGGTTCGGACGGCCTCCCGGGCTTCGGCCGCGCCATCGGCGGCCAGTGCTGCCTCGGCCAGGGCTCTCGCCTGGTCGAGGGTGTAACGGGTGAGGGACAGCCGCACGTCGGCGAGGGCCGCGGGCGACATCGAGAGCGTCGTCGCGCCGAGGCCGACGAGCACGACGGCGAGCAGCGGGTCGGCTGCGGCCTCGCCGCAGATGCCCACGGGCTTGCCGTGCGCGGCGCCCGCTGCACCGACCTCGCCGACGAGGCGGAGGACGGCCGGGTGCCACGGGTCCTGGAAGCCGGCGACCGAGCCGAGGAGGCGGTCGGCGGCCATCGTGTACTGGGTCAGGTCGTTGGTGCCGATGGAGGCGAAGGCGGCCTCCTCGAGCACCCGGCCGGCCAGCAGCGCGGCGGAGGGGACCTCGACCATGACCCCGACGGTCTTCAGTCCGAACTCGGTGGCGAGCGTCACGAAGTACCGGGTCTCCTCGACCGTCGCGACCATCGGAGCCATGACCCAGAGGTCGGCTTCCGTCCGGGCGTCGGCCTCGGCCAGGGCGGTGAGCTGCTCGCGCAGGATGTCCTCGTTGGCGCGCAGGGCGCGGATGCCGCGCAGCCCGAGCGCCGGGTTGTCCTCGTGCGCGTCGTTGAGGAACTCCAGCGGTTTGTCGGCGCCGGCGTCGAGGACGCGGACGACGACCTTCTTGCCGGGGAACGCCCGCAGCAGCTTCACGTACTGCTCGCGCTGCTGCTCCACGGTCGGGGCCATGCGTGCGTCCAGGAAGAGGAACTCGGTGCGGAACAGGCCGACGCCCTCCGCTCCCGCGTCGACCGCCTTCTGCGCGCCCTCGGCCGAGCCGAGGTTCGCCAGCAGCGGGATCGCGGTGCCGTCGGCCAGTGCGCCGGGCTCCAGACCGCCGGAGAGGGCGGCATCCCGCTCGGCGATGCGGCGGCGGGCGTCCTCGGACTGTGCCGCGGTCGGCGCGACGGTGACCGTGCCGGCGCCGGCGTCGAGGATCACCTCGGACCCCGCGGCGAGGTCGTCCGCCCCGGCGACGCCGACGATCGCGACGATCGCCTTCTCGCGGGCCAGGATCGCCGTGTGGGAGGTCGGGCCGCCCTCGCGGGTGACCAGGCCGAGCACCTTCGTCAGGTCGAGCAGCGCCGTGTCGGCGGGGGCGAGGTCGCGGGCGACGAGGATGTACGGCACGTCCGACTCCGGGACGCCCGGCGCGGGCCGGCCCTCCAGGGCCGCGATCACCCGCTGGGCCACGTCGTCCAGGTCGGTGGCGCGCTCGCCCATGTAGCCGCCGAGGCCGATGAGCATGTCACGGAACACCCCGAATCCCTCGAACACCGCACGCTCGGCGGTCGTGCCGCCGTCGATCCGAGAGGCCACGTCGTCGGCGAGGGAGGAGTCCTCCGCCATCATCGACTGGGCCTCCAGCACGTCCGCCGCGGTGCCGGACACCCGGCCGGCGCGCTCGCGGAGGTCGGCGGCCACCGTCGCGACGGCCTGTGCGACGCGGGCCTTCTCCTCGTCGGGGGTGCGGGTGCTGGGAGCGGTGTCCGGCTCGGGGAGCGGGTCGGACATCCGGAGCACGGGGCCGATGGCGATGCCCTGGCCGATGCCGGCGCCGGTGAGCGTCCAGGCGGTCGCGTCCGTTGTCGTATTCGTGGTCTCGGACATGATCAGGCGTCGTGGTCCGTGGTGAGGATCTCGGCCAGATCGTCGAGAACCGCCTCGGCGTTCGGGGCGTCGGTCGCCAGGACGATCTTGTCGCCGTGGTCGATGCCCAGCGAGATCACGCCCAGGATGCTGCCGGCGTCGACCGTGCGACCGCCCTCCTTCGACAGCGACACTTTCGCACCGGAGGCGCCGACGGCCTCCACGAAGAGCTTGGCGGGACGGGCGTGCAGCCCGTGGGTCGATCCGACGGTGATGATCCGCTCAGCCATTGTTCCGGTCTCCTTCGTTCTCGGGTGGCACCATACGCTGCGGTTCCGCGGTGCCATCGGCTCTCATCGTGCCCCGGCCTTCGCACTGAGGGCCAGATCCAGCGCGAGAGCGCCGTCGAGGGCGGCGGGCGACACGGGCGGGAGGACCGCGACGGCGGTTCCGGTGCCGGCGGCACGGGCGCGCAGCCCGGGGACCGCGGCCTCCAGGTGCGCGCCGACGAGGACGACGTCCACCGCGGCGAGCGAGTCGAGCTGGCTCGCGCTGCCCGCGGCGACCTGCACGTTCAGTCCGCGAGCGGCCGCGGCGGTGCGGAGCTTCACGGCGACGAAGGTGCTGGAGGCGCCCGCGCCGCAGACAACGATGATCTTCATCGACCTCATGCCTTTCGGGTGGAACGGGTGGAACAGGGTGGTCCGGTGGATCGTGACCATGCTCCGCCCGGCGGTCGGGCGAGGGCCAGGAAGGATTCTTCCTGGGGGGCGGAAACACGTGCGGGGGCACCTCCGCCCGCGCCACGGCCGTGGTTGACTCGGTTCCGGAAAGGTGGCTCTGCTGGTGGCGCTCTCGGCGAAGCAGACGAGGATGCTCGACATCCTGTCGCGTCGTGCTGCCTGGGTGACGGCCGCCGAGCTCGCGCAGGACCTGGGTGTGACCTCCCGCAGCATCCGGAGCTACGCCGCCGCGCTCGGCGAGCTGGTCGAGTCCGGGCCCAACGGGTACCGGGTGAAGGGCGACGCCTACGCGGCCTATCTGGCCGACGTTCCGGAGGCCTCCCCGTCGGCGGGGTCGCCGCAGGAGCGCCTCGCATTCCTCGCCCGGCGGCTGCTCGACGAGCCGGAGGGGATCGACGTCTACGAGACCGCCGAAAGCCTGTTCGTCAGCGACTCCACCATCGAGTCCGACCTCACCCGGGTCCGCAGCCTCCTGGCCGACACGGAGCTGGAGCTCGACCGGCACGGTCCGGTCGCGCGGCTGAACGGGCCAGAGATCGCGCGGCGCAAGCTGATCAGCCGGCTGTTCCGGGACGAGACGCGGCAGGGTGTGGTCGACGTGTCGCGCATCCAGGAGGCGTTCGCGTCGGAGGGTCTCGCCGCGTTCAAGTCCGATCTGGTCGAGATGCTGGACGCGCGCGGGTTCTTCGTCAACGAGTACGGCATCAACGACGTGCTGCTGCACATGGCGGTCGCGCTCGACCGGGTCGCCAAGAACCGGGTGCTCCCGGCCGCAGGTGCGGCGGAAGCGGGGGAGGCGCTGCGCGGCCTGGCGGACGACCTGGGCGGGCTCGTGCGCACGCACTTCGACGTGGAGCTCGACCCGACCGAGCTGCGCTACCTCGCCATCCTGCTGCGGACGCGGGTCATCGCGCCGGGAGCGCGGGCGGACAGCGTCGCCGAGTTCGTCAGCGACGACGACCTCGCCACCGTGCGCGGGATCGTGTCGCGCGCCTCCACGGAGTACCTGGTCGACCTCCGCGACGAGGACTTCATCGTGCGGCTCACCCTCCACGTACAGAATCTGGTGGCGCGGGCGCACGAGAACACGTACTCCCGCAACCCGCTCACCCGGTCGATCAAGAGCTCGTACCCGATGACGTACGAGCTGGCGGTGTACATCGCGAGCCGGCTGCAGGCGGCGGAGGGGATCGCGGTCAACGACGACGAGATCGCCTACATCGCGATGCACGTCGGCGCCTACCTGGAACAGCAGTCCCGCCGCCGGGATGCCGTGCGCACCGCGGTCGTCTGCCCGAACTACTACGACATGCACATCCTGCTGCGCGAGAAGCTGGAGAGCGCGCTCGGAGACGAGCTGGACATCGTGAGCGTCATCACCTCCACCGACGCCGACTGGTCAGCGATCGACGCAGACCTGGTGCTGACCACGATCGACCCGCGGGGACGGCGGGAGAACACGGTCATCGTGCAGCCGTTCCTCACCGCGACGGACGTGGAGCACATCCGGCAGTCCGTCGCGCGCATCCGCCGGCAGCGCCGCCGCGCCGGCATCAAGAACGAACTGCTCGAGTACTTCGACGAGAGCCTGTTCCTGCGCAACTTCTACGCGCGCGACGCGATCACCATGATCCGTGCGCTCGGCGACCGGATGATCGCGGCGGACGCGATCGGCCGCGACTACGTGGAGCAGGCGGTCGAGCGGGAGCAGATGTCGTCCACGGCGTTCACCGACACCCTCGCCGTGCCGCACGCCATGACCATGAACGCCAACCGGACGGCGATCGCGATCGTCGTCAACGACACCGCGATGGACTGGGGCGACGCGCGGGTGAACGTGATCGCGTTCATCGCGTTCTCGGAGGGCGGTCGCGCGGCGTTCCAGACGGTGTTCGACCAGTTCGTGGAGGTGTTCTCCGACCGGGAGGCCGTGCTCGGGCTGATCCGGCGCGCCGACACGTTCACCGCCTTCATCGACGAGCTGGTCCGCATCATCGACGCCTAGCGCCGCCCCGCGACATTCGTCACGAATGTCGCGTTCGCCGGCGCGATTCACGAGATTCCGCACGAGTGTCCCGGCGCACATTCCGCACGAATGTCGCGTTTGCGGCCGCGATTCGCGACATTCGGCACGAATCGCTCGGCCGCCGGAGACGGCGAAAGCGCCGATCAGTTGGCGGTGACGAGGTACGTCACGGCGACGCCGGGGGTGCCGATCGCGACGGTGTACTTGTCGTTCTTGTAGACGGCCTTGCTGTCGGTCGCGCCGGGCTGGACCGTGTAACCGGCCTTCTCGAGGGCGGCCTTCGCGTCGGCGAAGCCGTTCTTGTCCTTCGGCTGGACGGTGACCGACCAGCCGTCGTTGTGGTCCCCGTTCGCGACGAGCACGGTGCCGGCGACGATCGGGACGTCCGACTTCGGGAAGTCGGAGGGGAGCGATTTGGAGGTCGCCTCCTGGGCGGCCGACGCCGACGGCGTCGAGCTGGAGCCGTTGCCGCTGCCGGAGCAGCCGGTGAGTGCGGCGATGGACAGTGCCGCGACGAGGGCGGCGGGGACGAGCGATCTGCTGTTGGTGCGCATGATTCTTCCTAGTGCTGTATGCGGTGCGGTAGTACAGCACTCCAGCCTACTGCGCAGCCTCCGATGGTCCCGCTGCGGGGCCTCCGGCGCTCCCGCTCAGCCCAGCAGCAGCGTGCTGAGCTGGTCGGCCGAGTGCACGACCGCGATCGCGCCCGCCGCCTCGGCCGGGGAACCGTAGCCCCACTCCACGAGGATCGTCGGGATGCCGTGCTCGCCCGCACCCTCCACGTCGTAAGCGCGATCGCCGACCATCACGGTGTGGTCGAGCGCGACGCCCAGCTCGCCCAGGCGGCGCAGCGCGTCCGCCACGACGTCGGCCTTGGCACTGCGACTCTCGTCGTCGGTGGCGCCGGCGATGACGTCGAAGTACTGCGCGAGCTCGAAGTGCTCCAGGATGCGCGTGGCCTGGGTCTCGGGCTTGCTGGTGGCGACGGCGAGTGGGATGCCGGCCGCGCGCAGACGCTGCAGGAGGCCGCGGATGCCGGGGAACACGGCGCTGTCGAATGCGCCGTTGGCCGCGTAGTCCGCGCGGTAGACGGTGAGGGCGGCGCGGGCGCCCGCCTCATCGAAGCCGGCCATCGCCTGCAGCGAGTCGAGCAGCGGAGGCCCGACGTACTCCACGAGTTCGGCGGCGGTGGGGACGGGGAGGCCGAGCGCCTCGAACATGCGCACCAGGGAGGACGTGATGCCGGGTGCGGAGTCGGTGAGCGTGCCGTCGAGGTCGAAGAGGACGCAGGTCCAGGTGCGCGCGACGGTCGCGGGCGCGTCGGTGGTCGTGGTCGGGTTTGTCATAGCCGTCCAATGCTATGTGAGATGTACGAATGTATCGTCAGTGCTCGCTGAGAGCGGTCTCGATGTGCGAGCGCGCGACGACCATGGTGTGCGCTGCTCCCGGGTCGAACTGCACGGCCACGAAATCCGCACTGGCGATGTAACCGAGGGCCTCGGCGGCCGGGACGATCACGGCCTGCACGCGTGTGCCCTTGCCTCCCGCGGCCCCGACGGCGTTGCGCAGCGCCTTCATCGACGTGAACAGCGGCAGCACCGGCTCGCCCGCGGTCGACTGGATGGTCCGCAGCCGCACCTCCCCCGGCTCGGACCCGGTGACGTCGACGACCAATCCGCCTGTGGTCGCGGCGGTGAGGAGGGTCTCCAGGTTCTCCATCGTCGGCTCCGCCGCGAGGGCGGTGAGGGCCTTGCGGACGGGGCCGTTCTCGTAGGTCTGCGGGAAGCGTCCCGCGGGGGCGGCCATCAGAACAGCCTGCTGTCGCTGTCGTCCAGCCCCCGCATGGCGTCGTAATCGAGCACCAGGCAGCGGATGCCCCGGTCCTCGGCCAGCGTTCGGGCCTGGGGTTTGATCTCCTGCGCCGCGAACACCCCGGACACCGGAGCCAGCAGCGGGTCGCGGTTCATCAGCTCGAGATAACGGGTGAGCTGCTCGACGCCGTCGATGTCGCCGCGGCGCTTCAGCTCGACCGCGACCGAGGCGCCGCGCTCGTCGCGGGCGAGGATGTCGACCGGGCCGATCGCGGTCATGTACTCGCGGCGGACGAGCACGTGGCCGTCGCCGAGGAGGTGGATCTGCTCGGCCAGCAGCTTCTGAAGGTGCGCCTCCACGCCGTCCTTCTGGAGCCCGGGGTCGACGCCCAGCTCGTGCGCGGAATCGCTGAGCACCTCGTGGATGGAGACGATGAGCATGTCGGCCGTCTTCGCCTGGGTGACGCGCCAGACCTCGGTGATCCCGGCCTCCCGCTGCAGCTCGTCCGGCTCGTCGACCGTGAGCGTGCAGGGCGGGCTCATCCAGTTGAGCGGCTTGTAGGAGCCGCCGTCGGAGTGGACGAGGAGGCTGCCGTCGGCCTTGAGCATGAGCAGGCGCTTGGCGAGCGGGAGGTGGGCGCTCAGGCGGCCGGCGTAGTCGACGGAACAGTTGGCTATCACGAGGCGCACCGGTCAAGTGTACGGGGCTGGCAGGATGTGGGAATGGCCCACGACCTCCTGATCGGCACCTATACGCAGCGCCTCCCGCACGTCGACGGTCACGCCGAGGGGGTGCTCTCGGCGCGGTTCGACGGCACGGCGGTCGTGGACGTGGCCGTGGCGGCCGCGGTGCCCAACCCGTCGTGGGTGGCGGTGTCGGCCGACGGCTCGCACGTGTACGCCGTGGAGGAGACCGGTCCGGACGGCGGCGTCTCTGCGTTCGCGCGCCTCGCGGACGGCTCGCTGCGCCCGCTCGGCCGGGTGCCGAGCGGAGGCGACTCTCCCGCGCACCTGGCGCTGCATCCGTCCGGGCGGTTCCTGCTGACCGGCACCTATGTCGGCGGCACGGTCTCCGTCTTCGGGCTCGAGGACGGCGCCATCGGCGAGCGCACGGCCTTCGTCCAGCACGAAGGCCACGGCCCGGACCCGGCGCGGCAGGAGGCTCCGCACGTCCACCAGCTCTCGGTCGACCCGGTGACCGGGGAAGTGGTGGTGGTCGACCTCGGTCTCGGCGAGGTGCGCTGGTACGCGCTGTCCGAGTCGGGATCGTTGACGCTGCGGCCGGAGGCGACCGTCGCGGTGGGCGCTGCGGGTCCGCGGCACCTGGCGTTCCATCCGGACGGCCGGCACGCCCTCCTCGTGAACGAACTGGACAGCACCCTCGACGTGCTGCGGCGGGAGGGCGACCGGTTCGAGCGGGTGGCCTCGTCCGGGACGCGCGGGCCCTCGGCGGCGGGTTCGAATCTGACCGCGGCCGTGCGGGTGACCGCGGATGGCGGCACCGTGCTGGTCACGAACCGCGGCGATGACACGATCGGCGTGTTCGCGTTCGACGCCGAGGCCTCGGAGCTGGAACTGGTGGACGTCGTGCCCGTCGGCGGGCGCGCGCCGCGGGATCTGGTGATCTCCCCGGAGGGGGACCGGGTGCTGGCAGCGTGCCAGGACAGCGACGAGGTGAGCGTGTTCGCGTTCGACGCCGCGTCACGCGCCCTCCGCCGACTCGGCTCGTCCCCTGTGCCGACCCCCGTCTGCCTCGCGTTCGCCTGACCGCCCGCACCACGCACCCGGCACCCTGCACAGGGCCGAGTACCCAGATTCTCCGCCTAATCGGGCGTTTTCGCCTGATTTCGTGCGTACTCTCGGGTCGGGCGGCGGGGTCAGTCTTCGACGGGTGCCAGTGCTCGGGCGCGCCTCTGGGCGGCCGGGCGCACGGCCGGCGCGGCCAGGAACGACGCGATCAGCAGCACCAGGATGAGGTAGAGCGCGTTCAGCAGCCCGAACTCCTTGCCGAGGAAGCCGATCAGCGGAGGCCCGACCAGGAACGCGCAGTAGCCGATGATCGCCACCGCCGAGACGCGCGCGGCCGGGTTCTCCGCACCCTCCGACGCCGCCGACATGCCGAGCGGGAAGCCGAGCGAGACGCCGAAGCCCCAGAGCACGGTTCCGATCACGGCCACCCACAGCGGGCCGCCGAGGATGAACAGCAGGAGGCCCGCCACGCCCATCGCGGCCGTCACGCGGATCGCAGCGACGCGTCCGACGCGGTCGACGATCGGTCCGCCGAGCACGCGGCCGAGCGTCATCGCCGCGACGAAGAAGCCGAACACGATCGCGCCGGTGGAGTTCGACTGGCCGTGGCCGTCGACCGTCGCCAACGCGATCCAGTCGTTCGCCGAGCCTTCGCCGAACGCCATGCCGAGCATGACCACGCCGATGAGGATCAGTCGCCAGTCGCCCCAGACCGCCAGCGACGCGCGCAGCCGCTGACCGAACGGGATGCGCGGCTTCTCGGCCGTCTCGTCGCCGAGGTCGGCCTCCCGCGGGATGAAGCGGATGGCGACCAGTGCAACCACGACCAGCACCACGGCGATGAAGGAGAGGTGCCACACGACGCCGATGCGGAGGGCGGCGGCGGCCGCGCCCATCCCGGCTCCGAGCACCGTGCCCAGGCTGAAGAAGGCGTGCATGAGCGGCATCAGGGTCTTGCCGATCTCGCGCTCGACCGCTGTGCCTTCGACGTTCATCATCACGTCGACCATCCCGTTGCCGAAGCCGAGCAGGATGAGGCCGACCGCCACCATCGGCACGGCGTGGAACACCGTCGAGCCGAAGCCGATCGCCAGCGTGCCGATCGCCACGATCACGAGGGCCCCGACCATCCCCTTGTGCGGGCCGAAGCGCACGAGCACCAGCGATGACACCGACAGTCCGATGATCGCGCCGGCCGACATCCCGAGGATGAGGAGGCCGACCGAGGACGGGTCGCGCCCGAGGCCGAGGTCGTCGCGGACGCCCGGGATGCGGGCCACCCACGTCGCCATCGCGAGCCCGCTGAGGATGAAGATCACGAAGACCGCGTTGCGCCAGGTGCGCAGTTCGCGGCGGCTGCGGGTCGTCGTCGGGGTCGGCTGTGACATCGGTCGTCCTGGGAGGAGCGGGGCCGCGCGCGGCCGGCGGGTTCTGGTGGGGGAGCGGATTTCGCCACTCGAATCGTTTCGATCGAAACGATTCGACTAAGCTACCACACGTGAACGACAGCAGCACACCCCTCGCGGGCGCCCGGCCGACGCTGGCCGCCGTCGCCCGCCTGGCCGGTGTCTCCAACTCCACCGCCTCGCTCGCGTTCTCCGGCACGGGCCCCGTCTCGGACGCCACACGGGAGCGCGTCCTCGACGCCGCCAGGCAGCTCGACTACGCCGGGCCCGACCCGCGCGCCCGCTCACTGCGCCGCGGCAGGTCGGGGATCGTCGGCGTCGTGATGGAGGAGCGGGTCGGCGACGCGTTCCGCGACCCGATCAAGATCGCCCTGCTGGACGGCATCTCCGACGAGATCGCCGCCGTCGAGGCCGGCCTCCTCATCCTCACCGACGCGGGGGAGACCGCCCAGCGCATCGAGGACGCCCCGATGGACGCGGTGGTGCTGGTCGGCTGCAGCCCCCGCCTGGACGAGTCGGTGGCGATGCTGCGCCGGCGGGGCATCCCGCTCGTGGCGATCGAGGGCGACCCGGCCGACGACGTCCCCTCGGTCGGCCAGGACAACCGGGAGGCCACGCGCCTCGCCGCTCAGCACCTCCACGACCTCGGCCACCGAGACATCGCGATCGTCACCCTTCCGCTCCGGCGGGATCGCGCTCGCGGACCGCTGACGCCCGCGGTCGTGCGCGGCAGCAGCTCCACCACCGCCACCGAGCGCCTCGCGGGCGCCCGGGACGTGTTCCCCGATGCCGGCGGCTGGACGACCCGCGGCTCGTTCGTGGAGGAGGGCCGCATCGCCGGAACCGCGCTCCTCTCTGACCCGTCGCGCCGCCCGACCGCGGTCATCGCGCAGAGCGACCTGCTCGCCGCGGGCGTGATCCGCGCCGCGGAGGAGCTCGGCCTGCAGGTCCCGACCGATGTCAGCGTGGTCGGCTTCGACGGCGTCCGCGTCGACGGGCTGTGGCCGTACGACCTCACGACCCTCGTCCAGCCCGCGGTCGAGAAGGGCCGCGCCGCCGGCCGCGCGATCGTCGAGATGCTGGAGGGCAGGCCGGCGCACCCGATGTCGTTCACGAGCGAGTTCCACCGCGGCAACACGACGGCGGAGCCGCGGGCGTAGGTCCGGCGCGCTTCACCTCCGCCCTCCCTCGGACGCCAACGGAGGACTCCCGCCACTCCCACCCCCGAAACTCCTCCGTTCACTGCTTTCGGCCGGCGTGCCGCGACCGATCTCCTCCGCTACCGACGTCCCACCACCCGCCCCGCATAGGGTGGACCCCATGGACCTCGAAGCCCTCTACCGCGACCTCCACGCCCACCCCGAGCTCTCCTTCCAGGAGCACCGCACCGCCGGCATCGTCGCCGGGCACCTGTCCGCCCTCGGCCTGGAGGTGCACACCGGAATCGGCCGCACCGGCGTCGCCGGCGTGCTCCGCAACGGCGACGGCCCGACCGTGCTGCTGCGCGCGGACATGGACGGGCTGCCCGTCCGCGAGGAGACCGGGCTCCCGTGGGCGTCGACGCAGACCGCGCCCGGCGACGACGGCAACCCCGTGCCGGTCATGCACGCGTGCGGCCACGACATCCACATCACCTGCCTGCTCGGCGCCGTCGAGCGTCTCGCCGGGACGACGGACGACTGGTCGGGGACGCTCGTCGCCGTGTTCCAGCCGGCCGAGGAGCACGGCGGGGAGCGGACGTGATGGTCCAGGACGGCCTCTACGCGAAGGTCCCCGCGCCGGACGTCGTGCTCGGCCAGCACGTCACCCCGGCCCCGGCCGGCATGGTGGGCGCGCATCCCGGCGCCGCGATGGCCGCCGTCGACGCCTTCGAGGTGACCCTGCGCGGACGCGGCGGCCACGGCTCCCGCCCGGAGACGACCATCGACCCGGTCGTCATGGCGGCTTCCGCGGTCATGCGCCTGCAGACCGTCGTGGCGCGCGAGATCGCCCCGCAGGACACCGCGGTCGTCACCGTCGGCACCCTCCACGCCGGCACCAAGAACAACATCATCGCGCCGTCGGCGACGCTCGGGATCAGCGTCCGGAGCTTCGACGAGACGGTCCGCACGCGCGTGCTGGAGGGCGTCGACCGCATCCTCCGCGCCGAGCTGCAGGCCAGCGGCTCCCCGCACGAGCCGATCACGGAGTGGGGCGAGCGCTACCCCGTCACAGTGAACGACCTGGAGGCCACGGCCCGCGTGAACGCGGCGTTCGCGTCCGAATTCGGTGAGGAGGCCGTCCTCCAGCCGGGCGCACTGTCCGGAAGCGAGGACGTCGGCAATCTGGCGACTGCGGCGGGCGTCCCGCTCGTCTACTGGATGCTCGGCGGGGCCGACCCGGAGACTCTGCGGGCTGCGATGGAGGCGGGAACGGTGGACACGGACATCCCGTCGAACCACTCGCCGTTCTTCGCGCCGGTGGCGCAGCCGACGATCGATGTGGGTGTCCGCGCCCTCGTGACGGCCGCCCGCGAGTGGCTGGCCTGAGACGCGCCACGACATTCGTGCCGAATGTGGCGTTTACCGCCGCCTGAGCGGCGCTTCATGCCGGATGTCGTGACGCCTCCAGCGGCGACGGTCGTGACTTTCGGCACGAATGTGGCGTTTCGCACCGCGTGAGGCGCGATTCGGCACGAATGTGCGGACGGGACGCTGCCGCTACCGCTCGGCGCCGGGACGCATCCACGCGCGCCCGCGCGCCCGCAGGCCGAGCGTGACCGCCCGCGCACCCAGGTACCCGAACGCGAAGGCTGCCGTCAGCGCCGAGAGGCCGCCGACATCGGCCCAGCCCCACGTCACCACCGCGAGCGCGAGCGGCACGAACACCGCGACGTTCAGCACCCCCGTCAGCGCCAGATACCGCGCGTCCCCTGCGCCGATCAGCACACCGTCCAGCACGAACACGTAGCCGCCCAGCGGCGCGCTCACCCCGATGATGGCGAGCGCGGCCGGCAGCAGCGCCGCCACGGACGGGCTGCTCGTGAACAGCCCGGCCGCGACCGGGCTGAGCGCGACGGTCGCAGCCCCCAGGACCACGCCGGCGCCGAGCCCCCACTGCACGCACCGGCGCAGAACCTCCCGGACGTCGTCGAGCTCCCCGGCCCCGAGGCCTTTGCCGACCAGCGCCTGGGCCGCGATCGCGAGCGCGTCCAGCGCGAAGGCGAGCGTCGCGAACACGGTCATCGTCACCTGGAACGCCGCGAGCTCGTCCGGCCCCAGCCGCGTGGCGCAGAACACGGCCAGCATCATCGCCGCCCGGAGGCTCGCCGTGCGCAGGAACAGCCATCCACCGGCCCGCGCGGTCCTGCCGATCCCGGAATGGTGCGGCAGCAGCGGGGAGCCGACGCGTCGCGCGTGCCGGCCGACGATGACCGCGTACACCACGACCATCGCCCACTGCGCTACGACGGTGCCGAGCGCGGACCCGGCGATCCCGAGCCCGGCCAGGTAGATGAAGCAGAAGTTCAGCACGATGTTCGCCCCGAACCCCGCGACAGCGACCACGAGCGGCGTGCGCGTGTCCTGCAGGCCGCGCAGCAGCCCCGTCATCGCGAACACCAGCAGCATGGCCGGGAGCCCGAGCATCGAGATCGCGAGGTAGGTCTCCGCCTCGGACGCGACCTCCGCGGACGCGCCGAACAGCCCCACGAGCAGCGGGGAGGCCGCCCAGCCGGCCGCCGCGAGCACGATCCCCAGCGCCAGCCCCAGCCAGCTCCCGTCCACGCCGGCGGCGACCGCCCCCCGCTCGTCGCCCGCGCCGAGCCGCCGCGCGACGGCGGGAGTGGTCGAGTAGGCGAGGAAGACCATGAGCCCCACGATGGTCTGCAGCACGGCGCTCGCGATCCCGGGCCCCGCCAGCGGTGCGACGCCCAGATGCCCGACCATCGCCGAGTCGGCCAGCAGGAAGAGCGGCTCGGCCACGAGCGCGCCGAGTGCGGGGACGGCGAGACGCAGGATCTCGCGGTCGAGCGGGCGGCGGGGGAGGACGTTCACGGCGGGGACAACGCTATCGCGAGGGGGTGACAGGCCCCGCTACCATCACCTGATGCGCCTCACCATCCTCGGCACCGCATCCCACTACCCCACGCCGGCGTCCCCCTGCTCCGGCTACCTCCTCGAGCACGGCGCCGCCTCGGTCTGGATCGACGCCGGGCCCGGGACCCTCGCCGAGCTCCAGCGTCACCGCTCGCCCGCCGACCTCGACGCCGTCTGGATCTCGCACGCGCACGCCGACCATACGGCCGATCTGCTCCCGCTCTTCTACGCTCTCGCGTTCGGCGACCTCCCGGGCCGCCCACCGCTCCGGGTGGTCGGGCCGCCCGATCTGCGGGCCCGGCTCGTCGGGTTCCTCGGCGCCCGCGCCGCCGGCGACCTCGATCGCGTCTTCGCGTTCGAGTCGCTCGCCGATCGACGGGGCCGGCGCGTGAGCGACCTCGACCTCGCCTGGGAGGCCGTCGAGCACGACGTCCCCGCCTGGGCGCTCCGCGCGCGGGCCGATGACGCCTCCCTCCTCTTCACCGGTGACGCCGCGCCGTCCCGCGGTCTGACCGCGTTCGCGGCCCGGTGCGATCTGATGCTCGCCGAGGCCGGCGCGGACCGGCCGGACGGCAGCCACCTGACCCCGGAGGATGCCGGCGCCCTCGCCGCGGACGCGCGCGTCGGGCGTCTCCTGCTGACGCATCTCGCCCTCGGCCTCGACCCCGCCGAGGCGGTCGCGCGCGCCTCCACACGTTTCGACGGCCCCGTCGCGTCGGCGCATCCCGGCGACGTCGTGTCGGTCGGCCCGGTGTCGGTGGCTGTTCCTACAGTGGAGGGATGAGCCACCTGATGCCGGAACTGCTGTCGACCTGGTCCTGGCGTCTCGAGCGGGTCCGCAACGGGCGCACGGTCCTCACCAAGGGGCAGGCGGCGTCGGCGCGCACCGACCTCCTCCACGACCGGTCCGCGCATCCGGCCGACTACTCGGGCTATGAGGAGGAGTACAGCTCGGCCGTCGACGCGCTGGGCGTGCTCGCGCAACAGGCCAACCGCAGCGACGACCTGCTGGCGGTGCTCCGTTCCGAGCGGCGGCCGTCGGACGCCCCGGCGCGTGAACGCTACGCCACCGCCCCCGACACCGCTGGGGTCCGGCGCGACTCCCTCGCCGCCGAGCACGATCGCGTCCCGGCGGGCCTCCCGGAGGCTCTGGACCAGTGGGTGCACCGGCTCATCCGGTACCGCAGCGGCGCCAAGGTGATCGCCCCGATCGAGGCCGCGCGTGCCGAGATCCGCCTGCGCAACGAGGCCGACCTCAACCCGGGCGCGTACCGCAACGCGACCGCAGCGCCCTACTTCGGGAGGGTGATGCGGGAGCTCGGCGAGATCGCGACAGCGCAGCGCCCGGGAGTCCACCTCTCACGGCGCGGCCTCCACCGCGGGCTCGTCGACGACTCGTTCCTGTGAGCCGGACGTCCGTGCGGCGCCGTCGTCCGGCGTCGTGGCCGGTCGCTGCGGTCGCGCTGCTGCTCGCCCTCGCCGGAGCGGGAGGCTACGCTGCGCTGAACGGCGGACGCGCACCGTCCGCGCCGGGTACGGACGCCTCGTCCGGCGCGATTTCGACCCTCGCCTCGCCGCCCGGCGCGCGGTCGGCGGCCGGCCTGCTCGATGCGGCCGGTGCCCGCGCCGCGCTCGCGCAGCTCCCGGTGAAGGGCCGTGCCCCGGCGACCGGGTACGACCGCGTTGCGCGCTTCGGTGAGGCCTGGCTCGACGTCGACAAGAACGGCTGCGACACCCGGGACGACATCCTCGCCCGCGACCTCGCCGCAGTCAGCCGGCGCGCGGACTGCGCGGTCCTCACCGGCACCCTGAGCGACCCGTACACCGGCCGCAGCATCGCGTTCGCCCGCGGGGTGCAGACGTCCGCTCTCGTCCAGATCGACCACGTCGTGGCGCTGCTCGACGCGTGGCAGACCGGCGCCCAGGGCTTGAGCCAGGAGGCGCGCGTCCAACTCGCGAACGACCCGCTCGAGCTGCTGGCGGTGGACGGGGCGACGAACCAGGCGAAAGGTGCGGGAGACGCGGCGACCTGGCTGCCGCCGAACCGCGGATTCCGATGCGAGTACGCGGCCCGCCAGGTCGCCGTGAAGGCCAAGTACGGACTGTGGGTGACGGCCGCGGAGGGTGCGGCGCTGAAAGGGATCCTGGCCGGGTGCTGACAGCCCTCCGCGCCAGGCGGGTGGCTGGTCCGGCCCTTCCGCCGATCGCCTGCCGAGCGCCGCGCCGCCGTCGCGTCGACGGCGTCTCGGGCCGCGACCGGCCGCTACGATCAACGCATGCAGCAGCCAGAGCGCATGATCCCCCGCCGGTCCGGCGTCACCGCGGTGCGCCGGTGACGCCCGCCGAGGCGGCCGGCCTGCTCGGACTCCCCGAGAACGCGACCGAGGCTCAGATCACCGAGGCGTACGCTGCGCATGTCGCGACCGTCCCGGAGAGCGATGTCACCGCGGTCGACGCGCTCGCGCGGGCGCGGGACGCTCTGCTCGCCGGGGTCCGTTGGCAGCCGCCGCAGAGCACCGGTGCGCCGCAGGGCTGGGGGACTCCGCAGAGCGGGACGACACCGATCGGGCTGGCGCCGCAGCCGGGATATCCACCCCGCCTGCCCGCCGCACCGTACGGCGCGACTCCCCAGCAGCCCGCTTACCCGACACCCCAGCCGCCCGCCGCACCGTACGGCGCAGCTCCCCACCGGCCCGCTTCACCGACACCCCAGCCGCCCGCCGCACCGTACGGCGCGACGCCGCCGCAGCCCGTCTACCCGTACCTGGCCTCCCTCCCGGCCGCCGGCGTTCCGGCCGCCGGCGTTCCGGGACCCGGCGGCCCCCAGCAACCGCCGTACCCCGGTTATCCCCACCCCTCCGCCTACCCCGCCCGGCCTCGCAGACCTCTCTCCAACGGCGCCATCATCGGCATCGCCCTCGGCGGCACCGCCGTGCTCCTCGTCGTCCTGCTCGTGGCGGTCATCGCCCTCGCCGGCGGCGCCCGAAGCGGTCTCGCGAACAGCGCCTCCCGGCACGGTTCCGCCGCTGCGCCGTCCACCGCCCCGTCGAGCGGCGACCCCTCGGCGGCCGACCAGAGCTACGTCATCGACGGCGTGACGATCCAGCCCGAGCAGGGCTGGACCTTCCTGTTGACCTCTCCGCGCGACTGTCCCGGCGCCGAGGTGATCGTCGGGTTCGCGGACACCGTCGACGGCGACTCGATCGATCAGCACACCGAAACCGTGCCCCTGAAGGCAGGCGTCCCGTACACCTACACGGTCCCCGACACCGCCTCCACGCATCAGTACGCCGGCATCGACGACCTGCAGTGCATCCCGACCTGATGCGCATCGCGCCGGCGCCGTCGACGTAAGGATTCCGTAAAAGTTTTCACAAATTACTGAATTAAGCGTAGAGTCACGCCCATGACCACAGTGATTGAGGCCTCGGGCCTCGAGAAGCGATTCGGCCGGGTCCGGGCACTCGACGGACTCGACCTCACCGTCACCGAGGGTGAGGTCCACGGATTCCTCGGGCCGAACGGCGCAGGCAAGTCGACCACCATCCGCGTCCTCCTGGGCCTCGCGCGCTCCAACGGCGGCACCGCCCGTGTCTTCGGCGACGACCCCTGGCGGGACGCCGTCACCCTGCACCGCCGCATCGCCTACGTTCCCGGCGACGTCAGCCTCTGGCCGAACCTGTCGGGCGGCGAGGCCATCGACCTCCTCGCCCGGCTCCGCGGAGGCACCGCCGACAAGGCGGTCTACGCCGAGCGCAAGAAGCGTCTGATCGACGTGTTCCAGCTCGACCCGACCAAGAAGGGGCGCGCCTACTCCAAAGGCAACCGGCAGAAGGTCGCGCTCGTCGCCGCCTTCGCGACCCCGGCAGACCTGTACATCCTCGACGAGCCGACCAGCGGGCTCGACCCGCTGATGGAGGCCACCTTCAACGCCGAGATCGCCCGGATCGCCCGGGACGGCGCGACCGTCCTGCTGTCCAGCCACATCCTCTCCGAGGTGGAGCAGCTCTGCGACCGGGTCAGCATCATCCGCGAGGGCAAGACCGTCGAGTCCGGGACCCTGGATGAGCTCCGCCACCTGACCCGCACCGAGATATCGTTCGCGGCCGACGGGATGACGGACGAGCAGCTCGCCCGCATCCCCGACGCCCACGACCTGCGCACCGACAACGGTCGCGTGAAGTTCACCGCCGACAGCGACGGCCTCGCGCCCGTCCTCGCGGCGCTCGCCGACCTGAACGCGAAGAGCCTGACCGTCGCTCCGCCGTCGCTGGAGGAGCTCTTCCTCCGCCACTACGGCGACGAACTCGCCGGCGTCACCGAGCTGGAGGCGGAGGCGAAGGGGCGATGAGCACCACGACCACCGACCGCCCGGCCGCACGCGCCGGGCACACCGCCGTCCCCGAACGCGGACGCGTGGCGACCCTCGGCGTCCTGCTCAGGCAGCGCCTGCGGCGCGACCGCTGGCAGCTCCTCATCTGGATCCTCTGCATCGCGTTCCTCGCCCTGTTCTCCGCGGCGAGCATCGACTCGACGTACGGGTCGGCGACCGGCCGAACGGAGCTGATCCGGCTCGCGATCGCGAACCCGACGGTCCTCGTCCTCCGCGGGCTCCCGCAGGGCACCGGCCTGGCGGCGGTCACGTTCTTCGAGATCTATACGTTCCTCGCGTTGCTCGCCGGCCTGATGAACACGTTCCTCGCCGTGCGACACTCCCGTGCGGAGGAGGAGTCCGGCCGCGCCGAGCTCGTCGGCTCCACCCCTGCCGCTCGGCTCACGCCGACCGTCGCGACGGTCGTCCACGGCGTCCTCGCGAACATCGTGCTCGCGTTGGCCACCGGGGTCGGCTTCACGGCGGCCGGCCTCCCGGCGTACGGCTCGCTCGTCGCGGGAGCAGCGGTCGGCGGGGCCGGTGTCGCCTTCCTGGCCGTCGGCCTCCTGCTCGCCCAGGTGATGAGCACCTCGCGCGGCGCGAACGGCTACGCCGCCGCCATCGTCGTGCTCGCCTGGGTGCTGCGCGGCGTCGGCGACGCGATCGGGACGGTCACGGGCGCCGGCACGACGATGGTCTCCGGCTGGCCGACCTGGCTCAGCCCGATCGGCTGGGGCGAGCAGTTCTCGCCGTATGTGCGGAACGACTGGACGCCGCTGCTCCTGCAGCTCGGCTTCGCCGCCGTTCTGATCGCGGCGGTGTTCGGCCTCCAGGCCGTGCGCGACTCGGGTTCCGGGATCGTCCCGGAGCGCGCCGGCCGGCGGAACGCCCTCCCGACGCTGAACGGCCCGCTCGGCCTGGCCTGGCGCCTGCAGTGGCCGACCATCCTCGGCTGGGCGATCGGCGGCCTCCTCACCGGTGTTCTCGCGGGCGCGCTCGGCAGCGTGGTGAGCTCGTCCATCGCGAACGACCCCAGTCTGGGCAACATCCGGGACGCCGTCGGGCACCTGGGCGCCGGCGGCTCCGGCCCGATGACGGCGCTGTTCCTGTCCGCGATCATGTCGATCGTCGGCGTGCTGGCCGCGGCGTGCGCGGTGCAGGCGGTCATCCGGCTGCGCCAGGAGGAGGTCGGAGGCTCGGCCGAGGTCATGATGGCGACCCCGGTCTCCCGGGTGCGCTGGCTGCTCGACTTCGTGCTGGTCGGACTGATCGCGATCGTGCTGGTGCTGCTGGCGGCGGCGCTCGCCGCGGGCCTGTCGGCGACGGCGGCGGGGAGAAAGCGTCAACTTTCAACGACGCGTTCGCCGCCGCAGCCGCGCAGTTCCCTGTGGCGCTGGTCTACCTCGGCGTACTGACGCTGGTCTTCGTGCTGCTGCCGGGCTGGACCGCTCCGGTCGGTTGGGCCGCGCTCGGCGCCGGCGCCTTCATCGGCATCTTCGGCGCCCTGATCAAGCTCCCGGACTGGCTGCGCCACGTCTCCCCGTTCGCCGACGCCCCCGTCGTCGTCGGGAAGGTCGATTGGACCGGTGGATACTGGATGTTCGGCATCGCGGTCGTCGCGCTCGCCGCCGCCGCGGCCCTGATCCGCCGCCGGGACTTCGCGATCGGGTAGGGACGGGTATGGCCAGGGACGAACGGGCTCTGACGGAGATGATGGAGCACTCCGCGGCGGTGCTGACCGCTGCGGGGTTCCCGAAGATGCCCGCGCGCGTGCTGATGGCGCTCACGGTCACGGACTCGGCAGGACTCACGGCCGCGCAGCTCGCCGAACGGCTGGACGTGAGCCCGGCCGCGATCTCCGGAGCGGTCCGCTACCTCCAGACCCTCGGGATCGTGCGGCGCCTGTCGCAGAACGGCAGCCGCCGCGACCTCTACCAGATGCCGGCGGACTGGTACGCCCTGATGGTCCGCAACAGCCCCATCTACGGCGTCCTCGCCGACCAGGCGGAAGCGGGCCTCGCCGCCGTCGACGACCCCGACGACCCGGCGACCGAGCGCCTGCGCGACATGGCCGGCTTCTACCGGTTCATGCAGGCCAGGCTGCCGGACATGCTGAACGAGTGGGAGCAGATCCGGGCGTCGCGGGACGCGTGAGGGGGCACCCGTTCCGTGCCCGAAGTCGTGAGGACGATCTCCACCTCCCGACTTGCGAAGGCATAAATATCACACTAGTGTCTGACGTGCGTCCCTGCGGACGTCACGCCGCCCTGGCTAGGGGGAGGCGGCGTGGCCGGTTGCCGAATGGGTCTCACACTGGCCGGCCCGGGCGTTGCGAGGGCGGAAAAGGGGGCTCTGCGCGAGCGCGGGTCACGGCCGAGCGGCTTCGGGAGACCGCTGCCGCACCGTGGATCCGTTCGGCGACCGGCGTGCCTCGCTCGCCGGCTGTGAACATCTGAAATGCTAAAGCTCGGACTCACCAGGGGGATCGACATGCGTTTCACCACTCCGGCCCAGAAGGCGCTGGTGGTCGCGGTGCTGCTCGCGGTCAACGTCGCGCTCGCGCTGCTCTTCGACGCGCTGCACTCGGAGCCGGCCTCCATCGTGCTGACGATGCTGCAGGTCGCCGGGTGGTACATCGTCTCCCGGATGTTCCGCGGGCCGGGGGAGTCCCTGCGCGCGGCGCGCCCCTGGTGGCGGATGACGAACCGGCCGCTCCTGTCCGGGGTCCTCGGGATCGGCTACGCCCTCCTCGCCGTGGTGAACATCGGCTTCTCCCTCGGCGGCTTCGGCAGCGTCTCCGGGACGGTCTCGATCCTCGCCGAGCTGGTCCTGGCCGCGCTCTTCCTGAACTCGTACGCCTGCCTCCGTCCCCGCCGCACCACGACCGTGCAGGCGCCGGCCCGGCAGCATTCCCGCCCGTCCGTCTCCGGCGGCGCGCGCACCTGACAGGCGGGGCGCCCGCGCCGTAGGCTGGGGCGCATGACGCTCTCCTCCGGCATCGCCACCGACGAACTCGATCCCTCGATCCGCCCGCAGGACGACCTGTTCCGGCACGTGAACGGCGCCTGGATCAGCCGGACCGAGATCCCGTCCGACAAGGCCCGCTGGGGCTCCTTCATGGAACTCGCGGAGAAGTCGGAGGCAGCCGTCCGGGAGATCGTGGAGGCCGCGCAGTCGGCTCCGGAGGGGACCGAGGAGCGCACGTTCGGCGACCTCTACACGAGCTTCCTCGACGAGGATCGCGTCGACGCGCTCGGCGTCCGGCCGATCGAGGCGCAGCTCGCCATCGCCGACGATGTCGCCACCATCCCGGAGTTCCTGAAGACCCTCGGCGAGCTGGAGCGGCACGGCGTCGGCGGCATCTACCAGCTCTTCGTCGACAACGACCCGGGCGACCCCAGCCGTTACCTCGTCTTCGCCGAGCAGGCCGGCATCTCTCTGCCCGACGAGTCCTACTTCCGGGAGGAGCGGTTCGCGCCGATCCGGGAGGCCTTCGCCGCGCACGTGCAGCGGATGTTCGAGCTGGCCGGCTTCCAGGACGCCCCCGAGCGCGCGCAGCGCGTCTACGACCTCGAGGTGGAGATCGCCGCCCAGCACTGGGACAACGTGACCTCCCGCGACTCGGAGAAGACCTACAACCTGTTCTCGTGGGCCGACGCCACGGCGCTGTTCGGCTCGGCGGGCCTGGACGACTGGGCCGCCGGCCTCGGGGCCCCGCAGGGGCGCTCACCGAGATCGTCCTGCGCCAGCCGTCGTTCACCTCCGGCGTCGCCGGGCTCCTCGTCGAGGAGAAGCTGCAGTCCTGGAAGGACTGGCTGGCCTGGCAGATCATCCACGACTCCGCCCCGTACCTGACCGGCGACTTCGTCGACGCGAACTTCGACTTCTACGGCCGTACCCTCACCGGCACGCCGGAGATGCGCGCCCGCTGGAAGCGCGGCGTCTCGCTGGTGGAGGGCGTGATGGGGGAGGCCGTCGGGAAGATCTACGTGGAGCGGCACTTCCCGCCCTCGGCCAAGCAGGCGATGGACGCGCTGGTCGCCAACCTGATCGAGGCGTACCGGCAGAGCATCCAGACGCTCGAGTGGATGGGCGAGGATACCCGCGAGCGCGCGCTGGACAAGCTCGGCAAGTTCACGCCCAAGATCGGCTACCCGGTCAAGTGGCGCGACTACTCCGCGCTTGTGATCGACCCGACGGACCTCGTCGGCAACGTGCGCGCCGCCGCGCTGTTCGAGTTCAACCGCGAGCTGAACAAGATCGGCAAGCCGATCGACCGTGACGAGTGGTTCATGACCCCGCAGACGATCAACGCTTACTACAACCCCGGCTTCAACGAGATCGTCTTCCCCGCGGCGATCCTGCAGTACCCGTTCTTCGACGAGGGCCGCGACGCCGCCGCCAACTACGGCGCGATCGGCGCGGTGATCGGCCATGAGATCGGCCACGGCTTCGACGACCAGGGCTCCAAGTTCGACGGCGACGGCAAGCTCGACGACTGGTGGACCGCTGCCGACCGTGCCGCGTTCGAGAAGCGCACCGGCAGCCTCATCGCCCAGTACGACGCCCTCGCGCCGGCGCAGGTGCCCGACCACCACGTCAACGGTGCCCTCACCATCGGCGAGAACATCGGCGACCTCGGCGGTCTGGGCATCGCCTGGAAGGCCTACCTCCTCTCGCTCGGCGGCGAGGAGCCGCCGGTCGTCGACGGCCTCAGCGGCGCTGAGCGCTTCTTCCTGTCGTGGGCGCAGGCCTGGCAGCAGAAGGGCCGCGACGAGGAGGTCATCCGCCTGCTGGCGATCGACCCGCACTCGCCGAACGAGTTCCGCTGCAACCAGATCGTCCGCAACATCGACGCCTTCTACGACACCTTCGGGGTCACCGACGGCGACGCGCTGTGGCTCGAGCCGGAGGAGCGCGTGACCATCTGGTGAAGCGCCGGCGACCGCGCGAGAGGGATCGCCCCACCACCCTCCGGGCGGGGTAACATCGTCCCTATCGCGCCGAGGGTTCCGCCCTCGCCGCGACGCGGTTCGGGGGACCGCGGCATTGCCCGATGCCCCCGACTCGGAAGAAAGACGCACCGCGACCGTGACGATCCAGACCCCGGAGACCGACCACCGCCGCCGGCACGCGAGTGCACGCCGTGGCCGGCACCGCGGGTCCGTGCCCGCCGCCCCCGAAGTCTTCAGCCGCGGCTTCGAAGCGCTCGGCCGGCTGGCCGTGCAGGGCGTGCAGGTCTCGGCGCGCGCGACGGACCTGTCCACGGGCGAGGTGCTCTTCTCGGTCGACGACCACGTGGTGATGCCGACGGCGAGCATCGGCAAAGTGCTGCTGCTGGTGGAGGTCGCCGCGCGCCTCCAGTCGCACCAGCTCAGCCCGCTCGCCCAGCTCGACCGCGCGCCGCAGGACATCGCGGGTGAGTCCGGAATCTGGCAGCACCTCCAGGTCCCCGCCCTGCCGGTCGCGGACCTGGCCGCGCTCGTGGGTGCGACGAGCGACAACCTCGCGACCAACGTCCTCCTGCGCCGTGTCGGCCTGGAGGCCGTGAGCGCCCGCACGGAGTCCCTCGGCCTCACGCGCACCGCCCTCCTCGACCTGGTCCGCGACCACCGCGGCCCGGACGACGCCCCGCAGCTCTCGGTCGGCAGCGCCAACGAGCTCACCTGGCTGTTCTCGGCGCTGGCCCGCGGGGAGGTCGTGGACGCGGCGACCAGCCGCCAGGTCATCTCCTGGCTGTCCCTGAACAGCGACTTCTCCCTGGTGTCGAGCGCGTTCGGCCTCGACCCGCACTCCCACCGCCACCCCGAGCACGGCATCCTGCTGGTCAACAAGACGGGCACCGACGCGGGAGTCCGCAGCGAGGTCGGCGTGCTGCGCGGGCCGCGCGCGGGGGTGACCTACGCGGTGTCGACGTACTTCGACGACACGGCGCTGCCGGCGCGGCTGGCGGTCATCGACGGGATGCGGACGGTGGGGCTGGATCTGCTGGAGTACGTGTTCTGAGACGGGTCACCGCGCCGCGATGAACGCATCCTCCGCCTCGTAGTCGAACCACCGGTCCGCCTGCGCACGCTGTGCCAGCGTCGGGAACGCCTGCTCCCAGTCCTCGCCGCGACGCTCGGCAGCGCGTACCTCCCGCACGGCCCAGTCGACCGTCATGGCGCAACCGTACGCCGGAGCGGACCGTGGCTGCAGGACCGGAGTCTGCCGTCAGCAGAGCCCTCGCCTCAGCGGCACGCTCACCCCAGCAACGTCCGCGCCAGCGCCAGATACTCCCGCGCGTTCGCGTCCGGGAGGTACGCCCGCCCGATCGCGTTGCCGATCGCCGGCAGCGACACCGCGTCGGGGTACGCCAGCCACAGCGTCTCGTACGTCGGATTGAACTTGCTCTTGAATGCGAACAGCGATGCGAACCCGTAGGCCGGCTCCAGCGTCCTGGCCAGGAACGCGAGCAGTCGATCCATCACCGCCGGCCCCTCGTCTTCGGATTCAGCGGACGCTCCCACCGGCTTCGTCGCCAGCGGTGCACCGGACAGGCTCAGCACCTCCACGCCCTCACCGCGCATCCGCTGCGCCGCCGACGCGATGACGAACTCCATGATCCCCGGGATGCTCTTGTCGGCCCGGCGCATGAAGTCGATCGTGTAGCCGACGACCCGGCCGTCCCGCCAGCTCGGCAGCCAGCTCGTGACCGCCTGGAGGTCGCCCTGCGGGTTGTAGGCGAGGTAGAGCCGCACCTCAGGGTCCTTCAGCTCCGCCATCCCGCCGAGGGTGAAGCCCATCTCGGGCAGCTCCTTCTCGGACACCCACTGCTCGCTGAGGGCGACGATCTGGTTCTGCTGGATCGGCGCCAGCTCGGCCCACGTCGTCCACAGCGTCGAGATGCGCTCCTTCACCCCGCGGTTGTGCGCCTGGCGTACCTTCTGCCAGGGCTTGCCCTGCATGTCGAAGGTCTGCGGGTGCATCAGCGTCTCCTCGCCGACCGACACGCTCTGCCAGCCGAGCGACTCGAACACCGGGAGGAACGCGCCGTGGATGCTGTAGAACGCGGGCGTCCAGCTGTTCGCGTCGCAGAACCCGATGAAGTCGATGATGGTCTGCTCGGCCCGCGCCGGCCGGCACACCGGGTCGGACAGGGTGACAGCCACCCCGTTGATCACCCGGTAGGCGACGGCGGCCTCGCCGTCCTCCGAGAACCAGTACACGTTGTCCGGCCAGGTCCCCATGAAGCCCAGCGTTCCGCCGCCGCCCGCGCGCAGGAGCTCGCGGTAGTGCAGCTCGTCGCCGACCGTCCGGCCGGTGGAGGTCGCCCGGTACAGCCGCATCGTGCCGATGACGAAGATCGTCCAGAACACCGGCCCCACCCCCTGGTAGAGCAGGAGCGTGAACGACGATGTGGGCACGATCACCGGGCCCAGCACGGACTCGAAGCCCGACGGCACGAACCGGCGGAGCATGGACACGAACACGTCGCCGATGGAGGCCTCGGGCACGAACGACGACAGCGTCCCGAGGCCCGAGATGAGGTACAGGACCGCCAGCAGGGCGAAGGCGACGACCGCCAGGATCGTGAAGCGCACGACAGCGTCCCGCGGAGCGCGGATCTGGAACTGCCGCCGTGTCGCCACCAGCAGTGCGATCGACGCCAGCGGCACCAGCAGCGTCGCCGCCAGCCAGAGCAGCACCTCGATCGCGGGCGCGAGAGCGTCGATACTGTCCACGTTGATGGTGATCTCGCCACCGGGCAGCGCCGTGAAGGGGAGAAGGATCATCGCCGCGTTCACCACGATCCCGAGCAGCCACGCGAAGTGCCGGCCGCGGCGGAGGCCGATGGCCGTCACGATGAGCAGCACGAGCGGCAGCAGACTGAGCAGCAGCGGGCCGACGCCCTGCACGGCGACGGCGGCGAGTTCGTCACGGCAGTTGGTCGTGTCGGCGGCCTTGCACGCCGCCAGCACTGTCGCCGCGGCGACCTCCCGATGCTGGAACAGCGCCGAGACGAACGAGAGCGGGCCGAGGCCGCCCGGCGGCAGGAGCGCGGCGAGCGGGCCGATCGCGGTGATCGCGACGATCGCGGCGACGAGGTTGCGGGTCTCGGCGTGCGAGCTGCGCCGCATCCTGTGCAGGCGTCCACGCCGCAGGACGACCCCGAGCGCGAGGCCGAGCAGCGCCGCGAACAGACGGTAGACGTTGTTCTGGTCGCCGTTGTAGAGCACGAACATGACGACGGTGGCGAAGGTGAGCAGCCGGATCCGCCGCCGCCAGAGGGTCGTGGCGAAGGCGCTCGCCGTGACCAGCGCCCCCACGATCCCGATGGTCGGGTCCAGGGTGAAGTCGAACTCGGTGGCGTGCGCGAGGATCTCGCCCCCGTTCGCCGCCGCCCACTGGCCGAGCACGCCGAGCGTGATGCCCAGCACCCCGGTGACCAGGAACGCGATGATGAGACGTACGGTGCCGAGCAGCCGTTCGGCCGCGGCGAGCAGCGTCAGCGCCAGCAGGAACGAGATCGCGAACTGGATCGGGTCCTCCGGCACGAAGAGCGCCGTGACCGGCGTCCACCAGTACCCGGCCCGGATGGTCGTCGGAACGCCCGCCGCCCAGACCAGCGAGCCGCCGCCGACGCTCGCGGCGCTCCACAGCGTTCCGGTGGTGATGGAGGTGGCCAGCACGACCACGGCGAGCGTCACGCTCGCGGGCGCGATCTGCAGGTAGGCGCGCAGCATCGCCCACGCCGGGGGCCGCCCCGGGGGCGGATCCGCCGGCGGCGCTGGTGCGGTGTTCGTGGGAGCCGTGCTCATCGTGTCTCCGTCGCGGTGGCCCCCACCTTAGCGGTCGCCGCCCGTTCCCGGAGGCGGCACCTGCTTCGCGGGGGCGGAAACCCGCTCCCGCGCAGGGTCAGATCTCGCGCAGCCGCTCCGCGAGGTAACGGTCGAGACCCTCCAGCGGGATGCGCTCCTGCTTCATCGTGTCGCGGTCGCGCACGGTCACGGCGTCGTCCTCCAGCGAGTCGAAGTCGACCGTGACGGCGAGCGGCGTGCCGATCTCGTCCTGGCGCCGGTAGCGCCGGCCGATCGCACCCGAGTCGTCGAAGTCGACGTTGCGGCGCTTGCGGAGCTTGTCGGCGAGGCCCCGGGCGAGCGGCGACAGCGCCTCGTTGCGGGACAGCGGGAGGACGGCGACCTTCACCGGCGCGAGCCGCGGGTCGAGGTGCAGCACCGTGCGCTTGTCGGTGCCGCCCTTGGCGTTCGGCACCTCCTCCTCGTCGTACGCGTCGACCAGGAACGCCATCAGCGCGCGGGTGAGTCCGAAGGACGGCTCGATCACGAACGGCACGTAGCGCTCGTTCTTGTTCTGGTCGAAGTAGCTGAGGTCTTTGCCGGAGTGCTCGATGTGGGTCCGCAGGTCGTAGTCGGTGCGGTTGGCGACGCCCATCAGCTCGCCCCACTCGCTGCCCACGAAGTCGAACTTGTACTCGATGTCGATGGTGCGCTTCGAGTAGTGCGCCAGTGCGCCTTCCGGGTGCTCGAAACGGCGGATGTGGGTCGGGTCGATGCCGAGGTCGACGAACCAGTCCCAGCAGAGGTCGATCCAGGTCTGGAACCACTCCTCGTCGGTGCCGGGCTCGACGAAGTACTCGATCTCCATCTGCTCGAACTCGCGGGTGCGGAAGATGAAGTTGCCCGGCGTGATCTCGTTGCGGAACGCCTTGCCGATCTGGCCGATGCCGAACGGCGGCTTCTTGCGGGCGGCCTGCAGCACATGCGCGAAGTCGGTGAAGATTCCCTGCGCGGTCTCCGGGCGCATGTAGTGGAGGCCGGACTCGTCGTCCACGACGCCGAGGAAGGTCTTCATGAGGCCGGAGAACTGCCGGATCGGCGTCCACTGGCCCACCTTGTCCGGGTGGTCGGGGTCGGCGATGTCGTCGAGGCCGTTCGCCGGCGGGTGGCCGTGCTCGGCTTCGTACGCCTCGAAGAGGTGGTCGGCGCGGTACCGCTTGTGGGTGATGAGCGACTCGGTCAGCGGGTCGCTGAAGACCTGCACGTGACCGGAGGCCTCCCACACGGCGGTCGGCAGGATGATCGCCGAGTCGAGGCCGACCATGTCGCCGCGGCCGCGCACGAAGGCGTTCCACCACTCGCGCTTGATGTTCTCCTTGAGCTCCACGCCGAGGGGGCCGTAGTCCCACGCGGACCGGGTGCCGCCGTAGATCTCGCCGGAGGGGAAGACGAATCCGCGGTGCTGCGCCAGCGTGATGACGGAATCCAGTCTCGACGGTGCGGCCATGGGTGCTCCCTAAAGGTGCCGGGTGGTGGGGGACCCGTCCATCCTACTGAGGATGCGCCGACCTCACCGGCCCGCGCGGAAGTCGTCCTCCAGGATCGCGAACACCGCGGTGTCCGACCACTCGCCCTTGTAGATCTCGCTCCCGCGCAGCAGCGCCTCCTGCGTCATCCCGATGATGCCGCACAGGCGTGCCGACGCCTCGTTGCGGGCGTCGAGCTGCGCGAAGACGCGGTGGCCGCCGAGGGACTCGAAGCACAGCTCCAGCAGCCGCGTCGTCGCCTCGGTCGCGTAGCCGCGGCCGTGGACTGCCGGGTGGAACACCCAGCCCATCTCGAACTTCGCCCACTCCGCCTTTTTGAGGAACAGGCTCACGTGGCCGATCACCCGGCTGTGGCCGCCCTCCGGGTCCGGGAGCTCGACCGCGTACACGATGCCGTCGCCGTCGTGCGCGAGGCGGTTCATCGCGATGCGCTTGCGCAGGTGCTCGGCCGACTCGTCGTGGTCGTGCACCTCCCAGTAGAGGTACCGGGCGACGTCCTTCAGGCGCTCGAACTCGTGCCCGTTCTCCAGGTCGCCGCTGTTCAGCGGGCGGAGCAGCAGCCGTTCGGTGCGCAGCTCCTCCGCGGCGTACGGCAGGCCGGTGGCGGCGTGCGGCTCGGTGGCGGTGATCGTGGCCTCGTCGCTCACGTGTCCTCCTCTGGTGGGTGCTCCTGGACGGACGTCAGGAGGCGGCGGTCTCGTCGTCGACGGCGCGGAGCGCTTGCGGTCGGAGCGCATCCTCGACTTCCACGCCGAACAGCGCGGATGCCGCGTCCACGAACGCCTGCGCATCACCGTTCCTGGCGAGTTCGCGGGCCCGCACCGACGGAGTGTGCAGCAGCACACCGGCCAGGTGCCGGAGTGCCTGCTCGGTCTGCTCGGACGAGTCGCCGCGGGCGCGCGCACGGGCGATCTCCGCGTCCAGGATGCCGAAGACGTGGGTGCGGAGGGCGACCAGCGCAGGCGTGACGGCCTGCTCGGTGCTCTGCGCCGCGAACTCGGCGGCGGCGGCGCCGACGAGCTGCCGGGCGTCGGCTGCGGCGTTCAGCTCCTCGACCGGCGCGTGGATGCTGATGGTCTCCAGGTCGAGCAGCTCGACGCCGCGCAGCTCGGCGACGGCGGGGTCGACGTTCCGGGGGAGCCCGAGATCGATCACGAGGCGGCGCTCGGCGGCGTCCGGCGCCGCGATCGCGTCCGCGACCAGCGCGCGGGTGATCACGTGGTCGGTGACGGCCGAGCAGGTGACGACGAGGTCCGCGGCGCCGAGGGCCTCCAGGAGGTCGTCGGATTCGACCGGGATGACCTCGTGCGACAGGGCGAACTTCGCCGCGCGACCGGTCGGCGAGAACACCTGCACGTCGACCACGCCGCGCTCGCGCAGCGCGGCCAGGCTGGCGCCGGCGTACTTGCCGGTGCCGACGAGCAGCACGCGCACGGCCGCCCAGTCGCTGATCCGGCTCTCCGCCAGTTCGAGCGCGAGGCGGACCATCGAGCGGCCGGCGGTCATGATGCCGGTCTGGTTCTTGACACCGCGGGAGGTGCGCGACGCGATCTGGAAGACGCGCTCGAGGTTCCCGGTCACGGTGCCGGACGTTCGTGCCGCCTGGAGGGCACGGCGCACCTGGCCGGCGATCTCGCCCTCCCCGACCACGACGGACTCGAGGCCGCTGGAGACGGAGAAGAGGTGCTCGGCGACGGCGTCGTCGCTGTAGACGGCGCTGGAGGAGCGGAGGGTCTCGGCGTCGATGCCGCTTGCGGCGGCGACGGTCTCGATCACGTGCTCCGTGGTCGCGTCCGCGGCGAACGGCTGGGCCTCCACGTCGAGGTACGCCTCGAAGCGGTTGCAGGTGGCGAGCACCACCGAGCCGGCGACGATCCCGTGCTGCTCCGCGAGTGCCGCGGTGACGGCCGGCGCATGGCGCTCGAGCCGTTCGAGGAGGTCGAACGCCGCAGTGCGGTGGCTCGACGAGAAGCAGAGAAGCACGGGTGAAAGGATACGCTCGGCGTGGTCGAGACTCGAATCGAGATACCCCGCCCTGAGCCTGTTCGACAGGATTCCCGGGGGATTGGCAGATTCGGCCCTGGCAGAATCATCGGGTGACCTCCCTCGACCCGACCCACCCGCTCTCCGAAGGCCGAACCGCGGACAGCCGCCTGATCCGCTCCTACCAGGGTGAGCGCCAGGAGACCGTCCCCGTCTGGTTCATGCGCCAGGCCGGGCGCTCGCTGCCCGAGTACCGGGAGCTGCGCGTCGGCACGCGCATGCTCGACGCCTGCCTCGACCCCGCGATGGCGAGCGAGATCACGCTCCAGCCGGTGCGACGGCACGGCGTGGACGCGGGCATCTTCTTCAGCGACATCGTCGTGCCGCTGAAGCTCGCCGGCGTGGCCGTGGAGATCCAGCCCGGCAAGGGGCCGGTGTTCGAGAGCCCGGTGCGCACCGCCTCCGACGTCGCGCGGCTCGAGGAGGTCGACCCCGCCTCGCTCGGAGCCGACACGTTCGCGCCGATCGCCGAAGCGGTCCGGCTGACGACGGCCGAGCTCGGCGACACTCCGCTGATCGGCTTCGCCGGCGCCCCCTTCACCCTCGCCGCCTATCTCGTGGAGGGCGGCCCGTCCAAGGACCACATCCGCGCCCGCACGCTGATGCACGCCGACCCGGAGACCTGGGCCCGCCTGATGGCGTGGAGCGCCGACGTGACCGGCGCCTTCCTCCGGGCGCAGCTCCTGGCCGGCGCGAGCGCTGCCCAGCTCTTCGACTCCTGGGCCGGGTCGCTGTCGCTGCACGACTACGTCGAGCACGTCGCCCCCGCGTCGGCGCGGGCGCTCTCGCACATCCGCGACCTCACCTACGAGGTGCAGCAGCCCCCTGTGGCCGGCGTCGACGCCGTCGGGGACGCACCCGCGAACGGCGAGCCGCTGGTCCGCAACGTGCCGATCGTGCACTTCGGCGTCGGCACCGGCGAACTGCTCAAGGCCATGCACGAAGTGGGCGCCGACGCGGTCGGCGTCGACTACCGCACGCCGCTGGACGAGGCCGCCCGCCGGCTCGGGCACGTCGTTCCGGTGCAGGGCAATGTCGACCCGGCCATGCTCGACGCGCCCTGGGAGGTGCTGTCCGCGCACGTCGTGGACGTCCTGGAGCGCGGCCGGGAGGCGCCGGCGCACGTGCTCAACCTGGGCCACGGCGTCCCTCCGGAGACCGATCCGACGGTGCTGACCCGGGTGGTCGAGCTCGTCCACGGGTGGCGGGCATGACCTCCGAGCCCCTCGACGCCGCTGTCCGAGATCACGACGCGGTGACGGAGAGCATCCGGCACGCGGTGGAGGCCGCGCCGACGCGCATCGCCGTGATCGGCGGCGGCGTCTCCGGACTCGTCGTGGCACGCGAGTGCGCCCGCCCGGGCTTCGAGGTCACGGTGCTGGAGGCCTCCGACCGCGTCGGCGGCTCGGTCGCACCGCTGGAGCTCGGAGGCATCACGGTCGACGCCGGCGCCGAGAGCTTCGCCACCCGCGGCGGCCACGTCGCCGCCCTGCTGGCCGATCTGGGCCTCGCGGACGACGTCGTCGAGCCGAACCCGGCGGGCGCGTGGGTCCGCAACGGCACGCGCACCGTCCCGCTGCCGAAGGCCGGACTGCTCGGCATCCCGAGCTCCCCGCTGGCGACCGACGTCGTCGCCGCGATCGGCTGGGGCGGCGCGGTGCGCGCCTATCTGGACCGGGTCCTCCCCGTGCTGAAGATCGGCCAGGAGCGCAGGCTCGGCACCTTGGTGCGCAAGCGGATGGGGTCGAAGGTGCTCAGCGAGCTGGTGTCCCCGGTCGTGACCGGCGTGTACTCGGCCGACCCCGACGACCTCGACGTGGAGGTGGTGGCCCCGGGGCTCAACGCAGCGCTCACGCGGCTCGGCTCGCTCTCCGGCGCCGTGGGCGAGCTGCGGTCGGCGGCCAAGGCGGGGAGCGCCGTGGGAGGCCTCCGCGGGGGGATGTGGCGTCTTCCGGCGGCGCTCGCCGCGGACATCGGGGCACGAGGCGGGACCATCCGCACCGACGCGACGGTCGTGTCCGTGAGGCCGTGGACCGCACCCGACCCGGAGGACGTCGCCGCCGTCGCGGTGGAGGCCGCGATGGCCGATGCCGTCGACGAGGCCGCGCTCGACGGCCTGGCGCTCGCGGGGCAGCCTCCCGCGGAGCCGGCTGAGACTGCCGCGGAACCCGCCGCCGTGCGTCCCGCCCGCTGGACGGTGACTCTCGCCGACGGCTCCGCGCTGGACGCCGACGCGGTCGTGCTCACTGCACCCGCCGACGCGGCGCTGGCGCTCCTGCCCGACATGGACGCCGCCCTCGGCGAGCTCGCCGCTCTCGACTGGCCTGCCGCGTCCAGCGTCGAGCTGGTCACCCTCGTCCTCACCGACGACCGGCTCGGCGCCGCGCCGCGCGGCACCGGCGTCCTCGTCGCCGACGGGCCGGATTCCGGCGTCTCCGCCAAGGCGATGACGCACTCCAGCGCCAAGTGGGCGTGGGTCGCGGAGGCCGCCGGCCCCGGCCGCCACGTCCTGCGGCTCTCGTACGGCCGCGCCGGCCGAGCGTCCGAGACGCCGGCGCTGTCCGACGCCGAGCTCCGTGCGCGCGCCGTCGCCGACGCCGCAGCGCTGCTGAATATTCCGCTCACGGAATCCGCTGTCTCCGCGTTCGCCCGGACCCCCTGGACGAATGCCCTTCCCTATGCGACAGTGGGGCAGCGGGAGCGCATCCAGCGCGTCCGCGACGGAGCTGAGAACGTCGAAGGGCTCGAGGTGACCGGCTCCTGGTTGACCGGCACCGGTCTCGCGTCCGTCATCCCGGATGCGCGCCGGGTGGCGGAACGGGCCAGGGGTCTACGCTGGAAGGCACTGACCGACGACCTGGAGGGGTAGGACGGTATGCGGGGCAAGATTCTCTTCGTGACGGGCGCGGCGATGGGCTACGTGCTCGGCACGCGCGCCGGTCGCAAGCGTTATGAGCAGATGAGGTCGGCCGCACTCAAGGTCTGGGAGTCGCCGGGGGTGCAAAAGCAGGTGAACGCCGTCGAGGACTTCGTCGCGGAGAAGATCGGCGAGGCGCCCGAGGCCCTTTACATCACCGTCAAGAAGGCCGTCGTCCGGGCGAACGACCGTCGCAAGGAGTCCCGAGCGGATTCCGCCAAACCGGGGGTGGCCGTCGTCCCCGTCACGCGGGATGATCCAGAAGCGAGCGCTCCCGGCGCGCGCTGATCGCGAATGGATGGAGATGGTGCGGGTGTCACGGAAGGGCGGGCGAACCGGATGACCGATCGGGTACGCGCCAGGTCCCAGTCGCTGGGCGAGCTGATCGCGTCGCTCCCGCGGCTGCTGATCCAGCTCGTGAAAGCCGAGCTGGTCAACCTGCGGGCCGAGTACGCCGAGAAGGCGAAGTATGCCGGGATCGGCATAGGGCTCTTCGTCGTGGCCGCGGCCTTCCTCTTCTTCGCGCTCGGCGTGCTCGTCGCGGCGGCGATCCTCGGGCTCGCGCTCGTGCTGCCCGGCTGGGCTGCCGCGCTCATCGTCTTCGGCGTCCTCCTCGTCATCGCGGCGATCCTCGTGCTGGTCGGCGTCGGCTCGCTCAAGCGGGTGGACGGTGCGGCGCCCAAGGAGACCATCGCCAGCGTCAAGACCGACATCGATGCCGTGAAGGGGTTGGGCAGATATGACAACTGACCGCAACGGTGTCGAGAAGGCCCGCGCCGACCTGGCTGCGACCATTGACGCCATCCAGTACAAGGTCAACGTGCCCGCGCGGGCGTCCGAGCGGTTCCGGAGCCTCCGCGCCGAGAACCCGATGGTGCTCGTCGGCCTGGCGGTCGGGGTGGCCGTCGTCGTGGGAGGCGCGGTCTGGGGGATCGTCGCCGCTTCCCGTCGCTGACGCCGCGCACTCGGGCCGCGGCGGCGCGCCCGGTTTTTGCCTTCTCAGCTTTGCGAGGGAGACTGTCGGTATGAGTACCCCGGCTGCCGTACCGGCAGAGTCGACCGCCCCCGAAGACACCACCCCCGAAAGCCCCAGCGGCTTCACGCTGTGGGCCGTCCTGCGCCGGGACCCCGCCCGTCCCGACGACCTCGACGGCACCGACGTGCCGAAGGCCGTCCAGGAGCTCGAAGGCGTGATCGCCGATATCGAGCTGCAGGGCGTCGTCACCCGCGGGCTCTACGACGTGAGCGGCCTCAAGGCCGACGCGGACATCATGATCTGGCTGCACGGCCCGGAGGCCGAGGCCCTGCAGTGGGGCCTCCGCCAGCTGCGCCGCACCCGCCTCTTCACGGCGTTGCTGCCGACCTGGAACGCGATGGGCGTGCACCGCGACGCCGAGTTCAACCGGCAGCACGTCCCCGGCTTCCTCCGCGGCAAGGAGCCGAAGGGCTGGCTCTGCGTCTACCCGTTCGTGCGCAGTTACGAGTGGTACCTGCTGCCGGACGAAGAGCGGTCGCAGATGCTCGCGGACCACGGTCGCAAGGGCGCGGCGTTCCGTGGCGTCCTGGCCAACACTGTCGCGGCGTTCGCCCTCGGCGACTACGAGTGGATCCTGCCGCTGGAGTCCGACGAGCTCACCGACCTGGTCGACATGATGCGCGACCTCCGCTACACCGAGGCCCGCCGCCACGTGCGCGAAGAGGTGCCGTTCTACACCGGCCGCCGCATCCAGCCGGCCGAAGTGGTGGAGGTGCTGCAGTGACCGGGGCCGACCTGACCGGGGCAGACCTGACCGGCGCCGACCTGACCGGGGCCGACCTGACCGGCGCCGAGGCCGTCCCGCGCGTCCTCGGCGCGACGGACGCCGCCGCGTCCGGTCCCGAGCACGTGACCGAGCCGGTCGCCTACGACGCGATCCTCCTCGCCGGCTTCGGCGGCCCGGAGGGTCAGGACGACGTCATCCCGTTCCTCCGCAATGTGACGCGCGGCCGCGGCATCCCGGAGGAGCGGCTGGAGGAGGTCGCCCACCACTACCGCCACTTCGGCGGGGTGAGCCCGATCAACGACCAGAACCGCGAGCTCAAGGCGGCGCTGGAGGCCGAGCTCGCCTCGCGCGGCATCGACCTCCCCGTGCTGTGGGGCAACCGCAACTGGGACCCGTACCTGGAGGACGCCCTCGCCGAGGCGCAGGAGCGCGGCCTCACCAAGCTGATCGCCATCGCGACGAGCGCGTACTCCTCCTACTCGAGCTGCCGCCAGTACCGCGAGGACTTCGCCCGCGTGCTGCAGGAGAAGGGCCTGGAGGGCACCATCCAGATCGACAAGGTGCGCCAGTTCTTCGACCACCCCGGATTCGTGGAGCCGTTCATCGAGGGCGTGCGCAACGCCGTGGACGAGCTGCGCGAGCGCATCCCGGGCATCGACCCGGCGACCGAGATGCGCATCCTCTACTCGACGCACTCCATCCCGTCGACGGACGCCGCGAAGTCCGGCCCGGCCACCCGCGGCTTCGGTGAGGGCGGCGCCTACGCGGCCCAGCACCTGGCCGTCGCCGAGGTCGTCTCGCAGGAGGCCGCCGGGGGCGTCATCGGCTGGGACCTGGTCTACCAGTCCCGGTCGGGCCCGCCGTCGATGCCGTGGCTGGAGCCCGACATCAACGACCGCATCGCGGAGCTTCCCGCCCTCGGCGTCAAGGCCGTCATCATCGTCCCGCTCGGTTTCGTGAGCGACCACATGGAGGTGCTCTGGGACCTCGACAACGAGGCGATGGAGACCAGCGAGGAGAACGGCCTGGTCGCCGTCCGCGTGCCCACCCCCGGCACCCACGCCCGCTATGTGAAGGGCCTGGTCGACCTCGTCCTGGAGCGCCGCGACGGCGTCCCGGTCGAGCAGCGCCCGGCGCTGACCCCGCTCGGACCCTGGTACGACGTGTGCCGCCCGGGCTGCTGCGAGAACGTCCGCCTCGGCTTCAAGCCGGCCGCCGCGGGGCTCGCGCCGTGAGCGGCACGGTGAGCAGGGCCGAGGGCGCGTCCGCGCGACGCGACGGTGTGCTGCGCATCGGCACGCGGGGCAGCGCCCTCGCGGTCGCTCAGACGACCGCGGTCGCCGAGTCGATCGCCCGGGCGACCGGGCTCGACATCGAGCTGGTCACCGTCACGACGCACGGCGACACCTCGCGGGAGTCGCTGTCGGAGCTCGGGGGCACCGGCGTGTTCGCCACCGCGCTGCGAGAGGCCCTGCTCGCCGACGGGTGCGACCTCCTCGTCCACTCGCTCAAGGACCTGCCCACCGCGCAGGCGCCCGGGCTGGTCATCGGCGCCGTGCCCAAGCGGGCGGACGCCCGTGACGCCCTGTGCGCGCGCGACGGACTCACGCTGGAGACGCTGCCGGAGGGCGCGAAGGTGGGCACCGGCTCGCCGCGCCGCGTCGCGCAGCTGAAGTCGGTCCGTCCCGATCTGGAGGTCGTGGACATCCGCGGGAACGTGGACACCCGGCTCGGACGGGTCGCCGAGGGCGACCTCGACGCCGTCGTGCTCGCCGCCGCCGGACTCGGCCGGCTGGGACGCCTCGACGCGGTGACCGACTTCTTCCCGCTGTCGCAGGTGCCCACGGCTCCCGGCCAGGGCGCGCTCGCGCTGGAGGTCCGCGAGGGCGAGCAGAACGGCCGCGGCGACGTCGCCCGCGCGCTGAAAGCCGTCGACCACGCGACGACCCACGCCTGCGCGTCCGCCGAGCGCGCGGTGCTCGCAGGGCTCGAGGCCGGCTGCGCCGCCCCGATCGGCGCATCCGCCCTGGTGGACGACGGCTTGCTCTTCCTCACCGCCACCGTGTACCGCCCGGACGGGACCGAGCGGCTGACGGCCTCCCACGCCGCCACTCCGGACTCCTTCGGCCTGGCCGACCTCCACGAGGCGGCGCGCGACGTCGGAGCCCGCGTGGTGGCCGAACTGCTCGGCGCGGGGGCCGCCGACCTCGCCCCGCTCGGGAGCGCATGATGACCCCCACCCCGTCCTCCCCGAAGCCGCTCGCCGGCTGGCGCGTGATCGTGCCCCGGGGCGGCCCGTGGGGCGACTCGGTCGCCGCCGACCTCCGCGCCAAGGGCGCGTCGCCGGTCGTGGCGCCGATGATCAACTTCGCTCCGACAGCCGACGCCCCGGCGCTGGAGGCCGCCCTCGCGCGGCTCGCGGACGGCGGCTTCGACTGGGTGACGGTCACCAGCGCCACCACGGTCGACGTGCTCAGCGCCGCCCGCGCGGTGGTCCCGCCCTCCACCCGGATCGCGGCCGTCGGCGAGACCACAGCCGCCGCGCTGGCCGCCGCCGGGTACGCCGTCGACCTGGTCCCGTCGGAGGAGAACTCCGCGCGCGGACTGCTCGCGGAGTGGGAGGCCGCGACCGAGGGCGTCGTCCCGCTGCGCATCCTCACGCTCCGCTCGGAGATCGCCAAGCCCCTCCTCACCGAGGGGCTGCGTCGTATCGGCCACGACGTGGAGTCCGTGGTCGCCTACCGCACCGTCGGCATCCGCGTGCCCGAGAACATCGTCGCCGACGTGCGCGAGGGCCTGGTGCAGGCCATCCTCGTCACGAGCGGCTCCGTGGCCGAGCAGGTGCAGGTGCAGCTCGGCCCGATCCCCGAGACCACCCTCGTCGCGGCCATCGGTCCGCAGACCGCCCGCGACGCCCGGGAGTACGGCCTCCGCGTCGACGTGATCGCCGCCCAGCGCACCGCGACCTCCCTCATCGAGGCCGTCGCCGCCGCCGCTCACCCCACCACCGCCTGACCCCAGCCATCCGTTCCTCACTTCCTCCCGCAACACGCCGGGCGGAGGCGGGAGAAAGTGCGGAAGCGATGGCTCCACACGGTGAGCGGGCACCCAGCGCCGCGGGCGTAGGCTGGGGAGAGTGAGTGAGTTGCATCCCGTTGTGCGGCCCCGGCGCTTGCGGCAGTCGCCTGCCATGCGCCGTCTGACGGCCGAGACCCGCCTCCATCCGGCCGAGTTGATCCTGCCGCTGTTCGTGCGGGAGGGCGCCTCCGAGCCGCAGCCGATCGCCTCCATGCCGGGCGTCGTGCAGCACAGCCTCGACTCCCTGAAGCGCGCGGCCGTGGAGGCCGCCGAGGCCGGCGTCGGCGGCGTCATGCTCTTCGGCGTCCCCGAGACCCGCGACGCGGTCGGCACCGCCGCGACCGACCCCGACGGAATCCTCAACGTCGCCACCCGCGCCCTCGCCTCCGAAGTGGGCGACGCGCTCGTCGTGCAGACCGACCTGTGCCTGGACGAGTTCACCGACCACGGCCACTGCGGCGTGCTCGACGGCGAGGGCCACGTCGACAACGACGCCACGCTGCTGCGCTACCGCGACATGGCGATCGCACAGGCGGAGGCCGGCTCCCAGTTGCTCGGCCTCAGCGGAATGATGGACGGCCAGGTCGCCGCCGTGCGAGACGTGCTCGACGCCGCAGGCCGCACCGACGTGGTCATCCTCGCCTACGCCGCCAAGTACGCCTCCGGCTTCTACGGCCCGTTCCGCGAGGCCGTCGACTCGCAGCTCTCGGGCGACCGCCGCGCCTACCAGCAGGACCCGGCCAACCGCCGGGAGGGCCTGCGCGAGGCGCAGCTCGACCTCGACGAGGGCGCCGACATCCTCATGGTGAAGCCGGCCCTCAGCTACCTCGACGTCCTCAGCGACGTCGCCGCCATCAGCGACGTGCCGGTCTGGGCCTACCAGGTCTCCGGCGAGTACGCGATGGTGGAGGCCGCAGCCGCCAACGGCTGGATCGACCGTGAGCGCGTCATCGAGGAGACCCTGATCGGCACGCGCCGCGCGGGCGCCGACGCCGTGCTCACCTACTGGGCGACCGAGGTCGCGGGATGGCTGCGATGAGCGACTTCTACAACACCGATTCGTCCAACACGGGCACCCAGGACCTGCAGGGCCTGGCCGACGACGCCGCTCTGGGTGACATCAACCTCGCCCAGTTCGAGCGCGCGCAGCGCGTGATCCCCGGCGGCGTGAACTCCCCGGTCCGTGCCTTCCGCTCGGTCGGCGGGACGCCGCGGTTCATGGTGTCCGCCCACGGCCCCTACATCGTGGACGCACAGGGCCGCGAGTACGTCGACCTCGTCGCGTCGTGGGGACCGGCGATCCTGGGCCATGCGCATCCCGCCGTGATCGACGCCGTGCAGGCGGCCGCCGCGCGCGGACTCTCGTTCGGCGCCTCCACGCCGGCCGAGACCGAGCTGGCGGAGGCCGTGCTCGGCCGGGTGCCGTTCATCGACAAGCTGCGCCTGGTCTCCACCGGCACCGAGGCGACCATGACCGCGATCCGGCTGACGCGCGGCTTCACCGGCCGTCCGCTGCTGATCAAGTTCGCCGGTCACTACCACGGCCACTCGGACAGCCTCCTCGCCGAGGCCGGCTCGGGGCTCGCGACCCTGTCGCTGCCCGGCTCGGCCGGCGTCACCGAGGCCACGGCCGCGCAGACCCTGGTCCTCCCGTACAACGACCTCGACGCCGTCCGCGCCGCCTTCGAGGCGAACGGACCGGACATCGCGGCCGTGATCACCGAGGCCGCCGCCGCGAACATGGGTGTCGTCGCCCCGGACGAGGGATTCAATGCGGCCCTGACCGATCTCGCGCACGAGTACGGCGCGCTGCTCATCCTCGACGAGGTGCTCACCGGCTTCCGCGTGAGCGAGGCGGGCTTCTGGGGTCTCGACCGCAGCTACACGCCCGACCTCGTCACGTTCGGCAAGGTCATCGGCGGCGGGATGCCGCTGGCGGCCCTGGGGGGCCGGGCGGAGCTCATGGACTTCCTGGCGCCGACCGGCCCGGTCTACCAGGCCGGCACTCTTTCGGGTAACCCCGTCGCCGTCGCCGCCGGCCTCGCCACCTTGGAGCACGCGGACGAGGCGGTGTACGACCGGCTCGATGTCGTGGCAGAGACGCTCTCGAGTGCGGTCTCCGACGCCTTGGCCGCGGAGGGCGTCGCCCACCGTGTGCAGCGCGCGGGCAACCTGTTCAGCTTCGTCTTCGGCGACTTCGCGGCCGCCCCGCGGACGTACGCCGAGGTGCAGTCGCAGGAGGCGTTCCGCTACCGGCCGTTCTTCCACGCCATGCTCGACGGGGGCGTCTCGCTGCCGCCGAGCGTCTTCGAGGCGTGGTTCGTCACGGCCGCCCACGACGACGCGGCCGTTGCGCGCATCCTGGAGGCCCTCCCGGCCGCCGCCCGGGCAGCGGCTGCCGCCACCCCCGCCTGACGCACGCCCCTCGACTCACTCGTCGGCGGCGGACGGAGCGCGTGAGAGGGACTCGACGTACGTGTATGTCGCCGAACCGGGCCAGCCGTCGGCGTCGATCAGCGCGTAGACGTCGAAGTTGAGCGCCCCGCCGCCACCGGCCGCCCGTCGCAGCGTGCGCGGCGGGATGTCCGACGACGCCCGCACCGTCACGGTCTGCGGATCCACGCCGGAACGCAGAAGGCGGGCGTGGAAGGTGGTGGTTCGGGTCACCGGTCCACCTTCTCACACCCGCCCGGAGCGCTGCCCGGCTAGCCTTGCCCGTGCGTTTCGCGCGAGCGGCGGGACAGCGAGTCGATGATCACGGCGAGCAGCAGGACCGCGCCGGTGATCATGAAGCGGTACGACGAGTCCAGGTTGAGCAGCGTCAGGCCGTTCGAGATGGACTGGATGACCAGGATGCCCAGCAGCGCCGACCACGCCGATCCGCGGCCTCCGAAGAGGCTCGTTCCGCCGATGACCGCCGCGGCGATCGCGTTGAGGTTCGTGTCCGTCCCACCGGATCCCGCGCTCACCGAGGCGAGGCGGGCCGCGGCGAGCAGGCCGCCGATCGCGGCGAACGTCGAACACAGGATGAACACGCTGATGAAGATGCGGTTCACCTTGATGCCGGCGCGGCGTGCCGCCTCCACCGAGCCGCCGACCGCGAACACCGAGCGGCCCCACTTCGTGCGCGTCAGGAAGAAGTTCATGATGATCACGAGGATCACGAAGAACAGGAACATGGCGCCTGTGCCGCGATCGGTCGAGAGGTACCAGACCGCGATGCAGAGCCCGACGAGCAGCAGCCCCGACTTGATCAGGACGACCGCCATCGAGCCCTCGGAGAGGCCCGCGTTGCGACGGCGGACATTGCGCCGCCAGTCCGACCAGAACATTGCGAGCGCGGCGATCACGGCAAGCGCGTAGGCGGCCCACGGCGGGAGGAAGGTCTGCTGCGCGAACTTCACGATCCACGAGTCGTAGGGGATGTTGATCGAGCTGTTGGGTCCGAGGATCCAGAGCTGCACGCCGAGGAAGCCGAGCAGACCGGCCAGTGTGATCACGAAGCTCGGCACGCCGAACCGGGTGAACAGGATGCCGTAGAGGAGGCCGATCACCGAGCCGGCGAGGATGGCGACGATGACGGTCAGCGCCAGCGGCCAGTGCAGCTGGGTGAACGCGACGCCGAGGATGGCCGCCGCCACACCGCTGACCGAGCCGACCGACAGGTCGATCTGGCCGAGCAGCAGCACCAGCACGATGCCGATCGAGATCGTCCCGATCGCGGCGCACTGCAGGGTGAGGTTGACGAGGTTGTTCGCGCTGAGGAAGTTCGGGTTCAGGATCTGGAACACGAGCCAGATAACGATCAGCCCGACGACGACGGGCAGCGAGCCGAGGTCGCCGCCGCGCACCCGGCGCCCGAAGGCGCGCACCGCACCGCCCAGGCCCTCCTCGCGGATGAGGCGCTCGTCCTGGAGGTCGGCCGCGAGCTGGGCCGGAGTCTCTGGTGCCTTGGTCATCAGGCGTTCCCTTCGCTGTTCTCGATGCGCTCCACGCGCTCCTCGATGCGTTCCGCCCGCTGCGCGACGACGTTGTCGGTGGCGCCGGTGATCGCCGAGATGATCTCTTCGTAGCTGACGTCGGGGACGCGGAAGTCCCCGTTGTTGCGGCCGAGCCGCAGCACGGCGACCCGGTCGGCGACCGCCTGGACGTCGGCCATGTTGTGGCTGATCAGAATGACCCCCAGCCCGCGCTCGCGCAGCCGCTCGATGAGGTTGAGCACCTCGGCCGTCTGGGCGACGCCCAGTGCCGCGGTCGGCTCGTCCAGGATGACGACGCGCGGGTCGCCGATCAGCGACCGGGCGATGGCGACGGTCTGCCGCTGGCCTCCGGAGAGCGACGCGACGGCGATGCGGACCGACGGGATCCGCGCCGACAGCTGGCGCAGGAGGCTCCACGACCGCTTCTCCATCTCTTCCTCGTCGAGCGTTCCTCGGGTGATCTCCCGACCGAGGAAGAGATTGGACACGACGTCCAGGTTGTCGCAGAGCGCGAGGTCCTGGAACACCGTGGCGATGCCCAGCCCGCGGGACGCCGCGGGCGACGGGATGCTGACGTCCTGACCGTCGAAGCTGATCGTCCCGGCGTCCTGCGGGTGCACTCCCGCGAGGATCTTGACCAGGGTGGACTTCCCGGCTCCGTTGTCGCCGACGAGCGCGACGACCTCCCCCGGGTAGACGTCGAGGTGGATGTCGGTGAGCGCCTGCACGGCTCCGAACCCCTTCGACACCCCCGTAGCGAGAGGACGGGCTGTCGGCTGGACCGCTCCTGGTCGGTCACAGGGGATTCCATCGTCACGGCGTTCTCCTTCGGGCCTGACGCGATGCTGTCGCGTGGTGCTGGATAGTGCTGTCTTGGCTAACTGTATGGCGGAACCACCCGGCCCGAGGATGCGGATTCCGCGCCTCGGGCCGGGTGGCCCCTGGTGGTTCGACGACTACTTGATGCCGTACTTGTCGCACGCCGCCTTGTAGTCCGGGGTGCAGATCTTCGCGGCGGAGTCGGGCCCGTAGAACTGGTCCTTCACGACCGTGGACTCGATGTTGTCGGTGGTCACCGCGACCGGGGTCAGCAGGATGGACGCGATCTTCGCGCCGCCCGCCGTCGCGACCTCGGTGGTCTGCTCGGACGGCTTCTGGCCCTTGGTCAGAGCGATGGCGAGGGTCGCCGCCTGCTCGGCCTCCGGCTTCAGCGCCTTGTAGACGGTCATGTACTGGTCGCCGGCGAGGATGCGCTGGATGCCCGCGAGCTCAGCGTCCTGACCGGTCACCGGGGGAGCGGGCTCAGGTTGGCCGCCTTCATTGCCGCGATCGCGCCACCGCCGGTGCCGTCGTTCGCCGCGTAGACGCCCTTGATCTGGCTCTTGAACTGCGAGACCTGGCCGGACACCCAGTCCTGGGCCTTGGCGGGGTCCCATCCTGGTGTGTCGAACTCGGCGAGCACCTTGTAGCCGCTGGAGTCGATGACGCTGTGCGCGCCCTTCTTGAAGAGGGTCGCGTTGTTGTCCGTCGGCGAGCCGTTGACCATCAGGATGCCGCTGCCCGAGGCGACGTTGTCCTTCTTCAGCTTGTCGACCAGCGCGGTGGCCTGCAGCTTGCCGACCTTCTCGTTGTCGAAGGAGATGTAGTAGTTGAGGTCGGGGCTGTTGATGAGGCGGTCGTAGGAGATGACCGGGATGTTCTTGGCCTTGGCCTCGCCGACGATCGACGCGGCGGCCTCACCGTCGAACGGGTCGAGGACGAGGACCTTCACGCCCTGGGTCAGCATGGACTCCGCCTGCTGCTGCTGCTTGCTGGCGTCGCCGTCCGCGTTCGCGTACAGCACGGTGCAGCCCGAGCAGAGCGACTTGACCTTCGCCTCGAAGTAGGGCTTGTCCGCCGCCTCGTAGCGCGCGGTGACGGAGTCGGGGAGGAGGAGACCGATCTTGGCGTTCGCGGCGCCCGACGCATTGTTCGTCGAGGTGTTGCCGGAACCGTTCGAACAGGCTGTGAGGGTGAGGGCTGTGGCCAGGATCGCGGCGGACACCATGACCGCTCTCTTGGTGGCGATCTTCATTGAAAAACCTCCGATTCGAAGCCGCCGACGTTGGCGACTGGGTTGAGTGTGTCAGGGGCCGCCGCTTGGCGTCAATACTTGAAGTCAAGCTTTCGATAACGGTTCGTCACGGACGGGGGCCAACGGGGGACACCGGTTCGTCGCGGTCTCAGACCTCGACTCCTCCGCTCGTGAGCGAGATGCTGTCGACCGCGTGGGCGACCGCGCCGAGGGTGGCCGCCCGGACGCCGAGCTGGCCTTGGACGATATCGGGCATGAGGTCTTCGTTCACGATGATCGAGCGCTCGACCGCGTGGCGCATCGGGCCGAGCAGCAGCTCCCCGGCGCGGGCGAGCTCCCCGCCCACCACGACCCGCTCCGGGTCGAGCAGGTTGCACAGGTTGGCCGTCGCGATGCCGATATGCCTGCCCGCGTCGGCGATGGCCCGGATGCAGCGCGCGTCCCCGGCCATCGCCTGGAGGACGACATCGCCGAGCTTCAGGCTGCCGAGGTGGTCGCGCAGCTCGTCCAGGATGGCGGGGCCGCCGGCGATGGCCTCCAGGCAGCCGCGGTTGCCGCAGCGGCAGAGCGGGCCGTTCTCCCGGATCGTGGTGTGGCCGAACTCGCCGGCGACGCCGTTGTTCCCGCGGAAGAGCTGGCCGTTGAGCAGCAGGCCCGCGCCGATCCCGTCGCCGACCTCGAGCGTGATCGAGGTGCGCTTGCCGCGCCCCGCCCCGAGCCGGGACTCCGCGAGAGCGGTGAGGTTGGCGGCGTTGTCGATGAAGACCGGGCGCTTCACCCGGCGCTCCAGAGCGTCCGCGATCACGACGCCGTCCCAGCCGCGCATGATGCCGCTGCGCGCGATCGTGCCGGTGGCCCGGTCGAGCGGCGCCGGCACCGCGAGCCCGACCGCCAGCACCTCGTCACGGGAGGCGTCGACCGAGTCGAGCATGTCGTTCAAGAGCAGCGCGACCTTGTCGAGCTCGTTGTCCGCGCGGTGATCCTTGGCCAGCGGCATGTGGTTCTCGGCGACGACCGTGTTGGCCACGTCCGCCAGCGCGACCCGCAGGTGCCGGGTGGAGAAGTGGACGCCGACCACGAGCCCGAGCGCGTGCGCGAGCGTGACGTGCTGGGCGCGCCGGCCGGAACGGATGCTCTGCGCCGTATGCAGCACGCCGGAGGTCGAGAGCTCCTTGACGATGTTGGAGACCGTGGCAGGGGAGAGCCCCGTCGCGCCGGCCAGCTCCACCTGGGTCAGGCCGCCGTGCTTCTTGATGGCGTCGACGATCCGAGCCCGGTTGGCTTCACGAAGTGAAGTCTGCGAGCCCGGAGTCCGCCGCTGCGTTGCCACGACGAGAAGGATACATGCCGGTGCGGTTTGCGAATCATGAGAGTCCTGCGACCCCGTGCGGCCGCCTTTCGCGGCCCTCCAAGCCAACGGTTACGGGTTTGTGAGATTCACGACCCCCGTCGGCCGCGGTCGGCGGGCAGGATAGACCTATGGCCGACCTGCACGTTCACCCCGACCGCCTGGAGATCCACCTCACGCGGGCCGAGAAGGTGCTTTCCGTGCGTCGGGAGGATCTGGTGATCCCGCGCGAGAGCATCCGATCGGTCGCGATCACGGAGGACCCGTGGATCTGGATCCGCGGCATCCGTGCTCCGGGAGCCGCCGTCCCGCTCACGCTCTCGGTCGGGACCTGGAAGTTCCACGGCGGCAAGGACTTCCTGCTGATCAAGGGCAAGCAGCGCGCCGCTGTGGTGGTCGACCTCGACGGCGAGGAGTTCTCGCGCGTGATCGTGTCGACGCCGCACGCGGCGAAGCTCGTGGAGGCGCTCCGCGTGGACGTGGGCGAGATCCCCGCCGACGGGGAGATCATCGACTGACGACCGGGGCTCGCTCGCGGCTCACCCCGCGTGCGCGACCGAGAACAGCACGAGTCCGACCAGCGGCGGCAGCCCCTGGAGCAGGGCCGCTCCCCAGAACCGCCGGCCCGTCGTGAGCAGCACGATCGCGGCCAGGACCATGCAGGTCCCGGTGAAGAACATCAGCCCGAAGCCGACGTGGCGCAGGGTCGTCCAGTAGAGCACCAGGCCGACCGCGGCGCCGCCCGCGAGGAACAGGTTGTAGAACCCCTGGTTGTAGGCCATCGGCCGCACCACGTCGGCGTCCCGCTGCGTCGTGAGACCGAATCGCCGCCAGACGCTCGGCGACGACCAGAGCATGCTCTCCATCGCGAAGAACACGAGGTGCACGACGGCCGCGATCGCGATGAGGACGGAGCCGAGGATCGTCATGGGGGAGACTACGCTGCGTGGTGATGGAATCGCTGCAGGCATCCTGCGCCATCTCCGGGGGTGGACCCGCCGGGATGATGCTCGGGCTGATCCTCGCCCGCGCCGGGCTCGACGTGGTCGTGCTGGAGAAGCACGCCGACTTCTTCCGCGACTTCCGCGGCGACACCATCCACCCGTCGACAGTGGGCGTGCTCGGTGAGCTCGGGCTGCGGGACGCGTTCCTCGGCCTTCCGCACACCAGCATCCGCACGCTCGACGCCGTCGTCGACGGCACCCGCCTGCATCCGATCGACTTCGGGAGGCTGCCGCCGCCCGACGATTTCCTCGTGCTCGCACCGCAGTGGGACTTCCTGACCTTCCTCGCCGGGCAGGCGGAGCGGTATCCGAACTTCCGGCTGCTCATGCGGACCGAGGCGACCGGGCTGATCCGCGACGGCGACGTCGTCCGGGGGTTGTCGGCGCTCGGCCCCGCCGGCCCGGTGGAGGTGGAGGCCGACCTCACGGTCGCCGCCGACGGCCGCGACTCCGTCCTCCGTGCCGCCGCGGGCCTGCTGCCCCGGCGATTCGGCGTGCCCATCGACGTCATCTGGTTCCGGCTCCCGAAGGCCGCGCAGGCCCAGCCCTCGACGCTCGCCTACCTCGGCAACGGGGCGATGGTGATCACGATCGACCGCGGCGACTACTTCCAGGTCGGGCTCGTCATCGCGAAGGGCGGCATCGATGAGTTGCGCACGGCCGGCCTTCCGGGCTTCCGCTCGGCCGTGGCGGGAGCCGCGCCGTTCCTGCGCGAGCCGCTGGAGACGATCACCGACTGGGAGTCGCTCAAGCTGCTGAGCGTCCAGGTCGACCGGCTGCCGCGTTGGTACCGGCACGGCTTCCTCGCCATCGGGGACGCCGCGCACGCGATGTCCCCGGCCTTCGGCGTGGGTGTCAACTACGCCGTCCAGGACGCCGTCGCCACCGCGAACGCGCTCGCCGTCCCGTTGCGGGACGGCCCCGTCGACCTCCGCCTCCTCGACGCCGTGCAGCGTCGCCGCCTCCCGCCGGTCGAGTGGATGCAGCGCATCCAGCTCGCGGCCCACCGTCGCATCACCCGCCGCCCCGGCGACGGTCCGCTGCTCCCGCCCGCGCCGTCGCCCGCTCTGCGCCTCGCGATCGCCGCGGCGACCCCCGTGGCGCAGCGCCTGAGCGCGCGCGTGATCGGGCGCGGCCTCCGCCCGGAGTCGGTGGCGCCTTCGCTGCGCTGAGCGCAGGGCTACGAGAACAGCATGAGCACGATGCCGATCAGCGGAAGGATGCCCTGGATGAGCGCCGGACGCAGATATCCGCGCCCGGTCGTCACGAGCACGATCGACGCCGCGAGCATGCTCCCCATCGTGAAGTAGATGAGCGCGAGTCCGGCAGCGTGCGCCCCCACCCCGAACAGGATCAGCCCGAGGACCGCCCCGATGGCGAGGAACAGGTTGTAGAACCCCTGGTTGTACGCCATCGGCCGCGTCGTGTTCGCCGCTGCCTGGTCGGCGACGCCGAAGCGCTTCCACACGCCGGGCCGCACCCAGCCGACGCTCTCCATGACGAAGATCCCGACGTGGAGCGCAGCAGCCAGCGTGACGACGACGGTCGCGAGGACGATCATGCGGTCAGCCTAACGGCTGAGACGCGCGTCAGGCCCGAACCTCGACGACCGTCCGCCCGCGAAGCCGTCCGGCCAGAATGTCCTCCGCCGCGGGAATGGCCTCGGCGAGCAGGATGAATCGCGTCATCGCGGCGAGGGCCTCCTCGTCCAGGTCGGTCGCCAGCCGCCGCCAGGCCGCCTCGCGGAGGGCGGCAGGGGCCTCCACGGAGTTGATCCCGACCAGCGTCACCGCCCGCAGGATGAACGGCATCACCGTGGCCGGGAGGTCCGGCCCCTGCGCGAGCCCGCACGCCGCGACCGTTCCGCCGTACCGGGTCTGGGCGAGCACGTTCGCGAGCGTGTGGCTGCCGACCGAGTCCACCGCCGCGGCCCAGCGCTGGCTCTGAAGCGGCCGTCCCTCCATCGCCAGCTCGGCACGGTCGATGATCGCGCTCGCCCCGAGATCGGTCAGATACCCCTCCAGCTCCTCCGGTCGCCCCGTGGAGGCCGTAACCGGATAACCGAGTTTCGCCAGCAGGGCGACCGCGACCGACCCGACCCCGCCCGCCGCTCCCGTGACCAGCACGCTCGACCCGGCGGCATGCACAGCCTCCGGCTCGATCCCGTTGCGCTCCAGCGCGAGGACGGCCAGCATCGCGGTGAACCCCGCGGTCCCGATCGCCGCCGCCTGCTCGGAGCTCAGAGCGTCCGGGACCCGGACCAGCGCCTCGCCGCGCACCCGCGCGCGCTCGGCCAGGCCGCCGTGGTGACCCTCCCCGATCCCGTCTCCGTTGAGCACGACCCGGTCACCCGGTCGCCACCGCGGATCGTCGGAGGCCTCCACGACGCCCACCAGGTCGATGCCCGGGATGAGCGGCGACACCCGCGCGACGCCCGGCTTCCCGGCGATCGCGAGCCCATCCTTGTAGTTGAGGTCGGAGAACTCGACGGCGACGGTCACGTCTCCCGGCATGAGGAAGGCGTCGGTCAGCCGCCGCACCTCGGCGGTGTGCGCGAGGATGCGGGAGCCCTCCTTCTCCTGTTCGATGACGATGGCGCGGAAATCGGACATTGGCTCTCCTCGGTCGGTGCACTCAGGGTGGGGTGGAGGTCGGTCTCGGGGGACCCGACGGGCGGGACGCGGGTCGTCCGACCCGGTCAGTTCAGCGTGGGGACATCCCTCGGCAGCTCGCCGCCCGCGTACAGCTCCGCCGCGGTCCGCTGCAACTCGGCGAGCGCCACGCGCTGTGTCCACGGCCCGTACGAGACGCGGGCGACCCCCAGCTCGTGCAGTCGCGCCGGCGGCAGCGAGCCCGGGACCGCGATCACGCTCAGCTTCCGCACCCCGAGCCCCGCGACGAGTCGCGTCACCGTCTCCTCGTCCAGTCGCCCCGGCACGAACACGCAGGTCGCGCCCTCGTCGAGGAACGCCCGCCCGCGGCGGATCGCCTCCTCTGTCTTCTCCTCCGCCGTCGGGTACGTGTTGCGCAGCCACACGTCCGTGCGCGCGTTGAGCGCGAACGGCACCCCCTCGCCGTCGGCCGCGGCGACGGCCGCCCGCACGTGCGCGACGGCCTCCTCGAACGGGCGAACCTGGTCCTCCAGGTTCGCGCCGACCGCGCCGACGCCGATCGCCCGGCGGATCGTCTCGCCCGGGTCGCCGTAACCGGCTTCGAGGTCGGCGCTCACCGGGAGGTCGGTGGTCGCCACGATGCGCCCGACCATGTCGAGCATCAGGTCGAGCGGGATGTTCTCGCCGTCCTCGTACCCCAGTGTCGCCGCGATCGAGTGGCTCGCCGTCGCCAGCGAACGGGTCTCCGGGAGGGCGGCGACGGCCTTCGCGCTGATCGCATCCCACACGTTGACGACCTGCAGCAGTTCGGGGGCGTCGTGGAGGCGGCGCAGCTCGGCGCCACGTTCGGTGATGGAGGTCATGACGCCACCCTACGACCCGGGCCCGGCGCGCTCTAGGATGAGCGCATGGCGGGGGCCGTTGAGCCGGAGGGACCGCCGCGGGTGCAGCCCGCGGCCGGTGATGGAGCGCCGTCCGAGTCCTCGTCACGCGGTGCGAACGGCCCTGCCAAGACGCTCTCCGCCACGGGTCGGCGGGTGTCCGTCAACGCCGTGGTCGACAACCTCTTCTTCGTGTTCGGGGGCGTCGCGGCCGTCTGGCTGGCGTGGCTCATCGTCACAGAGAGCTTCTCGTGGGGTTGGTTCCTGCTCCTGTTCTTCATCGTCTTCTGGGTCGTCCTCGCCTACCTGGTGCTTCCGCGCCTGCACCGCATCCTCACCCAGATCTACGTGCCGGACTACTTCATCGGCCGGGCGCGCACCAGCGACGGCCTCCTCGGGGACCCGATCAATCTGGCGCTGCTCGGGTCGGAGGCGCAGCTCGACCAGGCGATGATCGAGGCCGGCTGGACGCGCGCCGACGACGTGACCGCCGCCTCCAGCCGCCGCATCATCACCTCGACGCTGCTGCGCCGCAGCTACGATGAGGCCCCGGTGAGCCCGCTCTTCCTGTTCGGCCACCAGCAGGACGTCGCGTACCAGCAGGAGGTCAAGGGCAACCCGGCAAAGCGCCACCATGTCCGATTCTGGCGCTGCCCGGAGGGCTGGCTGCTGCCGGGCGGTCACCGTGTCGGCTGGCTGGCGGCCGGGACCTTCGACCGCACGGTCGGCTTCTCCCTGTTCACTCTCCAGATCACGCACAAGATCGACGCGAACACGGACATCGAGCGCGACCACATCGTCTCGACGCTCGCCGCCGCGGACATCGGCGTGGAGGTCGCCGTGATCCGCGACTTCTCGTCCGGCTATCACGCGCGCAACGGCGGCGGCGACGCCATCGAGACGGACGGCGACCTCCCCGTCGTCGACCTGTCGGGCGTGCTGGTGGAGCCGCGCGCCGTCGCGGTCGCCGCCGACGCGGACCAGCGCCGGCTCACCCGTGCCGAGCGCCGCCCGGTGCCGACGACGCTCGGCTTCCTGCTCATGCTGCTGCGCGTGCTGGCGGGCGTGCTGACCGTGGTGCTCACCGTGCTGGCCTGGCCGCTGTTCATCCGGTCGGAGCTCGTGTCCAAGACCGGCGCGGCGCTCACCGCCTCCGAGCAGCAGAGCGCCGACCTGGTCTTCGGCATCGCGATGGGTCTGTTCGCCGCCGGCCTGGTGTTCTACATCGCGATCGCCCTGCTCGTCTTCACGGGGAGCAACTGGGCGCGCATCGTCGCCATGTCGTACAGTGCGCTGCTGATCGTCCTCGCCGCGATCGACTTCTTCAACGGCGGCGAGCAGGTCACCCTCCGCACCAACATCCTCGGCCTCCCGCTCGACATCCTGGTGGTGCTCGCCCTGTCGTCCCAGCGCGCACGGCTGTGGGCCCGGCGCCCTCGGCCGCGCCGGGGAAGAGGACGGTCCTCCGCTCGACGTGCCGCGGGATCGCCGATCGCCGCACCTTCCCCTCACATCAACTTCTTCCCGTCCGTCCCTCCCGCCTTCAATGCCGACTCCTCGGCGTCCAGGAACGCGAGCACCGACCGCACCGCCGGCTCCTGATACCGTCCTTCGGCGCGCGCTTCGAGGACCGCCTGCCGCTCCGCCACGATCATCGACCGTCGCAGCTTGCGATACGCCAGCGGAGCCGCGACCTCCGCGTCGGGCGCCGGATTCTCCAGCGCCTCCGAGAGGAACACGGCGTTGATGCGCAGCCGCTCGATCACCCGTTCGTCCTCCTGGCCGGTCACCTGCGACTCCAGGTGCTCCAGCCCGGCCGCCTGAGCCTCCGCGAGCAGCCGTTCCATCTCACCGGCCTCCTGCGCGAAGTCCGGGGGCGGCAGCCTCAGCCGGCGGATGACCCACGGCAGCGCGAGCCCCTCCAGCAGGGTCGCCACCACCACGACGAAGGCCAGGAACTGCAGGAACTCCCGGTGCGGCGTCGACGCCGGCAGCAGGAACACAGCGGCCAGCGTCACCACCCCGCGGATCCCGGCGAACGACACCGCGATCCCGGTCGGCCAGGTCCAGCCCCGCTCGCGCAGCCGCTGCGGACCGTTCCGATACAACGCCGTCGTGCCCACCATCCAGAGGAACCGCGCCAGGAACAGCGCCAGCAGCACGGCGATGCTGATCCAGACCGTCTGCGCCACCGTGATCCCCGAGCGGAACGCCGAGTTCAGGATGCTCGACAACTCCAGCCCGATGAACAGGAAGACCGCGTTCTCCAGCAGGAACTCGATCGTCCGCCAGTTGATCGTCTCCGCGATGCGCGCCTCCGCCGTCTGGATGGTGGGGGAGCGGTACCCGAGGTACAGCCCCGCGACGACGACCGACAGGATGCCCGAACCGTGCAGGAACTGCGACGGGATGAACGCCAGGTACGGGGTGATCAACCCGATGGAGGTGTCCAGTACGGGCGACCGGAGCTGCTTGCGGATGAGGGAGAGCACCCACCCCACCAGCAGACCCATCCCGATGCCGACCACGACGGCGATCACGAAGTCGCCGGCAATGGCCCACGGGTTCACGACGCTGACGATCGCGGCGATGCTCGCGTTGAGCGCGACCAGGGCGGTCGCGTCGTTCAGCAGGCTCTCGCCCTCCAGCACGGTGACGAGTCTGCGGGGGAGGTGCACCCGCCCCGCGATCGCGGTCACCGCCACTGTGTCCGTCGGCGCCACCACCGCTCCGAACGCGAAGGCCGCCCCGACGGTGATAGCCGGTACCACCAGCCACGTCGTGAACCCGACCACGACGACGGTGAACACGACCAGCCCGACTGAGAGCAGGAGGATGCCGTCGCGCCGGGCACGCACGTCGACGATCGAGGTCTGGATGGCCGCCGCGAACAGCAGCGGTGGCAGCAGCCCGTAGAGCACGAGCTCCGGCTCCAGCGCCACATGGGGCACCCCGGGGATGAACGAGGCGATCGCGCCCACGACCACCAGCACGACGGGCGCCGACCAGTTGACGCGCCGCGAGAGGCCCGTGACCGTGACCGTCACCACGACGAAGGACACGATCCAGACGATGGTGATGACCGGATCCATGAGGTTCATCTTGGCCGCAACGCGAAACGGCCAGCAATGGTTCCCACGAATCGGTGGAGAACGCGCCGAGCCCGGAGCCTGTGGAGGATTACCGCCGTGTCACGCAGCGTGCGCGGCGCACTCCACGACGTCGCACTCCCCGCACACCACAAGCTGCTCCCGGCATGACGGATCGCTGCAGTTCCGCATCCGGTCCGTCGCCGCGCCACATCCCGCACAGCGCCCGATCACCGCGGCATGGTCCGAGAACCGCACCGACCCGCGCCCGTCGAACACGTACAGCGACCCCTCCCACAGTCCGTCGTCGCCGAAGCGCTCGCCGTAGCGGACCACGCCGCCGTCGAGCTGGTAGACCTCGCCGAATCCGCGAGACCGCATCAGTCCCGACAGCACCTCGCAGCGGATGCCGCCGGTGCAGTACGTCACGACCGGCTTGTCCTTGAGGTGGTCGTACCGCCCGCTGTCGAGCTCGGCCACGAACTCGCGCGTCGTCGCCACCTCGGGAACGACCGCGCCGCGGAACCGCCCGATCTCCGCCTCGAACCGGTTGCGCCCGTCGAAGAAGACCACGTCCTCGCGCGAATCCAGGAGCGCGTGCAGCGCGTCCGGGTCGAGCCGCTCGCCTCCGCCGACGACGCCCGACTCGTCCACCCGAAGCTCGGCGGGCGCCCCGAACGACACGATCTCCTCCCGCACACGCACCGACAGCCGCGGGAAGTCCAGGCTGCCGCCCGACTCGTCCAACCCAGACCCCTCGCTCCACTTCACGTCGAGGTCGTGGAACGACGCGTACTCCTTGGTCTTGCGCAGGTATCGCTTGAGCGCACCGAGCTCGCCGCCCAGCGTCCCGTTGATGCCGTCCTCGGACAGCAGGATGCGACCGCGCAGCCCCAGCGACTCGCAGAGGTCACGTTGCCACAGCCGCACCGCGTCCGGGTCGGGCAGCGGCGCGAACGCGTAATAGAGGAGGACTTTCGCGACGGGCACCGGGGGATGCTAGCAGCGGCGACTGCGAGAACAGACAGATTCGTTAGCCATCCGTTCAGCGGAATGGACCAGAGTGGTTGCATGCGAACCATCGTCATCCTGCCCACGTACAACGAGCGGGAGAACATCGGGCCCGTGGTCGGCCGGATCCGCGCCTCGGCGCCGGAGGTCGACGTGCTCGTGGTCGACGACGGTTCGCCGGACGGGACGGGCGAGATCGCGGACGCGCTCGCTGCGACCGACGCCAACGTCAAGGTGCTGCACCGCGCCGGCAAGGAGGGCCTCGGCGCCGCCTACCGGGCCGGGATGACCTGGGCGCTCGACGCCGGTTACGACGCGGTGGTCGAGATGGACGCCGACGGCTCGCACCGGCCGGAGGAACTGCCCTCCCTGCTCGCGGCGCTCCGCCGGCTCCCACAGGGCGAGGCGGCGGACGGCGCCGACCTCGTGCTCGGCTCGCGCTGGGTCCCGGGCGGCGGCGTTGTCAACTGGCCCGCGCGCCGACGGTTCCTCTCCAAAGGCGGCAGCACCTACTCGCGCCTCTGGCTGGGCGTGCCCGCGAAGGACGTGACCGGCGGGTATCGGGCGTTCACCGCCGACGCGCTGCGACGCATCCACTTCGAGAACGTCGAGAGCCAGGGCTACTGCTTCCAGATCGACATGCTGCGCCGCGCATACGACGCCGGACTCAGCGTCGTGGAGGTGCCGATCACCTTCGTCGAGCGCGAGCACGGCGTCTCCAAGATGAGCGGCGGGATCGTCGCCGAGGCCATGCTCCGGGTCACCGGCTGGGGAATCGTCGGCCTCCCGCGCCGCTTCCGCCGCCGTCCCGTCCCCGCGACCGTCACGGAGACGACGCAGCGGGCGTAGCGTGAGCGCTATGTCGAAAGATCCGCTGGAGCGCTTCGGCGCCGTACCTCAGTTCACCGTCACCAGCGACGACGTCGCCGACGACCGCCCGCTCGACCGCGCGCAGTGGGGCGCGGGGGAGGGGGAGGCGACGTCTCCCCGCAGCTCTCCTGGAGCGGGTTCCCCGCCGAGACGAAGAGCTTCGCCGTCACGATCCACGACCCGGACGCCCCGACCGGCTCGGGTTTCTGGCACTGGGCCGTCTACAACATCCCGGCCTCGGTGACCTCGCTGCCGTCCGGTGCGGGCGCCGAGGGCGGCGCGAACCTTCCGGGGGCGCCGCGATGCTCTCCAACGAGCTGCGCTCGAAGAGCTTCACCGGCGCGGGACCGCCGCCCGGAACCGGCACGCACCACTATCACATCGTCGTGCACGCGCTGGATGTCGACCACCTCGACCTCGACCCCGAGTCGACGCCCGCCGTCCTCGGCTTCAACGCCCACTTCCACTCGCTGGGCCGAGCCGTCGTCACCCCCATCGCGACCGCGGGCGACATCTAGCCAGCCCGGCGGCGCGGCTCGGCTCAGTGCTTGACGCCGGTCAGGGCGAGGATGCCGCCGAGACCGATCATCATCACGCCGCCGGTCGCGCCGAGACGTTCGACGCGCTTCGGGGACCGTCCGAACCAGGCCTGGGCGGTCCCCGCGGCGAGCGCCCACACACTGTCGAACGTCAGCGCCAGCAGCAGGAAGACGATGCCGAGCTCGAAGAGCTGCACCGGGATGCCACCCGCCCGATAGTCGACGAACTGCGGCAGCACCGCGACGAAGAAGACCAGCGACTTCGGGTTGGTCAGCCCGACCAGCATCCCCTCGCCGACGATGCGCCAGTGCGAGCGCCGCGGCGGCGTCGCCTCGTGGGTCACCGCGGTGTGCCTCCGGTGCCGGATCGCCTGCACCCCGAGATACATCAGGTACGCCGCTCCCGCGAACTTCACGATCGTGAACGCCACCAGCGACTGTGCGACGAGCGCGCCGATCCCGAGCGAGACGGCGACCACGAGCGGCAGCATCCCGAGCGCGTTGCCCAGCACGCTGAGCAGGCCGCCGAGCCTCCCGAGCGCCAGCGAGCGCCCGATCACGAACAGCACGCTCGGCCCCGGGATCACGATGAGCGCGATCGACGCGAGCGCGAACGCGAGCAGGGAGGACGCCGGGACCATAGCAGGAGCGTAGGGGAGGTAGGTTCGTAACGTGAAGCTCCACAACGTCCGTGTGCACAGAAGCGATGAGAATCTCGCCCGTCAGGACCAGCTCGCCTGGAAGATCGCGGAGGTCGCCGCCGACCCGGTCGAGGTCGACTCCGGGGTGGCCGACATGGTGATCAACCGCGTCATCGACAACGCGTCCGTGGCCGCCGCGTCGCTGACCCGCAGGCCGGTGGTGTCGGCCCGCTCGCAGGCGCTGGCCCACCCGCTGCCGACGGCGCAGCTCGAGGAGTTGACCGCCTCCACCGAGCACCCCCAGGACGGCTCGACCGTCTTCGGCGAGCCGCAGACGACCAGGGTCAGCCCCGAGTGGGCGGCCTGGGCGAACGGCGTCGCCGTCCGCGAGCTCGACTACCACGACACCTTCCTCGCCGCCGAGTACTCGCACCCGGGCGACAACATCCCCCCGATCACCGCCGTGGCCCAGCACGCCGCCCGTGCGTACGGACTGACCGGCCGCGACCTGGTGCGCGGCATCGCGACCGGGTACGAGATCCAGATCGACCTGGCGAAGGCGATCAGCCTGCACGCCCACAAGATCGACCACGTCGCCCACCTCGGGCCGTCCGCTGCCGCGGGCATCGGCACGTTGCTGCACCTGCCGGCCGAGACGATCTTCCAGGCCATCGGCCAGGCCCTGCACACCACCACCGCCACCCGGCAGTCGCGCAAGGGCGAGATCTCGAGCTGGAAGGCGCACGCGCCTGCGTTCGCGGGCAAGATGGCCGTCGAGGCGATCGACCGGGCCATGCGCGGCGAGACCAGCCCGACCCCGATCTACGAGGGCGAGGACGGCGTCATCGCCTGGCTGCTCGACGGTCCGAACGCATCGTACGACGTGCCGCTCCCGGAGGCAGGGGAGGCCAAGCGCGCCATCCTCGACTCCTATACCAAGGAGCACTCCGCCGAGTACCAGGCGCAGGCCTGGATCGACCTCGCCCGCAGGCTCCACAAGGAGCACCCGGAGGCCGCCGACCCCGAGCGTGTGGAGAGCATCGTCATCCACACCTCGCACCACACCCACTACGTCATCGGCTCGGGCGCGAACGACCCGCAGAAGTACGACCCGACCGCCTCGCGCGAGACGCTGGACCACAGCATCCCGTACATCTTCACCGTCGCCCTGCAGGACGGCGGCTGGCACCACGTGGAGTCCTACCTCCCGGCCCGCGCCGCCCGCCCCGACACCGTCGCACTCTGGGCCAAGGTCACCACGACCGAGGACCCGGAGTGGACTCGCCGCTACCACTCGATCGACCCGGCCGAGAAGGCGTTCGGCGGCCGCGTCGTCATCACGCTCGCCGACGGCCGTGTGATCGAGGACCAGATCGCCGTCGCCGACGCCCACCCGCTCGGCGCCCGGCCGTTCGCCCGCGCCGACTATGTCGCCAAGTTCCGCTCGCTGGCGGCCGAAGTGCTCGAGGAGGCCGAGATCGAGCGCTTCCTCGCGCTGGCCGAGCGCCTCCCCGAGCTGTCCGCCGCCGAGCTCGGCGGCCTCACCATCACCGCGCGCCCCGGCCTGCTGGCCGGCGTCCCCGCGCCGAGAGGACTGTTCTGATGCTGTACTCCACCGTTCCCGCGCACGAGAAGCGCGCGGCGTTCCGGGCGCGACTCGCGTCCGGCGAGCTGGTCAGGATGCCGGGCGCCTTCAACCCGCTGAGCGCGCGCCTCATCGAGCGCAAGGGCTTCGGGGGCGTCTACATCTCCGGCGCCGTGCTCTCCGCCGACCTCGGCCTCCCGGACATCGGGCTCACGACGCTCACCGAGGTGGCCGGCCGCTCCGCCCAGATCTCGCGGATGACCGACCTCCCGACCCTGGTCGACGCCGACACCGGCTTCGGCGAGCCGATGAACGTCGCCCGCACGGTGCAGACGCTGGAGGACGCCGGGGTCGCCGGCCTCCACATCGAGGACCAGGTGAACCCCAAGCGCTGCGGCCACCTCGACGGCAAGCAGGTCGTGGACGAGGACACCGCGCTCAAGCGCATCCGCGCAGCGGCCGACGCCCGGCGCGATCCGAACCTGCTGATCATGGCGCGCACCGACATCCGCGCCGTGGAGGGGCTGGAGGCCGCGATCGACCGGGCCAAGGCGCTGGTCGACGCGGGTGCCGACGCGATCTTCCCGGAGGCGATGGCCGACCTGTCCGAGTTCGCGGCGATCCGGTCGGCCGTCGACGTGCCGATCCTCGCCAACATGACCGAGTTCGGCAAGAGCGACCTCTTCACCGTCGACCAGCTCCGCGACATCGGCGTGAACATCGTGATCTGGCCGGTCTCGCTCCTTCGTCTGGCGATGGGGGCCGCCGAACGCGGCCTCGACCAGCTCCTGGAAGGCGGCACCCTCGAGCCGCTGCTCGGTTCGATGCAGCATCGCGCCGAACTGTACGACCTGATTGACTACGAGGGCTACAACGCGTTCGACACATCGGTGTACAACTTCGAGGTGCGCCGCTGAGCACTGCTCACAGCCGCGTCCACACCAGTCACGACCAGCACAGCAGCGAAGGAGCAGCACAATGACCGACCCCGAGATCCACAAGGGCCTCGCCGGCGTCGTGGTGGACACCACGAACATCTCGTCCGTGAACCCGCAGACCAACTCGCTGCTGTACCGCGGCTACCCGGTGCAGGAGCTCGCCGCGAAGTGCTCGTTCGAGGAGGTCGCCTGGCTGCTGTGGCACGGCGAGCTGCCGACGGCCGAGGAGCTGGCCGGGTTCCAGAAGCTGGAGCGCGGACTGCGCCGCCTGGACGACAGAACCCGCCGCGCGCTCGACGACATCCCCGTCTCGGCGCACCCGATGGACGCCCTGCGCACCGCGGTCAGCCAACTCGGCGGCCTCGACCCGACGCTGGAGCAGACCGACGGCATCCTGGATCCCGAGCTCAATCTCAGCCGCGCCATCCACCTCTTCGCCCAGCTCCCGACGATCGTCGCCTACATCCAGCGCCGCCGCCGCGGCCTGGACCCCGTGGAGTCGCGGGACGACCTCGATTACGCCGAGAACTTCCTCTGGCTGACGTTCGGCGAGGTCCCGGACGACGTGGTCGTGCACGCCTTCCGCGTCTCGCTGGTGCTGTACGCGGAGCACTCCTTCAACGCCTCGACGTTCACCGCGCGCGTCATCGCCTCCACACTGTCGGACGTCTACTCGGCCGTCACCGGTGCGATCGGCGCCCTCAAGGGGCCGCTGCACGGCGGCGCGAACGAGGCCGTCATGCACGCGTTCGACGAGATCGGCAGCGCGGACCGAGCCGAGGCGTGGCTGGACGACGCCCTCGCCGAGAAGCGCAAGATCATGGGGTTCGGCCACCGCGTCTACAAGAACGGCGACTCGCGCGTCCCGACGATGCGGGCCTCCCTGGAGGCCCTGGTCGAGCACTACGACCGCCAGGACATGCTGGACCTCTACGACGCGCTCGAGAAGGCGATGGGCGACCGCAAGAACATCAAGCCGAACCTGGACTACCCGTCCGGCCCGGCCTACAACCTGATGGGCTTCGACACCGAGACCTTCACCCCGCTTTTCGCTGCGGCCAGGGTCACCGGCTGGACCGCGCACATCTTCGAGCAGTACGCCGCCAACTCCCTCATCCGCCCGCTCTCCCTCTACACCGGCCCCGCCGAGCGCCACCTCCCCTGACCCCGCGCCCGCCGCCCCTCCCACGCAGTCAACGGAGGAGACCCGCCCCATCCCGGGCCGGATCTCCTCCGTTGACTGCTTTCCAGCCTCCCGCGACCCCGGATCTCCTCCGCTGCCAACGCCGCCCGCCGTGCACACAACGGAGGAGACCCGCCCCGGATCTCCTCCATTGACTACCTTCTCCGGCCGCGCGCGCCCTGATCTCGCTGTCACCGCCACAGCAGCAGCGCATCCCCCTGCCCGCCGCCGCCGCACAGCGCCACCGCCGCCCGTCCGGACCCGCGCCGCGCGAGCTCATGCGCCGCGTGCCCGGCCAACCGCGCCCCCGACGCCCCGATGGGATGCCCGAGCGCGATCGCGCCGCCGTGGATGTTGACCTTCTCCGGGTCCAGCTCGAGGTCGGCCGTCGACTGCAGCGCCACCGCTGCGAACGCCTCGTTGATCTCCACCAGGTCCAGATCGTCGACGCCCCAGCCGGACCGCTTCAGGGCCGCGTTGATCGCGTTCGACGGCTGCGAGTGCAGCGAGTTGTCCGGCCCGGCGACCTGTCCGCTGGCCCCGACGACCGCGAGCCACTCCAGCCCGAGTCGCTCGGCGTTCTCCCGCGACGTGAGGATGAGCGCTGCCGCTCCGTCACTCAGCGGCGACGAGTTCCCCGCGGTGAGCGTGCCGCCCTCGGCGAAGCTCGGCCGCAGCCTGGCGAGCACCTCCGCCGTCGAGTCCGGCCGCACGCCCTCGTCGGCGGACACGACGACAGGGTCGCCTTTGCGTTGCGGGATGCTGACCGGCGCGATCTCCTCGGCGAAGATGCCCGCGGCCGCCGCAGCGCCAGCGCGCTGGTGCGACGACGCGGCGAACGCGTCCTGCGCCTCCCGGGTGAGGCCGAGCTTCTCCGTGTAGCTCTCCGTCGAGGCGCCCATCGAAATCTTGTCGAACGCATCCGTCAGCCCGTCGTAGGCCGCCGTATCCAACGCTTCGAGTGAGCCGTACGTCCAGCCCTTCCGCGAGCCGGGCAGGATGTGCGGCGCGTTCGTCATGGACTCCTGGCCGCCGGCCGCGACCACCGTCGCCTCGCCGGCGCGGATGAGCCGCGCGGCGTCGATCACGGCGGCCAGCCCGGAGAGGCACACCTTGTTGATGGTCGTCGCGGGCACATCCCAGCCGATCCCGGCGCCGATGGCCGTCTGCCGGGCCGGATTCTGGCCCGCGCCGGCCTGGAGCACCTGCCCGAAGATCACCGTGTCGATGTCCGACGCCTGGAGCCCGGACTGCTCGATCGCCTTCCGCAGCGCGACGGTGCCGAGCTGCACCGCGGTCTGGCTCGCGAGCGCGCCGGTCACCTTGCCGAGCGGTGTGCGCGCGGCCGAGAGGATGACGACATCGTTCGGACGGGGTTCGGGGAGGGTGGTCATTGCGGGGCGACTCCTTCGTCTGCGGATTCTCTCCACCCATTGTCATCCACAGGTGGAGGCCGCTGGCCAGTTCTCCACAGATTGAGACGATCGGCCACGAAGCACCCCATCGGCTTCCTAGCGTGGACGCATGTCCGAGCCGGAAGAAGCAGAGGAGCCCCTTGCACATGTACCCCAGCACGACCGTCCACGGGAGCGGATGCGCCGGCTCGGCGTCGGTTCGCTCACCGACCCCGAAGTCCTCGCCCTCGTCCTCGGCTCAGGCCAGACCGGCCGCAGCGTCCTCTCCCTCGCGCGCTCCATCCTGGCCCGCTGCGGCGGATTCCCGGGGCTCGCGACGATGGACTTCGCCCGGCTCGAGACCCTGCCGGGAGTCGGTCCCGCCACCGCCGGCCGGCTCGTCGCCATCATCGAGATCTGGCGACGCGCCGGGCGGTCCTCCGCTTGGACCCGGCTGGTCGATCACGAGGCGATCGCGGAGGTCGTGCGTCCCGAGCTGCTGCACCGCGACAGCGAGCGCTTCATCGTGGTCGTCGCGGACCGTGCCGCGCGGCCGCTGGAGATCGTCCTCGTGCAGGACGGCGGTGTCGACGAGCGCTCCATCCAGCCCGCCGACATCCTCCAGGCCGTGCTCACCCGCGGCGGCCGGTCCTTCGCCGTCGCGCACAACCATCCGTCGGGATCGCTCGACCCGTCCGTGGCCGACACCGTGCTCACTCGCAGGCTCGATCAAGCCGCGGCCACCATCGGGCTCCGCTTCCTCGGCCACATCCTGGTGGCCGGCGAACAGTGGACCGCGCTCTCGGCTACGGGGTCAGTCGCGTCGGTCCGCGGAAGAGATAGGTCGTCTCGCGCAGGTTGGCGAGGTGCAGCATCAGCATGAGCACGCGCGCCAGCCCCATCCCGAACCCGCCGTGCGGGGGATGCCGTAGCGGAACGTCGCGAGCACGTCCTCCAGCTCCTCCACCGAGAGGCCCTTGTCCACCGCCTGCTCCTCGAGGATCTCGACGCGGTGCTCGCGCTGGGCGCCGGTGGAGATCTCGACCCCGTTGAAGATCAGGTCATAGCTCTTGGTGATCGACGGATCGTCTGCGTGACGCATGTGGTAGTACGGGCGGATGCTCGACGCGTAGTCCGTCAGGAAGACGAACTCGTGGCCGTAGGTCTCCTTCACGTACGCGGAGATGCGGCGCTCGCCCTCCGGGTCCATGTCGTCGTCCGCGCGCGGCACCTCATAGCCCTGCTCCGCGACGATGCGCTTGGCCTCGGCGAGCGGGATGCGCGGGAACGGCGTGGTCGGCACGGTGACCTCGACGCCGAACAGCGCCTCGATCTCCGCGCCGTGCTTCTCCTTGACCGCCGTGAAGCCGGCGACGAGGAGGTCCTCGTGCACCTTCATGACGTCCTCGTGGCTGTCGATCCAGCTCAGCTCGGTGTCGATGCTCGTGAACTCCGTCGCGTGCCGGCTGGTGAAGCTGGGGTCGGCGCGGAACGCCGGGCCGATCTCGAAGACGCGCCCGAACCCGGCCGCCTGCGCCATCTGCTTGAAGATCTGCGGGCTCTGGGCGAGGTAGGCGGTCGTCTCGAAGTACGGCAGCTCGAAGAGCTCGGCGCGCGACTCGGACGCCGACGCCATGAGCTTCGGCGTGTGGATCTCGATGAACCCGTTGTCCACCCAGTACTGGCGCATCGCGTGCTCGAGCGTGGTCTGCACCCGGAAGATCAGGTTGTGCTTCGGCTCGCGGAGGTCGAGGAAGCGCCAGTCCATGCGCTTGTCGATGCCGCTGTCGGCGGCGATCGGCGTCTCGGGGATGGCGGCCGTCTCGACTTCGAGGGTGCTCAGCTTGATCTCGATGCCGCCGAGCTTGACGCGCTCGTCGTGCTTGAGCTCGCCGGTGGCGCGCACGAACGACCCCTGCGACAGACCGGAGATGGTGGTGGCCGGCTCGTCGGCGACGACGGCGCCGTCCTCACCCACGGTGCGTGGATTGACGAGCTGCACGGCTCCGGACTCGTCGCGCAGCACGACGAACTGCACCTTCTTCTGGTCCCGGACGGTCTCGACCCATCCGGCGACGTTCACGGGGCCGTCGGGCAGGGCGGCCAGGTCTTTGATCAAAACGCGTGCGGTCACGATCGACAAGCCTACCGCCCGCTCATACCGCCGCAGAGGGCTGGCAGCAGGTCGCGCGCTCCCACGCTCAGTGAATTCAAGGCAAGGCGCTCCGTAGACTGGTGCGGTGGTAGCAAGCCAGGTACATCTCGTCCGTCACGGAGAGGTGTTCAATCCCGACGGCATCCTGTACGGCAGGCTGCCGGGTTTCGGGCTGTCCAAGCTCGGCCATCGGATGGCGCAGGCCGCCGCCGACGACCTGGTCGCCCGCTCCCGCCCGGTGTCCCTGCTGCGTATGTCGCCGCTGCAGCGCACCCGCGAGTCGATGGCGCCGATCGCGGCGGCCTTCGGTCTGGAGCCGGAGGTCGACGAGCGGATCATCGAGCCCACCAACCACTTCGAGGGCACCAACATGCGGCGCGCCCTGAAGAACCCGGTCAACTGGCCGTTCATCGTCTACCCGCCGCGACCGAGCTGGGGCGAGGCCTACACCAGCATCGAGAAGCGGATGAAAGAGGCCGTCGACGCCGCGTTCGACTCGGTCGAGTCCGGCGACGTCGTCCTGGTCAGTCACCAGCTCCCGATCTGGGTCATGCACCTCTCGGCGGCAGGGGAGCGGTTCCCGCACGACCCGCGCAAGCGGCGCTGCGCGCTCTCCAGCATCACCACCTTCGAGCGGACCACCGAGCCGGCCCCGGCTCCCCAGCCCCGTCCCGGCGAGGCGCCGGTCCCGGTCGATCCCGACGCCCCGCCCGTCGTGCGCGTGGTGGAGGTCGGCTACGTCGAGCCCGCCGGCAGCCTCATCAACGCGGCGACCGATGTGGGGGCCGTGTGACCTCCGCTCGACGCCGCCTGGCGCTCCTTCTTCCCGCAGCCGCCGCGGCCACCGCGCTCCTGCTCTCGGGCTGCACCTCCAACGACGCCCTCGCCACCCAGTACCGCTCCGGAAACGGCCAGAACTACATCGCCGGCGACGGCAGCGTGAGCGAGTACGCAGCGGCCGATCGCGGCGCTCCCGTCGCCTTCTCCGGCAAGCTCGCCGACGGCACTGCGGTGTCCTCCAAGGACTACGCAGGAAAGGTCCTCGTCGTGAACTTCTGGTACGCGGGCTGCCCGCCGTGCCGGGTGGAGGCGCCCGACCTCGAGTCGCTGTCGCAGAAGTACGCCGCGCAGGGAGTCAGCTTCCTCGGCGTCAACCTCTACGACTCCGCGAGCACCGCGGCCAGCTTCGAGCAGGACAAGGGCGTGACCTACCCGTCGGTCCTCGACCGCGACACCGGGTCCGTCCTGCTCGCCTTCAGCAAGACCGTTCCGCCCAAGGCCACGCCGACCACCATCGTGATCGACAAGCAGGGCCGCGTGGCCGCCCGCATCCTCGGCGCGATCCCGGACAAGAGCATCCTCGACTCGCTCATCTCCGACGCCGTGGCCGGGAAGTGACCGTGAACGTCGGTCAGATCGTCTTCAGCGGCCAGCTCCTGCTCGCACTTCCCATCGCTCTCCTCGCGGGCCTGGTCTCGTTCGCCTCCCCGTGCGTGCTCCCGCTCGTGCCGGGCTATCTCGCCTACGTCGGCGGGATGAGCGACCCGGGCGCCAAGCGCGACCGCAGCCGGGTCCTGACCGGCGTGGCTCTGTTCGTCCTCGGTTTCGCCGTGGTCTTCATCGCCTACGGCGCCGCGTTCGGCGCGCTCGGCCTCTGGCTCGTCCGCTGGCAGGAGGTGGTCATCCAGGTGCTCGGCGTGCTCGTCATCGTGATGGGCCTCGTCTTCATCGGGCAGTTCTCCTTCCTGCAGCGCACCTTCAAGCCGACGTGGCGTCCCGCGACCGGCCTCATCGGGGCCCCACTGCTCGGTGTCGTGTTCGGCCTCGGCTGGACCCCGTGCATCGGCCCGACCCTCGCGGCGATCAGCGCGCTCAGCGTCGGAAGCGGATCGCCGTGGCGAGGTGCGCTGCTCGGGCTCTTCTACTGCATCGGCCTCGGCATCCCGTTCCTGCTGGTCGCCCTCGGTTTCGACTGGGTCGCCGGCTCGGTGGCCTTCCTCAAACGGCACATCCGGGTCATCAACATCATCGGCGGCGCGCTCCTCGTCGTCATCGGCGTGATGATGGCGACCGGCCTGTGGACCGCCATGATGTCCCAGTTCCTGGGGGTGATCTCCGGCTTTGTCCCGGCCATCTGACCACATCGACGTCGCTCCTCCTCGGGAGGACCCGGACGTCGTCCAGCCCAAACTCGGCCCGCTCGGCTGGGTGCGCTGGGCCTGGCGCCAGCTCACGAGCATGCGCACGGCGCTGTTCCTGCTGCTCCTGCTCGCCATCGCCGCCGTCCCCGGCTCGCTGTTCCCGCAGCGCGGCGCCGACCCGAACGGCGTCACCAAGTACTTCAGCGACAACCCGCAGCTCGCGCCGGTGCTCGACAAGTTCCAGCTCTTCGACGTCTACACGTCGTTCTGGTTCTCGGCCATCTATCTGCTGCTGTTCGCCTCGCTGATCGGCTGCATCATCCCGCGCACCGCGCACCACTTCCGCGCCCTGCGGGCCCGGCCGCCCCGCACTCCCGTCCGGCTCACCCGGATGTCCGCCTTCCAGGCACGCATCCTCCCCGCCGAGCTCCGGGCCGACGCTCCGGAGCCGATCGAGGCGGCACGCCAGGTGCTGCGCCGCTCGCGCTACCGGGTGGCCCTGTACCAGGACGCGCGATCCACGTCGGTCTCGGCGGAGCGCGGATACCTCCGCGAGACCGGCAACCTCGTCTTCCACATCGCCCTGCTCGGCGTGCTGTTCGCCGTCGGCATCGGCGGAGGCTTCGGCTACACCGGCCAGAAGGTCGTCGTCGTCGGCCAGAGCTTCGTCAACAGCCTGCCGTCGTACAACTCGTTCAATCCGGGGAGGTTCTTCTCCGACGGGTCGCTCGAGCCGTTCTCGATCCGGGTCGACAGTCTGGACGTCGCGTACGAGACGAAGAACCCGAACGCCAAGGGCACCCCGCTCGACTACACCGCGAAGGTGACGACGGCCGGTCCCGGAGACGCCTCCGGGACGTCGACGATCAAGGTGAACGAGCCGCTGGCGATCGGCGGCACCAACGTCTACCTGCTCGGCAACGGGTATGCGCCGACCATCACCGTCCGCGATCCGAAGGGCAAGGTGGTGTTCAGCGACTCGGTGCCGTTCATCGCCGAGGATGCGCAGCTCACCTCGCTCGGCTGGGTCAAAGTGCCGGACGGACTCCGGGAGCAGGTCGGCATGATCGGCTTCTTCTACCCGACCGTGGGCAAGAGCGCGACCGCTGCCGGCGCCCTGACCTCGACCTTCCCCGGCCTGAACGATCCCGTCCTCAGCCTCAACGTCTACGCCGGAGACCTCGGCGTGGACACCGGCGTCCCGCAATCGGTCTACAGCCTGAACACCGACAAGATGACCCAGCTCGCGGGGCCGGGCACGAAGACCAAGGCGCTGCAGTTGAAGCCGGGCCAGACCGTCGAGCTGCCGAGCGGGCTCGGCACGATCTCGATGAGCGACGTGAAGCGCTACGCGTCGCTCGACGTGCACCACGACCCCGCCCAGGGCTGGGTGCTGCTCTTCGCGATCCTCATCCTGGGCGGCCTGCTCACGTCGCTCTTCGTGCCGCGCCGCCGCATCTGGGTCAAGGCCGTCGAGAACCCCGACGGCTCGCTGACCCTGGAGTACGCTGGCCTCGCCCGTGGTGAGGACCCCAACCTCCTCGCGGCTGTGACCGCCGTAGCCGACGAGCACACCGCACTCCTCACCCGAACCCCGACGAATTAGGCTTGCACTCGTGACCGAAACCCTGTCCCAGTTGTCCACGGTCTTCATCTATGTGGCGATGGGGTTCTACGCGGCCGCGTTCATCGCGTTCGCGCTCGACCTCGCGCGCAGAGGAGCCCGAGCCACGGCCGCCGAGGCCGCGGTCGTCCCGAGCGCCGTCGCGCGCAGGGCGGAGGTCGCCCAACCGGTGGGAGCGACCGCCGCACGGATCTCCGCGTCCGGCGGAGGGGTCGAAGCGCCTCCAGCGACGCCGCCGTCGTCCGCGCTCGGCCGGCTGTCCTCCCGGATCAGCACACGACTCGAGGACGACGTGATGAACGGCGCCGCCTCGTCGGCGTCGATCAAGTGGGCGTTCGGCCTCACCATCGTGGGCTGGGGCGTCCACCTGATCGCGACGGTCCTCCGCGGCATCGCGGCGGACCGGGTGCCGTGGGCCAACATGTGGGAGTTCTCGATGACCGGCACGCTGGTCATCGTCGGGGTCTTCCTGGTGGCGAACCTCAAGTGGGACATCAAGTACCTCGGCACGTTCATCATCGGCCTGGTGCTGGTGCTCCAGGGGATCGCGTTGCTCCGGTACTTCGTCCCGGTGGTTCCGCTGCAACCGGCGCTGCAGTCGTACTGGCTGGTGATCCACATCATCGTCGCCGTGCTGGGCACGGCGTTCTTCGCGCTCGGCTTCGCGCTGTCGGGGCTCCAGCTCTTGCAGTACCGGCGCGAACGCCAGATCGAGGAGTCGCGACCGCAGCAGTTCCGGTTCCTTGCGACCCTTCCCAGCGCCGCCGCTCTGGAGAACCTGGCGTACCGGATCAACATCGTCGGCTTCATCGCCTGGACCTTCACGCTGATCGCCGGAGCCATCTGGGCCGAGAAGGCGTGGGGTCGGTACTGGGGCTGGGACACCAAGGAAGTCTGGACGTTCATCATCTGGGTCATCTACGCCGGCTACATCCACGCGCGGGCGACCCGCGGCTGGCGCGGATCGCGTTCCGCGTGGCTCGCGATCATCGGCTTCGCCGCGGTGCTCTTCAACTTCGGCGTCGTCAACGTGTTCTTCCACGGACTGCACGCCTACTCCGGGCTCGGATCCTGATCGGATTTCGCCCTTCCGCACGACGCGGTCGCCCCTCCGGGCGGCCGCGTTTGTGCGTTCCTGGGGCCGACTTCCGCGGAATCACGCGGATCTCGGCCTGCGACACGCCCGGGATGTCCGCGGAATTTGCGACGCCCCGGAGGCCTGCGTAAAGTACTTACTTGTCACCCCAAAGGTGCGGGAGAGCGGAAGAGCTCCCCGGCCTCAAGCGGGACCGAATCCTTAGCCTAGCGGCAAAACTCAACTTGAAAGAGTTGCTTTGCTGCGCTTAGGATTAACACCCCACTCACTGAGCAGGTCTAACCGGTTCGGGTCGTGTAAATCGGATGTATCCCACGATGGATGAACGAAAGAGCGCGAAACGGCCGACTTGACAAACTGACTGAGAGTGGTAAGGTAGAGAAGTTGCCTCACAGAGAAGCCCGAGAGGGTTGAAGGTGAGAGCGTCCGATCCTTGAGAACTCAACAGCGTGCACAATGTCAAATGCCAAAAACCTCGGCATTGACTCGAAGACCTCGGTCTGAAAGTCGATGCATGAGATTCCTTTGGATTAGAAACAGAATGTCAGTAGATATTCGAAACTAGTCAAGACAAACTCGCGGGAGACGAGATATTTCCTCTCTGACCCCGCACTATGTTTCCAGTCGCTTGCGACTCGGAGCTAAACATTTATGGAGAGTTTGATCCTGGCTCAGGACGAACGCTGGCGGCGTGCTTAACACATGCAAGTCGAACGATGAACCTGGAGCTTGCTCTAGGGGATTAGTGGCGAACGGGTGAGTAACACGTGAGTAACCTGCCCTTGACTCTGGGATAACCTCCGGAAACGGAAGCTAATACCGGATATGACGCACGGAGGCATCTCCTGTGCGTGGAAAGAACTTCGGTCAAGGATGGACTCGCGGCCTATCAGGTAGTTGGTGAGGTAACGGCCCACCAAGCCTACGACGGGTAGCCGGCCTGAGAGGGTGACCGGCCACACTGGGACTGAGACACGGCCCAGACTCCTACGGGAGGCAGCAGTGGGGAATATTGCACAATGGGCGCAAGCCTGATGCAGCAACGCCGCGTGAGGGATGACGGCCTTCGGGTTGTAAACCTCTTTTAGTAGGGAAGAAGCGAAAGTGACGGTACCTGCAGAAAAAGCACCGGCTAACTACGTGCCAGCAGCCGCGGTAATACGTAGGGTGCGAGCGTTGTCCGGAATTATTGGGCGTAAAGAGCTCGTAGGCGGTCTGTCGCGTCTGCTGTGAAAACCCGAGGCTCAACCTCGGGCCTGCAGTGGGTACGGGCAGACTAGAGTGCGGTAGGGGAGAATGGAATTCCTGGTGTAGCGGTGGAATGCGCAGATATCAGGAGGAACACCGATGGCGAAGGCAGTTCTCTGGGCCGTAACTGACGCTGAGGAGCGAAAGCGTGGGGAGCGAACAGGATTAGATACCCTGGTAGTCCACGCCGTAAACGTTGGGCGCTAGATGTGGGGACCATTCCACGGTTTCCGTGTCGCAGCTAACGCATTAAGCGCCCCGCCTGGGGAGTACGGCCGCAAGGCTAAAACTCAAAGGAATTGACGGGGGCCCGCACAAGCGGCGGAGCATGCGGATTAATTCGATGCAACGCGAAGAACCTTACCAAGGCTTGACATATACGAGAACGGGCCAGAAATGGTCAACTCTTTGGACACTCGTAAACAGGTGGTGCATGGTTGTCGTCAGCTCGTGTCGTGAGATGTTGGGTTAAGTCCCGCAACGAGCGCAACCCTCGTTCTATGTTGCCAGCGCGTAATGGCGGGAACTCATAGGAGACTGCCGGGGTCAACTCGGAGGAAGGTGGGGATGACGTCAAATCATCATGCCCCTTATGTCTTGGGCTTCACGCATGCTACAATGGCCGGTACAAAGGGCTGCAATACCGTAAGGTGGAGCGAATCCCAAAAAGCCGGTCTCAGTTCGGATTGAGGTCTGCAACTCGACCTCATGAAGTCGGAGTCGCTAGTAATCGCAGATCAGCAACGCTGCGGTGAATACGTTCCCGGGCCTTGTACACACCGCCCGTCAAGTCATGAAAGTCGGTAACACCCGAAGCCAGTGGCCCAACCCTTGTGGAGGGAGCTGTCGAAGGTGGGATCGGTGATTAGGACTAAGTCGTAACAAGGTAGCCGTACCGGAAGGTGCGGCTGGATCACCTCCTTTCTAAGGAGCATCTGGCACCCTCGGGTGTCCAGGCGCCGGATCTGAGCGAACGTCTCAGCCGGTTAGCTCATGGGTGGAACATTGACATTGGTGCGGAGCCGAATGGCTCGAACTCAGTACGTCCCTCGGGATAGGAAAAGTTCGGACCCGGAAGCCCTGCACATGCACGCTGTTGGGTCCTGAGGGACCGGGCCTCATCCAATCGGATGGGAACTGGACCTCTGGACCTTTTCTGGTCGGCCATAACTGGGCCGGCGGAGAAGGTACCGCCCGTACTTTGAGAACTACACAGTGGACGCGAGCATCTTAGATTCGAACCTTCGGGTTCGAATCACATAGATCACAGTACTTATGTACTGATAGATCATTGGTCAATCTGCTCATCTTCGGATGAGTCGATCGATTCTATAAACTCATGTGATTTCAAATTTCTAAGAGCAAACGGTGGATGCCTTGGCATCTGGAGCCGAAGAAGGACGTAGTAATCTGCGATAAGCCTCGGGGAGCTGATAAACGAGCTTTGATCCGAGGATCTCCGAATGGGGAAACCCCGCTGGGCCCGCAAGGTGACCCAGTGACTCCCGCCTGAATATATAGGGCGGGTAGAGGGAACGTGGGGAAGTGAAACATCTCAGTACCCACAGGAAGAGAAAGCAAAAGCGATTCCGTTAGTAGTGGCGAGCGAAACCGGAAGAGGCTAAACCGATCATGTGTGATAGCCGGCAGGCGTTGCATGGTCGGGGTTGCGGGACTTTTCAGCAGCTTCTGCCGAACTGCAAGCGTTACAAAGGATCATAGGCGAATGGTATTGAAAGGCCAGTCATAGAGGGTGCCAACCCCGTAGCCGAAATGGTCCAATGGCGCGAAGAGTATCCCAAGTAGCACGGGGCCCGAGAAATCCCGTGTGAATCTGTCAGGACCACCTGATAAGCCTAAATACTCCCAGATGACCGATAGCGGACAAGTACCGTGAGGGAAAGGTGAAAAGTACCCCGGGAGGGGAGTGAAATAGTACCTGAAACCGTTTGCTTACAAACCGTTGGAGCCTCCTTGTAGGGGTGACAGCGTGCCTTTTGAAGAATGAGCCTGCGAGTTAGCGATATGTGGCGAGGTTAACCCGTGAGGGGTAGCCGTAGCGAAAGCGAGTCTGAATAGGGCGATTCAGTCGCATGTCCTAGACCCGAAGCGAAGTGATCTATCCATGGCCAGGTTGAAGCGACGGTAAGACGTCGTGGAGGACCGAACCCACTTAGGTTGAAAACTGAGGGGATGAGCTGTGGATAGGGGTGAAAGGCCAATCAAACTTCGTGATAGCTGGTTCTCTCCGAAATGCATTTAGGTGCAGCGTTGCGTGTTTCTTGCCGGAGGTAGAGCTACTGGATGGCCGATGGGCCCCAAAAGGTTACTGACGTCAGCCAAACTCCGAATGCCGGTAAGTGAGAGCGCAGCAGTGAGACGGTGGGGGATAAGCTTCATCGTCGAGAGGGAAACAACCCAGACCACCAACTAAGGTCCCTAAGCGCGTGCTAAGTGGGAAAGGATGTGGAGTTGCACAGACAACCAGGAGGTTGGCTTAGAAGCAGCCACCCTTGAAAGAGTGCGTAATAGCTCACTGGTCAAGTGATTCCGCGCCGACAATGTAACGGGGCTCAAGCACGCCACCGAAGTTGTGGCATTGACATTATTGGTAGGCCTTCGTGGTCCAGCCGTGTTGATGGGTAGGAGAGCGTCGTGTGGCGAGTGAAGCGGCGGTGTAAACCAGCCGTGGACGCCACACGAGTGAGAATGCAGGCATGAGTAGCGAAAGACGGGTGAGAAACCCGTCCTCCGAAAGACCAAGGGTTCCAGGGCCAGGCTAATCCGCCCTGGGTAAGTCGGGACCTAAGGCGAGGCCGACAGGCGTAGTCGATGGACAACGGGTTGATATTCCCGTACCGGCGAAGAACCGCCCAAGCTAATCCAGTGGTGCTAAGAGTCCTAATCCTGGACACGGATCCCTTCGGGGTGAAGGTCCGGGCCTAACGCTCGACCCCATGCTGGTGCGGCTAGCGTATTAACAGGTGTGACGCAGGAAGGTAGCCCAGCCGGGCGATGGTTGTCCCGGTGTAAGTGTGTAAGCCGAGAGATAGGCAAATCCGTCTCTCACATAGGCCCAGGCACGATGCGTAGTCTTCATTGACGAAATGGGTGATCCTATGCTGCCGAGAAAAGCATCGACGCGAGGTTCAAGCCGCCCGTACCCCAAACCGACTCAGGTGGTCAGGTAGAGAATACTAAGGAGATCGAGAGAATCGTGGTTAAGGAACTCGGCAAAATGCCCCCGTAACTTCGGGAGAAGGGGGGCCTGAGGCGTGAACGGACTTGCTCCGGGAGCGTTTGAAGGCCGCAGAGACCAGTGGGAAGCGACTGTTTACTAAAAACACAGGTCCGTGCCAAGTCGCAAGACGATGTATACGGACTGACGCCTGCCCGGTGCTGGAAGGTTAAGAGGAAGGGTTAGCTTCGGCGAAGCTCAGAATTTAAGCCCCAGTAAACGGCGGTGGTAACTATAACCATCCTAAGGTAGCGAAATTCCTTGTCGGGTAAGTTCCGACCTGCACGAATGGCGTAACGACTTCCCAGCTGTCTCAACCGCGAACTCGGCGAAATTGCACTACGAGTAAAGATGCTCGTTACGCGCAGCAGGACGGAAAGACCCCGTGACCTTTACTACAGCTTGGTATTGGTGTTCGGTGTGGCTTGTGTAGGATAGGTGGGAGACTTTGAAGCGGGCACGCCAGTGTTCGTGGAGTCATTGTTGAAATACCACTCTGGTCACTCTGGATATCTAACTTAGAACCGTAATCCGGTTCAGGGACAGTGCCTGGTGGGTAGTTTAACTGGGGCGGTTGCCTCCCAAAAAGTAACGGAGGCGCCCAAAGGTTCCCTCAACCTGGTTGGCAATCAGGTGTCGAGTGTAAGTGCACAAGGGAGCTTGACTGTGAGACTGACAAGTCGAGCAGGGACGAAAGTCGGGACTAGTGATCCGGCAGTGGCTTGTGGAAGCGCTGTCGCTCAACGGATAAAAGGTACCTCGGGGATAACAGGCTGATCTTGCCCAAGAGTCCATATCGACGGCATGGTTTGGCACCTCGATGTCGGCTCGTCGCATCCTGGGGCTGGAGTAGGTCCCAAGGGTTGGGCTGTTCGCCCATTAAAGCGGTACGCGAGCTGGGTTTAGAACGTCGTGAGACAGTTCGGTCCCTATCCGCTGCGCGCGTAGGAAATTTGAGAGGATCTGACCCTAGTACGAGAGGACCGGGTTGGACGAACCTCTGGTGTGCCAGTTGTTCCGCCAGGAGCACCGCTGGTTAGCTACGTTCGGGATGGATAACCGCTGAAAGCATCTAAGCGGGAAGCCGGCCTCAAGATGAGATTTCCATGCCTTCGGGCGAGAGGCTCCCAGCTAGACTACTGGGTTGATAGGCCGGATGTGGAAGTGGGGACTAAAGACCCATGGAGCTGACCGGTACTAATAAGCCGATAATTTGATAATCACTACTCTCATGTCGTTGTAAGGCTGGCATGAGGGGAAAGAGATTGCCCGCGTCCACTATGTGGTTCTCGATGTACGGTCGAGAACTGATTCAAGCGAAGCTTGATCGTTCACTTTGATACATCAATAGTGTTTCGGCGGCCATAGCGAGAGGGAAACGCCCGGTTACATTCCGAACCCGGAAGCTAAGACTCTCTGCGCCGATGGTACTGCAGGGGGACCCTGTGGGAGAGTAGGACACCGCCGGACTTCTTTGTGAGATGGCCACCCAGTGATGGGTGGCCATTTCGACGTGTGCATCGGCACTTTTCGCGCGGGCGGTTCCCAGCGCGATCCACGCACATATGCTGGGCGGAAACCCCGGCACCCGACAGGAGAAGTCGTGAGCGATACACCGGCAGACGACGACAGGACGTCCGCCTCGAGCGGCAGCGACCGCGGTCGAGGCTCCGGTCGCCCACGCAACGGCGCGGGCCGCGATGGCGACCGCTCCGGCGGCGCTCCGCGACGCGACTCCGGTCAGGGCTACGGCCGTGCCGGTGACGGTGGTGACCGCAGGGGCGAGTCCGGCGGCTCTTCGCGCGCAGGTGGTCCGAGCCGGCCGAGGGATGGCCAGTGGGGTCGCGACGGTCAGCGCGGCGGAGCCCAGCGCAGTGACGCGCAGGGTCGCGGGGCACACACGCGTGACGGCGACAGCCGTGGTGGCCAGCGCCGCGACGACCAGGCCCGTGGTGGTCAGTACCGTGACGACCAGGCCCGTGGTGGTCAGTACCGTGACGGCCAGGGTCGTGACGGCCAGGCGCGTGGTGGTCAGTACCGTGACGGTCAGCGCCGCGACGGTGACAGCCGTGGTGGTCAGTACCGTGACGGCCAGGGTCGTGACGGCCAGGCCCGTGGTGGTCAGTACCGTGACGGTCAGCGCCGCGACGGCCAGAGTGGCGGCGGTCAGTGGAACCGCGAAGGTCAGCGTCGAGACGGCCAGGGCGGCGGCGGTCAGTGGAATCGTGGCGGCCATGGCCGCGACGATCAGGGCCGTGACGGTCAGCGTCGTGACGCACAGTGGAACCGCGATGGTCAGCGTCGAGACGGCCAGAGTGGCGGCGGTCAGTGGAACCGCGAAGGTCAGCGCCGCGACGGCCAGGGCGGTGGCGGTCAGTGGAACCGTGACGGGGCGAGCCGTAGCCCTCAGGGCAGCGGCGGCCAGCGCCGTGACGGTCAGCGCGGTTACGGCCAGGGTCGTGACGGACAGCGCCGCGACGGACAGCGCCGTGACGGCCAGGGCCGCGAGGGTCAGTGGAACCGGGACGGCCAGGGCCGCGACGGGCAGCAGGCTCGAGGCGGTCAGCGTGGCGGTTCCTGGGACGCGACGCGTTCGCGTGACGGGGCAGGATCCCGCGGTTTCGCCGGCGGCCGCGACGGCTCCGGTTCCCGGGGTGGACAAGGCTCGCACGGTGGCCGCGACGGCCGCGCCTCCGGCGCCGGTGGGTCGAGAGGTTACGGTCGCTCGGACGACAAGCTGTGGACGAGGGACGGCGCTCCCGCGCGCGGTGATCGCGCCGCCCGGGAGCACGAGTACGAGCTGGACGCCGAGGCGGCGCTCGCTCGCGAACTCCGGTCGGTGCGTCCGCGCCACGACGACCCCGACCTCCCCGCGGATGTCGAGGCGCGCGACCTGCCGAAGGAAGCCCGCGTCGAGCTGAAGACGCTCAGCAAGGACAACGCCGACTGGGTCGCACAGCACCTGGTCATGGCCGGGCGCCTGATCGACAGCGACCCCGAGCTCGCGCACCTTCACGCCTTGTCGGCCGCGCGCCGTGCCGGGCGCATCGGCGTCGTGCGCGAGACCCTCGCCATCACCGCCTACGCGACCGGCGACTTCGCGCTCGCGCTGCGCGAGCTGCGCACCTACCGCCGGATCACCGGCTCCAACGACCAGATCGCGCTCATGGTCGATAGCGAGCGTGGGGTCGGCAGGCCCGATCGCGCGCTCGAGCTGGGGCGGTCGATCGACCGCGGCGCACTGCCGTCCGACGTCCAGGTCGCGCTGGCGATCGCCATGTCCGGCGCCCGGTTGGATCTGGGACAGGAGGAGGCCGCACTGGCCGAGCTGGAGATCCCGCAACTCGACCCGAACCGTGCCTTCACCTGGAGCTCGGACCTCTTCCACGCCTACGCCGAAGTGCTCGAAGCCCTCGGCCGCGACGCGGAGTCGGCGACCTGGCGCGAGCGTGCCGAACGTGCGGAGCTCGCGCTCGAGGAGGCCCACGCCGACGCGGAGCTCGAGACCGTCCACGTCATCGAGGAGGAGTTCGAGCCGGCCGTGGTGATGGACGACCTCGGCCCGCTGGAAGCGGATGAGGCGGACGACGAGTTCACCGACGCCCTGCCGGCCCCGGACGAGGCTGCGCTCGATGAGACGACCGGTGAAGGCGCCGCGCCGGAGAACGCGAACGACGAGACCACGGAGGACGAGCCGCACGATGGCGCTGTTTCGACGGACGAGTGAGACTGTGACGCCGCTGACCGGTGTCGATCTGGTGCTGGCCGATCTCGACGGGGTCGTCTACACGGGACCGAACGCCATCCCGCATGCGGTCGACAGCCTGAACGACGTGGCTGAAACCGTCAGGGTTGGTTACATCACCAACAACGCGTCGCGCACCGACGCGTCCGTGGCGGCGCACCTGAACGAGCTCGGGCTCCACGTCGAGCCGCGGGACGTGGTCACCTCACCCCAGGCCGCCGTGCGGCTGCTGAGCCAGCACGTTCCCGCGGGGTCCACGATCCTCGTCGTCGGCGGCGACGGACTGGAGGACGAGGTCCAGAAGGGCGGGTTCTCCGTCACGCGCTCGGCCGATGACGACCCGGCCGCGGTCATCCAGGGCTTCTCGCCCGACATCGGCTGGGCGCAGCTCGCGGAGGCGTCGTTCGCTCTGCAGGGGCGCACCGACAGCGAGCGTCCGTGGATCGCGACGAACACGGACTGGACCATCCCCGTCGAGCGCGGCATCGCGCCGGGCAACGGGACGCTGGTCTCCGCCGTCCACACTGCCGCCGGCCGGCTCCCGCTCGTCGCGGGGAAACCGGAGGTCGCGATCTTCGAGGAGGCCATCGCGCGGTTCCACGCGACCAAGCCGCTCTTCATCGGCGACCGGCTCGACACCGACATCCTCGGCGCCAACCGCGCGGGGATCGACTCGGTCCTCGTGCTCACCGGGATCGACCGCGCCAAGCAGCTCCTCGCGGCGGACGCAGAGTCGCGGCCGACCTACATCCTGGGTGACCTGCGCGGGCTGGGCGAGCCGTATCCGACGGCGAAGACCGGGAAGAACGGCGCGGTCACGGTCGGCACATCGACCGTCGCCATCGACGGCAACGACGTCCGCATCCTCAGCGAGGGCGACGATGAGCTCGACCTGCTCCGGGCGGCGTGCCGCGCGATCTGGGATTCGGGCCGCGCGATCTACGGCCTCGAGGTGCCGGAGCGGCTGTACGGCTGACGCGTCCGGCATGTACGGCGGCCCCGCCTATCGAATCGGGCGACCCGGCCCTCCGGCGGACCGCCGTCAGAGCGCTGCCGCGTGCTCCACGATCCGATGACAGCGGCGTACGCGGTCGAGCCACCAGTCCCTGCGCTCGTCCGGCGCGGCAAGGCGGTCGAGCTGCGCGGTCGACACCCGAGGGCGGATGACGGGGATCGCACCGTCCACCGGCACGAGCGGCGTCTCCGCGACATCGTCCTCGAACAGCGCGACGGTGCCGAGACCGCAATCGAACTCCAGGTCGGGCACCGCCGCGGCGAGGTGGGCGCCCATCGCGATGCCGACCGAAGTGTCCAGCGCGCTGGAGACGACGACCGGGAGGCCGGCCTCCGCCACGATCCGCAGCGCCGAGTGGATGCCTCCGAGCGGCTGAGCCTTGATGACGAGCAGGTCCGCGGCTCCGGCGCGCGCGACTTCCAGCGGATCGCTCGCCTTGCGCACGCTTTCGTCGGCGGCGATCGGGATGTCCATGTAGCGCGTGCGCCGGCGGATCTCGGCGAGCTCCTCCACGGTCGCGCAGGGCTGCTCGACGTATTCGAGGTCGAACGGCGCGAGCGCGTGGATGGCGTGCTCGGCCTCGTCCACGTTCCACAGGGCGTTCGCGTCGACGCGGACGCGGCCTTCCGGACCGAGGCGCTCGCGGACCGCCCGGACGCGGGCCACATCGTCGGCGAGGGTCTGGCCGGGCTCGGCGACCTTCACCTTGGCGGTGCGCGCTCCCGGATACCGGTCGAGGACGGCAGGCACGTCGGCCGCCGCCACGGCCGGTACGGTGGCGTTGACGGGGATCGTGTCCCGCAGAATCGCGGGGGCGCCACGCCAGCCGAAGTCGATCGCGGCGTGCAGCCAGGCGGCGGCCTCCTGGTCGTCGTACTCGACGAAGGGGAGAACTCGGTCCAGCCCTCGGGACCCTCGAAGAGGACCGCCTCGCGGACGGTGATACCGCGGAACCGCGATCGCATCGGGAGCCGGACGACGCGGGCTGTCCCTAACAGGTCGGCGAGTTCGGGCAGCATTCCACCAGTTTGGCACGCGACCCGATTTCATAGTGGGCCCGACCGTAGGCTTGTGGCATGGCTTCGGCAGTATCAGACCTCTTCGACCCAGCGGTGTGGACGGACGTCCCCGGATTCGGGGAGCTCACGGACATCACCTACCACCACGACGTGAGCGGGCGCATCGCGCGGATCGCGTTCGACCGCCCCGAGGTGCGCAACGCCTTCCGCCCGCACACTGTCGACGAACTGTATGCGGCACTGGAGGACGCCCGCACGAACCCGCGGATCGGCGTCGTGCTCCTGACAGGCAACGGGCCGAGCCCGAAGGACGGCGGTTGGGCGTTCTGCTCGGGGGCGATCAGCGCATCCGCGGCCGGGACGGATACAAGTACGCCGAGGGTGAGACGGCGTCCGGCATCGACGCCGCGCGCGGTGGCCGGCTGCACATCCTCGAGGTGCAGCGGCTGATCCGGTTCATGCCCAAGGTCGTCATCGCTGTCGTCCCCGGGTGGGCGGCGGGCGGCGGTCACTCGCTCCACGTGGTGTGCGACCTCTCCATCGCGAGTGCCGAGCACGGGAAGTTCAAGCAGACCGACGCGGACGTCGGGTCGTTCGACGCCGGTTACGGGAGCGCGTACTTCGCGCGACAGGTCGGTCAGAAGTTCGGCCGTGAGGTGTTCTTCCTGGCCCGCGAGTACTCGGCGCAGCGCGCGTACGAGATGGGTGCGGTGAACGCGGTCGTTCCGCATGCCGAGCTGGAGGCGACGGCGGTCGACTGGGCGCGGGAGATCCTGACGAAGTCGCCCACGGCGATCCGGATGCTCAAGTTCGCCTTCAACGCGGTTGATGACGGGATGGTCGGGCAGCAGGTGTTCGCGGGGGAGGCGACGCGGCTGGCGTACGGGACCGACGAGGCGGTGGAGGGGCGCGACGCGTTCCTCGAGAAGCGGGAGCCCGACTGGTCGCCCTTCCCGTGGCAGTACTGAACGGGTGCGGATGACCGGCGGGTTCGCGATGTATTCAGTGGTGGGCGCCAGGTGACACGACAGTATCGTGTGGTCGACGCACGCCGGACGGGGAGCTCTTCGCCGCGCTGAGGGAGGCGCTGACCGAGGGCGGGGCGGCGGTCGTTCCGCGGAACGGAAGCGGCGAGGGAGCAGGTCCCGGTCGGAACGGGACGGAGGGAACCGGGCCGAAGGACGTGGGACGTGCGGGCGGCGGCTGGCCGCGCGACACGGAGCGGGCTCCGCAGAACGTCGCGCTCGTCATCGAGACGTCCGGCTCGACGGGCGTGCCGAAGCGGGTCGCGCTCTCCGTGGACGCCCTGCTGGCCAGTGCGGCCGCCTCGGCCGGCGCGATGGGTGGTCAGGGACAGTGGTTGCTCGCCCTCCCGGCGCACTATGTCGCCGGAGCGCAGGTGCTGGTCCGTTCGCTGGCGGCGGGAACCGAGCCCGTCGTCTACGGCGAGGGGCACTTCGATCCACTGCGGTTCGCGGGGCTGGCCGGCGAGCTGACCGACGGCCTTCGCTACACGTCGCTCGTACCCGTGCAGCTCGCACGGCTGGTCGACGCGGCCGAGGGCGGCGCCCGGGAGGTCGGGAGAGCGTTGCGCAGGTTCGACGGCATCCTCGTCGGCGGGCAGGCGCTCGACCATCGCCTGCGCGAGCGGGCCGAAGCGCTGGGGGCGCGGCTCCTGGCGACGTACGGGTCGAGCGAGACGGCGGGCGGCTGCGTCTACGACGGGGTGCCGATCGGCCCGACCGTGGTGCGGGAGGTGGACGGCCTGCTCGAGATCAGCGGGCCGACGCTCGCAGAAGGCTACCTCGGCGACCCCGAGCGGACGGACGCCGTGTTCCATCAGGAGGACGGCGTCCGGTGGTATCGCACGGGTGACCTCGGGGAAGTGCGCGACGGGCGCGTGGCCGTGCACGGGAGGTCGGACAACGTCATCATCTCGGGTGGCGAGAAGGTGCTGCTCGACGCCGTCGAGCGACTCGTCCGCTCGTGGGACGGCCTCGAAGACGCGGTCGTCGTCGCGGCCGAGGACACGCGCTGGGGGCAGGTCCCGGTCGTCGTCACGACAGGCCGTGCCGAGCTCGCGGCGCTCCGGAGCGCGATCGCCGAACGGCTCGGGCGCGCAGCCGCGCCGGCCCGGATCGTGACCGTCGCCGAGCTCCCGCACCTCAGCAGCGGCAAGCCCGACCGGGTCGCTGCCGCGCGGCTGGCGCGTGGCGACACGGTCGAACGGCCTGGGGGATAGCGGTTGTTGTTACGATTCGCACTGTGATGAGCCAGAACAACCCTCGAATGCAGCGGATGGCGCCACCCCCGGCGCGCGGGCCTCGTGGCGGCAGGAGCGCACGCCCTGGCGCCAAGGCCTCCGCCGTCCGTCCGGCCACGGCAGCGGACTGGATCGCCGGCGCGCGACTGCGAACGCTCCCGCTCGCTGTCGCTCCCGTGCTCATCGGTGTCGGTGCGGCGAAGGTGATCGAAGGCGCGGGCATCTGGCACCCGATCCGCTCGCTGCTCTGCTTGGCGGTCGCCGTGCTGCTCCAGATCGGCGTCAACTACGCCAACGACTACTCCGACGGCATCCGCGGCACGGACCAGTACCGGGTCGGGCCCGGGCGCCTCACCGGTTCGGGCAAGGCTGCGCCCAAGAAAGTGCTGACGGTCGCGCTCACGTTCTTCGGGCTCGCTGCGGTCGCGGGACTCGTCCTCGTCCTGCTCACGCAGCTCTGGTGGGTGCTCATCGTCGGGGCCGCGGCCATCGCGGCCGCGTGGTTCTACACGGGGGCAAGCGTCCCTACGGCTACTACGGGCTCGGCGAGGTGTTCGTCTTCGTCTTCTTCGGGCTGGTCGCGACGGCGGGAACGACCTACATGCTGGCCAAGACGGTCAACCAGGAGGCCTGGCTCGGCGGCGTCATCGCCGGACTGATCGCGTGCGCGGTGCTCATGGTCAACAACATCCGCGACATCGAGCCCGACCGGCTCGCCAAGAAGCGGACGCTCGCCGTCCTGCTCGGCAACACCGCGTCGCGGATCGTGTTCTGCGTTTTCCTGCTCGTGCCGTTCGGCATCCTCGCGGTGCTGGCGCTGTTCTACCCGTTCGCGTGGTTCGGGATGTTCGCGCTGCTCGCCGCGCTGCCGGCCTGCGTCATCACGCTGTTCGGCAGGTCGCCTCGCGAGCTCATCACCGCGCTGCAGCTCACCAGCCTCACCGGGCTGCTCGTGGCGATCGCGCTCGGCGCGGCCTACGCCTTCTGACCGGGAGCGTTCCGACCGTGCGCCTGCGCGGCGTCGATCGCGTCGTCCTCGGCGTCGTCCGCTGACGGAGCCGGCTTGTCGCGGTGGCGCGCCGCGTACAGGTCGGACGCGACGGCGTGACGCTGCTTGGCGAGCAGGATGTACGAGAGGCACAGTCCGATCAGTGCTGCGGCGATGACCGACGCGTACCAGACGATGCCGAGCAGAAGCAGGATCGCGAGCGGCACCGCGAACAGCACCAGGCGCAGCACGGTGTAGGTCAACCAGGAGGGAATCCGCTTCACCCTCCCAGCTTAGGCAGGCCTCCTGAGAGTTACGATGTAGCCATGGTTCGCCTCTGGATAGTCCTCGGCGTCGCAGCCGCGGTTTTCTACATCTATTCGGTGGCAGACTGCGCTCTCTTCGACCGTTCCAGGGTGCGTGGCCTACCCAAGCCCGTGTGGGTGCTCGTCATCGTCCTGTTCCCGATCATCGGCGGGATCCTCTGGTTCCTGATCGGCCGCGGCCGACGACGCGCGGAGGTCGCCCGCAGGGTCAGCGCCCCCGACGACGACCCCGCGTTCCTCGGTAAGCTCCGGATCGACCACGACCAGGAGGAGCGCATCCGCCGGCTCGAGAAGGAGCTGGCCGACCTCGACGACAACGGTCCCGACGACCAGACCGGCCGACGGGATGGGTGACCCGCGGGTCTCGGAAGAGCCCGCGGAGGTGGAGGCGACCGGCAACCCGGCGACCGACTACGCGCTCGCGCTCCTCGCCGGCTTCGTGGAGGCCGGGGTCGCCGACATCGTCGTGAGCCCCGGATCGCGATCGCAGGCGCTCGCGCTCGCCGCGGCCGAGCTCGAACGTGCGGGGGCCGCGCGGCTGCACGTGCGGATCGACGAGCGCGTCGGCGGCTTCCTCGCGCTCGGGCTGACCCGCGAGACCGGCGCCCCGACGGTGATCGTCACGACCAGCGGCACGGCGACCGCGAACCTCCATCCGGCCGTGCTGGAGGCCCACGAGGCCGCCATCCCGATGATCGTCGTCACGGCCGACCGGCCGAGCGAGCTGCGCGGCATCCGCTCCAACCAGACAACGCGCCAGGACGGCCTCTACGGGACCGTCGTGCGTGCCAGTCACGATGTCACGGCGCCCGTGGGCGCGGACGGCGAGCCCGAGGAGGCGCGGGCGCTCGCGCGTTCCGCCGTCGAGGAGGCTGTGGGCGCAGCGACTGCGGATCCCGGGCCGGTGCACCTCAACGTCGGATTCCGCGAGCCGCTGTCGGTCGCGGTTCCGCCCGTCGGGGGACTCGTTCGCGGCGCCCTGCCCGCGACGGCCGGACCGGCGGCGCTGGGCCGGGAGGTCGTCGAGTTGGCCGGCGGCCCGCTCACGGTCGTCGTCGCCGGCGCGGACGCCGGGGCCAAGGCCGCCGAGCTCGCCCGCACGGGCGGTTACCCGCTGCTCGCGGAGGTGTCGAGCGGCGCCCGGTTCGGGCCGGAACTGGTGGTCGCTTACCGCGAGCTGCTCCGGGACGAGTCCTTCGGCGGTCGGGTCGAGCGGGCCGTCGTGTTCGGGCATCCCACGCTCAGCCGCGAGGTCCCCGCCTTGCTGATGCGAGACGACGTCGAGGTGCTGGTCGTCGCGCCGACCGGCCGCGAGGCGTACAACCCGGGCCGGCGCGCCAGGGTCGTGGGGGTGTCAGGGCACCCGCAGGCGTCGACCTGCGCAGCCCTGAGGTGCGCTCGTGGGTCGGGAGCTGGGTCTTCGCGAGCCGGCGCCTGACGGAGGAGGTCGAGCGCGCCGCAGACCCGACCGCCTCAGCCCCCGACGTCGAGAAGGCGCGCTCGTACGAGCCGGCCGACGCGCTCGCGTTCGCCCGCGCCGAGCTCGCCGCGGTCCGCGCGCCGATCACCCGGCCGCTGCTGGCGGAGGCGCTCTGGCGCTACACGTGGCCGCACGACCGGCTCGTGCTGGGAGCGTCCCGCCTCATCCGCGACGCCGACCGGCTGGTGCCGGGGAAGAAGATCGCGGTGCACTCCAACCGCGGGCTCGCGGGCATCGACGGGACGATCGCGACGGCCACGGGCATCGCGCTCGCCGCCGAGGCGCGGGCGAGGCAGGTCGGCGCCGCCGCGGGCGTCACGCGCGTGCTCCTCGGCGACCTCGCGCTGCTGCACGACGTGGGTGCGCTGCTCGGCGGGGCCGGGGAGGCGCGCCCGCACCTCCAGGTCGTGGTCGGCAACGACGGCGGCGGGACGATCTTCGACGGGCTGGAGGTCGCCGCGACCGCGCCGGTCGAGGCGTTCGACCGGGTGCTGTACACACCGCAAACGGTCGACCTGTCGTCGCTCGCGCGCGCGTACGGCTGGGAGTACGCGGTCGCGCGCACCAAAGGCGAGCTCGACCAGGCGCTGTCGGCGCCGCCGGCCGGGCCGAGCATCCTCGAGGTGCCGCTGCCTCGCTGAGCCGCCCGACCGTGGGGGCCGGCGGTGCGAGTCTCCCTACAGGCTGTCCGGGTCCAGGTTCAGCGCCGTCGACGCGAGCAGATACTGATTGCCGCCGTCGCCCGGCAGGTCCGGGTTGAGCCAGAGGAGCCACTCCACCGGGATCCCGAAACGCTCCGCGACCGCCGTGGTCGTGTCTCCCTCTGCGACCTCGTAGCGTCTCGGGGCGCCGCTCGCGGTCGTCGCCGTCACGGCGCCGGCAGCGTTGGGCCGGGCTCCGGAGTCGACCGGGTGCACGTTCGACGCGCGGACCGGCACCGACCAGCGGACCGTGTCCACCGCGAGCACCTTGTCCGGGCCGAGCTCCTGCGGGACGCCGTCGAACGACGTAGCGGAGGAGTACGTGACGAGCGTGCCGAGATAGGACGGCTGGCCGGCGCCGCCCAGCAGCGCCGTGGAGGCCGCGGCAGGGGCGGAGGTGGGGCCGCCGAGCTGATGGTCCCCGACGCCGTGGTAGGTCAGGCCGTCGCCCACGCGCGGTGCGATGTCGATGAAGGTGACCGACACCGGGACGGGGACGGTCGAGGTGAAGTTCGAGTATTGCGCCGAGTAGGTGTTGTCCCCGTTCGAGACCACCCGGTAGTGGAAGTGGATGCTGCCCTTGGGCGACGCGACGCTCGCCTCCGCGACCACAGTGCCGGCCGGGACCGACGTCAGCGTGGGTGCGGGAACCGGCGTGGGGGTGGGGGTGGGGGTGGGGGTCGGGGTCGGCGTCGCGGTGCCGTAGCTGCGATCGTCCGCCATCGGAGTCGTGGTCGGCTTCGGCGTCCGCGAGTGCGTGGGCGCAGAGCCGGGTCCGCCTCCGCCCGCGAACAGCGCGCAGCCGGCGAGCAGGGAGACGACGGCGACGCTTGACGCCGCCGCGGCCACCGTCCGTCGAGCGCGTGCGCGAGCGCCCTTCGACGCAGTGAGACCCCGGAATATTCGATTCAGCACGATTTCCCCCTCGCAGAACCCTAGCGGGCTTGGAGAGGGTCCACAACGAAGATGAGGGGGCTTGGCGTATCACTAACATGACCGCGTGCACATGATCTTCCGGACGATGCTCCACGCGTTCCTCTCCCGGTTCGGCGCGCGCCTGGGCCACTGGGATGTGGCGCGCACCCGCTTCCGGGTGCTGCCGACGGACCTCGACATCCTCAAGCACATGAACAACGGGGTGTACCTGTCGATCGCCGATATCGGACGGTTCGACTTGCTGCGCAGGAACGGCGTCTGGGCGATCTTCGAGCAGCGCGGCTGGTATCCGGTGGTCGCGTCGGAGACGATCTCGTTCCGCAAGTCGCTGGAGCTCTGGCAGAGCTTCGTGGTCGAGTCGCGCATCCTCGGGTTCGACGAGAAGGCCGTCTACGTCGAGCAGCGGTTCACGGTCGACGGCGAGATCTACACCCAGGCGTTCATCCGCGGCCGTTTCCTGAAGCGCGGCGGGGGTGTCGTCTCCATCGAGGAGCTGTTGGAGGCCGTCGGCCCGGCGCCGACCGACGTCAGCGTCCCGGAGTGGCTGCTCGAGTGGGGCTCGGACGCCGCGCTGCCCTCCACGCGCGCGGATGCGCCGAGCGTCTGGGCCGAGTGAGCCCGGCCGCTCAGGCCGGACCGAACGCGAAGACACGTTCCGGGTCGTACGTGGCGCGCACCTCGGTGAGCCGGGCGCTCACATCGGCCGGCCAGGAGCCCGCGAACGTGGCCTGGTCGGTCAGGTCGGCCGCCCAGTTGACGTTGGTGACCGCGGAGATGCGGTGCTCCAACGCGCGGGTGATCGCCTCGGCCGCCGCGGGCGCGGTGGTGCCGAAGGTCGCGGGATCGGCGGCGATGGCGCTCAGGGTGTAGCCGCTGGCGCGTCCGCCCACCGCCGTTCCGTCGTCGGTGTCGCGCCCGGCGGCGCCGCCGAGCTGCCGGATCTCCAGGGCGAGGAACGGCGAGTCCACCCGCGGCCCGGCGACGTCGAACAGTGCATCACCGTCAGCGGCGTCGAGGTCGTCGAGCATGAAGCCGCGGATCCAGGCCGGCGAGCCCTCCTCGGGGTCGTTGTGGATGGTCGCGACCGCGGTGGTCGGGATCACTCCCACGAAGTCGAGGAAGATCGGCGCGGCGGCCCGGATGGGCGCGAACAGACGCTCGCCGTCCGCGGCGTCGCCGGGATAGGCGAACCGGACGCTGAGAACCGTGCGCCCGCGCAGTGGCGGCGGTGGCCCGTCGACGTCCGGCACGCGCAGCAGCACGACGGAGGTCGTGGCCTCCTCGCCGAGCGAGCCCGCCCAGTCGACCCAGGCGCGGAAGGCCGGCTCGATCGCGTCGCCTTCGAAGAACACGCTGCCCGCGTAGAGAGTGGTGAGCGGCACCAGCTCCAGCGTCATCTCGGTGACGACCCCGAGGCCGCCCTTGCCGCCGCGGAGTGCCCAGAACAGCTCGGGGTGCGAGTCGGCGTCGGCCGTGACGACCTCGCCGTCCGCGGTGACGACGCGGAAGCCGCGCACCCAGTCGGCGGTGAAGCCGTGCGTGCGGGCCAGCGGTCCGAGGCCCCCGCCGAGGGTGTAGCCGACCGCGCCGACGCTGGTCGACGACCCGGTGACCGGGGCCAGCCCGAACTCGGCCGCCGCGGCGATGACAGGAGCCCAGCGGACTCCCGCGCCCAGCCGGACGAGCCGGGTCGCGTCATCGACGTCGATCGTGTCGAGCGCGCGGGTGGAGACGATGAGGCCGCCGACGATGGCGGACTCGGAGCCGTGGCCGGTGGCCTGGACGCGCACGGGAAGGCCCTGCTCGCGGGCGAAGCGCACCGCCTCCGCGACGTCCTGCTCGTCGGCGACGGCGACCACCACGTCCGGGTCGTGCCGGACGGTGGGATTGAAACAGACGACTTCGGCGGCGAGCCCGTCGTCGCCGCGCAGGTAGACGGTTCCGTGGACGCGGTCGCGGAGGCGCGCGACGGCGTCGGCTTCGATGTGGATCCCCATGAGGAGAAGCTAGGGGAATCCACCGACAGGCGACCAGACCCGTCCTCGGCGCCACGGTCAGCCGCGTGACGTAGCATGCCGTGCATGACCGCCGTGCTCCCCGCCGACGCCCCCTCCGGGCGGCCCGTGGAGACCGTGTACCGTCCGGAGGGGCCGCTCGACCTGTCCGGCACGCTGGGCCAGCTCGGCCGCGGGCCGTACGACCCGACGACCACCTGGGACCTCGGCGGGATGTGGCGCACCTGGCGCACACCGGAGGGGCCGGCGACCCTGCGCGTCCTCCGGCCCGCGCCCGACGGCAGCATGGCGGCCGCGGCGTGGGGCCCGGGCGCGCACTGGGTGATCTCCGCGGTGCCCGGGCTGCTCGGCCGCGGCGACGACTGGTCGGGCCTCGACGTCGCCTCGCACCCGCTGCTGAGGCAGAGCCTCCACCGCAACCCGGGCCTCCGGCTGACGCGCACGGGGCTCGTGCTGGAGGCGCTGCTCCCCGCGATCATCGAGCAGCGCGTCACCAGCCTGGAGGCCTACCGGTCGTGGGCGCGGCTGCTGCGCTGGTACGGCGAGCCGGCTCCCGGCCCTGCGCCCGAGGGGATGCGGGTGGTGCCGACGCTCCAGCAGTGGCGCGGCATCCCGTCGTGGGACTGGCACCGCGCCGGGGTGGACCCGCGGCGCGCGCGTGCCGTCCAGGCGGTGCTCGTGCTGGCGCCGTCGCTGGAGCGCGCGATCGGATCCGCCGCTACCCTCGACGCCGCGGAGACCGCCCTCCGCACCATCTCAGGCGTCGGTCAGTGGACCGCGGCCGAGACCCTGCAGCGCTCGCACGCCCATCCCGACCTGGTCAGCGTCGGCGACTACCACCTGGCGCATCAGGTGGGTGAGGCCCTCACCGGCTCGCGCGTGGACGACGACGGGATGCTCGAACTCCTGGAGCCGTGGCGCGGCCATCGTCAGCGCGTCGTGCGGCTGATCCTGGCCAGCGGGTTCCGGTTCCAGCGCCGGGGACCGCGCGTGTCCCTCCAGGACCACCGCTGGCACTGAGCGGGGGCCGGCGCGACGCCGGAGCGCTCAGCCGGTGGTGCCGTCCCGCTGCGCGAGGAGGTGCTCGGCGCGGATGTCGTGGTCGAGTTCGCGGCACAGCGTCTCGTAGTGATCGCGCATCGCCGGGTAGTAGTCGTCCCAGTTCGGCAGCGGCTTGCCGTTGTGCGCAGCGACGAGGCGGTCGAGGTAGTAGTCCCACCCGATGCAGTAGTCGGCCGAGGTGCCGATCGCGCGCAGCCGCTGGCCGAAGGTGACGGTCGTGTGGCCGCTGGCCTCCGTCAGGTGCACGAACATCACGAGCGAGTCGGGGGCCTTGCCGACGTCGACGTGGAGGCGGTGCGGGGCGTCGCAGAGCATGACGGCCACGTTCTGCCACTCGGCGTCGTCGCCCTCCGCGTTCATCCGGAACTTGACGGCGCCGGTCGAGCCCGTTCCGGTGTACTCGCCGATCCACTCGGCGAGCCGAGGCGATCTGCTGAAGTACGTCCACACCTCCTCGATCGGAGCTTTGAAGATGCGGTCGAGCACCACGTACACTCCGTCGTCCTTGCGTACGAGTCGTCCTGTCGGCTGCGGCATCATGATGACCTCCTGCAGAGTCCCCCTCGTGCTCCACACACTAGTCACCGGTTCCCGATTCCGGCAGGGGCCACGCCTGGGCGTCGTGTGCGAGTCCTTCCAGTCCTCGCAGGCGCCGGATCAGCCCTCCAGGACCGCCATCGCCGCGTTGTGGCCGCCGAGCCCGCTCACCGCGCCGCCGCGGCGGGCTCCCGATCCGCAGAGCAGGATGCGCCCGTGCCGGGTCGCGACGCCCCAGCGCTCGGCCGGCGTGCGCAGATCGTCGCCGTCCTCGGCGAACGGCCAGGACAACGGGCCGTGGAAGATGTTGCCGCCCGGCATGTTGAGAGCGTGCTCGAGGTCGCGGGTGGTCTTCGTCTCGATGCACGGGTTGCCGTCGCCGTCCGTGAGCAGGAGGCCCTCGATCGGCTCGGCCAGCACCGAGTTCAGGGAGGCGAGCACGGCGTCCTGGAGCCGCTGGCGGGTTGCGTCGTTGTTGGCCTCGGTCAGCCAGCGGTCGGGGGTGTGCAGGCCCAACACCGTGATGGTGTGCGCTCCGCTCTCGGCGAGCTCGGGGTCCAGGATGCTCGGGTCCGCGAGCGTGTGGCAGTAGATCTCGCACGGCAGCAGCTCCGGCATCACGCCGCGCAGCATCCCGTCGTGCGCGGACTCGAGTTGGGTCAGCGTCTCGTTGATGTGGAACGTGCCGCCGAACGCGGCCGCGGGGTCCACCGAGGCGTCGCGCAGCTTCGGAAGCCGCTTCAGGAGGAGGTTGACCTTGACCTGAGCGCCCTCGGCGCGCGTGCGGGGCGGGTCCGCGGGCTCGCCCAGGAGGCCGTCGAGCACGTCGGGGGCGACGTTGACGAGCACGGTGCTGCCGTCGACGCGGCGCTCGTGGCCGTTGCGCGTGTAGGAGACGGAGCCGTCCGGGCTCATGGAGGTGACCTCTGCGCCGGTGACGATGCGTGCGCCGGCCTCGCGGGCGACCCGGGCGAGCTCGCCGGTGACGGAGCCCATGCCGCCGACCGGGACGTCCCACTCGCCGGTGCCCTGACCGATCACGTGGTACAGGAAGCAGCGGTTCTGGGAGAGGTCGGGGCTGTCGACGCTGGCGAAGGTGCCGATCAGCGCGTCCGTCGCCGCGACGCCGCGGACGAGGTCGTTCCGGAGGCGCGACTCGATGAAGCCGCCGATCGGGCGCTCGATGAGCGCGTCCCACAGCTCGTCGTCGCCGACGAGGGCCTTCGCTTCGCTGCGGGTGAGCAGGGGTTCGGTGACGGTCGGCCAGAGCGCGCGGGCCACGGCGCCCGTCGACTCGTAGAAGCGGTCGAACGCCTCGGCGTCCTCGGCGGCGCCGATCCGGGCGAAGGACGCGGCGGTGGCCTCCGCGTCGGTGTTGTCGATGAGGAGGCCGGCGCCGTCGGGGTCGCCGGGAACGGGCGTGTAGGAGGAGTACCGTCGCCGGGCCAGCCGGATGTCGAGGCCGAGGTCGTCGATGATCCGCTGCGGCAGAAGGCTGACGAGGTAGGAATACCGCGACAGCCGGGCCTCCACGCCGGGGAACGCTTGGGCGCTGACGGCGGCGCCGCCGACGTCGTCCAGTCGTTCGAGCAGGATGACGCTGCGTCCTGCTTTGGCGAGGTAGGCGGCGGCGGTGAGGCCGTTGTGCCCGCCGCCGACGATCACGACATCGTGGCTCGCGGCGGGGGCGGATACGGGTTCGGTCATGGCTTCGAGCTTATGAGGGGCGCTGGAGTTCTGGAAGGCACGGGCGCGGCTCACGCGGATTTATGTGCCGGTCCCGGAGCCGTTGTGATCGTGCTCAGCGCCATGTGATCGTGCGCAGCCCGACGCAAGCGCGTCCAGGGTTACGGGATGCGCTCGGGCTCGGGCTCGGTGACCTTCACCCGGGGAGCGAACACCGGCACTCGCCTCGTCGTCCGCCCCGCTAGCATTAGAGTGTCAAGTGCCAGAGGCTAGATGTGTCGGCTCGAGAAGGCCTCCGCCCAGGGCGTAGAAAACCGGATAAATCTAGTATAATAATGGTTTATGCTGAACGATGACATCTTGACGTTCCGTCGCCAGTTCCTCCTTACATCGGGAAAGACGGACGAACTTCCCGGCTGGCCGGTAGTTTCCGTGCCGGGGCATACCCTCTACAGCCACCCCGAACTCGGTGTCACGGTACATGAGGACAACGAGTCGGGTGTTGTCCTGCTGCTCCTCGGCTATGCCATCGACCGCGACCGGCCCCGGGCCCGGGATGCCGACATCCTCGCGACTCTCGCCACCGCGCGCCGGGAGGGACGATTCTGGCCGGTCTTCTCCGACCTGTCCGGCCGCTTCGTGCTATTCGTCTTCGACGGCGACGAGATCGAGGCGATGCACGATCCCTGCGGGCTGCGGGCCGCGGAGTACACCTACGTCGACGGGTTCCACGTTGCCTCCCAGTCGAACCTGCTTTCCCTTGTCGCGTCGGTCGCCCGCGGCAAGCGTTACCAGCAGTACATCACCTCGTACTACGGCATCAACGTCCGCGAGGACCACCTGACCGCCGACACCACTCTGTTCGACGACGTCGACCGGCTGACTCCGAACCACGTGCTGAAGGTCGGCGAGCGCAGACAGGAGCGGTACTGGCCGGTCGAGCCTTTGCGCATCGGCGGCTCGGCGACCAAAGACGTCGCGGCGGAGGCTCTCGGGATGCTGCGCGCGTCGATCGCTGCGGCCAAGGAGCGGTTCTCGCTGGCGCTGCCGCTGACGTGCGGCGTGGACTCGCGCTCGCTGCTGTCCGCGGCCAGCACGCAGCTGGACGGGATCTGGACGTACACCATGCTCTACCGGTGGCTTCAAAACGGATCGCCGGACCTCGCCATCCCGCGCTCGATCCTCGGCCGCCTCAACCACGAGCACCACGTCTTCGACGCCAAGACACCGCCCCCGAAGGCGTTCCTGGACCACTACCGGGCGAACTCCCCGATGGCCCACCCGAACGACGCGACCATCGCCTACGGGCTGTCCCGTGCCTTCCCGCCCGGATTCGTCGGGGTCAAGGGCAACATCGCCGAGCTTGTGCGCTGCTACTACAACACCGACGGTCTCCCGCTGGACATCCGCTCGGTCAAGGACATCCTCGACATCATCCCGCACTGGGAAACGGTGCCCTTCATCGTCGAGTCGGTGCAGCGCTGGTACGACGCCAGCATGCCGGTGTCGCGCGAGCTGGGCTGGGACCTGGACCTCCTGTTCCACTGGGAGCACCAGATCGGCACCTGGCAGGCGCAGAGCCAGCTCGAATGGGACATCGCCCAGGAGGTGTTCACCCCATACAACGACCGCCGGCTGCTCACCCGCATGCTCGCGGCGCCCCCGGGCGACCGCATCCCGCCCGTCTACACGCTCTTCCGCGAGCTGATCGCTATGGGCGAGGGTGACCTGCTCCGGGAGCCGATCAACCCGTCTCTCAAGACCGAGACAGCCAGGCGCTTCTTCTGGCGCGCCAGGACTCGCGCGATGCGCGACATGAGGAAGATGCTGCGCCCCTCCTACACCCGCCGGTAGCACGCGGCGGCTGTCCCGCGTGGAAGATCCGTCGTATGCCTTCCGCGATCACTCCGCCCCGCGGTATGCGCGATTGACTCGCGCGCTGAGGATATGCGCCTTGCTGGCAAGCGTCGACGTGCGCTGAGGCCTACTCAATGCTGGTGGCCGCCGCCATTCGTGGCGCGACAGCCTGATCGCGGCGGTCACCACGCCGAGGTCTTCTTTGTGGGAACTGTTTGACTGGCACTCTGCTAGGGCGCGTGCTCCGGCGGCACCGCCTCGGCCAGAGCCCGGCGCGCGGCCACCACGCCGGGGGCCGACGCCGACGACCGCCGCGCCGACGTGAAGATGGTGCGCCGGGGCGACCCGGGGAGGGGAGGAGCGCGACCTCGGGGCGCGCACCGGCCCACACCAGGTCCGGGAGGAGGCCGACCGCGTTGCCCGACGCGACCAGCCGGATGTGTGTCACCAGGTCGGCCGTCTCGAAGCGCACATCCGGCTCGAAGCCGGCAGCGCGGCAGAGCTGGACGGCCCAGGTGCGCGACACCGTCCCCTCCGGCTCCAGCACCCACGGGAGGTCGGCGGCCTCCGTGAGGAGCTCGCGCGGACGCGCGCGGTGCGGATGTCCGAGGTGGCGAGGTGGATGCCGTCGGCGGCCAGCACGGTGCGGTCGAGGTCGGCGCGGAGCGGCCTGGTGCTGCCGGGGTACTGCTCGGCGACGGCGAGGTCGAAGTCCCGTGCGGAGACGTCGAAGAGGCCCTGCTCCGGCTCGCGCTCGGTGACCTCCACTCGCAGCTCGGGGTAGTCGCGGGCGAGGGCGGCGACGGCCGCGGGAAGGATGGCGTGGGCCGCGGACTGGAAGACCGCGACCCGGACGACCCCGGCGGCGGTCGCGCTGGAGCCGGCGACGGCGGCCTGCGCCGAGTCGAGCGCGTCGAGGATGGCGGCGGCGCGCTGGGCGAGCAGCTCGCCCTGCGGGGTGAACTGCAGGCGGCGACCGGACTTCACGAGGAGGACGGCGCCGGCCTCCTGCTCCAGCGCGGCGAGCTGCTGGGAGACGGAGGAAGGGCTGTAGGAGAGGGCCGCCGCGACGCCGGTGACCGTGCCGCGGATCCTCAGCTCGTGGAGGAGTCGCAGCCTGCGGATGTCGAGCATGCCAACCATTCGGTCTTGATGAACAATATTGTTCGGAAACGTTCGCTATTGCCGATGATAAACCACGTCGAGAATGTATCCACAGGCATCGGCGACGGCGACTTGTCCACGGATCCCCGGACTTCCCGCGTCGCCCCAGGAGCGAGGAATACAGTCGTGGACATGGTTGAAGACACGGACGACGCGGCCACGCTGCGGACCGAGGCGCCAGGCGCGCCTGTGGCCGGCGCGCACGCCGCCGGCCAGGTGCCGCCCGCCCAACTGGCTCAGGAGGCCGTCGAACTGGTCCGGCGCTGGCTCGCCGAGAGCGCCCGCAGCGGCCAGGACGCCCCGCGCGATCCGGCCGCCGAGCGGTTGGCGGGAGTACTGCGCGACCCGCACGGCCTCGACTTCGCGGTCGGGTTCGTCGACGGTGTGGCCCGTCCGCAGGACCTGTTCGTGGCGGGGTACAACCTCCAGCGTGTCGCCAAGAAGATCCCGGCGTTCCTGCCCTGGTACATGCGCGCCGCCATCTGGCTCGGCGGCGTCTTCGGGCCGGTGATTCCGTGGGTCGTCATCCCGATCGCCCGGCGGGTGCTGCGCGGCATGGTCGGGCACCTCGTCGTGGACGCGACGCCCGAGAAACTCGGGCCCGCCATCGCGCACCTGCGCTCGCCGAACGACCCGGAAGGGCACGGAGCGCGACTCAACCTGAACCTGCTCGGCGAGGCCGTGCTGGGCGAGGAGGAGGCCGCCCGGCGGCTCGAGGGGACCCGCGCGCTCCTGGCCCGTGACGACGTGGACTACGTCTCGATCAAGGTGTCCTCCATCGCCTCCCAGCTCTCGATGTGGTCGTTCGACGAGACGGTCGACCGGGTCGTCGAGCGGCTGACGCCTCTGTACGAGCTGGCCGCGGCCTCGCCGTCGCCCAAGTTCATCAACCTCGACATGGAGGAGTACCGCGACCTCGACCTCACGATCGCGGTCTTCGAGCGCATCCTGAGCCGTCCGGATCTGATCGGGCTGGAGGCGGGGATCGTCCTCCAGGCGTACCTGCCGGACGCGCTCGATGCGCTCCAAGGGCTGACCGAATGGGCGGCGCAGCGTCGCGCCCAGGGCGGCGCGCCCATCAAGGTGCGCGTCGTGAAGGGCGCGAACCTCGCGATGGAGCGGGTGGACGCGGCGATCCACGGCTGGCCGCTCGCGACCTACGGCAGCAAGCAGGCGACGGACACCAACTACAAGCGCGTCCTCGACTGGGCGTTGACGCCGGAGCACACCGACGCCGTCAAGATCGGCGTCGCCGGTCACAACCTCTTCGATGTCGCGTACGCGTGGCTGCTCGCCTCGTACCGCGGCGTCACCGGGCGCATCGACTTCGAGATGCTGCTCGGCATGGCCACGGAGCAGGCCGAGGCCGTCAAACGGACGGTCGGGCAGCTCCTCCTCTACACACCCGTGGTGGACCCGGCGGAGTTCGATGTCGCGATCTCGTACCTCATCCGCCGCCTGGAGGAGAACGCCAGCCCGGAGAACTTCATGTCGGCCGTGTTCGAGCTCGGCTCGGATCGCGGACTGTTCGACCGGGAACGGGATCGCTTCCTCGCGTCGGTCGCGGAGCTGACGGCGGACGCCGCGCCGCGCGGCGCGGCTCCTGTACCCAGCCGGCAGCAGGACCGCTCGCGAGAGTGGGAGCAGGAGACGGCGGAGTCGTTCACGCGGCCGCCCGCGGTCGACGCGGAGGCGCCGCTCAGTGGTGCCACCGGCGCGGGCGGACCGGCCGAGCAGGGGCTGACCAGCGTCGTGCTCGGACTCACCCGGGGGCCGGCGGCATCACGCTGGAGCCGCCGGCGGCATCGCCTGCCGTCCCGGGCGCCGCCGCGACCGGATTCCAGAATACTGGATTCCAGAACACTGCGGACACCGACCCGTCGCTCGCGGCGAACCGCGCGTGGGGGCGGCGCATCCTGGCCCGCTCGGCCACGAGCGACCTGGGCGCGCAGACCATCGCGGCCGCGGAGGTCGTGGACGCCGGTCACCTCGACCGGATCCTGACCGCCGTCCGCTCGTCGGGCGCCGCGTGGGGCACCCGGCCGGGCTCCGAGCGCGGAGCCGCCCTGGACCGGGCGGGGCACGCGCTCGAGGCCAACCGCGATCGCCTGATCGAAGTCATGGCCAGCGAGACAGGCAAGACGATCGCCGAGGCGGACGTCGAGGTGAGCGAGGCGGTCGACTTCGCGCACTACTACGCGTCGCTCGCGCGCGAGCTCGACGCGGTGCAGGGCGCGGTGTTCGTGCCCTCCGCGCTGACGGTCGTCACACCGCCGTGGAACTTCCCGGTGGCGATCCCCTCCGGCGGGGTCCTGGCGGCGCTCGCCGCGGGCAGCGGAGTGGTCATCAAGCCGGCTCCGCAGGCGCGTCGCGCGGCCGCCGTCATGGTCGAGGCGCTGTGGGAGGCCGGCATCCCGCAGGAGCTGCTGGTGCTGGTCGACGTCGCGGAGAACGACCTCGGCCGTCAGCTCGTGGCGGACCCGCGCGTGGACCGCGTCATCCTCACCGGCTCGTACGAGACCGCCAAGCTGTTCCGTTCCTGGCGGCCGGACCTCCCGCTGCTCGCGGAGACCAGTGGTAAGAACGCCATCATCGTCACGCCGAGCGCCGACTACGACCTCGCAGTGGCCGACATCGTGAAGAGCGCGTTCGGCCATGCCGGGCAGAAGTGCTCGGCGGCGAGCCTGGTCATCCTCGTGGGCTCGGCGGCCCGGTCGGAGCGCTTCCGCAACCAGTTGGTGGACGCGACCAGAAGCCTGCGCGTCGGATACCCGCAGGACCCGGTGAGCCAGATGGGGCCGCTGATCGAGCCCGCGTCGGGCAAGCTCCTGCACGCGCTGACCACCCTCGGCGCCGACGAGGAGTGGCTCGTGGAACCGCGCCCGCTGGACGACACCGGCCGGCTCTGGTCTCCGGGCATCCGTACCGGCGTGCAGCCCGGCACCTACTTCCACCTCACCGAGTTCTTCGGGCCGGTGCTCGGGATCATGACCGCGCGCACCCTCGAGGAGGCGATCCGGTTCCAGAACGCGATCGAGTACGGCCTCACGGCCGGCCTCCACTCGCTCGACTCGGACGAACTCGCGCAGTGGCTCGACACGGTCGAGGCCGGCAACCTCTACGTCAACCGCGGCATCACCGGTGCGATCGTGCGACGCCAGCCGTTCGGCGGCTGGAAGCGCTCATCGGTCGGCGCCGGCACCAAGGCGGGCGGCCCCAACTACCTGCTCGGACTCGGCTCCTGGCAGCCCGAGTCCGGCGCGTCCAGTTCCAGCCTCCACCTGCGCGGCCTGGAGCCCCGCGTCCAGGACCTGATCGAATCCGGGCAGTCGTCGATGGACTACCCCGCGTTCGACCTCGTCCGCCGTTCGGCGCTCAGCGACGCCATCGCGGTGGCCACCGAGTACCACCAGGCGAAGGACGTCTCCGGCCTCGGGGTGGAGCGGAACATCTTCCGCTACCGGCCGGTCCCGGTCGCCATCCGGCTCTCGGAGGGCAGCGACCTCCCCGACCTGCTGCGCGTGATGGCGGCGGCCACGGTCGCCCGGTCGGCGTTCACCGTGAGCACGAGCATCGCGCTGCCCCGCGGCACGCAGCAGCTCCTGAAGGCCCGCGAGGTGGAGGTCGTGGTCGAGAGCGACGAGCACTGGCTGTCGCGCGTGCGCAGCCGCCGCATCACGGCCCACCGCATCCGCCTCATCGGCGGCGACCCGGTCGCGCTCGCGACGGCTCTCGGCGGGACGCCGGATGTCGCGATCTACAGCGGCGCGGTCACCCCTCCGGACGGGTCGAAGTGCTGCCGTTCCTCCACGAGCAGGCCATCTCGATCACGAACCATCGCTTCGGCAACCCGACGACGTTCTCGGAAGGGGTGATCTAGGGGCCGAGGGGGACGGCCCAGTCGGCTACTCCTCTTCCTCCTCCAGCTCGAGGAGTTCGTCGGCGGCGTCGGTGTTGCCGAGGGCGGCGAGGCGGCGCAGCTCATCGAGGTCGCCGCGCTCGGCGGCGAGTTCGACCAGTGCGTCGGCGGCGTCCGAGCTGCCGGCGTCCGCGAAGCGGCGCAGTTCCGGGAGGTCCTCGCGCTCGATCGCGGCCTCCACGGCCAGGGCGACGGCGTCGGGGTCCGGGGGTGTGGCGGGCATGGCACTCCTTCCGATGAGCGCCACCTTACCCGGGGCTACGCTGGGTCGCATGACCGAGAATCCGTCCACACCCGCCGTGCCCGCGATCGCTCTCGACTCCGGGACCAGCATCCCGCAACTCGGCCTGGGGACCTGGCCGCTCGACGACGCCGAGGTCGAACGGGCCGTCGTCGCGGCGGCGGAGCTCGGCTACCGGCACGTCGACACCGCGGCCAAGTACGGCAACGAGACCGGCGTCGGGCGCGGCGTGCGCGACAGCGGCCTCCCGCGGGAGGACTGGTTCGTCACGACAAAGCTCGACGGCGGCTACCAGGGCGACGACCGCGCCGTCGCGGGGCTCGACGCGAGCCTCGACCGGCTCGGGCTCGACTACGTCGACCTGCTGCTCATCCACTGGCCGCTGCCCGGTCGCGACCAGTACGTCTCCACCTGGGAGACGTTCATCCGCCTGCAGCAGAGCGGAAAAGCGCGCGCGATCGGCGTCTCGAACTTCAAGCCCGCCCACATCGACCGCCTGATCGCCGAGACCGGCGTGACGCCGGCGATCAACCAGATCCAGCTCAGCCCGGCCATCCAGCGCCGCGAGCAGCGCGCGTACGGGGTGGAGCACGGGATCGTGACCGAGTCGTGGAGCCCGATCGGCGGCTCGGGCGATCTGCTCGCGGCGCCGGTGCTCGCGGAGGTCGCTGCGAAGCACGACCGCAGCGTGGGGCAGATCGTGCTCCGCTGGCACGTCCAGAACGGCCTCGTCGCCATCCCGAAGTCGCGCAACCCCGAGCGGATGGCAGAGAACCTCGCGGTCTTCGACTTCGCGCTCGACGCCGACGACCTCGCAGCGATCGACAGCCTGGACGAGGGGCCCGACGCGGGAGTGGACTCCGACCACACCGGGCACTGACGCGGGCGCGCCGGCCGGCGTCAGACCCGGACGAGCGGCAGCCGCACCGTCACCACGAGGCCGCCGGTCGGCGCGTTCGCGAGCTGGACGGAGCCTCCCGCCGCCCCTGCCAGCGCCGCCACGATCGCCAGGCCGAGCCCACCGCCGCCACCGGCGCGGGAGGTCGTGCGGGCTCCGTCCGCGCGGGTGAAGCGGTCCAAGGCCACCGGGATGAAGTCCTCCGGCATCCCCGGCCCCGAGTCGTGCACGGTGAGCACCACCCAGCCCGCCTCCACGCGCAGCGCGGCGCTCACGACATCCTCCACCGTGGCCGGGCGAGCCTCCCGCGGCACGACTTCGACCGACGTGGCGTCCACCGTATCGCCCGATCGCGGCACCGGCCCGGTGTCCGATCGCGCGTCCCTGCTGCGGATCGCCGTGATCGCGTTCCCGAGGAGGTTGTCCAGGATGCGCCCGAAGTCCGTCGGCGAGAGCGCGACGCGGGCGTCCGCGCTCGGGCGCCGCTTGGGGTCGTACTCGAAGTCCACCGAGATCGAGCCGTCGTCCTCGGCGCTGCTGACCAGGAGCCGCGCGCGGTCGATCGCGTCGGTCAGCTCGTCCACCAGCGTGCGCCAGTCGATCCGGCCGCTGGAGGGGCCGGCCTCGATCCGGGACAGCTCCAGCAGGTTGTTGGCGAGCGTGCCCAGCCGCAGGGCGGTCGAGTGCGAGGAGCGGATGTCGTCGAGCAGCGCGTCCGCATCGCCCGCGTCCAGTTCGGCCAGCTCCAGCTGTCCGCGCAGCACGGCCAGCGGTGTCCGCAGCTCGTGGCTGGCGTCCGACACCATCTGCCGCTCGCGGTCGGCGGACGCGCGGAGGCGACGGATCAGGTCGTTGAGCGTGGTCGCCAGTTCGGAGAGCTCGTCCTGGGCGGGGCCGACGGTCAGCAGCCCGGCGGCGTCGTCGGTCCCTGTCGGCTCCCCGCCGGCGATCCGGTCGGCCTGCTCGCGCATCCGGCTCACCGGTCTGAGCGCCGTGCGGGCCAGCAGCCATGACGCCGCGCCGAAGCCGAAGATGAGCACACCGGCGCCGATCAGCAGCGCGAGGGTGAGGCGGTCGAGGATGAGCGAGGTCGTCTCGTCGTTGCGGGCGGCGACCACGTGCATGGTTCCGCGCTTGGTGATCACGGGCTTCACGAGCACCTCGTAGGTGTCGTCCGCGATCTGCACGGTCGTCGCCGAGGGTGGGAAGGACAGCAGGTGGCCGATCCGGTTCTCGAGCGCCGCCGGCAGCGTGGAGTCGAGGATGACGCCGTTCGCGTCGACGATGGCGAGCTCCTGGCCGCCGCCAGGGAGGTCGAACGGCCCGGACGGGTTCGCCAGCACCGACGCTGCCGGTGCGGTGACGTCGTTGTTGAGGAGGGTGACGGTGGCGTTGTGGAGGATGGAGGACACTCCCACCCGGATGACCACCACCGCGACCAGGCCGAACAGGGTGGCGACGATGAGGCTGCCGATCGTGATGCGCGCGGTGATCGACAGGCGCCGCAGCCAGGTCACGGCGCCGGCGTCTCCGACGTCGTCTTCGCGTCGGCCTTGTCGGCCTTCGACTCCAGTGCGTTCTTCGCGTCGAGCCGGTAGCCGCGGCCGCGCTCGGTCACGATGGACAGGCCGGCCCCGGCCAGGTCGAGCTTCTTGCGCAGGTACGAGACGTACTGGTCGATGACGTTGGTGCCGATGTTGTCCGTCGTGCCCCAGACCGACTCGAGGATGTCGGCGCGCGACAGCGTCTTGTCCGGGTTCGTGGCGAACAGCCGCAGCAGAGTGAACTCCCGGCGGCTGAGCGGCATCTCGTGCCCGGACACCAGCGCCTGGTGCTCGTGCGAGTCGATGGTGAGCCGGCCGACGCTGACCTGCGGCCGCATCCCGCTCGGCTCCCGGCGCAGCAGCGCGCGCACCCGGGCGGCCAGTTCGGCGAACGCGAACGGCTTGGTGAGGTAGTCGTCGGCGCCGGAGTCGAGGCCGTGAACGCGGTCCTCGATGGCGTCGCGCGCGGTGAGGAGCAGGATCGGCATCGGGTTGGCGGCCTCCCGGATGTGCCGGCACAGCTCGAAGCCGCTCATCCCGGGCAGCATGACGTCGATCGCGGCGGCGGAGAACGAGTCCCCGCGGAGCGCGATGAGGGCGTCGACGCCGTTGGTGACCAGGGTGACGTCGTATCCTTCGGCGGCGAGCCCCCGCTCGACGAGGCCTCCCATGTCCGGATCGTCTTCGACAACGAGCAGCTTCATGCGCCCATCGTGCCACTGATCGCCGTGGTCGCGCTCGGATCGGGGCGTCGGACGCTTGACGTCGGCTGAATGTTCTCGCAGAACGGTCGTCAGGTTTCCTCCATCGTGGACGTGAGCGAGCCCACGTCCATGCCGCCGTTCTCGTCGGTCCGCTCGGCCTCCGCGACGTCAGCCGTTGCCGCGGTTGATGAGCCGGGAGAGGACGATCGCGCTGCGGGTGTGGTCGACGTTCGGCGCGAGCCGCACCTTCTCGAGCGCGGCCTCCAGACTCGGGATGTCGCGCGAGCGGATGTGGACGATCGCGTCGGCGCTGCCGGTGACGGTGCCCGCGTCGACCACCTCCGGGACCGCGGAGAGGATGCGCAGCAGCTCCTCGGGCGAGACGGTGCCGCGGCAGAACAGCTCGACGTAGGCCTCGGTGCTCATCCCGTCGATGGCCGGATCCACTTGGATCGTGAAGCCGCGGATGACGCCGTCCGCGACCAGCTTGTCGACCCGGCGCTTGACCGCGGAAGCGGACAGGCCGACGACCCCGCCGATGTCGCCGTAACCGGCGCGTGCGTTCTGACGGAGCAGGTCGAGGATGCTGCGATCAAGGTTGTCCACGGCGCAAGCATACGGTGAATCGTTGCGCGGAGGTGGAGGTTACGCCGAAATCGTGCGCGATCGCGCAACGGATGAGCGCGGCGGTGAGGCGGATTGCGCATCCGCCCGCTGGCGCGCACGAATGCTGTGAGTTGGAAGCAGATGCGGCGATTTCGTGCGTGAAGACGCAGCCAATCGCTGACATCCGCGTGTGAGACTAGCTCCCAGCTTCGGTGGCGGCACGCTGACGTGCCGCACGACCCAGAGAGGACGACCATGGCCGACACCGTCGCCCACCGCATCCACCCGAACACCCCGGCCCCGACGGAGCGCCAGGCGCAGGCGATCGCGCTCGAGGACGAGCACGCGGCGCACAACTACCATCCGCTTCCGGTCGTCATCGCCGAAGGCCAGGGCGCCTGGGTGACCGACCTCGACGGCCGCCGCTACCTGGACTGCCTGGCCGCGTACTCCGCCGTCAACTTCGGCCACTCCAACCCGCTGCTGCTGGACGCCGCACGGGCGCAACTCGACCGGATCACGCTCACCAGCCGCGCGTTCCACAACGACCAGCTCGGCCCGTTCGCGACCGAGCTCGCGGCGCTGGCCGGCAAGGACATGGTGCTGCCGATGAACACCGGCGCGGAGGCCGTAGAGACCGCGATCAAGGTGGCGCGGGCGTGGGGCTACCGGGTGAAGGGCGTGCCGGACGGACGCGCGAACATCGTCGTGATGGCGGGCAATTTCCACGGCAGGACGACGACGATCGTCAGCTTCTCGGACGACCCCGACGCGCGCGACGGGTTCGGCCCGTACACGCCGGGGTTCCGAAGCGTGCCGTACGGGGATGCGTCCGCTGTGGCCGACGCGATCGACGAGGACACGGTCGCGGTGTTGGTGGAGCCGATCCAGGGCGAGGCCGGTGTCGTGGTCCCGCCTCCCGGCTTCCTGCCCGCGGTCCGTGCGCTCTGCGACGAGCGCCGCGTGCTCCTGGTCGCCGACGAGATCCAGTCGGGGCTCGGGCGGGTCGGGGCGACGTTCGCCTGCGACCTGGTCGGGGTCGTGCCCGACCTCTACCTGCTCGGCAAGGCGCTCGGCGGCGGGATCGTCCCGGTCTCGGCCGTGGTCGGGAACCGCGATGTGCTGGGCGTCATCCACCCGGGCGAGCACGGTTCGACCTTCGGAGGCAACCCGCTGGCCGCTGCGGTCGGCCGCGCCGTTGTGGGGCTGCTGGCCACCGGTGAGCCGCAGGAACGCGCCGAACTCCTCGGGCGCCGCCTCCACGGCGACCTCGCCCGCCTGATCGGCCACGGCGTCATGGAGGTCCGCGGCGCGGGACTCTGGGCGGGCATCGACATCGACCCGTCGCTCGCGACCGGGCGCGAGGTGTGCGAGTTGCTGATGGAGCGCGGGGTGCTCGCGAAGGACACCCACGGGTCCACGATTCGGCTGGCGCCACCGATCGTGGTCGAGCCGGGAGACCTGGACTGGGCGGTGGAGCAGTTGGAGGCAGTGCTGCGGGAGTTGGGGGCGAGGTAGGGGTGGAGTTTCGTGCCGAATGTCGACTCTGACACCGTGAGAGTCGACATTCGGTCCGAAAGTGCTCGCAGCTCTGCCGTTCACCTCTGTTCGTTCAGGTGGCAGCATGGGCGCCATGACCGACACCGGAAACTCGCACGGTCCCGAAGGCGACGGCCACGACGGGGGATCGACGCCCGCGGGCGCCGCCATGGCGACCGTCGCGACCGACGCGAGTCACGGGTTCTTCGGGCAGCCGCGCTCGCTCGCCAACATCTTCGGCGTGGAGATGTGGGAGCGGTTCTCCTTCTACGGGATGCAGGGCATCCTCCTCATCTACCTCTACTACGGCGCGGCCAAGGGCGGCCTCGGCATCGACCAGGCGACCGCCGCGGGCATCGTCGGCGCGTACGGCGGGGCCGTCTACCTCTCCACGATCCTCGGCGCGTGGCTGGCGGACCGGCTGTTCGGGTCGGAGCGGGTGCTGTTCTGGAGTGCGGTCGTGATCATGGCGGGGCACATCTCGCTCGCCCTGCTGCCCAGCTTCGCCGGCGTGATCGTCGGCCTCCTGTTCGTCGCTGTCGGCAGCGGAGGTCTGAAAGCGAACGCGACGCGCATCGTCGGGACGCTCTACGACGAGCACGACTCCCGTCGCGACGCGGGGTTCTCGCTCTTCTACCTGGGCATCAATCTGGGCGCGTTCTTCGGCCCGCTGCTGACCGGGCTGCTGCAGTCCACGCTCGGCTTCCACTGGGGCTTCGCGCTCGCCGCGGTCGGGATGGCCATCGGCCTCATCCAGTACTCGCTCGGCCGCAAGCGACTCCCCGACCTCGCGCGCGAGGTGCCGCACCCGCTGCCGCGGAAGCGGCTCCCGCTGATGATCGTGATCGCCGTGGTCGGGGTGATCGTCATCCTCGCGCTCGTCCTCACCGGGATCATCAACGCGATCAATCTCGCCCTCTGGGTGATCGGCATCACCATCGTCGCGGCGATCGCGTACTTCGTCGTCATCCTCAGCTCGAAGCTGCTGAGCGGCGACGAGCGCAGCCGGATCGTGGCCTTCATCCCGCTCTTCATCACGAGCGCGGCGTTCTGGTCGCTCTACCAGCAGCAGTTCACCGTGGTGACCATCTACTCCGACAAGCGCCTCGACCGGATGCTGTTCGGGTGGGAGTTCCCGGTCTCGTGGGTGCAGTCCATCAACCCGATCTTCATCATCATCCTGTCCGGCGTGTTCGCGGCGATCTGGACCAGGTGGGGCGACCGGCAGCCGTCGACTCCGCTGAAGTTCGCGGCCGGGACGGTCGTGATGGGCCTCGCGTTCTTCCTCTTCCTGTTCTGGGCCGGCGGCGGGGCGAACAGCACGCCGCTGCTCGCGATGGTCGGCATCCTGCTCGTGTTCACGATCGCGGAGCTGCTGATCTCGCCGGTCGGCCTCTCGGCGTCGACCAAGCTGGCGCCGCACGCATTCCAGGCGCAGATGGTGGCGCTGTACTTCCTCTCGGTAGCGCTGGGGACGGCGATGTCCGGCCAGCTCGCGAAGCTGTACTCGCCTGCGACGGAGGGCGTGTACTTCGGGGTGATCGGCGCTGTCGCGGTGGTGATCGGTGTCGTGCTGGCGGTGATGAGTCCGTGGGTGCTGCGGATGATGCGCGGAGTGCGTTAGGGCTCGTCGTCGGTAACGGAGGAGATCCCGGGCGACACGCCGGCGTGCGGCAGTCGACGGAGGAGATCGCGGGCTGCTGCGGCGGGATCTCCTCCGTCGGCTGCGGCTGCGGCTGCGGCTGCGGCCGGGACGCGCGGCGCCCGGCATACTGGAGGGCATGGCTGAACGGGATGGGGGAGCGCGGGTGCTCGCGGTGTGCCGCGTGGCGCAGCTGCGGCCCGACGCCGGCAATGTCGGCGTGACGGCGATCGACAAGCAGCCGGTCGAGACGCGGCTCAAGGTGCGCGGGCTCGGCCTCTACGGCGACGTGCAGGCCGACCGCAAGCACCACGGCGGCTCGACCAAGGCGCTGTACGCCTACGCCGAGGAGGCCGCCGAGTGGTGGGCCGCCGAGCTCGGCCGGCCCATCCCGGCCGGGTTGTTCGGCGAGAACCTCCGCACCCTCGGCCTGGACGTCGACGGCGCCGAGATCGGCGAGCGCTGGCGGATCGGCGAGAAGCTGGTGGTCGAGGTGACCTGCCCGCGCACGCCGTGCGCGACGTTCCAGCGCCGGATGGGCGAACCGCAGTGGGTGCGCCGGTTCACCGAGGCCGGGCGCGTCGGCGCGTACCTGTCCGTCGTGCACGCCGGGTCGGTCGGCGCGGGTGACACCGTGGAGGTCGTGCGGCGTCCCGGGCACGGGGTCACCATCGCGTCGTGGTTCACGGCCGCGGACACCGACCAGGCCGACGCGCTCGCCGCGGCGGAGGAGGCCGGCGCGCTCGAGCTCGCGCGCGAGATGACGGAGTCGATCGCGACGGTGCGCGGGCGCGCAGCCTGACCCGCCCGCGCCCGCAGCTAACGGAGGACATCCGACCGCCCTCGCGCGCGAACTCCTCCGTTCACTGCGACGACCCGGCGTGTCGCGCCCCATCTCCTCCGTTGGCGACGACGCGACCTACTCCTCGTCCAACCCCAGTTCCCGCCGCCAGTGCGCGAGGAACTCCGCCCCCGCGCTGTCGTGCACGGCGTCGCCGATCGTGATCACCTCGTAGGGCCGCTCCAGCACGCCGTCGGCCGGCCGCACGTCCACGTGGGCGACCTCCCGCCCGGTGCTGTGGACATAGTCCGCCATCTTGTAGTCGCTGCGGGAGTCGCCCACCGACCGCCACCGGTGCGGGAGCGGGCCGCGCTCGGCGAAGTAGTCGAACGCGCGCTGGGCGCCGCGGTCCTTGTCGAGCAGTACGGACTCGATGTCGGTGGAGATGATCGTCGGATCGATCCGGAACGGGACGTCGCCGGCCGCGTCAGGGGCGACGCGCTCGCCGTAGCGCAGGCCGAGGCCGAGGCCGAGGCCGGTCAGAAGGTCGAACGCGGCATCCTCGAAGCGGGTCTGAGCGTCCCGGTACGTCTCCGAGTCCACGTCGGTGCGCTGCTCGACGGAGATCATCGCGCGCTTCGTCTCGTCGAAGAACATCGTGTCGGCGAACCGCTCCCGGACCAGCGACCGGATGCCGTCGACCGCAGCGTCGGGGAGCGCGACCGACGCGTCGACCGCGACCTCGCCCATCCCGTCGCCCGTGATCGGCGCCCAGGCGCCGCCCTTCTCGAACACGCCGAACATCCGGGCGCCGTGCGATTCCAGCGCCTCCTCGAGCCCGGCGTCGCAGAGCGGCGCGACCACCTGGTGGCGGATGAAGTCGCCCGAGCGGCCCGTGATGAACGCGATCGGGACGCCCGCCGCGGTCATCGCGACCAGGTCGGTGACGATGCTGCGGATGGCGATGGTCCGGGTGACGGGGCTGGCGATCGGGCCGTCGACGTCGAAGAGGAGTCCGAGGTTGTGCACGCTCCATTCTCCCGTGCGGAGCGCGGCCTCCTGGAACAGCGGGACAATGGACGGGAGACCACGAAGGGACCCGCCCGTGCTGCGAACCATGTTCAAGTCGAAGATCCACCGCGCCACGGTCACGCACGCCGACCTCCACTACGTCGGCTCGCTGACCGTCGACCTGGACCTGATGGAGGCCGCCGACCTTCTGCCCGGCGAGCAGGTCGCCGTCGTCGACGTGACCAACGGGTCCCGGTTCGAGACCTACCTGATCGCGGGCGAGCGCGGCAGCGGCGTCATCGGGGTGAACGGCGCGGCCGCCCACCTGGCGGAGGTCGGCGACACCGTCATCGTCATCTCGTACGCTCAGCTCGACAACGCCGAGGCGCGGGACTTCGTGCCGACGGTCGTGCACGTCGACGGCGAGAACCGCATCCTCGCGGTCGGCGCCGACCCGGCCGAGGCGCTGAGCGAGGGTGTGAGCGTCCCGCCGTTCGCGGTGCCGTCCGCGGCCGGCACCGTGGTCGCGTGACGTACCGCGCGACCGAGCGCATCCACACCGTCGAGGCCCGGCGCATCGAGCTGGAGGCCGAGGTGCCGTTCGCGCAGCTCCGGCGTGCGTTCGAGGAGCAGGTGCCCGAGCTCGACCGGAGGTTGCAGAGCGGCCTCCTGGACCAGGGCGCGGACTGGTCGACGTTGACGCGCATGCTCGAGGGGCCGGCGATGCACGGCCTCGTGCGGTTCTGGACGGGCGACCCGCGCGCGGTCATGCGGGCGGGCGGCGTGGACACGGCGAGCGTGGGCTACCTCGTCGGCGACTACGCGACGGCGGCGCGGATGTACCGGCACGACGCGGGCGCGATGCTCTACACGCCGATCCGGGTCGAGCTGCACGACGCGGGCGGGGGCCGCACCGTGCTCAACGTCGAGCAGCCGAGCGCGCCGCTGCGCGGGTTCGGCAACAACAAGATCACGCAGGCCGGCTACGAGCTCGACCGGAAGCTGGGCGACCTCCTCGAAGACCTCGGGCTTCCGCGGCCCAGCGTGCTGCGGCTGTAGCGGCGCGGGAGGTCAGGGCTCCCGCAGCCCCCAGGCCTGGCCGTAGCCGCCCTCCGCCTCGGGCCGCTCCATCAGCTCCAGGAACGGCCGCGCAGGGAAAGCCTCCGGCCCGAGGACGCCGGCGCCCGTCCACGTCCCGCTCGCCAGCAGCTCCAGCGCGATCACCGGGTTGAGCGCGGTCTGCCAGACCACGCACTGCGCGTCGTACTCGCGCATCGTCCACTCGTTGTCGGCCACGTGGTACAGGTACACGCTGCGCGGGAGGCCGTCCTTCCCGGTGCCGGTCACCCACAATCCCGCGCAGGTCTTGCCGGTCATGCGCGGGCCGATGCCGGCCGGGTCGGGGAGGGCCGCGGCGACCACGTCGCGCGGGGCGACCTCCACGGGCCCCGCCGCACTGCGGACCCGGAGCGGCGCTGCGGAGTCCAGCCCGAGCAGGTGCAGCGTCTTGAGGACGCCGATGAACTCCGCGCCGAGCCCGTACTTGAACGTCACCCGTTCGGCGTCCAGCCAGCGCGGCATCAGCAGCACCTCTTCGTGCTCGACGTTCACGCACTCGACCGGGCCGATGCCCTCGGGGAAGTCGAAGACCTCCGGCTCGCTGAACGGCGGGGTGGTGAACCAGCCACCGCCCTCCTCGCCGAGCCGTCGCTTCTCGAAGATCACCGGCGGGTTGAGGCACTCCTCGATCGTGGTCCAGATGCTGAACGACGGAGCGAAGATCTCGGATCCCTCGTCGTCGCGGACCACCAGGTTCGCGCCGTCGCGCGTGCCCAGCTCGTCGATGTGGGAGAAGAGCTCGTCGGCGGCGTAGCGCGCGAACACATCCGAGAGACCCGGTTCGACGCCCATGCCGACGAGGGCGAGGCGGCCGGCGGCCTCCCAGCGCTGGTTCTCGGCGAACTGGGCGTCGCCGAGCTTCACCCCGGTACGGCGGTACGGGTCGGTCTCGTGCGGGTGGGAGAGGCTCATCGCCATGTCGAGGTAGTCGGCGCCCGCCGCGAGGGCCCCGGCGAAGATCGACTCCACGAAGGAGGGCTCGACCGCGTTCATGACGTGCGTGGCGCGGTGCTCACGCGCCACGGCCGCGACCGAGCTCGGGTCGGAGGCGTCGATGCGGGTCGCGGTGAAGCGGCGGCCGACGCGCTCGCCGTGTCGCTCGTGGACCCAGGAAACCGTGGCCTCCGCCCGGGACAGGTCGTAGTCGCTGACGACGAGGGAATCGAAGAACGACCGGCGCGCGGCGATCTTCGCGATGGCGTTTCCGACGCCGCCGGCGCCGATGAGCAGGATGCGCATGGCGCCTATTGTGCCCGCGGGGAGGTCGCGGGGGCGAGGCATCCTCCTCCGCTCGCGTCGATGGAACGTAGCCGATTGACCAGTATCCTTGCTGAATGGAACTTCGCCAGCTCGAGCACTTCGTCACCGTCGCCGAGGAACGGCACTTCACCCGCGCCGCGGAACTGCTGCAGATCTCCCAGTCCGGGCTGTCCGCCTCCATCCGCTCGCTGGAGCAGGAGCTGGGCACGTCGCTCTTCATCCGAAGCACCCGCCGCGTCGAGCTGACGACGGCCGGCCAGGCGCTGCTCGCGGACTCGGTGCGCACCCTGGCCAGCGCAGCAGCCGCTCGCAACGCGGTCGCCGCCGTCCGCGGGCTGCTGCGTGGCCGGCTCACGATCGGCGCGGAGCCGTGCCTCGGATCGGTCGACCTCCCGGCCGAGCTCGCGGCGTTCCGCACGGCGAACCCCGGTGTGGAGGTCCGGCTGCGCTATTCGGGATCGGAGGAGCTGGTCGAGGCCGTCGCCGGAGGTCGCGCCGACGTCGCCGTGGTCGTCGACACCGGCCACGCCCCGAGCGGTGTGCGCCTCCGCCCGCTGACCACTCAGTCGCTGCTCGTGCTCTGCCACCCGGAGCACCGGTTCGCGGCCGAGGACAGCATCCCGATCGAGGAGCTGCGCGGCGAGCCGCTGGTCGGCTTCCAGGAGGGCTGGGCCGCGCAGACGCTGGCGCGCCGTGCATTCGCGGCGGCCGGCTTCGACTACCGCGCGGCGATGGAGGTCAACGACGTCCACCCGTTGCTCGACCTGGTGGGCTACAACCTCGGCATCGCGGTGGTCCCGGCGAGCTTCGCGCGCAAGCGGCCGGAACAGCTTCGGGCGGTGGCGCTCAGCGGGGACGTCCCCGAGTGGACGGTCGCGGTCGCCGTGTCGGACGAGCCGAGCCCGGCGGCGGCGGCGTTCCTGCGGCAGCTCGCGCGGGTGGAGGCGCCGACCGCAGTCGACGCCTCCACGCCTGCCTGACGACCCGGACTCGCTAGGCCGCGTTCAGCGCCGCCAGCTCCTCCTGCGTGAGCTCCACGTCCACCGCGGTGAGGGAGTCCAGGATGGTCTCCGGACGCGACGAGCCGGGGATCGGGATGACGTGCGGGCTCTGCGCGAGGTGCCAGGCCAGCGCCACGACCTGCGGGCTGACGCCGCGGGCGGAGGCGATGTCGGCGAACGGCGCGAAGCGGTCGCCGAGATCGCTCGCGTTCGAGATGCCGCCCAGCGGGCTCCAGGGCAGGAACGCGATGCCCAGCGCGTCGGCCAGTCGCAGCTCAGGCTCGCTGGAGCGGAACGCCGGCGAGAACTGGTTCTGCACCGACGCCAGCCGGCCGCCGAGGATCTCCTGCGCCTGGCGGATCTGGTCGGGGTTCGCATTCGAGATGCCGGCGTAGCGGATCAGCCCCTCGTCGAGGAGGTCGCGGACGGCTCCCACGGAGTCCGCGTAGGGGACCTCGGGGTCCGGCCGGTGGAACTGGTACAGGCCGAGGGCGTCGCCGCCGAGGCGGCGCAGCGACTCCAGTGCGGCCTCCCGGATGTGCTCCGGACGGCCGTCCACGGTCCAGCTTCCGTCGCCGGGCCGCTGGTGGCCGCCCTTCGTCGCGACGAGGACGGTGGAGGCGTCGCCGCTCCAGCTGCGCAGCGCCTCGGCGATGAGCTCCTCGTTGTGGCCGACCTCGTCGGCGTGCACGTGATAGGCGTCGGCTGTGTCGATCAGGGTCACGCCGGCGTCGAGCGCGGCGTGCACGGTCGCGATCGAGCGGGACCGGTCGGGGCGGCCCTCGATCGACATGGGCATTCCGCCGAGGCCGATCGCGGACACCTGCAGGTCGGCCAGTGCGCGGTACTTCATTCGTTCTCCTTGCGTGTTCGAAACGTGGGCGGGGCGGGATGGGCTACCAGGCGTAGTGCTCGGGCGCCGTCTTGTGCCCGGGGAAGATCTCGTCCAGGCGGGCCAGCGCCGCATCGTCGAGCTGGACGTCGAGCGCGCGGATGCCGGCGTCGAGCTGCTCGCGGGTGCGCGGGCCGATGATCGGGCCGGTCACGCCGGGGCGGGTGAGCAGCCAGGCGAGCGCGACGTCGCCGGGCTCGTGGCCGAGGTCGGCGGCGAACGACTCGTAGGCCTCGATCGCCTCGCGGTGGGTGGCGAGCGTCTCGGCCGCGCGGCCCTCCAGGCGGCGCCGGCCCTCGTTCTGCTTGCGCAGGACGCCGCCGAGCAGGCCGCCGTGCAGCGGGGACCACGCGATCACGCCGACCCCGTTCGCCTGGGCGGCAGGGAGGACCTCCAGCTCCACCTGGCGGGTGAGGAGGTTGTAGATGGACTGCTCGCTCACCAGGCCGAGGCTGCCGCGAGACCGGGCCTCCGCCTGCGCCGTCGCGATGTGCCAGCCGGCGAAGTTGCTCGAACCGGCGTAGAGGATCTTGCCCTGGGTGATCGCGACGTCGATCGCCTGCCAGATCTCGTCCCACGGGGTGTCCCTGTCCACATGGTGGAACTGGTAGATGTCGATGTAGTCGGTCTGCAGTCGCTTCAGGCTGGCGTCGAGTGCGCGGCGGATGTTCAGGGCGGACAGCTTGCCCTCATTGGGCCAGTCGCCCATCGCGCCGTAGAGCTTGGTGGCGAGGACGGTCCGCTCGCGCCGCCCGTCGCCCTGTGCGAACCAGTCGCCGATGATCGCCTCGGTCGCGCCGTGGCCCTTGCTGCGGCCGTAGACGTTCGCCGTGTCGAAGTAGTTGATGCCCGCCGCGTGGGCGGCGTCCATGATCCCGTACGAGTCCTCGGGCGTCGTCTCCGGCCCGAAGTTCATCGTGCCGAGCACGAGGCGCGACACCTTCAGTCCGGAACGGCCGAGCTGCGTGTACTGCATGTCTGTCATGGCGCCAGCCTCCGCCGGAACCGGCGAGAAGTCCAACAGGAGATGTGGATGGGATTGTGCGGCTGGGGTGATGGATCGCGGGATGCCCGCCGACTAGCATCCCACTCATGCGCGAGGTCATTCCCGGAGTCCACCAACTGCAGTCCGCCCGTGCCGGCAACGCCTACCTGATCGAGGAGGCCGACCGCTCGGTGCTCGTCGACACCGGGCTGCGCTCGGGGGCGGAGCGCGTGGTCGCGGAACTCGCGGCCGCGCGCATCCCGGCGCTCACCGACGTCGTGCTCACCCACTACGACCCCGACCACGTCGGCGCTGCCGCAGCCGTGCAGCGGGCCACGGGCGCGCGGGTGTGGCTGGGCGCCGCGGACGTGCGGATCCTCCGCGGCGAGAGCGTGGCGCCCACCCGGATGCGCCGCGCGATGTTCCGCAGCGGGTGGCTGGGCCGCGCCGAACTCCCCGACCTGAGCGAGCTCCCTGACGATGTCGAGACCGAGGTCGCGCCATCGGTCGTCGCTGTCCCGGCACCGGGTCACACCCCCGGCCATCACCTGGTCCGCTGGCGAGGGGTGGCGTTCATCGGCGACGCCGCCCGGGTCTCCGGCGGGAGGCTGGTGCACTTCCCCGGCTTCCTGATCAGCGACCGGGCGGCCGCGGAAGCGACGCGTGTCGCCATCGCCGCCTCAGCCCCGCGGCTCGTCTGCCCCGGTCACGGCGCCCCCGCGCGCCTCGCCTGACGTTTCCCCCGCATTTCCAGGATACGGGAGGGCAGGGGGCTTGCGGCAAGGCCCCGGTCAGGGCGCAGAATCGTCGATCGTGACTGCGATTTCCCCTGCCTTCGCCCTGCCCGAGAACCTCCACGCCAAGTCCGCTCCTTCCCTCATCGCCGCCGACGAACAGCACTTCGCGGCCATAGACGAAACGCTCCGGTGGACCCTCGCCGAGCTGTCCGACCGGCTCGCCGCCGAGCTCCGCGCGCCCGGTGGCCACGGCCAGAAGGCACTCGACCGGGACACCGAGGTCCGGCGGCTGAGCGCCCGGCTGCGCGCGCTCGGACGGTTCGGGATCGACGTGTGCCTCGGGCGGATGGTCAGCGACGTGGGGGAGACCGTCTACATCGGCCGCTTCGGGCTCACCGGCGGCGACGGCGAGAAGTTGCTCGTCGACTGGCGGTCGCCCGCGGCCGAGCCGTTCTTCGGCGCGACGCTCGCGGACCCGATGGGGCTGGTCAGCCGTCGACGCTACCGCTGGGCGAAGGGTCGGGTGACCGACTACTGGGATGAGGTGTTCGCGGCCGATGCCTGGGACGACGCCACCGAGCGGGCGGCGCTGGACGACCAGTCCGCCTTCATCGCGAGCCTCGGCGCGAGCCGGACGGCGCGGATGCGGGACGTGCTGGCGACCATCCAGGCCGACCAGGACGCCATCATCCGGGACGGCTCGCGCGGCGCGCTCGTGGTCGACGGCGGTCCGGGCACCGGGAAGACGGTGGTCGCGCTGCACCGCGCCGCGTACCTGCTGTACGCCGACCCGCGGCTGTCGCACGGGCACGGCGGCGTGCTGTTCGTGGGGCCGAGCCCTGCCTACCTCGCCTACGTAGCGGACGTGCTGCCGAGTCTCGGCGAGGAGGGCGTGCAGCTCTGCACGCTGCGCGATCTGCTGCCGGAGGGCGCGTCCGCAGAGCCCGAGTCCGACGAGGCGGTCGCCCGGCTCAAGGCGTCGGCCGCGATGGTGACGGCGGTCGAGCGCGCCGTCCGCTACCACGAGGTGCCGCCGTCGCGCGGGATGGTGGTCGAGACCGAGTGGGCCGACCTCCCCTGACGCCCGACGACTGGGCGGACGCATTCGACGCGGCCGGCGCGGGCGTCCCGCACGACGAGGCGCGCGACGAGGTGTGGGAGGAGCTGTTGACGATCCTGGAGGCGAAGGCGGCCGACGCGATCCCGGCCGCTGCGCTGCGCCGTCAGCTCACGCAGAACGAGGCGCTGCGGGCGGCCTTCACCCGGGCGTGGCCGCTGCTCGACCCGGCGGGCGTGCTCGGCGACCTGTTCTCGGTGCCCGCCTACCTGCGCGCCTGCGCGCCGTGGCTGACCGACGACGAGGTGCGAGCGCTGCAGCGCTCGGAACCCCGTGCGTGGACCCTGTCCGACCTCCCGCTGCTCGACGCCGCGCGGCAACGCATCGGCGACCCGGCGGCGAACCGGGTGGCGCGCGAGCGGGAGGCCGTGCTCGCCTTCGAGCGCGAGGGCCGCAACCGGGTGGTGGACGACCTGATCGCCGCCGACGACGGCGAAGGACTGGTCACGATGCTGAAGGTGGAGGACGCGCAACGCTCCCTGATCGACGAGGCCGCCCTCCCGAGCCTCGACCCGGATCTGCTGGCCGGGCCGTTCGCGCACATCGTCGTGGACGAGGCGCAGGAGCTCACCGACGCCGAGTGGCGGATGCTGCTGCGGCGCTGCCCGTCACGCAGCTTCACGATCGTGGGGGACCGGGCGCAGGCGCGGCACGGGTTCACGGACTCGTGGGCCGGGCGGCTGGCGACGGCGGGCATCCCGGAGGTTCGCGTCTCCACCCTGACCGTGAACTACCGCACGCCCGAGGAGATCATGGCGGAGGCCGCGCCGGTGATCCTGGCGGCCATCCCGGACGCGAACGTGCCGACCTCGGTCCGCAGCAGCGGGCTGCCCGTCGTCCGCGGGCGGCGGGACGAGCTGGACGGGATCGTGGCGGAATGGCTGTCGGCGAATCCGGTCGGGATCGGAGGGGTGATAGCAGTGCAGGGGGAGCCGCGCTGGGCGTCGCCCTCCGACCGCCTCCGCGTCCTCACTCCCGCGCAGTCGAAAGGGCTGGAGTTCGACCTGGTGGTGCTGCTCGACCCGGACGGGTTCGGGGGCGGGATCGAGGGGGCGGTCGACCGGTACGTCGCGATGACGCGGTCGACGCGGGAGTTGGTGGTGCTGGCGGGCTAGACCGCCAGCGCCGCCTGCAGCTCCGCGTCGCTCGGCTCCACGAGGTGGCGCCCGTCCGGGAACACGATCACCGGGATGTTCGTCCGCCCGCTGATCGCCTGGGCGCGGTCGGCCTGCTCAGGCTGGGCGACGAGGTCGATGTACTCGTAGTCGGCGCCGAGGCGGTCGAGGAGGGCCTTGGAGCGGATGCAGTCGCGGCACCAGTCCGCGCCGAACATCGTGACGGTGTCGAAAGTGTCGGTCATGCTCTCAGCCTAAGCAGCCCCGACTGGGAGTCCGCCGTCCACGATCAGTGTCGCGCTCGCCGCGGTCGGTTCGATGAGGCGGGCATTGGCGCCGTCGACGTCGCGGGCCCAGGCGAGCGCGGCTTCTGGGGTGCGGCCGTGGCGGGTGTGTCGGTCGACGAGCCGGCGCACCCGCTCCTCCTCGGGCGTCGCGACGAACCACGACTCGGCCAGCAGGGCTTGGATGCGCGACCACGGGTCGGACGGCGCCAGCAGGTAGTTGCCTTCCACCACGATCAGCCGCGTGCCCGGCAGGACGGCCAGGCTCCCGGCGATGGGCTCGCCGACCGCGCGGTCGAAGGCCGGCGCGTAGACGGGGTGGTCGGGCTCGGCGAGGACGCGCTCCAGCAGCGCCACGAAGCCCCAGCCGTCGAAGGTGTCGATCGCGCCCTTGCGGTCGTGGCGGCCGAGCGCCTCCAGGGTGGCGTCGGCGAGATGGAAGCCGTCCATCGGGAGGTACGCGGTGACGGGCTCGCCGGCCTGCTCGTTCGCCGCGTCCACCACAGCGCGGGCGAGCGTCGTCTTGCCGGAGCCGGGACTGCCGGCGATCCCCACGAGCGCGCGGCCGCCGTCCGCGGCCAGGAGGAGGGCGCGCCGTGCGAGCGCGTGCGGGTCGGTGGGCGACGAGTCCATACCGCCATTGTCCACGCGTTCGACCGAAGGATTCGGCCCGAATGAGGCGTATGCCTGCCCGATTCGCGACATTCGGGCGGAATCGTGTGACGTCGCGGTCAGCGGGGCTCGGTGCTCGCCCGGATCACGAGCTCGGGCTGGTACAGCACCCGTCGCGGCTCCAGCTCGGGGTCGTCCGCCTCCTCCAGCAGGATCTGCACGGCCGTCTCGCCGATCAGATGGCTGGGCTGGCGGATGGACGTGAGCGGCACGACCGAGGCGCCGGCGAACTGGATGTCGTCGTAGCCGATCAGCGCGATGTCGTGCGGGACAGCGAGCGTGCCGTCGACGACGAGCGTCTGCAGCAGGCCGATCGCGAGCAGGTCGTTGGCGGCGAAGACCGCGTCGGGGCGGTCTCCGGGGGCGCGATCGGCGATGGCCTGGCCGGCACGGCGGCCCTCCAGGACGTTGAGCGCAGCCACGTCCACGACCTCCAGGGTCACGCCGGGATGCCGTTCGACGACAGACCGGGCGCCGGCGAGTCGGTCGGCGACCTGCTGGATCGCCATCGGGCCGCCGACGAATGCGATGCGCGTACGGCCGGTCTCGATGAGATGCGTCGCTGCCATCGCGCCGCCGGCGACATCGTCCACCGACACCGAGCTGAAGGTGCTGTCGCTGCTGACCCGGTCGACCAGCACGGCGGGGATGCCGCGGTCGCGCATCCGCCGCAGCCGTGCTGCCGCGTCGCCGACCGGGGCGAGCAGCACGCCACGCACCCGGAGCTCCTCGAACAGGTTGAGGTAGCCGGACTCGCGGTCCTGGCGCTCGGTGCTGTTGCCGACGATCACCGAGTAGCCGGCGTCCGCCGCCGCGTTCTCGGCGGCCGTGGCCACGTCGGTGAAGAACGGGTTGGCGCCGCTGAGGCTGATCAGCCCGATCGCCTGACTGTGCCCGAGGCGGAGCTGGCGGGCGGCCTCGTTGCGCACATAGGAGAGCTTCTCCATCGCGAGGTGGACCCGTTCGACCGTCTCGGCGGACACGATCTCGGGCCGGTTGAGCACATTGGACACGGTGCCCACGGACACCTGCGCCAGTGCTGCGACGTCCTTGACGCTTGCGGAAGCCATACTGATTCCCCTCTCGCCGGTCATCGTAACGGATGCGCGGGTTGAATCGAAACAATAATTCAATCCGTCGACCTACGGAGACAAACCGACCGATGGTAGCTGATAAAAAATACCCGGTCAATCAATTATTCTAACCGCCGACCTCATCTCAGTTCACCTTGAACGAACGATTCAGCGACCGATTTTCGTCCCGTTACTGAATCGACACAATTGGTTCTTGACGGCATCACCCCCGAGGACTTATCTTCATGTGAAGCGTTTCAAAACACCCCGAACACCCAGGGGCGGAAGCGTCCCGAATACAAGGAGGTATTTGATGTTCTCTCGCAGGACGACGACAAAGGTCGTCGCCACGCTCGGCGGGATCGCCATCGCGGCGCTCGCCCTCGCAGGCTGCAGCTCGTCGGGCGGAAACTCGAACGGCCCGGTGACCATCTCGCTGCTCGCCGCGGGCAACGACCCGGCCAGCACCAAGTTCGCGAACGACCTCTCGACGGCTTTCCACAAGGCCAACCCCAAGGTCACCGTCAAGGTCGAGACCCGCCCGGCGGGCACCGACGGCGACAACCTGATCAAGACGCGCCTCTCCACCGGGGACATGAACGACGTGTTCCTGTACAACTCGGGCTCGCTGTTCCAGGCGCTGCACCCCGACACCCAGCTCCAGCCGCTCACCGATGAGGCGTGGGTGAAGGAGATCACCGACGACTTCAAGAAGACCGTCAGCACCTCGAAGGGCACGTACGGCGCCCCGACCGGCACGACGTTCGACGGCGGCATCATGTACAACAAGAAGGTCTACGAGAAGCTCGGCCTGTCGGTGCCCACCACCTGGAACGAGTTCATCAGCAACAGCGAGAAGATCAAGGCCGCCGGCATCGTCCCGGTGATCCAGTCCTACGGCGACACCTGGACCAGCCAGCTCTTCGTGCTCGGCGACTTCGCCAACGTGAACGCGGCCGACCCGAAGTGGGCGGACGACTACACGGCGAACAAGCCGAACGCGAAGTACTCCAAGCAGCCGGCGCTCGAAGGCTTCGCGCACACGCAGGAGGTCTTCGACAAGGGCCTGATGAACAAGGACTACGCGTCCCTCACCAACGTCAACGCCCTGAAGATGCTGGCGACCGGCGAAGGCGCGCAGTACCCGATGATCACCACCGTGATCAGCAACGTGCTGCAGTCCAACCCGGACCAGATCAACGACATCGGCTACTTCGCGATCCCGAGCGACTCGGGTGAGCCGCACGCGACAGTGTGGGAGCCGGGCGGCGCGTACATCCCGAAGACCACCACCGGCGACAAGCTGGCCGCCGCCAAGAAGCTGGTCGCGTTCATCAACTCGCCCACGGGCTGCGACATCCAGAACAGCGCGGGCACCCCGCCGGCCCGTTCGCGATCAGCACCTGCAAGGTCCCGGACAGTGCGCCCGCGCTGGTCAAGGACGAGCTCAAGTACCAGGACGACAAGAAGACGGGCCTCGCGCTCGAGTTCCTGTCCCCGATCAAGGGCCCGAACCTGGAGAAGATCCTGATCCAGGTCGGCTCGGGTATCTCCTCCGGCACCCAGGGCGCCGCCCTGTACGACCAGGATGTGAAGGCCCAGGCCCAGCAGCTCGGTATCAAGGGCTGGTGAGCCCGTCCGGGCCGGCGCTGCGGCGCCGGCCCGGGCACCACACACCCCAGAAGACTCGACGAGGAGCAGACAATGTCGACGGCAAGCCCCGCGACCGCCACCCAGGCGGCCGACATCATCACCGAGGTGGGGGCCTCGGCGAAGAACAGACCACGGAAGTCACGGATGCGCTCGCACTATCCGACCTGGTTCTTCATCCCCGCGATCGTCCTCTACGTGATCTTCTTCGCGATCCCGACGGTCTCGTCCTTCTACTTCTCGCTGACCCGCTGGTCGTTGTTCGACTCCCAGTTCATCGGGTTCGCGAACTATGTGCAGTTCTTCCAGGACCCGCAGCTGTACACCAGCTTCATCCACACCCTCATCTACGCGGTGCTGACCTCGGGCGTGAAGGTGATCCTCGGGTTCCTGCTCGCGCTGCTGCTGACCTCCCCGGTCGTCGGGCGCGGCTACCTGCGGGCGGTCGTGTTCTTCCCGGTGCTGCTGTCCACGATCGGCGTCGGCATCCTGTGGAAGTCGCTGCTGGATCCGTTCCACGGCATGGTCAACGCGGTGCTCGGCTTCTTCGGCCTCCCGCAGCCGGGCTGGTTCACCGACCCCAATCTGGCGCTCTACACGATCGCCGGCGTCGACATCTGGAAGGGCGTCGGTATCGCGACGCTGATCTTCATGGCCGGCATCGTCGCCATCCCGAACGAGTACTACGAGGCGGCGAGGATCGACGGCGCCGGGTCGTGGAACATCCTGCGCCGCATCACGATCCCGCTCTCGCGCGGCGCGACGGCGACGGTCATCATCCTGTCGCTGATCGGCGGCCTGCGCTCCTTCGACATCATCTGGGCGACCACCGGAGGCGGCCCCGGCTTCACCAGCGACGTGCTCGCGTCGGTGATCTACAAGCAGTACCAGGCCGGGTTCTACGGCCTGTCCACCGCCGGCAACGTCGTCCTCTTCCTCCTAGTGACGCTGATCATGGTGCCGCTGTCGTACGTCCTGAACAGAAAGCAGGTGGAACTGTGACCCGCACGAAGGTCCGCGCCTGGGTCGTCGGCGTCGTCGCGATCCTCGTCTCCGTCGTCGTCTTCCTCGTCCCGTTCGCCTTCGTGGTGCTGCAGGCGTCGAAGACCCCGGACGACGCCTCCAGCCTCGCCTTCACCTGGCCCAAGGAGTGGTCGTTCTTCCCGAACCTGATCGCGGTGCTGCAGAGCGGCGACGGACTGATCTGGCGGGCGTTCCTCAACTCGTTCGTCCTCACCGTCGGCTCGGTGGCGCTCATGGTGGTGCTGTCGGCGATGGCCGGCTACATCCTGGCCCGCAAGCGCAGCAAGTGGGGGCCGGTGGTCAACTTCTTCGTGCTCGCCGGGCTGATCGTGCCGCCGGCGGTGGTGCCGACCATCTGGGTCCTCCAGGGCACCGGGCTCTACAAGACGATGCCGGGCATGATCCTGATCGAGACCACCTTCGGGCTGTCCTTCTGCATCCTGCTCTTCCGCGCCTTCTTCAACACGGTGCCGAAGGAGCTCGACGAGGCCGCGGTGCTGGACGGCGCGGGCCGGGTGCGGCTGTTCTTCCAGGTGATCCTGCCGTTGCTGCGACCGGTCATCGTGACCGTGATCGTGGTGCAGTCGGTGTTCGTCTTCAACGACTTCGCCGGACCGCTGTACTTCCTTCCGGGCTCCGACAACGCGACCGTGCAGACCACGCTCTACACCTTCGCGGGGCAGAACCTGAGCTTCTACAACCTGCTCTTCATGGACATCCTGCTCATCACCATTCCGCCGCTGGTCGCCTACATCTTCTTCAACCGGCAGATCGTCGCCGGCATGACGAGCGGCGCGGTCAAGGGCTGACGGCCTCCACCGCCGAACACGACGAACACGCGAACAACGAACACCGAACGAAACCGGAGACACGACAAACATGACTTGGCACGCCCAGATGATCGCCGCCGACGAAGCCTTCGACGGAGCACCGCTGCTGCGCAGGGAGTTCGCGCTGGAGGACGGCCACGGCGCCGTCGCCCGCGCGACCCTCACGCTCACCGCCCAGGGGGTGGTGGAGGCCTGGTTGAACGGCCGTCCCGTCTCGGACGACGTGCTCACGCCCGGCTGGAGCAGCTACGAGTGGCGCCTGCGCTACGCGACCTATGACGTCACCGCGCTGGTCGAGGCGAGTTCTTCCGAAACCGGCACCGTGCTCGGCCTCGCCCTCGGCAAGGGCTGGTTCGGCGGCCGCCTCGGCTGGTCGGGAGGCGGCTCCTGGTACGGCGACGCCCAGGGCGCGTTCGCCCAGTTGGAGGTGGAGTTCGCGGACGGCAGCACCCAGCTCGTCGTCACCGACGACGCCTGGGCGAGCGGCCCGAGTGGGGTGCTCGCCAACGACCTCTACGACGGTCAGACGATCGACGCCCGCCGCCGCGACGACGCCTGGAAGCTGCCGGGCTTCGTCGGCGAGGGGTGGACGGGCACGCACGCGATCGAGTTCGACACCGCGAAGCTGGAGCCGTATATCGGCCCGTCGGTGAAGCGCTGGGCGACCCTGCCGGTGCAGGAGATCAGCACTTCCCCGTCGGGCAAGACGCTGGTCGACTTCGGGCAGAACCTGGTCGGCTGGATCAAGGTGCGTGTGCAGGGTCCGGCCGGGTCCGAGGTGACGATCCGGCATGCGGAGGTGCTGGAGCATGGTGAGCTGGGCGTGCGTCCGCTGCGGACGGCGCAGGCGACCGACCGGTACATCCTCAGTGGAGGCGTGGACGTCTTCGAGCCGACTTTCACCTTCCACGGCTTCCGCTACGCCGAGGTCACCGGCTGGCCGGGCGAGTTGAAGGCGGAGGACCTGACCGCGATCGCGGTCGGCTCCGAGCTGACCCGCATCGGGGAGTTCTCCAGCTCGGATCCGCTGCTGAACCAGTTCCACGAGAACGTGGTGTGGGGGATGCGCGGCAACTTCGTGGATGTGCCCACCGACTGCCCGCAGCGCGACGAGCGCCTCGGCTGGACCGGCGACATCGCCGCGTTCGCGCCGACCGCCGCCTACCTGTACGACGTGGACGCCTTCCTCTCCGACTGGTTGGTGGACCTCGACCTGGAGCAGCAGCACAACGAGGGGATCGTCGGCTTCGTCATCCCGGATGTGCTCAAGTACATGCCGCATCCGGAGGACTTCGGCAAGCCGGACACGACCGCTCTCTGGAGCGACGCCGCGGTCTGGGTGCCGTGGGATCTCTACGAGGCGTACGGCGACACCGCGGTGCTGGAGCGCCAGTTCGACTCGATGGCCTCGCACGTGCGCCGCGTGAAGTCCCTGCTCTCGCCTGCAGGCGTCTGGGACGGCAACTTCCAGTTCGGCGACTGGCTCGACCTGGACGCGCCGCCGGAGGACCCGGCGAAGGCGAAGGCCGACAAGGGTGTGGTGGCCACAGCGTGCGCGTACCGGTCGGCGCGGATCCTCGCCGACACCGCCGCGCTGCTCGGCCGGACGGCGGAGCAGGCGGAGTTCGAGGCGCACGCCGCCGAGCTGCGCGCAGCCTTCAACCGCGAGTACGTCTCGGGTGGCGTGGTGATGAGTGACTGCACGACGGTCTACTCGCTGGCGATCGTGTTCGGGCTCTTGGAGCCGGCTGATGTGGAGTTCGCCGGGGACCGGCTGGCCGAGCTCGCGGCGGATGCGGGTTACCGCATCTCCACCGGGTTCGCGGGCACGCCGTTCATCGCGGACGCGCTGACGCAGACCGGGCACACCGATGTCGCGTACCGGCTGCTGCTGGAGAAGGAGTGCCCGTCCTGGCTGTACCCGGTGACGATGGGTGCGACAACGGTGTGGGAGCGGTGGGACTCGATGCTGCCGGACGGCACCATCAACCCGGGCGAGATGACCTCGTTCAACCACTACGCCCTCGGCGCTGTCGCGGATTGGATGCACCGCGTGGTGGGTGGTCTGGCTCCGTTGAAGCCGGGCTACGCGTCGGTGCTGATCGCCCCGCAGCCCGGCGGCGGGCTGACCGAGGCGGCCACGTCGCTGGAGACCCGGCACGGCCGGGTGTCGGTGCGCTGGAGCCTCGACGGCGACCTGCTCACGGTCGACGCCGAACTCCCGGACGGGGTCGACGGCATCCTGCGGCTGCCCGGCCGTGAGGACCAGCCGCTGAGCGGTGGACCGGTGTCGGTCACCGCGGAGGTTCCCTCGTCCGTGGGCGCCGTGCGCTGACGCCGGACGGACGAGGAGTGATCGACCATGCGGCGCGAGCGTCTCTGCTCGGCGCCGCGCCGCATGGGCGGTGGAGCTCAAGGGCAGCGCGGAGCGATGCCGCGACCCCAGCCCCGAGGGAGCCTGCGACCGCGCGGTGGAGCTCAGGGGCAGCGCGGAGCGATGCCGCGACCCCAGCGCCGAGGGAGCCTGCGACGGAGGATCCCGCAATCAGCCCCGGACGTAGTTATGCTTTGAATCGATTCAGCTTGAATCGATTCACAACATGAGATCAACGACGAGAACACAGACGACAAGGGAGTTGACGTGGAACGGGTGTGCTTCACGATGCGGCTGAAGCCGGAGCGGGTCGCCGAGTACCTGGCCGCGCACGAGACCGTCTGGCCGGAGATGCTCGACGCACTCCGCGAAACCGGCTGGTCGAACTACTCCCTCTTCGTCGACCAGGAGGAAGCGCTCGTCGTCGGGTACCTGGAGACCGACGACTTCGAGGGCGCGATCGCTGCGATGAACGAGCGCGAGGTCAATGCGCGCTGGCAGGCCACGATGGCCGGCTTCTTCGCGGAGGAGACGGCTCCGGACAGCACGATGAAGCGGCTGACCGAGTACTTCCATCTTCAGTAGACGGCGTCCCACGCCCACGAGCATCCTGTGACATCCACGAAAGGGAGACCATGACCCTCACCGACGACATCCGCTCGCAGCTCGCGCTGCAGGCCATCGAGCTCCCGAGCTGGGCGTTCGGCAACTCGGGAACGCGCTTCCGGGTGTTCGGCACTCTGGGGACGGCGCGCGACCCGTTCGAGAAGATCTCGGACGCGGCGCAGGTGCACAAGCACACCGGCCTCGCGCCGACGGTCGCCCTCCACATCCCGTGGGACAAGGTGGACTCCTACGCCGACCTCCGCAAGCACGCCCAGGACCACGGGGTGGAGCTCGGCACGGTCAACTCGAACACGTTCCAGGACGACGACTACAAGTTCGGGTCGGTCACCCACTGGGACGACCGGATCCGTCAGAAGGCGATCGACCACCACTTCGAGTGCATCGACATCATGAACGAGACCGGGTCGCGCGACCTGAAGATCTGGCTGGCGGACGGGACGAACTACCCGGGCCAGGACTCCATGCGCGCCCGCCAGGACCGCCTGGCCGACTCGCTTGCGAAGATCTACGAGCGGATCGGCGAGGGCCAGCGGCTGGTGCTGGAGTACAAGTTCTTCGAGCCGTCGTTCTACCACACCGACGTTCCGGACTGGGGCACCAGCTACGTCCAGACCGCAGCGCTGGGCGAGCGGGCGATGGTGTGCCTGGACACCGGCCACCACGCGCCGGGGACGAACATCGAGTTCATCGTGATGCAACTCCTGCGCCTCGGCAAGCTCGGCTCGTTCGACTTCAACAGCCGCTTCTACGCCGATGACGACCTGATCGTGGGCGCGGCCGACCCGTTCCAGCTCTTCCGGATCGTGTTCGAGGTCATCCGCGGCGGCGGCTACGCCAACCCCGATGTGGCCTTCATGCTCGACCAGTGCCACAACCTGGAGGCGAAGATCCCCGGCCAGATCCGCTCGGTGCTCAACGTGCAGGAGGCCACCGCCAAGGCGCTCCTGGTCGACACCGAGGCGCTCGCCGCCGCGCAAGCCGCCGGCGACGTGCTGGCCGCGAACACCGTGTTCATGGATGCTTTCAACACGGACGTGCGCGCCGACCTGGCCGACTACCGCACCTCACGCGGCCTCCCGGCCGACCCGATGGCCGCGTACAAGGCCTCCGGCTACCAGCAGAAGATCGAGACCGAGCGCGTCGGCGGCACCCAGGCCGGCTGGGGTGCCTGAGTCGCCCGCCTCCCGCAGTATCCACTCGCACGCATCGACTCGCAGACACCATCGCAGAAGGAACCACGCAGAATGACGAACGAGACCGTCGCGGCCCTCCTGGCCCGGTCGAACCGCCTCGGCGCCGACCCGAAGAACACGAACTACGCCGGCGGCAACACGTCCGCCAAGGGCACCGAGACCGACCCGGTGACCGGTGAGCCGGTCGAGCTGCTGTGGGTCAAGGGCTCGGGCGGCGACCTCGGCACGCTGAAAGAGCAGGGCCTCGCGGTCCTGAGGCTCGACCGGCTGCGCGCCCTCCAGAACGTCTACCCCGGCGTGGACCGCGAGGACGAGATGGTCGCCGCGTTCGACTTCACGTTGCACGGAAAGGGCGGCGCGGCACCCTCGATCGACACGGCCATGCACGGCCTCGTGGATGCCGCCCACGTCGACCACCTGCACCCCGACTCCGGCATCGCGATCGCGACCGCCGCCGACGGGGAGGCGCTGACCGAGAAGGTGTTCGGCGGCCGCGTCGTCTGGGTGCCGTGGCGTCGCCCCGGCTTCCAGCTCGGCCTCGACATCGCCGCGATCAAGGCGGCGAACCCGGACGCGATCGGCACCGTCCTCGGCGGGCACGGCATCACCGCATGGGGCGACACCAGCGAGGAGGCCGAGGCCAACTCGCTGTGGATCATCCAGACCGCCGCCGACTACATCGAGGCCAACGGCCGTCCCGAACCGTTCGGCGCCACGCTGCCCGGCTACGAGCCGCTGCCGGAGGCCGAGCGCCGCGCCAAGGCCGCCGCGCTCGCGCCCCACCTGCGGGCCATCGCCTCCACCGACCGCGTGCAGGTCGGGCACTTCACCGACGCGGAGGTCGTGCTCGACTTCCTCGCGTCCGCCGAGCACCCGCGCCTCGCCGCTCTCGGCACGTCGTGCCCCGACCACTTCCTCCGCACCAAGGTCAAGCCGCTCGTCCTCGACCTCCCGGCCGACGCGTCCATCGAGGATTCGGTGGCGCGCCTGGAGGAACTGCACGAGCAATACCGCGCCGACTACCAGGCCTACTACGACCGGCACGCGACGCCCGACTCGCCTGCGATCCGCGGCGCGGACCCGGCGATCGTGCTCATCCCGGGCGTCGGGATGTTCTCCTACGGGGCGAACAAGCAGACGGCCCGCGTCGCGGGCGAGTTCTACGTCAATGCGATCAACGTGATGCGCGGCGCCGAGGCGCTCTCCACCTACGCTCCCATCGACGAGGCGGAGAAGTTCCGCATCGAGTACTGGGCGCTCGAGGAGGCCAAGCTCCAGCGGATGCCGAAGCCCAAGCCGCTCGCGGGCCGCATCGCGCTCGTCACCGGCGCGGCCTCCGGGATCGGCAAGGCCATCGCCACCCGGCTCGCGGCGGAAGGCGCGTGCGTCGTCATCGCCGACCTGGAGCTGGAGAAGGCGCAGGCTGCGGCGGCCGAGATCGGAAACTCTGATGTCGCGCTCGGCGTCGTCGCGAACGTGACCGACGAGAAGGCGATCGACGCGGCGATCCAGGATGCGCTGCTCGCCTTCGGCGGCCTCGACCTCGTCGTCAACAACGCCGGCCTCTCCATCTCCAAGCCGCTGCTGGAGACCACGACCGCCGACTGGGACCTCCAGCACGACGTCATGGCGAAGGGCTCGTTCCTCGTCTCGCGCGCCGCCGCGAAGGTCCTGATCGACCAGAAGCTCGGTGGCGACATCGTCTACATCTCCTCGAAGAACTCGATCTTCGCCGGGCCGAACAACATCGCCTACTCCGCGACCAAGGCCGACCAGGCCCACCAGGTGCGCCTGCTGGCGGCGGAGCTCGGCGACCACGGCATCCGCGTCAACGGCATCAACCCCGACGGCGTCGTGCGCGGGTCCGGCATCTTCGCCGGCGGCTGGGGCGCCAAGCGCGCCGCGGTCTACGGCGTGCCGGAGGAGGAGCTGGGCAAGTACTACGCCCAGCGCACGCTGCTGAAGCGTGAGGTGCTCCCGGAGCACGTCGCCAACGCCGTGTTCGTGCTGTGCAGCAGCGACCTCGACCACACCACCGGACTCCACATCCCCGTCGACGCGGGCGTCGCGGCGGCCTTCCTCCGATGAACAAGGCCGTGCGATGAGCGGGGCGGGGGCGGCATCGGGGGCGTCGGCCGGCGCGGTCGCCGCGGTCGACCTCGGCGCGACCAGCGGCCGGGTGATGCACGCCCGCGTCGGCGCGAACACGCTGGAGCTCACTGAGGCCGCGCGCTTCCTCAACACGCCCGTCCGCGTGTGGGAGGGCGAGCGCTCGGCGCTGCACTGGGATCTGACCGGCCTCTACTCCAGCGTGCTGGAGGGCCTCAGCGCCGTGGCCCGGTCAGAGCCGGGCCTGCGGAGCGTCGGCGTCGACGCGTGGGCGGTCGACTACGGCCTGCTGCGCGCCGGTGCTCTGCTCGGCGAGCCGTACCACTACCGCGACGAGCGCACCGCGGGGGCGTCCAACTCGTGCACGCGCGTGTCTCGCCCGAGGAGCTGTACCGCGAGGGCGGCCTCCAGTTCCTCCCGTTCAACTCGCTCTACCAGCTCGCCGTCGACCAGGAGTCGGGGGCGCTGGAGGCCGCGGACGGCTTTCTGCTCGTGCCCGACCTGGTCACCTACTGGCTGAGCGGCCACGCCGCCGCCGAGCGCACGAACGCCTCCACCACCGGGCTGCTCACCGCGGACGGCTCCTGGAACGACGAGCTCATCGGCCGGCTCGGGCTGCGCCGCTCGCTGTTCCCGTCGCTCGTGGACGCCGGGACCACCGTCGGCTCTCTGCTGCCGTCGCTCGACCTCCCGTTCGCCGGCGCCGGCCCCGCCGTAACCGCGGTCGGTTCGCACGACACCGCGTCGGCCGTCGTCGCCGTGCCGATGGACCCGACCCGCGCCGCGTACATCTCCTGCGGCACGTGGGGGCTGGTCGGCGTCGAGCTGGAGGGCCGCGTCGTCAGCGATGCGGGCCGCGCCGCCAACTTCACCAACGAGGGCGGCGTGGACGGCCGCGTCCGCTACCTCCACAACGTGATGGGCCTGTGGCTCGTGAGCGAGTCGATCCGGGAGTGGCAGCGCCGCGGCCTCCCCGTGAGCCTGGCGAGCCTGCTCGCCGAGGCGGCCCAGCTGCCGCGCCCGGCCGAGCTGTTCGACGCCGACGACCCGCGCTTCCTGGCGCCCGGCGACCTCCCGTCGCGCATCGCGGAATGGTTCGCCGAACGCGGTCTCCGTGCCCCGGCGAGTCCGGCCGGGATGATGCGCGTGATCATCGAGAGCTTGGCGGAGGCCTTCGCGAAGTCGGTGCGCACCGCCGCCGAGCTGTCCGGCATCCCCGTCGAGACGGTGCACATCGTCGGCGGGGAGCGCGCAATGCGCTGCTCTGCCAGGCGACCGCCGACCGGGTGGGCGTGCCCGTGCTCGCCGGGCCGGTGGAGGCGACAGCGCTCGGAAATGCGCTCGTCCAGGCGCGTGCCGTCGGCCTGATCTCCGGCGACCTGGAGACCCTGCGCGCGCTGGTCGCCCGCAACTACGCGCCCGTCCGCTTCGAGCCCGCGCGGGCGGCCGTGCGCTGATGGAGCACCACGAGCGGGCGATCTCGCGCTACCTCGCGGACGTGTCCGCCGACCCCGAGGTGCTGGCGGTCATCGTGAGCGGTTCCGTCGCACGCGGGGCCGAGCGGCCGGACTCCGACGTCGACCTGTACCTGGTGGTGACCGAGTCGCGCTGGGACGAGGCGTTCGCTGCGCGCCGCCTGATGTACACGAGCACGGAGGGGATCGGCTACGACGACGGCTACTTCGACATCAAGCTGGCGACCCTCTCGTACCTGGACGACGCGGCGGAGCGCGGCGACGACCCGGTGCGCGACTCGTTCGCGTCGGCGCGGGTGGTGTTCAGCCGGGTGCCCGACCTCGACGACCGCCTGGCGCGCGTCGTGCAGATGTCGGCCTCCGAGTGGGAGGACCGCGTCGCGGGCTTCGTGGCGCAGTGCCGGCTGCACGGCGGCTACTTCCTGCAGCAGGCGTACGAGCACGGCGATCCGCTGCTGCTCGCGCACGCGTCCGTCCACCTAGCCACGTCGGCCGGGCGGGCGCTCCTGGCCCACAACGCGGTGTTCTTCCCCGGGCCGAAATACCTGCGGGCACGGGTGGCCGGGCTGGACGACGCGCCCGACGGCTTCGCCGACCTCCTGGACGCGGTGATCGCCACGCCGACACCGACGGCGGCCGCGGCGCTGCTGGAGGCGGTGGAGGCCACGGTCGGGGACGCGCTGCCGCGCGACGAGACGCTGTCCCGCTTCGTGCTCGACAACGAGCTCGCCTGGCGATACCGCACGGCCCCGCCGGAGTACTCGTAGCGATCCCCTCGCACATTCGTACCGAATGTCGCCTCTAGCGCGACGAATCGCGACATTCGGCACGAATGTACGCGACGCGCTCCGCTTGCCGTGGCCGGCCCGGCGGCGTAGGTTCACGCCGCAGAGGGGAGCTCGCCGTGACCGACACCGACACCGCTTTCGTTGTCCGTCCGCTCGACACCACGACGTGGAGGCCTTCGTCGCGCTCTGCGACCGGCACGGCGGAGGCGGGTTCGGCGGCTGTTACTGCACCTGGTTCCACCGCGAATCGCACTCGTCGCCCGAGTCGCAGCCGGAGCGGCCGGCCGAGTTCACCAAGGAGTTCAAGCACGACCTCGTCACCGCGGGCGAAGCCCACGCTGCGCTGGTCTTCGACGGCGACCGGGCGGTCGGCTGGGCGCAGTTCGGGAGCCCGGACGAGCTGCCCGGGATCTACCACCGCAAGCAGTACCTCGAGACGGCGGCGAGCCTCCCGGACTACCGGATCACCTGCGTCTTCGTCGACCGGGAGTACCGCGGCCGCGGCGTCGCGCGCGTCGCGATCGCCGGCGCGCTCGGGCTGATCGCGGAGGCGGGCGGCGGGGTGGTCGAGAGCTACCCGCGCGACGACGACAAGCGCGTGGCGTCATCGTTCCTCTACAGCATGACCCGCCGCGTCTTCGAGGACGCCGGCTTCGAGTACGACCGCCCGAAGGGCACCGTCAACTGCGTCATGCGCACGACCATCGCCGCGCGCTGACCTCTCTCACATTCGTGACGAATGTGGCGTTTGGCGCGACGAAACGCGACATTCGGCACGAATCGTGGCGCGGCGTCGTGGCGTGGCGCGGAGCGGCTCAGCTCGCTCGCGTCGCGGTGACCTCGGTCTCTTCGAGTTCCTCTCGGGCCTCCTCGCGCGGGCTCAGCACCACGCGCGGCCGCATTCCGCTGAACCGTACCCGCAGCCCGCGGTACTTCACGAGGTAGAACACCCCGACGAGCGCCGCCGCGAACCCGCTCGCCCCGCCGACGCCCATCGCCCAGCGCGGTCCGAAGGTGTCGGCCACCCAGCCGACGATCGGGGCGCCGACCGGGGTGCCGCCCATGAAGATCGCCATGTAGATCGCCATGACCCGCCCGCGCAGCAGCGGGTCCGTCGTCATCTGCACGGTCCCGTTCGCCGTGGTCATCAGCGTCTGCGACGAGACGCCGATGATGATCAGCGCGACCGCGAACAGCCAATAGGTCGGCATGACCGCGGCGATCGTGCATCCCGCGCCGAAGAACGCCGCGCCGGCGAACAGCAGCGACACCCGTGGCCGCTCGCGTCGGGCGGCCAGCAGCGCGCCGATCACCGAGCCGATCGCCATGATCGACGACAGGAGGCCGTACTCGCCCGCGCCCTGGTGGAACACGCTCACCGACATGGTCGAGATGAAGATCGGGAAGTTGAGGCCGAAGGTCCCGATCAGGAACACCATGACCAGGATGACCAGGATGTCCGGTCGCCGCCGCACGTAGCGGAAGCCGTCGACCAGGCCGCCCCGCGAGCGTTGGGCGCGTTCCGTCCGGTACAGCTTCTCCTTCCGCAGCAGCATCAGCGACAGCAGCACCGCACCGAACGTCGCCGCGTTGATCAGGAACACCCAGCCTGCGCCGACGGCCGCGGTCAGGAGGCCCGCGACCGCGGGGCCGAGGAGGCGCGCCGAGTTGAACGACGCCGAGTTGAGCGCGACCGCGTTGGACAGGTTCGGACCGGCCACGAGCTCCGACACGAACGTCTGCCGCGCGGGGGCATCGAACGCCGCCACCACTCCGAGCAGCAGCGCGAACACGTAGACGTGCCAGAGCTGGATCACACCGGTCACCGTCAGGATGCCGAGGCCGAGGCCGAGCAACCCCATCAGCCCCTGCGTCGCCATCAGCAGCCGTCGCCGGTCGAGGTGGTCCGCCGCCCAGCCGGTCACCGGCAGGAGGATGAGCTGCGGGCCGAACTGCAGCGCCATGACGAAGCCGACCGCCGCCGCGTTGTTGTGGGTGAGCTGGGTGAGGACGATCCAGTCCTGCGCCGTGCGCTGCATCCATGTGCCGACGTTGGACACGAGCGCGCCGCCGGCCCAGATGCGGTAGTTGACGCCGGCGAGGGAACGGAACATGGCGCTCACGAGTCGGCGATCTCCCGCATGATGGCGGCGGCCTCGGCGAGGGTGCCGCGCTGCTCGGGGGTGAGCGTGCGGAGGCGCTGGTTCAGCCAGGCGTCACGGCGGCGGCGCGTGTCGGCGACGAGCTGCAGGCCGGACTCGGTGGGCACGACGATCACCTTGCGCCCGTCGACGGCGTCGGCGGTGCGCTGCACGTAGCCGGCCTGTTCGAGGTGATTGACCGTGCGGTTCATGGAGGGCGGGGTGACGCGCTCGTGCTCGCTCAGCCTCCCGATCGTGCCGGAGCCCTCGCGGACGAGGAAGGCGAGCGTCGAGGTCTGGGTGTCGCTCAGCTCGTCGTCCTCCTTCTCGGCCCGCAGGCGCCGCGACAGGCGTGCGACGGCGATGCGCAGGCCGCTGCTGAGGTCGTGCGTCGAGAGGCGCCCCATAGATAGTTAGCCTATCAAATTAGGCAGGCTAAATAAAACGCTGTGCCAGAATGAGCGCGTGCAGCGAGAGTTCAGCGCCGACGACGGCCTCCGCATCTTCTTCGACGTCTACCCCGCCGCGCGCCCGCGCGCCGCGGTTCAGATCGCACACGGGGTGGGGGAGCACGCCGGCCGCTACCGCGCGCTCGCCGAGCATCTCGTCGCCGAGGGCTACACGGTCTACGCCGACGACCATCGCGGCCACGGCCGCACCGGGATGGAGCAGTGGCACGGCGACGCATCCAAGCTCGGGAGGCTCGGGGCGGGAGGCCTGCGCGCTGCCGTCCGCGACCTGCGCGCGTTCAGCGGGCTCATCCGCGACGAGAACCCGGACCTCCCGCTGGTGCTGGTCGCCCACAGCTGGGGCTCGCTGATGGGCCAGATGACCCTGAACCACCACGCCGACGACTACGACGCGGCCGTCCTCTCCGGCACCGCCTACCGGATGGTCGGCTCCATGAACAGCGGCGACCTGAACAAGCGCCACGCCCACCTCGGCACCACCGGCGCCGAATGGCTGAGCCGCGACCCTGCCGTCGCGCAAGCGTTCGTGGACGACCCGCTGTGCACGCTGGTGCCGCTGCAGAAGCTGTTCGGGATGGCCGACGCCGCCCGCCTGCTCGGCCGGCCCGCGCGGCGGCTCGCCCGCGACCTCCCGCTGCTCATCGCGGTCGGCGGCGAAGACCCACTCGGCGGCCCGGCCTCCGCCCGTAAGCTCGAGCGCGCCTACCGCACCCGCTCCGGCCTGTCCGATGTGACGACGATCGTCTACCCCGGCGCCCGCCACGAGATCTTCAACGAGACCAACCGCCTCGAAGTCTTCTCCGACCTCACCGCCTGGCTCGCCCCCGCATCCCCGCCCGCACCTGACCGCAGCCATCGCTTCCTCACTTTCTCCCGCAACACGCCGGACGGAGGCGGGAGAAAGTGCGGAAGAGATGGCTGCCCGGGGCGGGTTCTAGGCTGGGGGCATGCATGGTGAGTACAAGGTGCCGGGCGGCAAGCTCGTCGTCGTCGACCTGGAGGTCGTGGACGGCCTGATCTCGGGGTTCCGGCTGGCAGGCGACTTCTTCCTCGAGCCGGACACCGCGCTGGAGGCGATCGACGCCGCCGTGAGCGGCCTCCCCGCCGAGGCCGACGCCAAGACCATCGCCGCCGCGGTCAAGGACGCCCTCCCCGAGGGCGCGTCGCTGCTCGGCTTCTCGCCGGAGGCCGTCGCCGTCGCCGTGCGCCGCGCGCTCGCCCGCGCCACGAGCTGGCGCGACTACGACTGGCAGATCGTCCACTCCAAGGCCGTCACCCCGCTGATGCACCTCGCCCTGGACGAGGTGCTGACGACGGAGGTGGGCGAGGGCCGCCGCGGCCCGACCCTCCGCATCTGGGAGTGGGACGAGCCCGCCGTCGTCATCGGCAGCTTCCAGTCGGTGAAGAACGAGGTCGACCCCGTGAACGCCGAGAAGTACGGCGTGAAGGTGGTGCGCCGCATCACCGGCGGCGGCGCCATGTTCATGGAAGCCGGCTCCGTCGTGACCTACTCGATCTACGCTCCCGCCGACCTGGTGCAGGGGATGAGTTTCGCCGACAGCTACGCGTTCCTGGACGAGTGGGCCATCATCGCGCTCAAGTCGCTCGGCATCGACGCCAGCTACGTCCCCCTGAACGACATCACCAGCCCGAAGGGCAAGATCGGCGGCGCCGCCCAGAAGCGCCTCGGCTCCGGCGCCGTGCTGCACCACGTGACCATGAGCTACGACATGGACGGCCAGAAGATGACGGAGGTCCTCCGCATCGGCCGCGAGAAGATCAGCGACAAGGGCATCACCAGCGCCGCGAAGCGCGTCGACCCGCTGCGCAGCCAGACCGGGCTCAGCCGCGCCGAGATCATCGAGCAGATGAAGCTGACCTTCCGCAGCCTGTACGGCGCGACCGACGGTGACCTCACCGACGCGGAGTACGCGGAGGCCGAGCGGCTGGTTGCGTCGAAGTTCGCGACGGAGGAGTGGCTCTACCGGGTGCCCTGACGAGTCTGCGCCGCCCGACGCCGGCCCGGCGACCTTGGTTGTTCCTGTGTGTCCGCGGAACGCCCGGGAACCGTCCGGTACCCTGGACGGCGTGAATTGGTGGGCCGTGATCGTGTTGGGTGTCCTCGTCGTCGCGATCGTGACAGGCGTGAAGCTCGGCTGGATCGACCTCTCCAACAAGGCCACCCGCGGCTCCGGCAGCATGAGCGGCGCGGTCGGAGGCTCCTTCGACGAGATCTTCGCCCCCACCCGCCACGAAGCCCAGCAGGAGCTCGACCGCCAGTCGTTCCTCCCCGCGCCGGCCCCGCTCCCCGGCGACGGCGGTGAGGCGGGTGCGTTGGACGGGGGCAAGATCACGATCGACGTCGGCGCGGCAGGCCGCGGTCAGCGCGCCGAAGGGCGTGCGCCGTCCGAGGAGGGGCGCGCGACGACGCGGACCACGGCGTCGCACCGGGGCTGACCTCGCCGAAGGGCACGTACCCCCTCCCCCAAAAAAACCGAGGGATAAGGGCGTCAACGCGCGCCTCGACGCTTGCTCACCGCCGCTGCAACTCCCGGTACTCCGGGTGGTCCGCCAGCCACCGGCGCACGTACGGGCACGTCGCGATCACGCGCAGGTCCGTCCGGTCGCGCACGTCGTCGAGCGCCGTCTGCACCAGTTCCGACGCCATCCCGCGTTCGCGCTTCTCCGGGTCGACCTCCGTGTGCACGAACACGATCGCGTCGTCGCGGAGCTCGTATTCGGCGATCCCGATGACCTCGCCGTCCTTCAGCAGGGCGTAGCGGGACTGTTCGGGCTGGTTCTCGACGGTCAGGGTCATGCCGCCAGGGTACCCGGCCGCCCGTCGTGCGCCCGCGGATACGGGAGAATGGTGGACATGTCCGAGCCCGTCGCCGCCGCCCACCCGCTGTGGGATCCCGATGGGCCGAGCACGGTCGTGCACGGCGACAATCTGGAGGTCGTCGCGGGGCTGCCGTCCGGGGCGTTCCAGCTCATCTACCTCGACCCGCCGTTCAACACCGGCCGGTCGCAGGCGCGGCAGCGCACCACCGCTGTGCGGGCGGAGGCCGGCGCCGGCAGCGTCATCGGGTTCAAGGGCCGCAGCTATGAGCGAATCAAGGGCGACATCCTCAGTTACGACGACCGTTTCGAGGATTACTGGGGCTTCCTCGAGCCGCGGCTGATGGAGGCCTGGCGGCTGCTCGCCGACACCGGCACCCTCTATCTCCATCTCGACTACCGGGAGTCCCACTACGCGAAGGTGCTGCTCGACGCGCTGTTCGGCCGGGAGTCGTTCCTCAACGAGATCGTCTGGGCGTACGACTACGGCGCCAAGGCGAAGAACCGCTGGCCGGCGAAGCATGACACGATCCTGGTCTACGTGAAGAACCCCGGCGACTACTTCTTCGACTCGTCCGCCGTCGACCGGGAGCCGTACATGGCGCCGGGGCTGGTCACGCCCGAGAAGGCCGAACTCGGCAAGCTGCCCACCGACGTCTGGTGGCACACCATCGTTTCCCCGACCGGCCGGGAGAAGACGGGATACCCGACCCAGAAGCCGGAGGGCGTCCTTCGTCGCATCGTCCAGGCGTCCAGCCGGGAGGGCGACTGGGTGCTCGACTTCTTCGCCGGCAGCGGCACGACCGGCGCGGTCGCGGCGGCGCTGGGGCGCCGGTTCGTGCTGGTCGACCGCAGCCCGGACGCCGTCGCGGTGATGCGCGCGCGGTTCGGGGCGCGGCCGGAGGTGCGGTTCGTCGGTTGAGCACGGTCTGGCGGGCGTTTGAGCCCCTAGGCCGATCCGCTTGAGGTTCGAACCGCGGTGTGGTCGGGCATCAGCCATTAAGTCGTAGTTATGCCTGCATAGAAGCGGTGTCGCTTGCGATCACGCAGTCTCGACTGGTAGTCCTGTAGACAGACATTGAAATGTTGAGTGTTGCGCGGTAGATTTCGAGCTTTGGAAGCCGGGCAGGGAGTCTTCGCCCGGCGCGAATGCATCGGGTGAAGACCAGGGCTGCACGACCTCGGCTCTGTAGTCGTCTGCCCACTGTGGGGTAGGCCTGATTGAAGGAGAAAAGATGCTTTCGACGATGAGTGCTCTTCCAGGGTTCGGAATTGCACGGTTGCGGGCGACCGTCGACGGGATGATCGTCAAGTACGACGCCTGGTTCCTCGTGTTGCTCGCCGTTCTGCTCGTCCTCGCGTTCGTGGTCACGGCCGCGCTCGCGATCTGGTGCATCACGAACGGCAAGGGCGCGTTCACCGGCTCGTGGCGGTGGAACCAGTACGGGCTGGACGTCTGGGTCGAGTGCAGGTAGTCCTCGTCCGGTTCGGCATCGGGGGTGAGGATCGCACCTCACCCCCGATCTTCTCGACTGAGAGGAAACGCATGCTTCTTGAAGTGGAAAACGTCAGTTACTCCTACAACACGCGGGACGACGCCCTTCGCGAAATCTCCTTCTCGCTGGCGGGAGGCCAGATCTTAGGACTCATCGGTCCAAACGGCTCCGGAAAGTCGACGCTGACCAAGTTGATCGTCGATCTTCTTCAGCTCCGCCGCGGAAGGATTCGAGTGGATCGGCATCGAAACAGCAATAAGCGTGCGAAGACGAGCTCGATCTACCTCGCCAGCAATGAGAACATGCCCGAATTCCTGACGGGCGCGGAATACCTCCGATTCATTCATTCCCTCTATGGCGAGCCTCTCGACACGGCGACGATGGATCGGTACTTCCAGCGGTATCAGATGCGGAACCGCTCCGGTGACCTCATCGAGGACTACTCGCACGGCATGAGGAAGAAGCTCCAGCTGATTTCCGCCCTGATGCTGAAACGCAAACTCTCCGTTATTGACGAGACGCTCAACGGAATCGACCTGGATGCGGTCTATTCATTCAAAGAGGACGTCCGGCTCCTCGCGAGTAACGGTCGTTCCGTCGTGCTCTGCAGCCACGACTTTCGCATGCTCGAAACGGTGGCCGATCGGGTGCTCTTGCTCAATCATGGGATTCTCGCGATCGATTCATCGACGGCGGCCGTGCTCGAACAGTACGGATCGTTGGACCTGCTCGTCGAAGACTTCATCGCGGCCATGCGGTGACCGGCAATGCGAGTGCGAAGCGTCCTCATCCTTGTCAGGTTCTTCCTCGTCTTCCTGGTGCGGCGCGTCCTGAGCCGGGGAGTTCTCCGATCCAGGTCGGCGCGTTGGGCGGCAGCAGTCGCAGTGACCGGAGCGTTCATCGGCTACTGCCTCCTGAGCGTCGCCGTGCTCCGGCACATGTTCGGCGACGCGGAGTACATCGTGGCCATCCTCACGAGCGCGGGCATTTCAACGTTCTTCTGGGTCGCCGTCACGTATGCGATCATCCGCGTCCTCTTCTTGAAGGCGGACGAGCTGGTCCAGCTTTCGTTCGTGCTTCCCGTCACGAACAAAGAGAGAACGCTGGCGTTCGTCCTGTTCGAGGCGCTGATCGTGATGGCAGCCCTCTGCGCCGCATTCGGCGGGTTCGCAGTCGCGTGCCTGGTTCAGATCGGTCCGGCCGCGCTGTCCCTTCTGCTGACGAATATCGCGATGCCTGCGATCTCTCTCTATCTTTGCTTCAGTGCGGGATACCTCCTGTTCGAGCGAGTCGTGTCGAGATGGGGGCTCGCCAGGCTTAGGGGCTTGCTCCTTCCCGCGGCGCTCGCCGGTGTCCTGTTGCTCGCGTTTCACGTTGTGAACGCGCAAAGCGAGCGGTTCTTGAGAGCATTCGCCTCCGATGCGCAGTACTTCGCGCCGCAATTGCTCTACTCGTGGCTCGCCGAAACAGCCGGGCTCCTTCCCGCGACGGCCGTGTTCCTGGGCTTCTGCGTGGCCGGTGTCCTGCTGATCCAGCTGGCTGCCCCGCGCAGCTACGTGCCGGTAAAGCGCCACTTCAAGCTGCTCCCGTCGGGGCTCGCCGCCAGCCGGTTCGGCGCGTACCTGCTCGTTCTCGTGCGAAGTTTCGAGACCGGAGTGGTGCTCTTGTTCACCGCTATTGCGACGGTCCTGGTGTGGGTCAATGGGCTCGAAGTTCCACCTTTCGCTCTGCTTCTCGTCACGTTTCAGGGCGTCTACGCCTTTTCCAACTCCACCTCGGTGCGGAGGATCGGTCCGCAGACGGGGCAGCCGGTTATCGACTACTTGTGCCTCGTGGGAACGCAAATACTGCTACTGGCCGTCATGGCCGCTCCCGCGATTCTGGTGTCGACCGCCTCGGGGCTCAGCCCTCTCACCGGGCTGGCGGTCGTCGGCTTCGGAATCGCGAACATCATCCTGTGCAGCCTGGTCGGAATCATCTTCGCGCCGGAGCGAGGAAATCCCTTCTCGGTGCTCATCGGCGTGCTCCTGATGATGGTCGTTGTCGGAACCCTCGCGATCGGCCTGAACGTCTTCAACCTTCCCGGGAACGTAAATGTTGCATTCATCGCCGCCGGCACCGTTGTCGCGGCCGCCTACAGCATCTACGGGATACGTCAGATCGAAAGGAATCAGAGGCGCGAAAATGAAGTGGCTGCTTAGAGTCGGAACGTCTGTGATCGTTGGCCTCATCCTCACCATGGCCCTGACGATCGCAAGTCTGATCGGCATCATGTTCACCACGCATCCGGGCGATCCACGAAGTCACGGTCTCTTCGGAGCCGTCTTCTTCGAGGTCCGCGAGAAAGCGGATGGCGCGCTCGATGTCGGCGTCGGCCTTGAGGATGCGGTGCCCGTCGTCGTGACGTTCTTCGTCCTCTCCGGACTCGTCCTCGCTGTATCGACCTGCTTCGACGCATTGCGTCAGTACAAGAGATCACTGACGAGCGACGCTCGCGGCTAGATGCTGGTACGAGTACCTCTCTCGCGCCTGACCACGGTATTCGTAGTGGGGAGGATTGCGCGGGCCAATCGATGGTTTCTCGTAACGGTGCTCGGACTCTCCAGCGCGTGCGCCGGCCTCTCGGTCGTGGCGATGGCACCCGCCTTGGCGCAGCTCGCGGGCGCGTTTCTCCTGCATGCTCTGGGCGGTCTGCTCGCAAGCTATGTGGTGCACGAGTCGGCCCATGCGGCCCTTCTCAGACGCACGACGGGAATCCAAGTGGTCGAGGTCATCACGACCTTCTCCCGGTTCACGTTCGCACCGAAGGGAGTTCTGCGAGGAAGGAACATTGCGATGATCGGCGGCGCGGGACCCATCGCTGCCTTCGGGACGGGGGTCGCATTGCTCGTCCTCGTTCCCGCGTTGGGCCTGCACTGGTGGTATCTCGGGCACCTCCTGTTCCTGCTCCCCGTGTTCGGCGACGGCAAGAGCATCCTCGTCGGAGTGCGATCGTGGACTCGTCCCGTAACCCTCTAGAGCGGGAATAGCGTGAGGCTCAAGCCGGAGTCTCGACGTGCGCCTTCAGCGCCTTCATGGTGCGCCGGCTCTCCCGGGCGGCCATCATCGCGAACATCGGCTCGACGGCTCGGTACACGCCGTGCGTGGTGAGTTGGCCGATCCGGGTGACGTGGGTGACGCCTCCCCGGTCTTCGACGCCGTACACGATGAGCGCGTCGACGCGCCCGGACGGCTTGGCCTGGTGGAAGCGCAGCTCGTGGTCGGGGACGTCGTCGATCAGTTCGCCGCGCATCCGCCCGACCATCGTCGAGTCGACGTAGGTCGCGGAGCCCGGCTCCGCCACAGCCGCCGCGGTGGGCACGCGGGTCCCGCGGTAGACCAGCGAGTGGCCGAGCCACGCGGGGTAGGCATCGACCGCCCGCAGGGTCGCGTAGACGTCGTGCGCGGGCGCGTCGATCTGGATGGTGTCCGTGAAGCTCTTCATGGCGCCTGTCCTACACCGTGCGGCAGGGGTTGCGCACTGGCCGAATTCCTCGGGCCGTTCCGGTTCCTTCATGGAAGTTCCCGGGGACGGTGTGGAAGGGTTGTCTACTATGCGACCCGCGCCCGTCCGTCTGCTCCCGTTCGTCTGGGGCGCTCTCGGGACGGTCGTGATGTTCATCGGGATCTACCTGTTCTTCGTGCAGAGCTACATCGGCCAGGTGATCGACGAGCGGTCCTTCGCGGGCGCCGAGAAGTGGAAGGGCGACCTGATCGACTTCGCGCACGCGTTGCTCAACGCGCTGCCCGTCGCGGCCGTGGTGGCGGGCGCGATCATCGCCCTGATCATCGTGCTGGTGCGGCGCAACTGGTTGGTGTTCGCCGTCGCCGTCGGCGCGGCCATTGCCGCGAACGTGAGCACGCAGGTGCTGAAGTACTCGATCCTCTCCCGCCCGGAGAAGGGCGTGGACACCGGGCTCGCGAACTCGCTGCCGTCCGGCCACACCTCCGTCGCGGCCTCGGCCGCGCTCCTCGTCTTCCTCGTTTCGTCGCCGCGGCTGCGGCCGCTCGCTGCGGTGGTCGGCTCGGTGTTCACCATCGCGGCGGGCGCCTCCACGCTGGTGGAGCAGTGGCACCGGCCGAGCGATGTCATCGCCGGGATGCTCGTCGTGGCGTTCTGGGCCTGCATCGCGGGAATCGTCCTCGCCGCGCTGCGGCTGCGCCCGGCTGACCCGCCCGTGCGCTCGAAGCTGTGGGCGCTCGTCTGGATCGCCGGAGCCACCGGCATCGTCGCGACCGTCGCGCTGGTGGTCACGTACAACTCCACCCAGAACGGCACCGAGCATCTCTTCGTCGCCTACGCGGGCGGCGTCTCCGCGATAGCGACGACCGGCCTCCTCCTCGCCGTCATCGGCAACCGCCTCTACCGCGCCCTCGCCTGACCGTCCGCCACGCGCGAGTTCGCGACTAATCTGCCGAAAACCGCCGAGTACGCAGACTATTCGCGTACGCGGCAGGTGTCGGCAGGTGCTTACGAGCTTTGGCGGATGACGAGTTCGGTGGGGAGGAGGGTGACGCGCTCGACCGGCTCGCCGGCGAGGCGGCGGACGAGGACGCGGGCCATGGTCTCGCCGAGGCCGATGGACGGCTGGTGCACCGTCGTCAGCGGCGGCGTCGCGGTCAGCCCGAAGTTGTCGTCGTCGAAGCCGACCACCGCGATGTCGCCCGGGATGCTGAGTCCCGCCTCGTGGATGGCCGAGTACGCGCCGGCCGCCATCTGGTCGTTCGCGGCGAAGAGGCCGTCGATCGGGCGGCCGGTCGCCAGCAGCCGCCGCATCGCCTCCATGCCCGAGTACGGCGAGAAGTCGCCGTATTCGACCAGCGTATGGTCCAGCCCGTGCGCCTCCAGCGCCCGGCGCCAGCCGGTGTAGCGGTCGAGGCCGGCGGGCATGTCCTGCGGGCCGGTGATGAGCGCGATGTTCCGGCGGCCGCGCGCGATCAGGTGCTCAGCCGCCCCCGCCGAGCCCGCGACGTTGTCCACGTCCACGAAGTACGACTCGTGCTGCGCCTCGCTCACCGGGCGGCCGCCGAACACGATCGGCAGCGTCGAGCCGAGCTGGGCGTAGGAGTGGTCCCCGGAGTGGTGGGAGACCACGAGTGCGCCGTCCACGTTGCCGCCCATCAGGTAGCGGCGGGTCTTGTCGGGGTTGGTCTCCGACGAGATGACCATGTTGAGCGTGTACTCGGTGTCCGCCAGGCTGAGCGCCACGCCCTGCACGATGGACGCGAAGAACGGGTCGGCGAACACCTTGGCGGTCGACTCGGGAACCACGAGCGCGATCACCTGCGTGCGGCGTGAGGCCAGCGAGCGTGCGGCGCGGTTCGGCACGTAGTTGAGGTCGGAGATCGCACGCGTCACGGCCTCGACGACCTCCGGCGTCACCCGGGTGGACCCGTTCACGACGCGGGACACGGTCGCCCGGGAGACGCCCGCGCGCGCGGCCACGGCCTCCAGGGTGGGCACACTGCGGCCGTCCACCTGTTCCGTCGTCATGGGGTCCTCTCCTCGGGCCGCTCGGGGCCGGTCGCGTGTCGGCGCCGGGACGTCGGTCGACGCCCGACCTATGTTAGGCGCGGGCGGCGGCTGGTCCAGTGGGCACGCCCACGACCTCGGTGGCGCGCGCGGCCTCGGCGATGCCGGCCTCCTCGATGACGCGCGCGTACGCCCGTCCCGAGTCCTTCACCGTGCGCTTCAGCGTCTCGTAGTCGACGTGCACGATCCCGAAACGCTTGGCGTACCCCCACGCCCACTCGAAGTTGTCGAGCAGCGACCAGACGAAGTACCCGCGCACGTCCGCGCCCTCCGCGATCGCCTCCCGGACCGCGGCCAGGTGGTCGAGGATGTACGCCTCCCGCTCCAGATCGCGGATGCGTCCGTCGTCGTCCACGACGTCGTCGTACGCCGCGCCGTTCTCGGTGATGTAGAGCGGAGGCAGCGCCGGGTACTCGGCGGTCAGCCGCACCAGCAGGTCCCGGAGGCCATTCGGGTTGACCTCCCAGCCCATCGCGGTGGTCGGCAGGCGCCGGGACGGGAACGTGACGAACTCGCTGCCGACGAACGGCGACGCTTTGGGGCGGTCGGTCGGCACCGGCGCGGCCACGGCGTCCGCGGGGAGCGGCCGGCCGCTGACATTGTCGTCGTGGTAGTGGTTCACCCCGAGGAAGTCGATCGGCTGCCGGATGACGCCGAGGTCGCCGTCGTGCACCAGCTCCTCGAAGCGGTACTCGCGGAGGTCCTCCAGCACGTCGGCAGGGTAGGTGCCGTCCAGCAGCGGGTCGAGGTACATCCGGTTCCACAGCCCGTCGATGCGGCGCGCGGCGTCCAGGTCGCGGGGGTCCTCCGGGTCGTCGGGGATCGCATTGGTCAGGTTGAGCGTGATGCCGACGCGCAGCTCCTCGGCGCGGCCGTCATGCTCGGCCGCCAGGTCGCGGATCGCCGCGGCCGCAAGCCCGTGCGCCAGGTGCTGGTGGTGCAGTGCGGCCAGCGCGGCGCGCGGCTCCCGGCGGCCGGGCGCGTGCTCGCCCGCGGCATACGCGATCAGGGAGGAGCAGAGCGGCTCGTTGAACGTCGTCCAGTGCGACACGCGGTCGCCGAGCGCGTCGTACACGGCCACGGCGTAGTCGCGGAAGCGGTACGCCGTCTCGCGGTTCGCCCAGCCGCCGCGCTCCTCCAGAGCCTGCGGCAGGTCCCAGTGGTAGAGCGTCAGCCAGGGCAGGATCCCCGCCCCGAGCAGCTCGTCGACCAGACGGCTGTAGAAGTCCAGCCCGGCCCGGTTGACCTCGCGGTCGCCGGGCTTGACCCGCGCCCACGAGGTGGAGAAGCGGTACGACTGGAGGCCGAGCTCCCGCATCAGGGCGACGTCCTGCGGCACGCGGTGGTAGTGGTCGATCGCGCGCTCGGGGCTGTCGCCGCCGGCGATCGCACTGGGCACGCGGGCGAACGCGTCCCAGATCGAGTCCTCCTTGCCGTCCTCGTGGGCGGCGCCCTCGATCTGGGCGGCCGCGGTCGCGGAGCCCCACAGGAAGCCGGTGGGCCAGCGGAGCCGGTCGGGCCGGCGCGCCGCCGAGTCGAGCGAGGGGAGGGCGGCCGTGCGGTCGTCGGTCATTCGTTAGCCTTTCACCGCGCCGGCCATGATGCCGGAGACAAGCTGCCGGCCGGCGAGCACGAAGAGGATGAGCAGGGGGATGGTCGCGAGCACCGCTCCGGCGAGCACGATCGAGTAGTCGACGTATTTCGCCGACTGGAGCTGGCTCAGCGCGACCTGCAGGGTCGGGTTCTGCGGGGCGACGAGCAGCGGCCAGAGGTAGTCGGTCCACGCGGTCATGAAGGTGAACAGGCCGAGGATCGCCATCGCCGGCCGCGCCGCGGGGACGCCGACGTGCCAGAAGGTGCGGATCATGGTGGCGCCGTCGACGCGCGCGGCCTCGATGAGCTCCTCGGGGATGACGTCCACCAGGTACTGCCGCATGAAGAACACGCCGAACGCCGTGACCAGGGTCGGCACGATGACCGCGCCGAGCGTCCCGGTCCAGCCGAACTGCTTCATCACCATGAACAGCGGGATGATGCCGAGCTGGGTCGGCACGGCCAGCGTCCCGACGACGAACACCAGCAGCCCTTCGCGGCCGCGGAACCGCAGCTTGGCGAACGCGTACCCGGCGAGCGTCGAGAAGGAGACGACCGAGACCGTGATGACCGTGGAGACGATGATCGAGTTGCCGAGCGCCTGCCAGAACGGCACGGTGTCGAGCACGGCGCCGACGTTCTTCCAGAACTGGCCGCCGGGCAGCAGCGGAGGCCAGGTCGACGTGAGCACGGTGCTGTTGCTCGATCCGGCGACGAACGACCACCACAGCGGGTAGGCGCCGCCGACGAAGATCGCGAGCAGGATGCCGTAGGTGAGGAAGCCGGGACGGCGGTCGATGCCGAGCGCGCGACGACGAGGGGCGCGCTCCTTCGGGGCGGCCGTGCGGGAGGCGGCGGGGCGGGTCGCGGTGGTCATATGTTCTTCTCCTCGCTCGCCGCGGCCAGCGCGAGGGCGCCCTCGGCGCTCGCCGCGGGGTCGGCGTCGGAAACGGGGTCGGTCGCGGTGGAGGCGGTCGCGGAGGCGCCGTTGGAAAGGGCAGCGGCGCGGCTGCGCGCCAGCCTGCGGGCCGTCCGCGATCGGTGCACGCGCGCCTCGGTGGAGGCGATGCGGCGGGAGATCAGGAAGTTCAGCACGCCGAACAGCACGATGATGAGGAACAGCATCCACGCGATCGCGGACGCCCTCCCGAAGTTCTGGCGGTTGAACGCCATGTCCCACAGGTAGAGCACGGTCGTCTGGTACTGCCGCTGCGGGCCTCCCGGCACCGCGCTCGACGGGTTGAAGAGCTTGGGCTCGGTGAAGATCTGCAGTCCGCCGATGGTGGCGGTGATGATCACGAAGATCATGGTGGGCCGGATGCTCGGCAGCGTGATCGAGAAGAACCGGCGGAACGACCCGGCGCCGTCGAGGGCGGCGGACTCGTGGATGTCGCGCGGGACCGCCTGCATCGCAGCCAGCAGGATCAGCGCGTTGTACCCGGTCCAGCGCCAGTTGACCATCGTCGCGATCGCGATGTGCGAGGGGAAAGTCTCGGTCTTCCACATGACGGGGTGGAGGCCGACGGCCTGCAGGATGTTGTTGATCAGCCCGTACTTCTCGTCGAACGCGCTCGAGAAGATCAGCGTGACGGCGACGGGGGTCACGACGTAGGGGAGGAGCACGCTCATCCGCCAGAAAGTCTTGGCCCGGATGTTCTGGTCCAGCATCGCGGCGATGAACACCGCGGCGAGGAGCTGCGGGATCGCGGAGAGCAGGAAGATGCTGACCGTGTTGAAGAGCGAGTTCCAGAAGAACGGGTCCTTCAGCTCGGTGAGGTAGTTGGTGAAGCCGACCCATTCGCCCGGACCGGTGAGCAGGTTCCAGTTGTTGAGGGAGACGACGAACGTGTAGATCAGCGGGAACAGGCCGACGAGCGCGAAGAGCACGAAGAACGGCGCGATGTAGAAGTACGGCGACGCCTTGACGTCGAAGCGGCTGAGCTTCTGCTTGAAGGTGAGTGCCCGGCGGTCGTCGCGGTCGCCCCGGGCCGCCGCGGGGGCGGCCTCCGGGGTGCGGGTGACGGTGGTCATGCGGTTCTCCGTGGGGGAGGGGAGCGGATGGTGCGGGTGGAGGTTCGGGCCCCGCCGCCGACAGCAGCGGGGCCCGACTGGTGAGGTGTACTACTTGTTGACGACGAGCTGGTTCAGCAGCGTCATCGCGTTGGCCCAGGCCTGGTCGCCGTTCGCCTTGCCCGAGTCGAGCTGCTGCACGGACGGACCGAACACCTGGGACTGGATGACCGAGTCGTCCGGTCCCTTGTACTGGGCGACGACGCCCTTCGCGCGCGCCGCCAGGATCTGACCGACGGGAGCGTTGTTGAAGAACTTCGTCAGGTCGCTCGCACCGGTGACGCCGGGGTCGGACTGCGCCGCGGTGACCGACGGGAACGTGCCGGCCGCCTGGAACGTGGCGACCTGCGACTTCGCGGTGGTCAGCCAGGCCGCGAGGGCCGCGGCCTCCTTCGGGTGCTTGGACTGCTTCGGCACCGTCAGGAACGAGCCGCCCCAGTTGGCCGCGCCGCCCGGGAAGACGTTCGCGAAGTCCCAGCCGGTGGAGGCGTCGCCGCCGCCGGCCTTGACCTGGCCCTGAACGACGCCGAGCATCCAGCCCGGGCAGACGAACGTGGCGAACGAGCCGTCGGTGAAGGCCTTGCCCTTGCCCCAGTCCCACTGGGTCTGGTTGGAGGAGAGACCGGCCGCCGCGCCGCCCGCGAGCTGAGCCCACAGCGCCTTGAGGTCGCTGTTGTTCTGGATGTTGAGCTTGCCGTCCTTGGTGTAGTAGCCCTCCGGCTGCTGGTTCACCATAGCGTTCCAGAGGAAGCCCGACTGGTCGTAGAACGCCTTGCCGGTCGCCGCCTTGTACTGCTGGCCGACCTTGAAGTAGTCCGCCCAGGTGGCGTTGTCGCCGCCGAACAGCTTGGCGACGGAGTCGCGGTCGCTCGGCAGGCCGGCCGCGGCGAAGAGCTTGCCGTTGTAGCAGAGGCCCTCCGGTCCGATGTCGGTGCCGTAGCCGATGATGCGGCCGTTCTTGTCGGTGGCCTGCTTCAGCTTCCAGTCGACCCAGCGGCTCTTGATGTCGTTGGCGCCGTAGTCCTTGAGGTCGTTGAACTGGTCGGAGACCTGCATGACCTTCGAGAGCCAGCCCTCTTCGACCGCCTGGACGTCGGGGAGCCCGCTGCCGGCGGCCTCCTTGGTCTGCCAGTCGGTCAGGGCGTTGTCACCGGTGTCGATGTTGGTCGCCTTGATCTTGATCCCCGGGTGCTCCTTCTCGTACTGCGAGTAGAGCTTGTCGAAGCCCATCGTGCCGAACGTCGTGACGGTCAGCGTGATGGGGTTCGAGCTGGTTCCTGCGTCGCTGCCGCTCGCTGAGCAGCCAGTCGCGAGGAGGGCGAACGAGGCCGTGGCGGCGACTGCCGCAGCGACCTTGGTGCGTCGTGAAAGCTTCACGGATCACTCCCTTGTGCGTGTGTGTGCGTTTGGTCTGGTGAGACCGGTGAGAGCGCTCTCTTTTTGAAGGCCGTGAGAGCGCTCTCACGGGTTGGAACAGAATGTAGATCGCTTGGGACGGGCTTGTCAAGCGCGGTCATGGTCGCGCTCTCATCGTTGAAAAGACGCGAAATGCTGCACAGACATCGAAACCCGCGGGATTCGGCGGGATCGCCGTCGGCGGCGTGATCGAACCGTGATCTGGGAGGTACGCCTTTTAGATAGACTGACCTACCTAGATAAGAAGGGGGCGCCGATGCCGGAGTCCGGGCGCAACACCGGGGCGCGCACGGGCGCGGCCCGCCGACGCATCCTCGAAGCGGCCGCCCGGAGGTTCTACTCCGACGGCATCGCAGCCACCGGCGTCGGCGCGATCACCGCCGACGCCTCGGTCGCGAAGATGAGCCTCTACAACAACTTCGCCTCCAAGTCGGCACTCGTCTCGGCCGTGCTGGAGGCCCGCCACGCCGAATGGCTCGCCCTCTACGTCCGCCGCGCTCGCCGGGCGCCGGACCCACTCACGCGCGTCCTTGCGGTCTTCGACGCCTGCCTCGACCAGGCTGCGCTCGCGCCGGAGCCCGGCTACCGCGGCAGCGGCCTCCTGAACGCGGCGGCCGAGTTGCCCCTCGGCGACCCCGGCCGCGAGACGGTGCGCCGCCACCTGGCGGAGGTCGACGGCATCCTGGCGGCCGGCCTCCGCGAGCTCACCGACCGCGCCCGCGCGGAGCGGACCGCGCAGCACCTGTCGTACGTGCTGAACGGCGCCCTCGTCCGCGCCGGCCTCGAGTCCGACCGCCGCCGCCTCCGCGACGCCCGCGCTTTCGCCGTCGACGTGCTCTCCGCCCTCTAGCGCGCGACATTCCGCACGAATGTCGCGTTTCGCGCCCCCATTCCGCACATTCGGCACGAATGCGGAAGGGACCACCCCCGCCGAAGGCGGAGGCACATTCGGCACGAATGCGGCGTTTCGCGCGAGGTTTCGCGACATTCGGCGCGAATGTCGTGGCCTGGCGCGATGCGGCACGCGGGTCCAGACTGGTCCCGCCCGGTCGCGGGGAGCAGGAGAGCAGGAGAGCCAGGGGAGGTGCGCGGATGCCGGTCATCATCCTCGTCGGCTTCGCCGCCGTCGCGCTCTGGTCGCTCGTCGCGCACCGGTTCGAACGGTTCGGGATCGCCGGGCCGGCCGCGCTCGCCGTGCTCGGCTCGCTCGTCGTGCTCGTGGACGTGAAGGGCTTCACCGATGCCATCGACAGCGACGTCGCCCAGCACGTCGTCGAGCTGATCCTCGCCGTGCTGCTCTTCGTCGACGCGTGCGAGGTGCGCGGAGGTATCTTCGGCGGCCAGGGCCGGAGCCTCGCGCGGCTCGTCCTGATCGCCCTGCCGCTGTCGCTCGCGCTCGTCGTCGTGACCGGCGCCTGGCTGCTCCCCGCGCTCAACGTCTTCGTGCTGATCGTGATCGCCTGCATCGTGATGCCCACGGACTTCGCCCCGGCGACCGCCCTCCTGCGGTCGGGGCGCGTCCCCGCCCGGGTGCGCCAGGTCCTCAACGTGGAGAGCGGCTACAACGACGGCCTCATCTCGCCGCTGTTCGCCATGTCGGTCGCGATCGCCGTCGCCCTCCCGAGCATCCTCAAGGTCGCGAACACCGGTGCGCAGCTCTCCGGGGCCAGCGAGAAGGAGGTCGAGAAGAACCTGTCGGAGGCCGTCTACGCGTTCTTCGGTGCGATCCCGGCGACCGTCGTCGCGGTCGTCGTCGGCGTCGTCATCGGCGGCGTGCTCGGGCTCCTGACCCGGTGGGCCTCCGACCGGGGCTGGGCGAACGCGTCCGGAATCCGCTTCGTGATGCTCATCGCGCCGCTGCTGACCTATGGGATCGCGACCATCCACGACGTCGCGGCGAACGGTTTCGTCGCGGCGTTCGTCGCCGGCGTGATGTTCCGCGTCGCCCGCACGCGCCGCCGGGAGCTGCGCGCGGTCCCCGAGGACGAGCTCCTGCTGGTGGAGGAGGCCAGCACGGTCGCGTCGGACTTCGTCTGGTTCATCCTGGGCGGGATGACGACGGCCGTGATCGTGGAGGGCATCGACTGGCGGGTGCTCGTGATCGCCGTGCTCGCGCTCACACTGTTCCGCGCCGTGCCCGTCTACGCCTCGATGCTCGGCTCGCCGGTGACCTGGCGGGAGCGCACCTTCATCGGGCTGATCGGCCCCCGCGGCACGGCCTCCATCGTGTTCGGCCTGCTCGCCTACAACCACCTCCCCGACAGCGACAGCGGCGACGTGCTGAGCGTGACCGTGCTGACCGTGGTGGGGAGCATCGTGCTGCACGGCGTGGTGACGCCGCTCGTGCTGCGCCGGGTGCCGCCGCAGTCCGCGGGTCTGGACAGCGGGACGGCCGCCGCCCGGATGGGCGACGGCCGTCCCGTCGGTGAGGTGGACTGAGCCGGGAAGTCAGTCGGTCGCCGGCCGCGGCCGCTGGGCGGCGACCGAGGCGGTGTCGACCACCGGCTCCATGAGCGCGCCGGTCTCGCCGGCCACGCGGCTGGCGATCAGGCCGAGGTCGGTCTCCTCCAGCTCGCCGCGGGCGGCGGCCTCGGAATCGGCGGCGGCCATCGCGCCGACCGGCACCGGCCGGCGCTCGCCTGCCTCGGCGCCCTCGCGGGCGGCGGCCTCGGCGCTCTCGTCGGCGGCCTCCTGCAGCGCCGACTTGGCGCGCAGCGGCGGGGTCTTGAAGAACAGCGACAGCACGAACGCGCCCAGGACCACGATCATCGCCACCCAGTAGACCTGCACCGCCGAGGTGTTGAAGGCGACCAGGAACGGCTTCGAGAGCCGCGGGTCGGCCGTGTTCAGGAACGACGTGTCGTTGATGTCCGAGCTGCTGTTCGCCCCGTTGCCCTTCTTGAGCTGCGTCTGCATGACCGGGACGAGCGTGTCCACGTAGGCCGAGCGCGCGGTCGCGTCGGTGAAGTTCAGCGTCACTGTGCCGTCGCTCGCGACCGAGGCGTAGGGAGCCTTCGCCTCGATCTGCTTTGCGGCGCCCTGGACGGCCTGCTGCTGCGCGGCGGCCTCCGCCTGGGCCTGGGCCTGGGCGGGGATGTGGCCGGCGGCGACCTGACCGGCGACGGCCTGGCTGGCCGCGGCCTTGGCTCCGTCCACGGCCTTCTGCAGCGCCTGCTGCGTGGCCGCGGTCGCCTTGCTCGTGATCGGCGTGTAGATCTTCTCCATGATCTGCTTGTTCTCCGGCGCGGAGGCGACCGAAGGGGTCAGCGCCGCGTCGAGCGCGCTGGTCAGCGTCGGCTTGTCCGTGAGCGCGGTCTGGATGTTCGTCGGGAACACCGTGAACAGCAGCGACAGCAGCACGGCGGTGCCCAGCGTTCCACCGATCTGACGGAAGAACGTGGAGGCGCTGGTCGCCACACCCATGTCGCGGAGGCCGACCGAGTTCTGGCTGGCGATGGTCAGCGTCTGCATGAGCTGGCCGAGGCCGAGACCGATCAGCAGCATCGCGCCGGCGATGAACCAGTAGGAGTCGCCGAACTTCAGGAACGTCAGGTAGAAGAATCCACCCGCGAGCATCGCGGTTCCGATGATCGGGAACTGGCGGTAGTGGCCGGTCCTCGCGATGATCTGGCCGGAGGCGATGGAGGAGACCATCAGGCCGAGGATCATCGGGAGGAGCTGGAGGCCCGACTCGGTCGGTGTCGAGCCGAGCACGATCTGCAGGTACAGCGGGAGGGTCAGCATCGCGCCGAACATGCCGAAGCCGACGAGCACGCCGATGACGGTCGCCATCGAGAAGGTGCTGGAGCGGAACAGCTTGAGCGGGATGAGTGCGTCGTCCTTCATCGCCATCTCGATGAGGATGAAGGCGATGATGCCGACGCCGCCGATGACGTAGCAGGCGATCGAGCCTGCGCTGCCCCAGCCCCACTCGCGGCCCTGCTCGGCGACGAGCAGCAGCGGAACGAGGGCGACGATGACGCCCGTGGCGCCCCACCAGTCGATCCGCGCGGAGCCCCTGTCGTGCTTCGGCAGGTGCAGGAAGCGCAGGACCATGAAGAGCGCGGCGATGCCGATCGGCACGTTGATGAGGAACACCCAGCGCCAGCCGGCGATCCACAGGATCTCGTTCGCTCCGGCGAACAGGCCGCCGATCAGCGGGCCGATGAGGCTGGAGATGCCGAAGACGGCGAGGAAGTAGCCCTGGTACTTGGCGCGCTCGCGCGGCGCGAGCATGTCGCCCATGATCGCGAGCGGCATCGACATCAGACCGCCGGCGCCGAGGCCCTGGATGGCGCGGAACGCCGCCAGCTCGAGCATGGAGGTCGAGAACGACGCGGCGATCGAGCCGAGGATGAAGATGCCGATGGCGATGATGAACAGCGGCCGCCGGCCGAAGATGTCGGAGAGCTTGCCGTAGATCGGCGTCGAGATCGTCGAGAGGATGAGGTAGCCCGTGGTGACCCAGGCCTGCTGGCTGAGGCCGTGCAGGTCGTCGCCGATCGTGCGGATCGCGGTTCCGACGACCGTCTGGTCGAGGGCCGACAGGAACATGCCGGCCATCAGGCCGAAGATCACGAAGAGGATCTGGCGATGCGACATGATCGGTTTGGGTGCGGCTACCGCCGCGCTGGTCTGACTGGACATCTTTCTCCGTGTCGAGAATCGTGGGAGGGGACGCCCGTCACTCGGGGAGCGTCACACCGGTGTGGGGCAAAGAATTTTGCGGAGAGTGCAAAGTTACACCCAGTGCGAGTCTTTCGGCAACGTGAGACTACGCTCCCTGCTGCCGCGTTCGCCACGGGCGAACGCCTGGGTCAATCTGCGAGTCGACCCGGCCGGCTGCGATTCGCTGCAGCTGCACAGACGCGCCGCACCCCATCCAGGTGCCGCATAACTCTGCGCCCTAGCGTGGAAGAGGTGCTTCCCGTCACCCTCTGCACACTCCCCTAAGGTCGTATGAGTTCTCACAGTCGTTCCCGTCGCTTGTTCGCCGTCGCCTCGGCGGTCGCCGTCGCCACCCTCCTCTTCACGGGATGCGCGGGTGAGCCGTCACCGGTAATGAGGGCGATCGCCAAGGCGGTGCCGGTGGCGCAGCCGAAGAGCACCACCGTCTCCGGCATCCAGCCGGCCGTGGGCAGCCTTTCGGGCGGCACCGCGACCATCACCGGCACGAACCTCGACAAGGTCGCCTCGGTGCGGATCGGCGGGCAGCCGGCTCCGGTCACCCAGCCGGGCAGCGACAAGATCGTCGTGACGGTCCCGCAGGCGGCGAACTGGGCGGCCGGTGCTGTGCCGATCGTCGTCACCGCAGCCGGCGGCGCGGTCGTCCCGACCGCCGGCAAGACGTACACCTACCAGGCGCAGACCCCTGTGGACCAGCAGCTCGCCTACGCGCTGGCGCACTGGAGCAACTACAACACCGCACAGTACGGCGACCTCAACCCGGTCGGCGGCGACTGCGCCAACTTCGTCAGCCAGACCCTGATCGCGCGCGGCTGGCAGATGAACTCCGACTGGTACAACCACGACGCCGCGTCCGACTGGAGCCCGGCCTGGGGGTACGTCCCGGCTATGGACGACTACTTCCGCCAGAACGCGGCGCAGCTCGGGCTCACGGAGTACTCGCTCGATCAGCGCGACAAGATCAAGGTCGGCGACATCGTGATGTTCGACTGGAACAAGAACGACTCGCTCGACCACGTTCAGATCGTCTCGGCGGTGCGCAACGTGAACGGCAAGATCACCATCGAAATGGCCGGCCACAACACCGACACCGACTACCGCGACCTCGACCACACGATCACGGTCGACCACCCCGGCGCGACGGGCCACTTCTGGAGTCTCTCGAACTAGTCGGCCCCGATTCCGGTGAGACCGGGAATGCGCTGACAGCAACGGCGCGATCGGGCGCTTATGCTCATGCAGTGAAATCGACCGGTCCCCGTCGTCGTGTCGCGGCCGCGGCAGCCGCGACGCTCGTGCTGCTCGCCGTCACGGCGTGCTCCGCCGCCGACCAGCCGCCCCGCAAGCCGACCCCTTCCAAAGCCGCCTCGCCCGCCGCCCGGCCCCTCCCCACGTCCACGCCGACCGCCACCGTCGCGGGCTTCGACAAGCACGCACAGTCGATCGACGACCCGGCGAGCACGTGGGGGTCGTGAACAAGCCGCGCCCGCTGAACCCGATCACCTACAAGCCTGCCTCCCTGGTCTACCCGGAGGTCCCCTACGTCAATCACCAGCCGATGCGGCCGGAGGTGGCGGAGGCCCTCGTCGCGATGTTCCACGCAGGCAAGGCGGAGGCCGGCCTCGAATTCTCGGTGCAGAGCGCCTACCGGTCGTTCGAGTCGCAGACCGGCGTCTACAACGACGATGTCGCGCGCCACGGGATGGCGTACGCCGACACGGACACCGCGCGCCCCGGCCACAGCGAGCACCAGACCGGCCTAGCGGTCGACATCAGCGCCGTCCCGGCGAAGTGCTCCCTCGACGCCTGCTTCGCCCATACGCCGCAAGGGGAGTGGCTGGCCGCGAACGCCTGGCGCTTCGGCTTCCTGCTGCGCTACCCGGCGGACAAGGTCGCGGTCACCGGCTTCGCCTTCGAGCCGTGGCACTTCCGGTACATCGGCGTTCCGCTCGCCACTCAGCTCAAGTCGACGAATGTCACGACCCTGGAGGAGTTCTTCGGGGTGCCGGGCGGGACGGAGTACCACTAGGCGGTCTGGTCCTAGCCTGCGGACGGCCGTGAGCAGGTGACCTGCGCGGCCGTCTGCCCGTGCACGTTCGACGGCAGCTCGACCGTACCGGTGTCGGCGGTGGCCCCGCTGTCCCCGGGCTGCGCCGTCGCCGGCGCCTCTGTCGCCGTCTCCGACCCCAGCCCGGTGTTGCCGGTCAGGGTGACAGCGCGGTCCTCCCGCAGAGCGGACATCAGCAGCTCCGCCTCATCGGCGGCCGGGGCGACGCCGTCGCCCTCGAGGTGGTTCGGGTACTGCACGAAGACGACCTTGGCGGGGTCGACGTCCTTGAGGGCCACTCCGAGCGACGCGATCGCGGTGACGTCCTTGAGGCTCTCGGAGAGCTGGATGTTGTCCGCCGCCGCCTTCGCCAGGCCGTAGACCTTGAGCGGGTTGGCCAGGGTGTCCGCACTCTTGATGGTGCGCACCAGCGAGGACAGGAACACCTGCTGGTTGCTGATCCGGGCGAGGTCGGACTCGTCGCCCACACCGTGCCGGGTGCGGAGGAATGCGAGCGCCTGCGCGCCCTGGAGGGTGTTGTCGCCGGCCTTCACATCCAGTCCGCTGTACGGGTCGACGATGTCTCCGGAGACGCAGACGGGCACACCGCCGACCGCGTTGGACATCTGGATGACGCCGTCGAACTCGATGACCCCGGCGTAGTCGATCTCCAGTCCTGTGAGCTGCTTCACGGTGAGCACCGTGCACGCGAGGCCGCCGTAACTCAGCGAGGTGTTGAGCTTCTGACGGCTCATCGAGTCGTGGCTGCCGCCTGTGCCGTCCGGGCAGGAGGGAATCGGCACGTACAGATCGCGGGGGAGGCTGACGAGGGTGGCGTCCTTGTGGTCGGCCGACACGTGCAGCAGCATCGTCACGTCGTTGAGGGCGGCGTCCCGCTCGTCGTAAGCGGGGTTCCCGCCCCCGCTGTCGCTGCCGGCGAGGAGGACGGTGAAGGCGCCGTCGACCGCTCCGACCCGTGGCGGCAGCGCCTTTCCATCCTCGTCCACGAGCTGGACCCCGTCCTTCGCGTTCACGGTCGCGAACACGTCGAGGACGGCGAACCCGGCCAGGGCCGCGGCGCTGACCGCGACGACGGCGAAGGAACGCAGGGCCAGCGCGCCGAGGCCGGCCCGAAGTGTGCGGGGCGTGAGGCGCCCGTGACGGGCGATCGGCGCGCCGGGGGACTTCTCGCGGGAACGCGCTTGCGCGCGGGTCGGGGCGCCGGACGTCGGGTCGGAATGCATCGCATCAGGCTAGCCGTCGATCTTGAATGTGAAACGTAAGCACTGTGCTTCTGGATTTCACTCCGGAATTGCCATCCGGTACGGACCGGCGTCACCCTGGACTCCGGTAGACACCTCAGTACAGTTAGACGCATGGTCGTCGATGCGCAGGCGGGGCAGCAGACAGAGAGCGCGCGCCAACGCGCGCTGGCCGGCCTCCGGGTCGTCGACAGCGGACCGGAGGCGCGGTTCGACCGCATCACGCGGCTCGCGCAGTTGCTCTTCGCCGTCCCGATGGTGAGCATCACGCTCCTCGACGGCGACCGGCAGTGGCGCAAGTCGCACATCGGGCTGACCACTGAGGCCCCGCGCGAGAAGGCGTTCTGCGATGTCACCGCCCGCCAGGACGCCACGCTGATCGTCGCCGACACGACCCGCGACGAGCGTTTCGCGGACAATCCGTTCGTCGTCGGCGACCCGCACCTCCGCTTCTACGCGGGCGAGCCGCTGCACGCGCCGGGCGGGGAGGCCGTGGGCACCCTGTGCGTGCTCGACACCGAACCGCGCACGCTCAGCCCTCTGCAGGAGCGCGTGCTGCGCGACCTCGCGGACTGGGTGCAGGACGAGCTCAACCGCGACGACGAGCTCGACCGCGCGGCGATCGCCCAGAAAGGCCTCCTGCCGCGCCGCAAGCCCCGGGCGCGCGGGTTCGATGTCGCGGCGGCCTGCGAGCCGTCCCGCGGCGTCTCCGGCGACTTCTACGACTGGTACGACGTCGGCGACGATTTCTGCGTCACGGTCGGCGACGTGATGGGCAAGGGGCTGGCCGCCGCGATCGTGGGCGCGTCGGTTCGCACGGCACTCCGCAGCGCGATGGACTTCGCCGACCTGGAGGACTCGGTGGACGCCGCCTCCCGGCTCGTGGAGGAGGACCTCGACCAGCTCGCGACGTTCGTCACCCTCTTCCACGCCAAGGTGCACACGGACGGCGCGGTCGACTACGTCGACGCCGGCCACGGGCTCGCCGTGATCGTCCGTGCCAGAGGAGGGCTCGAACGGCTGCCGAGCAGCGCGCTCCCGCTCGGCCTTCCGGCTCCGGAGCCGCGGACACCCGACCGGGTGATCCTGGGTCCCGACGACTCGCTGGTCTGCGTGAGCGACGGCGTCCTGGACGCGCTCGGCGGCGACCGCGCCTTCCCGGTGCTGGAGGCCATCGTGCGGGGCAACGTCACTCCCGGAGGTGCGGTCTCCCGCATCCTCAGCGCCGCACGCGGAGGCGTGCCGATCGACGACGTCACCGCGGTGGTCGTGCGCCGGAGCACCTGGTGAACCGCGGGCTGCTTCGCCTCATCTGCGTCCTCGCGGTCCTGGCGGGCCTCGACTACGTGATGTGGCGGTGGCTGGCCTCCGTCAACTGGTCTGCCTGGTGGATCGCCGTGCCGCTGGTTGTCGCCGAGACCTACAGCCTGGTCGACACCTTCTTCTTCGCCCTCACGATGTGGCGCGTGAAGGTGCGCACCGGCCCGGACGCGCCACCCGCGGGAACGGTGGACGTGTTCATCACCACCTACGACGAGCCCATCGACCTCGTGCTGACGACCGCGCGGGCGGCGAAGGCCATCCGCTACCCGCACAGCACCTGGATCCTCGACGACGGCGACCGGCCGGCGATGCGCGCCGCGGCTGAGCGGGAGGGGCTCGGCTACGTCACCCGCTCCGAGGACTGGGCGGACAAGCCCCGGCACGCCAAGGCCGGGAACCTCAACAACGCGCTCTTCCAGACCGACGGCGAGTTCCTCCTCATCCTGGACGCCGACCAGATCGCCGAGCCGCAGATCCTGGACAACACGCTCGGCTACTTCGCCGACCCGAAAGTCGCGCTCGTCCAGACGCCGCAGTTCTTCTCCAACGTGGACGAGGCCGACCCGCTCGGCAACCAGGCTCCGTTGTTCTACGGCCCCATCCAGCAGGGCAAGGACGGCTGGAACGCCGCCTTCTTCTGCGGCTCCAATGCCGTGCTGCGGCGCGACGCGCTGATGGAGCTCGGCATCGTCGGCTACGTGCGCGACGTGGAGCAGACCGTGCGGCTCTCCCTCCGCTCGGCCGACCGCATGCTCGCGAAGGCCGAGCGCTCCGCCCGTTCCGACCCGGACGCCGCACGTCTCATCGCCGAGGTCCGCGGCCACGTGGAGGACGCCAACGTCCGCCTGCGCGCAGGCGAGAGCGTGGGCGAGGTGACTTACCGGTTGCAGCAGCAGATGGACGATGTCTCGCGCACCGCGGTCCGCAGCGATGTCGCCGCAATGGAAGAGGACCTGCGCGCGATCGCCGCCCTCCCGGTGCAGGCCGACTCCGAGCTGGGCGCGTTCGTGGTGGACGAGGTCGCGCTCGACCGGCTGGCCGAGCGGGACTGGTCGCCACTCGGCGCGATCGACTCCGTGCAGCGCATCGCCGACACCCTCGCCGTCGACCGGCCCGGCCAGGCGCAGCCCGTCATGCCGATGGCGACCATCTCGGTCACCGAGGACATGGCGACGGCCATGCAGCTCCACGCGGGCGGCTGGCGCAGCGTCTACCACCACGAGATCCTCGCCTGGGGGCTGGCCCCGGAGGACCTCGGGACGATGCTCGGCCAGCGGCTGCGCTGGGCGCAGGGCACCCTCCAGGTGATGCTCAAGGACAACCCGCTCCTCAAGCGCGGGCTGAGCGCAGGCCAACGGCTGATGTACTTCGCGACGATGTGGAGCTACCTCTCCGGGTTCGCGTCGGTCGTCTACCTGGCCGCGCCGGTCATCTACCTGCTCACGGGGATCATGCCGGTGACCGCCTGGAGCGTCGAGTTCTTCGCGCGGTTCCTCCCGTATTTCATCCTGAGCCAGCTGATGTTCCTCGTCGCGGCCCGCGGGCTGAAGACCTGGCGCGGCCAGCAGTACGCGCTCGCGCTCTTCCCGCTGTGGATCCGCGCGTGCTGGACGGCGGCCGCGAACGTCTGGTTCGGCCGGAAGCTCGGTTTCGTCGTCACGCCCAAGGAGCGCAGCGGCCGCGCGCCCATCCCCTGGCGGCAGATCTGGCCGCAGCTCACCGCGATGGTCGTGCTCGTGATCGCGGCCGTCATCGGCGTCCTGCGTGTCATCGCCGGAACGGCGGACGGGTTGGGCACGCTTGTGAACACGGTCTGGGTGATCTACGACCTGGTCGTGCTCGCCGTCATCCCGCGCGCGGCCCTGTACCGCGGACCGGCCGCGCACGCGGCCAGGAAGGAGCCCCGCCTCCGATGAACATCACCACGACCATCCGGGAGGACGGCGTCGCCGTGCTCGCCGCGAACGGCCGGATCAACCTGGTCACCGCTCCGACTGTCCGCCGGGAGGTTCAGCGGGTGGTCGATGAGGGCCACGCCCGGCTCACGTTCGACCTCAGCGAGGTGGAGTTCATCGACTCGTCCGGGCTCGGCGCGCTGGTGAGCGGCCTGAAGACCGCGCGGACGGCGGGCGGCGACCTGCGCCTGGCCGCGGCGTCGGAGCAGGTCGCGAGCGTCCTGCGACTGACCAACTTGGACCGCATCCTGCGCGTGTACCCGGCGACCGACGACGCGTACCGTGACTGACGCGTTCCGGGAGGCGTTCCTGGCTCCGGCCGACGCCGAGGCCATCGAGCGCGTCCACGCGCTCTTCGCGGAGCTCGCCGAGCGCCGGCCCGACCTCGCGGCCGAGCGCCGCGGCGCGTTCGAGCTGGCGGTCGTGGAGGTCGTGACCAACGTCATCCAGCACGGTGTGGAGGGCACCCGCACCCGCGTGGAGCTGGAGGTCGGGCACACCCCGGACGGCATCCGCGCCGTCGTCACCGACGACGCCGAGCCGGCCGACATCGACCTGACGTCGGTGGCCATGCCCGACCCGGAGGACTTCGGCGAGTCGGGGCGGGGCCTCGCCCTCATCGCACTGCTCGTGGACGAGTTCACGCACGAGCCCCTCCCGCACGGCAACTGCTGGACTCTGACCTCCACCTCCTGACGACGGAGGCTGTCTGACGACGGAGGCTGTCAGGCGCCGAGGGCGTCGTCGACGATGCGCTTCGCCTCCTCTTGCACCACGCGGAGGTTCTCCTCGCCCGCGAAACTCTCGGCATAGATCTTGTAGACGTTTTCGGTGCCGCTCGGGCGGGCCGCGAACCACGCCGTCGCGGTCTCGACTTTCACGCCGCCGAGGGGTGCGTCGTTACCGGGCGCGCGGCTCAGCTTGGCGGTGATCGGCTCGCCGGCGAGCTCGGTCGCGGCGATCGCGTCGCCGTCGAGCTTGCCGAGGGCGGCCTTCTGCTCCGGGCTGGCCGGGGCGTCCACCCGCTGGTAGACCGGGTCGCCGAAGCGCTCGGTCAGCTCGCGGTAGAGCTGCGAGGGCGACTTGCCGGTCACCGCGCGGATCTCGCTGGCGAGCAGGGCGAGCAGGATGCCGTCCTTGTCGGTCGTCCAGGCCGAGCCGTCGAACCGGAGGAAGCTCGCGCCCGCGCTCTCCTCGCCGCCGAAGCCCACCGAGCCGTCGATGAGGCCGGGGACGAACCACTTGAAGCCGACCGGGACCTCCCACAGCCGCCGGCCCAGCGACTCCGCCACCCGGTCGATGATGGACGACGACACGAGCGTCTTGCCGACCGCGGCATCCTTACGCCAGCCGGTGCGCGTGGTGAAGAGGTAGTCGATCGCCACGGCGAGGTAGTGATTCGGGTTCATCAGGCCGCCGTCCGGTGTCACGATCCCGTGCCGGTCGGCGTCGGCGTCGTTCCCGGTCAGGATGTCGAAGTCGCCGCTGCGCGCGACGACCGACGCCATCGCGGACGGGCTCGACGGGTCCATGCGGATCTTGCCGTCCCAGTCGAGCGTCATGAAGCCCCAGGCCGGGTCGACCTCCGGGTTCACGACGGTGAGGTCGAGGTCGTAACGGTCGGCGATCGCCTGCCAGTAGTTCACGCTCGCGCCGCCGAGCGGGTCCGCGCCGATCCGGATGCCGCTCTCCTTGATCGCCTTCACGTCGATGATGTTCTCGAGATCCGCGACGTAGTTGCCTCGGAAGTCGTACGTCTCGACGCCGCTCGGCTCGGACATCCGCACGTCGCGCATCCCGTCCGCGATGATCTCGTTGGCCCGCTTGGCGATCCAGCTCGTCGCGTCGGTGTCGGCGGGGCCGCCGTGCGGCGGGTTGTACTTGAAGCCGCCGTCGCGCGGCGGGTTGTGGCTCGGCGTGACCACGATGCCGTCGGCCTGGTCGGGATGCCCCGCCTTGTTGTAGGCGATGATCGCGTGCGAGACCGCCGGCGTCGGCACCCAGTCGTCGAACTCGTCCACGAGCACGCGCACCTCGTTGCCGACCAGCACCGCCAGCGCGGTGGTCGTGGCGAACTCGCTGAGCAGGTGGGTGTCCGCGCCGATGAACAGCGGGCCGGTGATGCCCTGCGCGTTCCGGTACTCCACGATCGCCTGCGTGGTCGCCGCGATGTGGTCCTCGTTGAACGCCGTGTCGAGCGCCGAACCGCGATGACCGGAGGTGCCGAACACCACGCGCTGCGCCGGGATGCTCACGTCGGGCTTCAGCTCGTAGTACGCGCGCCGCAGGGCGTCGACGTCGATGAGGTCGGAGGGCTGCGCGGGGGTGCCTGCTCGTTCGTCCATGCGACTACTCTTCCACGGCGGCGGGGAACCGGCGAGGGTCGGCCCGATGCGCCTCGCTAAGCTGAGGGCCATGTCCTCCGCGCCTGCCGACCCCACTGCCGAGCTGCCCGCGTCCGTGGACGAGGTCTACAGCTTCCTCGGGCCGTCGGGGACGTTCACGGAGGCCGCGCTCGCGCAGGTCCCGGAGGCCCGCGGCAAGAGCTGGCGGGCCGTCAACAACGTGGGGGAGGCGCTCGCCGACGTGGTCGCCGGGCGCAGCGTCGCCGCGATGATCGCGATCGAGAACTCCATCGAGGGCGGCGTCTCCGTCGCGCAGGACGCGCTCGCGACCATCCCGGGCCTGCGGATCGTGGGCGAGTATCTCGTGCCCGTGAACTTCGTGCTCGTCGCCCGGCCGGGGACGACGCTGGCCGACGTGCGCACGATCAACGCGCACCCCGTCGCCTACGCGCAGTGCCACCAATGGCTGGACGCCCACCTCCCCGCGCACGGGCACCTGCCCGCCTCCAGCAACGTCGCCGCCGCGGCCTCCCTGTTCGACGGGAGCACCGCGGACGCCGCGATCGCCCCGCCCGGGATCGTCGACCACCACGACGTGACCGTGCTCGCCGAGAACATCGGCGACAACCCGAACGCAGTGACCCGGTTCGTCCTGGTGAGCACGTCGCGCAGCGTGCCTGCGCCGACCGGGGCCGACAAGACCAGCCTGATCGCCGAGCTGCCGGACGACCGTCCCGGCTCGCTGCTCGACCTTCTGGAGCAGTTCTCCACGCGAGGCATCAACCTGAGTCTCATCGAGTCGCGGCCCATCGGCGACGCCCTCGGCCGCTACCGGTTCGTCATCGACGCGGACGGCCACATCCACGACGAGCGCGTCGCGGACGCCCTGCTCGGCCTCCGCCGGTTCAGCCCGTCCGTGATCTTCCTCGGCTCGTATCCGCGGGCGGACGGGATGCGCGTCGACTTCGACCACCGCTACCGCGACGAGGTCTTCACGGAGGCGCGCGAATGGCTCGGCACGCTGGTCGATGACCACGGTGCCGCTCCGGGCGACCGCGGGTAAGCTGCGCATCAGGGAGCGCTCCCATCCGATGCGCGGGAGGTCGGGATGATCGTGGACGACGAGCAGAAGGACGCCGCGCGCGGCATCGACCCCCGCTACGACCCGCAGTTCCAGCGCGGTTACCGGCCGCAGCCGGGCGAGCGGGCCAAGACCCGACTCCGCGCCGCGCCGGGGCCGTCCGTCGCGACCGACGAGAGCGAGGACGAGGAGCGGAGGCCGGTCGAAGCGGCCGCGCTCAGCGTCGCGCCGGTCGACGTGCAGAGGGTGACCCCGGCGGCGCAGCTCCCCACCGCGGCCGAGCCCGACATCGACCGCGTCTACGCCACTCCGGCGCCGCCCGCCGCCGCTGCCGCGGGCATCCTCGACCGCCTCGACCTCTCGCCCCGGCGCAACCCGCTGATGCTCGCCCTCTGGCTGGTGTCCGGCGGCTTCGTCGTGCTGGGCATCGTGCTCTACTCGGTCTCGGTGAGCCTGTCGTACACCGGCTCCACCCCTCGACCGATGTCGGCTCGCTCGTGATCTCGCAGCTCGGCTGGATGCTCGCCGGCCCGCTGATCACGGTCGGCCTGATCACCCTGGTCGCGCTGCTGTTCCTCACGGCTCTCGCCGGGCGCGGAGCGAAGCGGGCGCCGTACCCGGAGAGCGACGGCGAACTGCCCGACGACGACACCGTCTGAGCCTCGTCATTCGTCACGAATGCGACGTATGCGCGCCGCAGAAGCTTCCTTCGGCACGAATGTCGCGCGAAAAGGCGCTAGCGCGGCACCCGCACACGCAGGCCCTGCGGGTCGACGGTGATGCCGAGCGCGATGACCTCGCCGAACCCGTCGCCGTCGAGCTCGAACGGCTCCGGCACGTCCAGCTTCACCGCGATGGCGGCGCCGCGCAGGTAGCTGAGCCGGGTGCGGATCGCCTTGTCGGTGAAGCGGATGATCCGCCTCCCGAGCGCGCTCCGGCGGAGCACCCGGTTCTCCCACGTGACCTTGCGCCAGATCGCCAGCCAGCCGAACACGGTCACGGGCTGCAGGACGGCGATGTCGATCAGGCCGTCGTCCACCTCGCTGTCCGGGATGAGCTGCATGTTTCCGGGGAGGCTGCCGCAGTTCGCGAACAGGATGGTGCTGACGTGCGCGGTGCGCTCGGCGGCTCCGTCGATGCGGAACCGCACCCGGACGTCGCGCGAGGCCGGCCACGAGCGGAAGGCCGACTCGACATAGGCGAGCCAGCCGAAGCGGCGCTTGAGCTCCGGCCGGGCGGTCTCGATCACCCGGGCGTCGAAGCCCATTCCCGCCATGACGAGGAACGCGTGCTCGCTGGTGCTGCCGTCGGGCCGTGCCGCCGTCGCCACTCCGATGTCGATGCGGCGGGTGACACCGCCGAACGCGACGGCGACGGCCTCCTCCAGGGCGGCGTACGGGATGCCGATGTTGCGGGCGAGGAGGTTGCCGGTGCCGCCGGGCAGCACGGCCAGCGTCGCGTCCGCGTCCCGCAGCGCTTCGGCGACCGCGCGCACCGTGCCGTCGCCGCCGGCGGCGAGCACGAGGTCGGCGCCGCGTTCGAGCGCCTGCCGGGCCTGACCCCGACCGCCGTCCTCCGGGGTCGTCTCGAACCAGAGCAACTCGACATCGCCCTCGTCGGCCGCGCGCGCCTCCACCGCCGCCCGCACCCTCCGCACGTCCACCCGCACGGGGTTGTAGACGACGGCGACCGTCATGCCGCTCGTCCCCTCCCGATCGTCCACGGGATCACGCTACTGGACGACGATAAGCTGGGGCAGTGATCGATCCCGTCCTTCTGCGCGAGAACCCCGATGTCGTCCGACGTTCCCAGGAGGCCCGCGGCGACTCCGTGCAGCTCGTCGACGAGGCGCTGCAGGCCGACATCGAGCGCCGGGCCGCGATCACAGCCTTCGAGGAGCTGCGCGCGGAGCAGAACGCGTTCGGCAAGCAGGTCGCGCAGGCGCCCAAGGACCAGAAGCAGGCGCTCGTCGCCCAGGCGCAGGCGCTCGCCGGCCGGGTGAAGGAGGCGCAGCAGGCCGCCAACACCGCGGAGGCGCACTTCGACGCGGTGCTGCGGCGCATCGGCAACCCGATCGTGGACGGCGTCCCGAGCGGCGGCGAGGACGACTTCGTCGTACTGAAGGAGGTCGGCGGCATCCCGGAGTTCGACTTCGAGCCGCGCGACCACCTGGAACTCGGCGAGCTGCTCGGCGCGATCGACATGGCCCGCGGCGCGAAGGTCGCCGGAGCCCGGTTCTCGTTCCTCCGCGGCATCGGCGCGCGCCTCGAGATCGCGCTGATGAACATGGCGCTCGACAAGGCGGTGTCGAACGACTTCGTCCCGATGATCACGCCCACCCTGGTGAAGCCGGAGGTGATGCAGGGCACGGGGTTCCTCGGCTCGCACGCCGACGAGGTCTACCATCTGGCCGACGACGACCTGTACCTCACCGGCACCAGCGAGGTCGCGCTCGCCGGGTACCACTCGGACGAGATCCTCGACGTTACCGAGCCGCTGCGCTACGCCGGCTGGTCCACCTGCTACCGGCGGGAGGCCGGCTCGGCGGGCAAGGACACCCGGGGCATCATCCGCGTGCACCAGTTCAACAAGCTGGAGATGTTCGTCTTCACCCTCCCCGAGAACGCGGAGGCCGAGCACGCCCGCCTGCTCGCCTGGCAGGAGGAGATGATGCAGGCCCTCGGGCTCAGCTACCGCGTCATCGACACGGCCGCGGGCGACCTCGGGTCGAGCGCCGCGCGCAAGTACGACGTGGAGGCGTGGATCCCGACGCAGGGCCGCTACCGCGAGTTGACCTCGACCTCCAACTGCACCACGTTCCAGGCCCGGCGCCTCGAGATCCGCTACCGCACCGAGTCGGGCAAGACCGCTCCGGTCGCGACCCTGAACGGCACGCTCGCGACGACCCGCTGGCTGGTCGCCATCCTGGAGACGCATCAGCGCGCAGACGGGTCGGTGCTCGTCCCGGAGGCGCTGCGGCCCTACCTGGGCGGCCTCGAGGTCCTGGAGCCGATCGCGCAGTGAGCACTGTAGCCGGGAGCGACCGCCTGCTGATCGCGCTCGACGTGGACGGCACCCTCATCCACGAGGACGAATCCGTCGGCGAGGCCGTGCTCGCGGCCGTCACCCGCGTCCGGGAGGCTGGGCACGAGGTGATGCTGGCCACCGGCCGGAGCTGGGAGACCGCTCGGCCGATCCACGAGAAGTTCGGCCTGACCAGCCGGTTCGTGGTGTGCGCGAACGGCGCGCTCACGATGATGCGCGACGAAACCGTCGAGGGCGGTTACCGGCGTGAGTTCATCGAGACCTTCGACCCGACCGAGGTGCTGCGCACCATCCGGCCGCACCTGCCGTCCGGCAGCTTCATGGTGGAGGACCCGACAGGTTTCCGCCGTTACACCGAGGGCATGACCGACTGGGAGCTGGTGAACGCCGAGCAGGTCGGCTTCGACGAGCTCACCGAGCATCCCGCGACCCGTGTCGTTGTGGTGTCGCCGCAGCACGACGAGGAGGAGTTCCTCGCGATCGTGGAGCGGATGGGCCTCCAGCGGGTGAGCTACTCGATCGGCTGGACCGCGTGGCTCGACATCTCGCCGGACGGTGTGAGCAAGGCGACGGCGATGGAGCGGGTGCGGCATGCGCTCGACATCCCGACCGCCCGGCTGGTGGCGGTCGGCGACGGGCGCAACGACCTCGAGCTGCTGCAGTGGGCCGGGGCGGAGGGCCGGAGCGTCGCGATGGGGCAGGCTCCCGACGAGGTCAAGGCCGTCGCGTCGGAGGTCACCGGCGCAGTGGCCGAGGACGGGCTCGCGGCGGTGCTCGACTCGCTCTGAGCCCGTGCGACATTCGCGCCGAATGTCGTCTTTCGCCGCGCCGAACGTGACATTCGTCACGAATCTCCGGCCTGACCTGGGGGTCGGGTGCCCAGAGGCTTTCCAGGCGGCCATGTCAGACTTGGGAACGGTGTGTGTGCTCTCAGGCGCCACCGTGACGACGTCCGACGAGAGGGAGTGAATGGACGAGATGCCCACCCGCGCCCAGGCGCGCGCGCAGGAGAAGTCGGCCGGCCCTTCGGTGGCTCGGCACGGACGCCTCAAGCGGCATCACCCGTTCAAGACCGTCGCAGCCCTGCTCATCGGGCTGCTCGCCGTGGTGGGCGTCAGCACCGCCGGCGTAGCGGCCTACGCGACGTACGACGTGGCCAGCAGCCTCAAGCCCGCGGTCAAGCTCGTGAATGCGAAGGGCAAGGTCGTCACGCCCGGCATCGGTGCGATGGACGGCGCGTTCAACGTCCTCCTCGCTGGTTCCGACTCCGGCGGCGGCAACAAGAGCTACGGCGACCGCGGCGAGAACCTCAACGACGTGACGATGCTGCTGCACGTGTCGGCCGACCACAAGAACGCCACCGTCGTCAGTTTCCCGCGCGACATGTACGTGCCGATCCCGTCCTGCCCGGACGGCAAAGGCGGCAGCTTCGACGCGATGAGCAGCCAGAAGATCAACAACTCGCTGAGCTACGGCGGCCTGGCCTGCACGGTCCTCACGGTCGAGAAGCTGACCGGTCTCGACATCCCGTACGCCGGCGTCATCCAGTTCGACGGCGTGATCGAGATGTCCAACGCGGTCGGCGGCGTGAATGTCTGCGTCGCGGGGGACATCAAGGACCCGTACACGGGCCTCGACGTGAAGGCCGGCGAGAACACCCTCCAGGGCGCGCCGGCGCTCGCGTTCCTGCGCACCCGGCACGGCGTCGGCGACGGATCGGACCTCGGCCGGATCAGCAACCAGCAGGTCTTCCTCTCGTCGCTCGTCCGCACGATCAAGAGCGCCGACACCCTTGCGAACCCGGTGAAGGTGTACGCGCTGGCCAAGGCGGCGACGAGCAACATCTCGCTCTCGGAGAGCCTCAACAGCCCGACCACCATCGCCTCCATGGCGATGGCGCTGAAGAACATCGACGTCTCAAAGGTCGTCTTCGTCCAGTACCCGAACCACTATCAGGGCGACGGCGTGGCACCCACCAAGGACGCCGCCGACACCCTGATGACGGCGCTCCAGGACGACAAGCCGGTCACCCTGACCGGAGACACCGGCGTCGGCTCGGAGGCGGCCCCGGGCGCCGCGACGCAGGCCCCGGCGGCGCCGTCCGCTCCGGCGACCCAAGCGCCCGCGGCTCCGGCTCCGACCGACACCTCGAGCGCTGCCCCGGGCGACGGATCGACCGTGCAGCTCCCGTCGGACGTACACGGCCAGACGGCCGCGCAGGTCACCTGCTCGAAGCCGTTCCAGGACTGACCCGCGGCGGGCGGGGGCCCGGGTGCGCCTGGCGGGAATGCATCCCCGTGGTGCACACTTGAATCCTGTGGAGGTTCGCCCTCCGCTCATAGTTCCCATCGTGTAACTACCTCGCGCCGGCCCGCCCGGCGGACCAAGGCGGCACTTGAAGCCCGCGGTCCGCCGCGGTGATGACAGAAGGCCAGGCATGACACGACCAGACACCACCCAGGCGGGCGTCGCCGCCGAGCCGGAGGCCCCGACCACGCTGGTCCGCGCCGCCGGCTTCTCCTACTTCCCCGTCGCGCTGCTGGCGCGCCTCCCTTACGCGATGATGGTCGTCGGCGTGCTGACCCTCGTCGTCTCGGCACGCGGCGAGCTGTCGCTCGGCGGCCTGACCTCCGCGATGGTCGGCCTCGGCACCGCCATCTTCGGCCCGCTGATCGGCGCCGCCGCCGACCGGATCGGCCAGCGCGGCGTCGTGCTCGCCGCGGGGATCGCGAACAGCGTCGTCCTGCTGGCGATGGCGTGGGTGGTCTTCAGCCCGGCGCCGGACGCGCTCGTGCTGCTCGTCGCGTTCCTGATCGGCGCGACCGCCCCGCAGGTCTCGCCGATGTCGCGCAGCCGCTTGGTCGGGATCATCGCCAGCCGCCTCCCCGGCGACCGGCACGCCGCGGTGCTCAACGGGACGATGGCATACGAGTCCGCCGCGGACGAGGTCGTGTTCGTCTTCGGCCCGTTCATCGTCGGCCTCCTCGCGACCACGCTGAACCCGGCCGCCCCGATCATCGGCGCCGCCGTGCTCACCGTGCTCTTCGTGACCGCGTTCGCCCTGCACCGCAGCGGCTCCTTCCACCCGACCGAGGCGGACGGCCTCCCAATGCGGCAGGCGCCCGCCCGGGAGCTTTTCCGGCCCGGTCTGATCGCGGTCACGGCCGGCGTGCTCGGGATGGGCCTGTTCTTCGGCTCGATGCTCACCGCCCTGACGTCGTTCCTGTCGGACTTCGGCCACCCGGAGCAGGCGGGCCTCGTCTACGGAGTGATGGGCATCGGCTCGGCCGCGCTCGCGCTCGGGGTGGCCTGGTTCCCGCTCCGGTTCGCGCTTCGCTGGCGCTGGCTGACGTTCGCCGCCGTCCTGGCGCTGTCGACGGCCGCGCTGCCCTTCGCGACCACCGTGCCGGGGATGATCCTGGTGCTGCTCGTCGCGGGCTTCGGCGTCGGCCCCACGCTCGTCACGCAGTACAGCTTCGGCGCCGAACGCAGCCCGGTCGGCCGCTCGGCGACGGTGATGACGATCCTCGGCTCGGCCGTGATCGTCGGCCAGTCGGCGTCATCGGCGCTGGTCGGCGCACTGGCGCAGAGCGCGGGCACGCACGCGGCCATGCTCGCCCCGGTCGCATCGGCCCTGGTCGTGCTGGCCGCGGGCCTGGCGAACGTATTCATCACCGGCCGCCGACCGTCGCCCGCCCGCGTTCGCTAGAATCGGTCGACGCCGGTACGCCGGCGCCGGGAGGGCTGTCCGAGCGGCCGATGGAGCCAGTCTTGAAAACTGGTGGGCAGAAATGTCTCGTGGGTTCGAATCCCACGCCCTCCGCCGTGTGATGAGTCGGGACATATGTTCCAGGTCATCGTCGAAGCGGTCGGCGTAGAGATCGAGGGTCATCGCAGCGGAGCCGTGGCCTTCGTCGGGAGTTCCGGGTTCGTGCGATCGAGTTGGTCCGGATCAGTGACCGCCCGCTCTCCCAGGTCGCCCGCGAGCTCGTGTCTTCGCTTCCCTCTCGGCGAGGGGCGGTATGCACTCGCGCGGGTGGGACGGAACTGTGGTCATCGGCCTTGCGTGGGCGTAACCTCGAATTGCGGGCTCCTCCCAGGCGTGTTTCCGCCAGCCGGTGGTGCTGATTCCGGGGCTTCTCGCACTACGGGTCGATGTGGTCGATCGGTGGAAGTGCGCTATGGCCGATCAGTTGTTCCCTGAAGACTCGCCGGATCAGGCCGAGCGGCGCATCGAGAGAGCTTGGCAGTCCTTGAGGTCATCTCGCCGGGATGACCCGGACCGAATTCAGAAGGCGCACGACGCCTACTTGTTGGACCCGACCAACGACGAATCGTCTTAGCGTTCTGAACCGCTGGAAGGCAGATCGTACCCACTCTGACGTGGGGCGGTGAACTGCGATTCCCAGCGAGGGCGTGGGCGAGGTTCGCAGCCGGTCGGGCGCGATCCTCGCCCTCGTCCCGAACTCGGATGATGGAGGACACCGCGGCTTCGTCCGCAGCCACGCTCAGTAGTCGTCGTACCACCAGCCGCGCCTCACGGCGATCCAGTGGAGGATGCGAAGCCCGAACGACTGCTGGAGTCCTCGGAGCCCGTGCAGTGCGGGTGGCGCCGGTCGTGCGCTCTGCCAGAGCAGGGTTCCCGCTTGCGCGGCGAGCCCTGCGTCGATGTCGTCCGGCGTGGCCGCTCCGAGGTCGGCGGCCCAGCAGTCGATGCTTTCGACCGGGCGCGTCGTGACGAGACCGGTGAGGAAGCTGAGCTTGTCAAACCAGGGCGTTGCGAGTCCGACCCACGGCCAGTCGACGAGCCACGCTCTGTTGTCGAGAGGGCAGCTCCGGCCGGCTCGGCGTGGGGAGTCAACCGCTCGACTTCGCGGCGGTCGCGGGTAGGTTCGCCGCATGAGTCTCAACCTCGTCACGTTGACGCCCGCCCAGTCCGCCGGGATCCCGGTGGCGCTGATCGGATCTGTGTTCCTGGCGGTCGGGGCCCAACTGCAGCAGCGCGGCGTGGCGAAGGTGGGCGATCAGCCCGCCGAGGGCAAGCGGAGCACTTTGGGGATCGGCCAACTTCTCGCTCTGGCGAGGCGACCGTCCTGGCTGCTGGGGACGGTGTGCCTGGGACTTGCGATCCTGTTCCAGCTGTTCAGCCTGTTCCTTGCGCCGCTGACTGTCGTCCAGCCGCTGGGTGCGCTGGCCTTGGTCATCACGGCCATCCTCAACGCCCGCGTGACCGAGGTGAAGCTCGACGGTCGCGCGGTGCGGGCGTTGGCGCTCTGCGTCGTGGGCGTAGGGCTGTTCGTCGGGGTCGCCGCGCTGACGACGACCACTCTGCCGATCCTGGAGCCGCAGCTGATCGCCGTGGTGGTCATCCTCGCTGTGGTACTGCTCGTGCTGGGTGTGTGCTTCGGGCTGCTGCGAAAGCGACTCACCCGGATCTTCTACGTGGTCGCCGCGGGGGTCTTGTTCGGGTTCGTGGCAACACTGGCTAAGGTGCTGATCGGCCGCATCCAGACCATCTTCCGTGCCCACTTCCATCTAGTGGCGGGCGATTGGCTCACCCTGGTCTGCCTGGTCGGGTTGCTCTCCGCGGCTATTCTCGGCACCTACTTCGTGCAGACTGCGTACTCGTCAGGATCCCCGGACGTCGTCGTCGCCGGCCTGACTGTGATCGACCCGATCGTCGGGGTGACGATCGGGGTCGCGGTTCTGGGCGAGGCGGCGCACGCACCGGTTTGGGCCGGTTTCGTGTTCGCGATCGCCGGGGTGCTTGCCATTGTCGGCGTCATCCAGGTATCGCGGAGCGGAGCCCGGTTGCACCCCGACGACGTCGAGCCGAGGAAGGGCTCGCCCAAGCCCCCGAACGAGCATCCGCTCGCGTCGGCGTAGAACCGCATGACGGGAGGGACGGACCGGGATGGCGGCCCTTCCGTCCGTGACAGCCATATGCTCGGTATGGCGTGAGCGTAGAGTGCGAGCATGTTGACAGCTATCGTGATCCTTCTGGTGCTTTGGGCCATCCTGGCGATTGTGGGGTTCGCGATCAAGGGCCTGCTCTGGCTGGCAATCATCGGGATCGTCCTGTTCGTCGGGACCGTGATCCTCGGGTTCGTCCGCCGATCGGCACGAAAGAAAAAGGCCCTGTGACATGTGAGACCAGGCATAGGCGCGAAGAGTGCGTTCACGCTGAACCAACGTCCAATTGGTCGACGCGCGACCCGGCGCCGGTTCGGTCCCGTACCGTCCGATAGCCCCGTCGCTCACCCGGCCGGTACCCCCACCGCGGCGCGTTCGAGCGACCTCCGGAGCGCGGTCAGCACCGCCCCGGCGGCGGTGAGCTGCTCGGGCGTTGCTGCGTCGGCGAGGATTTCGCCGAGCCGGTGGAGGAACGTCGTCTCGGCCGCGTCGACGACGGCGCGACCTTCGTCGGTGGTGGTGATGATCGTCGAGCGGCGGTTGGCAGGATTCGGGAGGCGGACGACGAGGCCCCTGCTCTCGAGTCGGTCCATCGCCTTGCTGACCGCGCCGACGCCGATGGCGAACTCGGCGGCCATGTCGGTGGTCCGGGCTCCATCGTGGTCGCGGATGTAGTGGAGGAACTCGTACTGCGAGGTCGTGATGCCGTGCCTCGCCCTCAGCTCGTCATTGAAGTGGTTGTACAAACGGGTTTCGCTGCGGACGAGGTCGGCGAAGAATGCTGCGTTCGCGGGGCTCGGTGCATGAGTTGCCATGGCATGAACTATACTTGGTTGCCTAGGCATGAACAGCCTGGGCAACTATCCGTTACTTCCCCGAGGGGGCCCCATGTCGCAGGAACAACGTCGGGCGCTGGATGAGCAGCTCCGCGCATCCGCGCCGCTGTTCGACCCGAACGTGTCGATCGACCAGCGGCGCGCGTCGATCCAGGAGGCGCGCGACGGTTTCGCCGCGCTCATGAAGACGATGCATGTGCCGGACGGCTTCCGCACCGCGGCGACCGAGCTGGCGGGCATCCGTGCGCTCCGATTCGATCGGGTCGGCACCGGACGACCCGGCACGATCCTCTTCTTCCATGGCGGCTCGTTCGTCGCAGGCTCACCCGAGACGCACCTGGGACTGACCGGGGAGCTGGCCGTCCGGACGGGCCGCACCGTTTTCTCCGTCGACTACCGTCTCGCGCCCGAACATCCTTTCCCGTCGGCGATCGAAGACACCACCGCCGCGTATCGCGCGCTCCTCGACACCGGACACGATCCCGGCAGCATCGTCTTCGCGGGTGACTCCGCAGGGGGCGGGCTCGCGGTCACGACGGCGCTGAGCGCCCGACGGCGCGGCCTCCCGATGCCGGGCGGCGTCGTCGCGTTCTCGCCCGGTCTCGACAACGCCGGCACGGGCGCGAGCAACCGCACCCGCGGCGCCGCCGACCCGATCCTCACCCGCGAGAGCGTTCAGCCCAACAGGGACCTCTACCGGGCGGGGGCGGACCCGGAGCAGGAGCTGCTGAACCCAGCGGACTACGCCGACATGACCGGGTTCCCGCCGCTCCTGCTCCAGGTCGGCACGAACGAGGTCCTGCTCGACGACTCCACACGCCTCGCCGAACGCGCCCGCGACGCGGACGTCGATGTGATCCTCGACGTCACCGCGGGTGTGCCGCATGTGTTCCAGACCTTCACGGGCCGGCTCGACGAAGCTGACCTCGCGCTCGAACGCGCGGCGCTCTTCATCGACCAGCGATTTCGTAGCTGCTGACCTCGATGGGGTGGGGGTCGTGTGGACGCTGTTGCCGCCAGGATGTTTTGGCGCACCTCACATTGCGCACAATTGAGTGAGTACTCGGCGGGGCTGCCATGGTGCTGTGGAGCGCAGGACAGAGTTCGAATCCCACGCCCTCCGCCGAGTCGGACGACCTGCCCTCGCCCCTGTCGCGGCTACCCCAGATCAGGCGCCACCAGTTTGAGGTATTTCGGGCGCCCTTCACGCGAGCGGATACTGATCCTGTTCGACCGCATTGAAGCGAAGACGCCGAACGCGCGCCGACACCCCGCCGCAGAAAGCCGACCCGAAATGCCGACCACAGAAACTATCGCCGCCGACCCGTCCGCGACCCTCGTCACAGACCGTTGCGGGTTCTTCGACAGCCCTCACGCCCACGTCTGGGAGTACACGAACGGGCACCTGGTGTGCGCGTTCTGCGACGAGAAGCGTCCGTTCACGACGTAGCCCGCTCCTGGTTCGACCGGGAAGCGATCGGCTAGCCTCGAGCCATGCCAACTCTGCCGTTCCGCGCCGACATCGTCGGCAGCTTCCTCCGTCCGCCCGAGCTCGCGAGGGCCCGCGACGAGTTCGCCTCTGGCGCGATCGATCGCGACGGACTGCGCGCGGCCGAGGATGTCGCGATCCGGGAGCTCGTGCTCAGCGAGGCGGAGGCGGCCCTGCAGGTCGCGACGGACGGCGAGTTCCGTCGAGCCTGGTGGCACTTCGACTTCTTCGGGCTGCTCGACGGCGTCGAAGTCGTCGAACTCGATCACGGCATCCAGTTCCAGGGCGTGCAGACGAAGCCCCGCGGCCTCGAAGTGACGGGGAAGATCGGGTTCGGCGACGACCATCCGTTCCAGTCGCACTTCCGGTCGCTGAAAGCGCTCGTCGAGAGCACCACCGGGGCCGTCCCCAAGTTCACGATCCCGGCGCCCACCGTCCTCGACTTCCGGCTGGAGCCAGGTCACATCTCGCCGTCGGCGTACGGCGGACGCGACGAACTCGTGGACGACCTCGTCGGCGCCTATCGCGACGCGCTCCGGGCGTTCTACGATGCCGGCGCGCGGTACCTGCAGTTCGACGACACCGCCTGGGCGTACCTCTGCTCGGACGCGGAGCTCGCCAAGGCGCGCGACAGGGGCATCGAGACGGACGGCATCGCCGAACGGTACTCGGCGATGCTGAACCGGATCCTCGAAGGCAGACCGGATGACCTCACGGTCACTACGCACGTCTGCCGTGGCAACTTCCGGTCGACGTGGATCTCGTCCGGCGGCTACGAGCCGGTCGCGGAGCAACTGCTCGGCAACACGCACTTCGACGGGTACTTCCTCGAATACGACAGCGAGCGCGCCGGCGGATTCGAGCCGCTCCGGTTCCTGCCGGAGGGAGACAAGCGGGTCGTGCTCGGCCTGATCACGTCGAAGACCGGTGCGCTGGAGGACCCCGACGTGATCAAGCGACGGATCGACCAGGCGGCCGGATTCGCGCCTCTCGGCCAGCTTGCGCTCAGCCCGCAGTGCGGCTTCGCCTCGACCGAGGAAGGGAACCTCCTGACCCGGGAGGAGCAGTGGGCGAAGGTGCGCGAGGTCGTGGACATCGCCGCCGACGTGTGGGGCTGAGTCCGGGGGCGCGCCCGCATGCGAAAGGGCGGCCGCCCCGTCGGGGGCGACCGCCCTGTGTTCGTGGCGAGCGAGGCGCGCCGCCCGCGTCACGCGGTCCGGCCTGCACCGGCGTGGAGCCCACTCGCCGGGCCGTCGTTCAGACGGTGACGGCCTTGTGGCTCTCGGACGCCGATCCGACGTTGACTTTGCGCGGCTTCGCCTTCTCGGCGATCGGGATCAGGACGCTGAGCACCCCGTTGTCGTAGCTGGCGCTGATGCCGTCGGTGTCGACGTCGTCGCCGATCGTGAACTGCCGCAGGTAGCTGCCGAACGGCCGCTCCTGGAGGAGCCAGCGGCTGTTCTGGCGCTCGCCCGCGGACCGCTGGGCGCGGATGCTCAGCAGGTGGCCGTCGAGGTCGATGTCGATGGATCCGGGGTCGATGCCCGGGAGGTCCGCGTTGAGCAGGTACTTGTCGCCTTCACGCGACAGGTCCACCGGCATCATGCGCGGCTGGCGGCTGGTGTCGAAGACGCTCTGGGCGATCCTGTCCAGCTGGCTGAAAGGATCGAACGACATGGCCATAAGTGTGAACTCCTTTCATCGTGGTGTGCGGTTGCCTGCGTGTCGGTTCCGCGTCGGCGGGCAGCGGGCCACGGCCCGGATGCGGGTGTCCGGTGCGCTCCGGGGCGGTCGATGCGTCGGCCGGTGCCGCCGTGCGGATGTCGAGGAGCGCGGGCCGGAGGCGCCGACGCGAACGGGAGGCTCCAAGCGGGAGCGGGCGACGAGCGCGGCGAATTCGGCGTCCAGCCATTCCGAGTCGGAGCAGATCAGGTCTGCGAACCCTGCCGTGGCCGCATCGGTCGCCGTCTGCATCTCGAAGCCTCCCTATCCTGCTCATCAATGAGATTACCTACAGCGCTAGCTATAGATTTAATACACCTCCCGCTTGACAGATCTTCCGATTAACAGCAAACTTTGAGGATGACGGACCGGCCGGGGAACACCCCGCTCTACAGCATCGCCGTGGCCGCGCAGCTTGCGGAACTCCCCGCGGCGACGCTGCGGCTGTATGAGGAGAAGGGTCTCGTCACTCCCGCCCGCACGGAGGGCGGTACGCGCCGGTACAGCGACGACGACATTGCCGCGATCCGCGAGGTGGCCGTGCTGCAGGGCGACGGGATCAACCTGGCCGGCGTCGGCCGGGTGCTCGAACTGCAGGCCGAGAACGCCGAGCTCCGCCGGCGGCTCGACCGCTGACGACTTCGGCTCGTTCGGCCGACGCGAGTGCGCCGGGTCACCCCTCCCACCGCCGCGGCAACCCCAGCCATGCCCCGGCCCCCGGGTCGAAGTGCGTCACCTCGCTCACCCGACCTCCAGTGACCCCCACCACCAGAACCCCCACCAGGTGCAGTCCGCCCGACACCGGGTCGCGCACGTACTCGCCCCAGGCCGGCTGCCCGTTCGCGCCGGTCGGCACCATCCTCTCGATCGTGCGGCGGTGGCCGGTCATCGGCCCGAAGAACGCCGCCGCCGCGGCGGGGCCGTGGTACTCGAACGGCAGCGGGGGCATCCGGACCCAGACGTCGTCCGTCATCAGGGCGACCAGGTCTCGGACCGCGCCGGCGGTGAAAGCGGTGACGAAGCGGTCGAGCAGTTCCGGGTCGGGGTTGAACGCGCCGAGCGTGGGCGGCGCGTCCGCCAGCGCGCCGCGGGCGCGCTTGAGCGAGCCGTTCAGGGAGTCGACTGTGATGTCCAGGAGGTCGGCGGCCTCCGCCGCGGGGTAGCCGAGCACGTCGCGGAGGATGAGGGCCGCACGCTGGGCGGGTGGCAACAGTTGCAGGGCGCGGGTGAAGGCCAGGGTGATCGCCTCCCGGGACTCGTAGCGGGCCTCCGGGCCGGGCGTCGAGTCGGGGAGGCCGTCGAGCAGCGTGTCCGGGTACGGCTCCAGCCAGGACACCTCGCCGAACGCGGTCGGTCGGGCGACGGGAGGCTGCACCTCGATCGGGCGGCGGCGTCCGGCGCGGAGCATGTTGAGGCACTGGTTCGTCGCGATGCGGTAGAGCCAGGTGCGCAGCGACGAGCGGCCCTCGAAACCCGGTAGCCCGAGCCACGCGCTGAGGAGGGTGTCCTGCACCGCGTCCTCGGCGTCCTGCACCGAGCCGAGCATCCGGTAGCAGTGCACGTGCAGCTCGTGGCGATGCGGTTCGGTGAGCGCGTCGAAGGCGGAGCGGTCGCCGTCGAGCGCCGCGTGCAGCAGATCCTCGTTCATGGTCACCGTGCCCTCCCGGCGATCCGATTCTGGTCGCCCGCCTCCCCTGTGTCGACACCCGGGAGGACGCGAACCGGTCGCAGAAGGCGTGACCGGTTTCGGGCCCGCGCGGCGTCTATCCGGCTGAATCGATGAGAGGGCGGGACCGAGACCCGCGCCGCGAACGGAGAACCCCATGACAACACACACCGCTGCCGACTACACCACCACGCTCGACCTCGACCGGAGCCCGGGAGACGTCACCGCGGCCATCGCGGACGTCGGCCGCTGGTGGCTCGGCGACGTGAGCGGCGACGCCGACCGGGTGGGCGCCGAGTTCACCTACCGCTACCGCGACCTCCACGACAGCACGCAGCGCGTCACGGTGCTCGAGCCGGGCCGCCGCGTCGTCTGGGACGTGATCGACAGCGAGCTCGGCTTCGTGGAGGAGCCCGACCCGTGGACCGGCACGCGGATCGTGTTCGACCTCCAGCCGCACGGCGACGGGACGCGCCTGACCTTCACGCACGAGGGCCTGACGCCGGCGAAGGAGTGCTACGGCGCGTGCTCCGCGGGGTGGGACCACTTCGTCGTCGGCAGCCTGCGCCGGTTCGTGGAGACCGGCGCAGGCGTGCCGCTGTGACGGAGGCCGCCGCCGATCAGCCCAGGCAGTTCGGCTGGTAGGCCGGGTCGGCGGGGCCCTTCGGCACGCTCAGCGCCTCCAGCACGAGCTGCTGCACGACCGGGTCGTTGGGTGTCTGGTCGTGCTCGATCGGGTCGGCGGGGCACTTGTCCTGGATGACGGTGTTGGTGACCTGCGACGGGGCGCCGCTCAGTGCCTGGCTCTGATAGGGCGTCACCACCTCGTCGTGCGTGGTCGAGATGACGGTGTAGCTCGGTCCCTCGACGGTGTCGCCGATCGAGTTCAGCTTCTGCAGGAACGCCGAGCCGGCGGTCTGGTCGGCGCACGCCGGGCACGCCGTGGGGGAGGCGCTCGTGAGCGCAGGCAGGCCGTCCGGGCCGGGGACGATCACACCCTGGGTGCCGTGGTTGGACGGCGCGATGCCGATCAGCTGGTGCACCTTCGGCGCACCGCCGAGGAAGCCCAGGTAGTAGCGCGGCATCATCCCGCCCTGGCTGTGCCCGACGAGGTCGACCTGCCGGGCCTTGGTCGCGGCGAGCACGGCGTCCACGAACGGTGAGAGCTGCTGCGCGGACTGGGCGATCGGGCCGGACGCGTCCACGCCGTTGTACTGCCCGTAGTCCAGCGCGAACACGCAGTAGCCCGCCTGCTTCAGCACCGGCGACATGGTGGACCAGTTCTTCGCCATGCTCTCGAACGTCCCGGGAACCAGGATCACCGGGTACGGGTGGGCGGCCGACGGCACGCACGACCAGTCGTTGGCGCCCGGGGGAGAGACGGAGACCGTGTCCGCCTGCGCGGGCAGGGCGATCGCCAGCGACCCGAGGGCCGCCGCGGCGGCGGCGACGAACAGCTTCTTCAGTAACGACATCGGTACCTCTTCCTGTGCGCCCGGTGGTGGGGACTCGGGGTGGTTCCGCCGCGGACGCGAGTGATGCCGCGACACGGTAGACGCCGTGCTCGCAGGGTCAAGCGGCTCGCAGGGCTCCGGGAGGCTTCGCCCAGGTGTTGCGCAGGTGAGGAAGACGGGGAGGGGACGGCGGCTGCGCGCCGCCCCTCCCCGTCGTCGGTCGCGTCAGCCGGCCACCGGCGTCAGCGTCCAGAAGTGGTCCGCCGTCGCCGTGTCCGACGCGGTGGTGGAGGTTGCGCTCGCCGTCCCCACGACCAGCGAGCCGTTGAGGCCGTGGCCGGAGGAGTCGACGATCGTGGTGCCGCCGGCCTCGTCGAAGGCGTAGTGCGCGACGTCGCCGCTTCCGGCCGTGCCCGAGGCGAGCGCCGCGATGTCCGACGCGCTGAGAGCCCGCGAGTAGATGTTCACGTCGTCCACCTTCGCGTCGAGCGCCGGGTCGTTGTACTGCGACTTGCCGATCCAGTCGTTCGGCGTCGCGCCGAGCGCGGCCGGGTGCACCGTCATGTTCGCGTTGGTGCCGACGACCTGGCCGTTCACGTACAGGGTCCCGGTCGTCCCCGACAGGGTGACCGTGACCAGCGACCACTGTCCGACGGGCAGCACGCTCGTGGCGTCGATCCGCTGCTCGGCGCCCGGGCCTCCCGTCGTGATGGCGAAGCGGAGGCCGGCGCCCGAGTTCACGGTCAGGAACATGTTGGTGCCCGGGCCGTTGCCGAAGTCGAACACGCGCGACCAGGTGGTGTTCGCCGACGGGTCCACCCAGGCGGAGACCGTATAGTCGCCGCCCAGCCCGCTGACGATGCCGGCAGGCAGCGACACGTAGGACGCCGTGTGACAGAAGTCGAGCGCGGTGCCGACCCGTCCGGGCGCGCGCGGCCCGTCGACGGCGCAGGTCGGGGCGCCGTCGGTCCACTGGACCACGGACGCGCCGGGCGCGGTGCTCATCGTGGACACCGCGAGAACCAGCCCACTGCCCGCGTTCGCGAGCTTGACACGGCCGTTCGCGGCCGGGATGACCTGCCAGAGCTGGTCGTCGCCTCCGGTGTCCGCTCCGACGACGACCTGCGCGCCGTTCGCCGTGGACGCCGACTGCACCCCGAGCACCGCGTGGGTCGCGCCGTTCACGACCTTGTAGAGACCGTTCCCGCTGTACACGAGCTTCCAGGTCTGGCTCGCGCCGCCGGTGGCCGCCGCCTGGTCGGCCGTCGTGCCGGCGGTGTCGAGGGCGAGTCCGCTGTTGCCGTTGGTGAGCGTGTACTGGCCGTTGAGATTCGTGATGGTGTTCGGGCGGGTGATGACGAGGTGATACCCGTAGGCGGCGTTCATGGCGACCGGCACGGTGATCGAGCCGTCCGGGCCGACGTGGTACAGCGTGTTCGAGATGGTGATCGGCGCGGCGGTCGGCGTCGTGCGCCCGTACGACGGCGTGTACTCCAGCTTGACGCCGACGGCGTTGCCGAACGCGAGCGCGTTGAGACCGTCCACACGGATGGCCGCCGCGCCGCTTCCGCCGCCCGCGATGACATCCACCTCGGACTTGTCGGCGGCGACGGAAGCCGCGCCGTCCAGCCCGGCGGAGGCCGGCGGGGCCGTGGTGACCATGTTGCCGCTCATGTCGCCGTACCACTTGTAGAGCCAGTACGAGCCGTTGGGCGACCCGCCGGTGTCGGTGAGGGTGTCGCCGAGCGTGCCGTAGTGGTTCCAGAAGGCGAGCTCGGCGTTGTCCACGCCGTAACGCTCGAACTTGGCGATGTACCCGACCAGCGGCCCGGGGACGCCGATCTCGGACGGCGTCGCGTACTCCTCGATGGCGATCGGCCGCGGGGCGATGCCGAGGCTCTTCTCGATCGCTTCGACCTTCGCGATGTCGCCCTGGATATGGGACGAGCTCTCCAGCTCGTGCCAGGCGATGATGTCGGGCACCGTGTTCGTGGCGACGGCGTTGGCGAGGAAGCTCTGCATCCCGCTGATGTTGTCGGAGTAGCTGGGGCCCTGGATCGGGGTGGTGCTGTCGAGCGAGCGGACCTCCCGGTAGGTGCGCGTCCAGGCGTCGTTGAAGGAGCCGGCCTTGGCGGTGTTCCAGGTCCAGTCCGGCTCGTTCCAGAGCGCGTAGGCGGAGATGTTCGTCGCGCCGGAGGCCTGCACGGCCTTCACCTGCGTGTCGACCGCGCCCAGCCAGTCGCTCCAGCTCATCCACTTGTACGGGAAGTCGGGGTACCAGTCGGACATCCGGACGACGACCTTGGCCCCGGCCTTCGCCGCCTCGGGCGCGACGACCAGCGCGTCGCCCGCGGGGCTCGGCTCGCCGTTGGGGAGCTGGTGTCCGCCAGGCGCCATCTGGACGAACGTGTTGGGTTTGATCGCCTGCACCAGCGAGTCTGAGGGGACGGTGCCGCTCGCGAGGCCGTAGAGGGAGCCGGTGGCCACGTGCGTGACCGGGCGGAACGGCTGGTCGGCGTGGACTTCCAGGGTGGAGGCCGCGCCGGGGAGCGCGACGGCCGGGGCGGCTGCCAGGGCGGCGCCGGATGCTCCGAGGGCGAACGCGGCGAGCGTGGCCGTCAAGGCTGTCGGCGACCACCTCCTGCGAGGTGTTGTGCGTGACGTCATCTTGTGTTCTCCGTTGATCCGATGAGTGAGCGGTGTTCGAACCGGTTCGATAACTCCGAGTCGGCTGCGAGCTGCCGGATTGAGGAGGGAATCGGACGAATGGCCGTGGCCAGCACCGTAACAGCACGATTTCCGGAGGTCAAGAGACTCAGCGAACCGGTTCGACAACCCACGGGCGCGCACTCGTGCCGAACGCGCCCGACGCACCCCCGCGATTCGTGCCGAATCGCGCGAATCCGCGGGCGAGAGCCGCGATTCGTGCCGAATGTGCGCGGCGGTGCCGGCCGCGATTCGTGCCGAATCGTGGGAATGCGCGGGTGGGAGCCGCGATTCGTGCCGAATGCGCGTGCGAGAATCGTGGTCGACCCGGCGAAGGAGGCTCGAGTGGCAACGATCGGCGACGTCGCCAGGGCCGCAGGCGTCTCGCGAAGCACGGTGTCGTACGCGCTGTCGGGCAAACGCGTCATCTCCGAGGAGACGCGGCAGCGCATCGAGGAGGCCATCCAGGTCCTCGGCTTCACGCCCAACGCCGGCGCCCGCGCCCTTGCCACCGCGCACACCAACGTGCTGGGGCTGTACCTCCAGTTCCAGGAGGACGAGTTCGCCCCCGCGATGCTGCAGTACGTCCTCCCGGTGTCGACGACGGCGCGCGCGGCGGGCTACGACCTCCTGATGGTCACCGACACGGACCTCGTCGGGGCGATCCGCCGGACCACCTCCTCGGCCATGGTCGATGGCGTCGTCCTGCTCGACGTCACCTACGACGACGTGCGGCTCGAGCCGCTGCGCGACGCCGCGCAACCCGCGGTCCTGATCGGTTATGCGCGGGATTCCGCGGGTTTCGACTCGTTCGACCTCGATTTCGGGGAGGCGGCGCGGATGGCCGTCGACCACCTCGCGGAGCGAGGTCACCGCGAACTGCTGCTGGTCACCCCGCCCGGCCATGTGGCGGACCGCGGCGGCTCCTATGTGTGGCGCTTCCGGGACGCGGCCCTCGAGCGGGCCGCCCGGTACGGCCTGCGGCTGAGCGTCCATGCCGGCGACTCGCGTCAACCCGGGATCACCGAGGAACTGGATCGCGCGTTCGGCGACCACCCCGAGGCCACCGCGCTGATCGTGCACAACGACGCGACCATCGCGGCGCTGCCGCGGTACCTCGGCGATCGCGGGATCCGCGTACCCGACGACCTGTCGGTGGTGGGCGTCTTCTCGCAGGACTTCGGGCAGGCGTTCTCGCTGCCGTACACGGCCGTGGAGTCGCTACCCGACCGGCTCGGCGAGCTCGCCGTCGAGCAGCTCGTGCGGCGCATTGCCGACCCGGCGACCGCCGGCGCACCGATCGTGCGCCTCATCGAGCCCGGCTTCACCGACCGGGGCAGCACCCGCGCGCTCTGACGAACGACCCCATTCGTGCCGAATGTCGCGGTTGGGCGCGCATTTCATGCATTCGCGCGGAAACGCGCGTCGGTGGCTTTTCATGCATTCGTGCGAATCGGGGCGTTGGGCGGCGGGCTTTTCGTGCATTCGTGCGGAATCGCCGCGTCGAGGCGCGCGGGATTCGTGCCGAATGCGGCGTTTGGGGCGCCGTTTCACCACATTCGGGCCGAATCGGGGCGAGGAGAGGGGATTAGCGAACCGCTTCGACTTGAAATACGGTCGAACGCGCGCTACAGTCATCGAACCGGTTCGATGACTCGAACCCTCGAATCGACGGTGAGGAGGCAGCAGCGTGGCAGTCACCATCTCGGACGTCGCCCGCCACGCAGGCGTGTCCGCGAGCACCGTCTCGTACGCGATCTCCGGCAAGCGCACGATCTCGCCCTCCACCCGGGAGCGGATCGACGAGGCGATCGCCGTCCTCGGCTTCACCGCGAACGCCGGCGCCCGCGCCCTGGCCACCTCCCAGACGATGGTGATCGGCCTGCTCACCCAGTTCCACCAGGACGAGTTCGCGCCCGCCATGCTCCAGTACGTGCTCCCGGTCTCGGACACCGCGCGGGAGCTCGGCTACGATATCCTGCTCGTCACCGAGACGGACGCCACGGCAGCTCTGAAGCGGGTGACCCGGACCGGCATGGTCGACGGTGTGGTCCTGCTCGACGTCATCCACGAGGACCCGCGGCTGGAGACCATGCGCGCGGCGCCGCAGCCCGGCGCGTTGGTGGGGCTTCCGAAGCACACCGAAGGTCTCGACGTCTTCGACCTCGACTTCGGCGAGTCGGCCCGCATGCTCGTCGACCACCTCTACGGCCTCGGCCACAGGGAGATCGTGGTCGTCTCGCCGCCGAAGCACGTCTTCGAGCGCGGCGGAGCCTACGGCTGGCGGTTCCGGGACGCCGCCCTCGAGCGGGGCGCCCGGTACGGCCTCCAGATGCACCCGTACTTCGGCGAGAGCCAGCAGCCGGCGATCGGGCACAGCATCAACGCGATCCTCGACGCGCGCCCCACGGCGACCGCCCTGATCGTCCACAACGACGCCACCATCGCGGCGCTGCCCGCGGTGCTGGCGGCGCGCGGAACCCGCGTGCCGACGGACCTGTCCGTCGTCAGCCTCTACTCCAAGGACTTCGGCCGAGCGTTCTCGCTGCCCTACACGGCGGTGGAGAGCTCGCCCGATCAGCTGGGCCAGAACGCGGTCCGGCAACTGGTGCGGCGGATCACGAACCCGGAGCTCGCAGGAGCGCCGGTCACCCGGTTCATCGCACCCGAACTGACGAACCGCGGAAGCACCCGATAACCCGACTCGAAACGCAGCGAACCTCGAACCCCACCGCTTCCGGGTCCCACCACACCGAACAACTGCACATCATTCAAGGAGGAATACTGTGATCGCCACCAAGCGCTCGCGCATCATCGGAGCCGCGGTCCTCGCGGCCACCATCATCGGCGGTGTCTCCGCCTGCTCAGGAGGCTCGGGCTCCGGGTCCTCCAGCAGCGCGGGCGGCGCCTACACGTTCTGGGACCCGTACCCCCAGTTCGACGCCTCCGCCGCCTGGACCAAGCTGGTCGAGCAGTGCGGCACCCAGGCGGGCGTCACCGTCAAGCGCACCGGCTACGACACCAGCGCGCTGACGAACAAGGCGCTCCTGGCCGGCCAGCAGGGCAGCTCTCCCGACCTGCTCCTGGTGGACAACCCGGTCGTCTCGACCCTCGCCGACGCCGGCATCCTGACCAGCACGAGCGAGAACAAGCTCGACACCTCGAACATCCAGAAGAACATCATCGCGGCGGGTCAGATCGACGGGAAGACCTACGGCGTCCCGATCGGCGCGAACACGCTCGCGCTCTACTACAACAAGAAGGTCCTGGCGACGGCCGGAGTGGACATCTCCACGGTCAAGGACTGGGCCAGCCTGACCGACGCGCTCGCCAAGGTGACCGCCGCCGGCAAGAAGGGCATCACGTTCTCCGCCATCGGCACCGAGGAGGGCAGCTTCCAGTTCCTGCCGTGGTTCTGGGGATCCGGCGCGAACCTGAAGCAGCTCGACTCCGCGAAGGCGCAGCAGGCGCTCAGCCTCTGGACCGACTGGGTGAAGAAGGGCTACGCGCCGAACTCGGTGATCAACAACACGCAGACCACGTCGTGGCAGGAGTTCGCCACCGGTGACTACGCGTTCGGCGAGAACGGCACGTGGCAGCTCGGCAACGTCAAGGCGGCCGGGATCGACTACGGCATCCTCAACATCCCGGGCATCGACGGCGGCTCGGCCCCTGCGCCGACCGGCGGCGAGTTCATGACCATCCCGGTCCAGAAGGACACCGCCCGCTATGCCACCTCGAAGAAGATCGCCGAGTGCCTCACCAGCACCAAGAGCTTCGTGAACACCGACAACACGCTCTCCTACATCGCCCCGACCGCGGCGGCGCAGCAGGAGCAGGTGGCCGGCAACGCCGAGCTCAAGCCGTGGGTGGACGCCGTCGCCGCCGCGAAGGGCCGCACCAGCGACAACCTGGGCACCAAGTACCCGAAGATCTCGCAGCAGCTCTGGGGCGCCGTGCAGAACGCGCTCTCCGGCTCGCAGACCCCGCAGGCGGCACTGCAGGCCGCGCAGACGGCAGCCGCTGCCGCGACGAAGTAACCGCGCCACGAGACAGCGCGACCGAGCAACAGAGGTAAAACCGATGACAACCCTCCAGACGGCGCCGAACGGCTCCGTCCGACCCGACGGCGGGGTGGCGAAAGCCGCCACCCCGCCCCGGCGCCGCTCCCGGCGGCGCAGCGGCCAGTGGGCCGCCTGGGCGTTCCTCGCCCCGGTGGTCGTCTACCTGGTCGTGTTCTACGCCTTCCCGCTCTACCGGAACATCGAGCTGAGCGTCCGCGACTACACCGTCCGCTCGTTCGTGATGGGCGACGCCCCGTTCGTCGGACTGGACAACTACGTCAAGGTGTTCCAGAACCCGACCTTCGCGCCGGCGATCATCCACACTGCGCTGTTCACCGTCATCTCGATCGTCTTCCAGTTCTCGATCGGGATGGTGCTGGCGGTGTTCTTCCACCAGAACTTCCGCCTCTCCGGCACATTGCGCGCGCTGTTCCTGGTTCCGTGGCTGCTCCCGCTGATCGTGTCCGCCTCCTCCTGGTCGTGGATGCTGAACAGCGACTCGGGCGTGGTCAACGCCGCCCTGCACGCGTTCGGGATCGCCCCGGTCAACTGGCTCACATCGCCCGACTGGGCGCTGACCAGCGTGATCATCGCCAACATCTGGATCGGCATCCCGTTCAACCTGGTGATCCTGTACTCGGGTCTGCAGAACATCCCCACCGAGCTGTACGAGGCCGCGTCGCTCGACGGCGCCAACGCGTGGCAGAAGTTCTGGCGGGTCACCTTCCCGCTGCTGAAGCCGGTGTCGGCGATCACGATCCTGCTCGGACTGATCTACACGCTCAAGGTGTTCGACATCATCTGGATCATGACCCGCGGCGGCCCCGGCACCGCGTCGACCACGCTCTCGACCTGGTCGTATCAGCTCGGCTTCGCCTCCACGCTGCCCGACTTCAGCCCGGCGGCCGCGGTCGGCAACATCCTCATCGTGATCGCCTTGATCTTCGGGCTCATCTACATCCGCACGCAGCGAAAGCAGGACCTCGCATGAACGGCAAGCGACCCTGGTGGAAGACCGTGCTCGGGATCGTCCTGACCGCCCTGATGCTCTTCCCGGTCTATTGGATGATCAACGTCTCGCTCACGCCGACGAGCCTGATGCGCAAGAGCCCGCCCGATCTGTTCCCGTTCCACGCCACCTTCGAGGGCTACCAGGCCGTCATCAACGACCAGCTCCCGAACCTCGGCACCAGTCTCCTCGTCGGTCTCGGCACGGTCGTGCTCACCGTCGCCATCTCGGCGCCGGCCGCCTACTCGCTGGCGAAGCTGCGCCCACGGGGGAGGGGCGTGCTCAACTTCCTTCTGCTGATCGCGCAGATGATCCCCGGGATCATCATGGCGATGGGCTTCTACGCGATCTACCTGAACCTCGGGCTGCTCAACAGCATCGGCGGGCTCATCATCGCGGATTCGACCCTCGCCGTCCCGTTCGGCGTGCTCATCTTCTCCGCGTTCATGGCCGGGATCCCGGATGAGCTGTTGAGCGCGGCGAAGATCGACGGCGCCGGAACGTGGCGGACCTTCCGCAGCATCGTGCTGCCGGTCAGCCGCAACTCGATCGTGACGGTCTCGCTGTTCGCGTTCCTGTGGGCGTGGTCGGACTTCATCTTCGCCTCGACGCTGAACTCCGGGGGCCCGTTGCAGACGGTCACGCTCGGCATCTACAAGTACATCGGCAACAACAACCAGGAGTGGAACGCGATCATGGCCACCGCCGTCGTCGCCTCGATCCCTGCCGCCGTGCTGCTCGTGATCGCCCAGAAGTACGTCGCAGCCGGGGTCACGGCCGGCGCGGTCAAGGACTGACACATGGCCGGCGACACAGACCTCGCGCTCGACATCGACGAGGTGCCGTTCTCCACGCGCGGCTCGTGGCTGGACCTCTCCCGCATCGTCGGCCTGCATCGCCGGGTGGACGACATCCACCTGGTGACGCACCGGACCGGGATTCACCCGGTCCTGCGGCTGATCCCACAGCTCGGCGGGGCGGCAGCGGACGCCCGCGTCGAGCTGAGCCCGCATGCGCTGACGTGGGTGCACGACGGCGGGACGGTGACCGCCGTGTTCGACGGCCCCGACGCGCTCCGCCTCCGCGGCGACGGGCTCGGGATGCGGTTCGCCGCGCCCGCCGAGCTCACCCCTTCACCGGCGGCTACCTCCTCCGTGACCCCCTCGACGGCGCGTTCGTGCTCACGAGCTACGAGTCGGGCCATCGCTACCGGCTGACGGTGCTGAGGGGAGACGCGGAGGTCGTCGGCGCCGGGCTCACGGGCAGCGGCGAGCGGCACGTCTCGCTGGGCGCCGACGCGCGGTGGGAGGTCGCGCTCGAGGAGCTCGGCACCGCGGCGGCCCCGTACGCCGCCCCGGCGACCTTCGACGAGCTCGTGGCGCGGCAGCGGAGTGCTTTCGATGGCTACGCCGATCGCCTCCGCGGTCCGGCAGACGAGTCCCCGACGACACGGAAGGCCGCCTATGTCATGTGGTCCGCCACCGTCGACCCCGCGGGCTTCGTCGGCCGGGAGGCCGTCCTGATGTCGAAGCACTGGATGGACAAGGTGTGGAGCTGGGACCACTGCTTCAACGCCCTCGCGCTCGCGCCGAGCGACCCCGGCGCCGCACTCGACCAGTTCCTCCTGCCGTTCGACCACCAGGACGCGTCGGGCGCCCTCCCGGACTCGGTGACGCACTCGGAGGTTCTCTTCAACTTCGTCAAGCCGCCCATCCACGGCTGGGCGTTCCGCGAGCTGGAGGCCCGAACCGCGCGACCCTTCACGTCCGTGGAGCTGGCCACGGTGTACGAGCGACTGGCCGCCTGGACGAGGTTCTGGCTCGATTCCCGTCGTGCGCCCGGCCATGCCCTCCCGTATTACCAGCACGGCAACGACAGCGGCTGGGACAACTCGACCACGTTCGACGCCGACCGCGTCATCGAGGCTCCGGATCTCGCGGCGTTCCTGATCGTGCAGCTCGACGTGCTCGCGGAGCTGGGCGACCGGCTCGGGGAGGCGTCCGGGCACTGGCGGGAAGCCCGCGAGGGCCTGGCGCGCGCACTCTTCGACGAGCTGTGGACGGGCGACGTGTTCGTCGCCCGCTCGGTCGAGTCGGGCCGGCCGAGCAGCGCGACCAGCCTCCTGAACGCCCTCCCGATCGTGCTCGGCGAGCAGCTTCCGACGGACATCGCCGAACGGCTGGCCAGCACGGTCGCCGATCACGTGACCGAGTGGGGTCCCGCCACCGAGCCCGTCACGTCGCCGCGGTACGAACCCGACGGCTACTGGCGAGGCCCGATCTGGGCGCCCTCCACGGTTCTCATCGAGTACGGGCTGCGCCGCGCCGGCTGCGACGCGCTCGCCGACCGCATCAGCGCGGGCTTCCGCCGCGTCTGCGAGCGGTCCGGCTTCGCCGAGAACTTCGACGCCGTGACCGGGGAGGGCCTCCGCGACCGCGCGTACACCTGGACCGCCAGCGCCTACCTCCTCCTGAACGCGGCTGCGCACGACCGCGACACCGCCCGCCTCCTCACCATCGGAGAAAAATGACCGACACGCTTCCGAAGGCCACCGCGCCCGTCACGACCACGTCCGGGGGACCGGTCGCGCCCTCCCGTTCGCGGCTGCGTCCGCTGAGCCTGGCGGAGGCGCGCGTCGTGGGCGGATTCTGGGGCGAGCGCCAGGAGCTGAACGCGTCGGCGATCATCGGCCACTGCGAGACCTGGATGGAGCGGATCGGCTGGATCGGCAACTTCGACCGGGCGGCGGCGGGGACGGTCGCGGCCGAGCACGCCGGGATCGAGTTCGTGGACTCGGAGGTCTACAAGCTGCTCGAGGCGATGGCCTGGGAGGTCGGCCGCGCCGGCGATCCCGCGCTGGAGGAGCGCTACCGGTCGCTCGTCGCCCGGGTGGCCGCCGCGCAGGAGCCGGACGGCTACCTGCACACCTCCTTCGGTCGCGACGGTCAGCGTCCGCGGTACTCCGACCTGGAATGGGGCCACGAGCTGTACTGCTTCGGCCACCTTCTGCAGGCGGCGGTGGCGCGCTTCAGGACCGGCCACGACGACCGCCTCGTGGATGTCGCCCGCCGCCTCGCCGACCACGTCTACCGCGAATTCGGCCCCGAGGGCAGGGAGGCGGTCTGCGGCCACCCGGAGATCGAGCCGGCGCTGGTGGAGCTCGGCCGAGCGCTGGACGAGCCTCGCTACGTGGAGCTCGCGGGGCTTTTCCTCGAGCGCCGCGGCAGGCGCACGCTCGCGACGACGCTCTTCCAGAGCAGCGAGTACTTCCTGGACGATCAGCCGCTGCGCGACGCGGAGGTGCTGCGCGGCCACGCCGTGCGCGCGGTCTATCTCGCGTCGGGCGCGGTCGACCTGGCGGCCGAGCGCCGTGACGTCGAGCTGCTGGCCGCGATCGAGACGCAGTGGGCGAACACGGTCGCCAAGCGCACCTACCTCACCGGCGGCATCGGCTCCCACCACCAGAACGAGGAGTTCGGCCACGACTTCGAGCTGCCCGACGACCGCGCATACGCCGAGACGTGCGCGGCGATCGGGTCCGTGATGCTCAGCTGGCGGCTGCTGCTGCAGACCGGAGACGTGAAGTACGCCGACCTGATCGAGCGCACGCTGCTCAACGCCGTGCTGGTCTCCCCGCGCGAGGACGGCCGCGCCTTCTACTACTCGAACACCCTCCACCAGCGCGTGCTCGGGGTGGAGACGCGGGATGACGAGCTCAGCGAGCGGGCGGAGGCCAGCCTCCGCGCCCCGTGGTTCGAGGTCTCGTGCTGCCCGACGAACGTCGCCCGGACCCTGGCGAGCGTCTCCGCCTACTTCGTGACCGCGGACACGGACGGGGTGCAGGTGCACCAGTACGCGGACCTCGACGTGGACACGACGATCGACTCGGGCGCCCGGGTCGCGTTCGAGCTCCGAACCGGGTACCCGTTCGACGGCGGCGCGACCGTGACGGTGCTGAGCGACGGGGAGTTCACCCTCCGGCTGCGCGTGCCCGCCTGGGCGGCCGGTGCGGAGGCGGTGTCGGCCGACGGGACGCCGATCGCGGTGACCGACGGCTACTTCACGCTCACGAGGAGCTTCCGCAGCGGCGACATCGTTCGTGTCTCCTTCGACATCGCGCCGCGCGTCGTGACGGCCCATCCCCGCATCGACGCCGCGCGCGGGTCGGTCGCCGTCGAGCGCGGCCCTCTGGTGCTGGCGCTGGAGTCCGTCGATCTCCCGGCCGGGGTCGACTTCGACAGCGTCCGGTTCGACCCCGCGCTCGCGCCCGAGGTCACCCCGGACGGGGCCAGCGTGCGGCTGCGGATCGCCCCCGATATAGAGGCCCGGAGCGCGTGGCCGTACGGCGACTTCCGGGCCGGTACCCCCACCGAGGTGGTCGAGGCGCGCCTCCACCCGTACTTCGCGTGGGCGAACCGCGGGCCGAGCCTGATGCGGGTGTGGATCCCGACCGCCGAGTGAGACCGCCCGGCCGCCGGCCGACGTCATCGGTGCCGGCGGCCGGGCTTCGAACAGGCGGCGGTCGCCGGGCAGCGCAGTCGAACGCGGACGCCTCGACCGTCTCAGTGGGTTGCACTCCGAGGCGACAGCGCCCCTTCTTGTGCGGATTATCAGACGCGGCGTGCGTGAGCGCGGTGGACTCTGTGAGTGTGGTCCGGGTCCCGAGGGCCTGGTGAAGGGCGCGCGTAGCTTCGATGTGGGCGTCCGAGTCGCCCGCCCCACCTCACCGAACCCGACCCCTCGAGACGCAGGAGCACGATCGATGACCGCAGAAACCAGTTCGAAGAGCAGCCGGATCGTCTTCGCGATCCTCTCCGGGATGACCGCCCTCGGCGTGGTCCTGCAGGGGCTCTGGGCGGGGCTCTTCCTGTCCTCGGACAATCGCCCGGAGACCTGGGTGCACGTTCACGACGTCGGTGCGTGGGCGACCCTCGTCCTGGCCGCGGCGACGGCCGTCTGGGCGCTCGTGCGGCTGCGCCGCCGCGTCGCACTGCTCGTCGGCAGCATCGTCCTGGTGCTCCTCGTCGCCGGTGAAGCGCACCTCGGCGGCATGATCACGGACCGCGGGGCCGACGCTCTCACCGCCGTCCACGTGCCTCTCGCGATGGCGCTGCTCGGAGTCGCCGTCTGGCTTCCGGTCCACGCTCTGCGCAGTCGAGGGAGCCGGGGCCTCCCGGGTAACGTGGGCGCATGACAACTCTGGCGATCATCGGCGCAGGCCGTCAGCTCGGCGAGTCGCTCGCCCGCCGCTTCGGACGCGAAGGTTTCAGCATCGCGCTCCTCTCCCGCAACCAAGAGCGACTCGACTCCCTCGCGGCCGATCTCGCCGCCGACGGGATCACAGCGAAGGGGTACGCCGCCAACGTGCGCGATCCCGAAGCGCTCGTGAAGGCGCTCGACCTCGCCGCGCAGGAGCTCGGCCCGATCGAGGTGCTCAGCTACAACCCGCTTCCGGCGAAGGACTTCCTGCGGCCGCTGCTGGAGTCGACCGTGTACGACATCCAGGCCGCGTTGGAGTTCTCGGTGCTCGGGCCGGTCGCCGCGGTGCACCAGGTCCTTCAGGGCATGCGGGTGCTCGGCAGGGGGACGATCCTCTTCGTCAACGGCGGCAGCGCGGTTCAGCCGGTGCAGCACTTCGCGGGCACGTCGATCGCTTTCGCGGGTGAGACGGCGTATGCCGAGATGCTCGACCAGGCGCTGCGGGAGACGGACATCCACGTCGCGCAGCTGATCATCCCGGGCGGGATCATCCGGGGCGACAGCCAGAAGGACCCGGAGGTCCTGGCCGAGCTCCTCTGGAAGATGCACGTCGATCGTGATCGATTCCGCACCTTCGCCACCGAGCTCGAGGTCCAGCCGTACTGAGCACTCCCTATATTTCGGTGTTGCCTTAATTAAGACTCGACTGTAATATCGAGTGGTGAGCACGATCCCCACCACCGCCTTCGCCGCGCTGGCCGACCCCACCCGGGCGGCCATCGTCGACCTGCTCGCCCGACGCGGCGAGTTGGCGGCGGGGGAGATCGGCGCGGAGTTCCCGAGCAGCGCGTCCGCCATCTCCCAGCACCTGAAGGTGCTGCGCGAAGCGGGCCTGGTGACCGTGGAGAAGCGGGCGCAGCAGCGCGTCTACCGGCTGGACGCCTCGGCGCTCGCCGCCGTGGAGACCTGGCTGTCCGTCCGCGCCCGTCAGTGGAACTCGCGGATGGACAAGCTGGCCGCGCACATCGAGAAGACACGAAAGCAGGGAGAACTCTCATGAACGACACGACGGACATCGTGGTGCGGCGCATCCTGAACGCGCCGGTCGCCACCGTGTGGAAGCTGTGGACCGACCCCGAGCTGGTCACCGAGTGGTGGGGGCCCGAGGACTACACCTCGCCGTCCGCGCAGGTCGACCTGCGTGAAGGCGGCTCGTACGTGTTCAGCATGCGCGCGCCGGAGTACCAGGGCGGAGCCGAGAGCTTCACCGGTGGCGTCTACACGGCGATCGTGCCAGGGGAGCGGCTCGAATTCACGCAGAGCATCACCGATGAGGACGGCGTGCCGCTGCCCGACGACCAACTGCCGGAGGGCTTCACGCAGAACATCCGAACGGTCGTGGAGTTCGCCGATGTCGGCGGGCTCACCGAGCTCACGATCACCGAGAGCGGCTGGTCGCGCAGCCTGATGTCGGTGTTCGCGTACGCGGGCATGCACCAGTCGCTCGACAAGCTGACGACGGACGTCCTCCGCCGGCTGACCGCCGCGGCCGGCTGATGGAGATGCGGCTGGAGCTCGTCCCGCTCCCGGTCTCCGACGTCGACCGCAGCAAGGCGTTCTACGCCGACACCATCGGCTTCGTCCTCGACCACGACGTGGCGCCCGGCAACGGGATGCGGATCGTCCAGCTCACCCCGCCCGGGTCGGCGTGCTCGATCGCGTTCGGCACCGGGATGGGGACCGGCGAACCCGGCGGGAGCACCGTGAACGGCCTCCATCTGGTCGTCGACGACATCGCCGCGGTGCGCGCGGAGCTGATCTCCCGGGGCGCCGACGTGAGCGAGGTCCGCGAGCTGGGCGGTGTGAAGTTCGCCTCCTTCAGCGACCCGGACGGCAACACCTGGGAGCTGCAGGACCTCACCGCCCTCGCTCAGTTGCGGAAGTTGTACACGTCCAGCCCGAAGCGGTTGAGCCCCGGGGTCGCGGCGTAGCCCAGGTAGGGCAGCCCGAACGTGTCCTCGATGCTCGCGAGCAGGCTGTAGTGGTTGTACGGGGTCGTCGACCAGGTGCCGCCCTTCACGAACGGCGACAGCACGAGCGCGCCGACCCGGCCGCCGCCGAGGCCCGCGATGCCGGGGAGCGCCGAGTTCGGCCCCGGCCCCTCGTTGCAGCAGCTCGAGGCGTCCGACTGCGGGCCGTCCGACTCGTCGAAGGTGATCACGAGGACGCCGTCCTGCCTGAAGGCGGGTGACGAGGTGATCTTCGGCACCCATTGTTTGAGCCACGCGTCCGCGCTGACGAGGCCGCCGGGCCGTCCGTCGACGCACGGGGAGTCGTGGCCGTCGTCGCACAGGTTCGGCGTGATCAGGGAGAGGTTCGGCGTCGTCGCGACGGTCGCGAGGTCGGTCGGCAGGTTCGACAGGTCGACGTCGTTGGTGGCGCAGTCCGCCGACCCCGTGATGCTCTGGAAGTACATGAACGGGTTGTGCCGGGCGGCGTACTCGTCGCCGACCTTCGCCTTCTGCGTGTCGTCCAGTGCACCGAGGGCGGGGTGTCGGCACGGGGTGCCCATGTCCTCCATGTACCCCTTCCACGTGCGACCGGAGGCGGTGAGCTGGTCGGCCACCGTCTTCACGGTCGACGGGAACACGCAGCCGTCGCCGACCGCCTGCCCCGGGGCGGCGGTCCCGCTCCCGACGAACGGCGAGTAGGTCTGGCAGTCGGCCTGCATCTGCGGGTTCGGGCCCTGGCCGGAGATCTCGGCCACGTAGTTCGGCTGCGAGTTGTGCGCTGTCCCGTAGTAGGAGTCGAGCAGCACGCCTTGGCTGCGCAGCGTCGTCGACAGGTACGGCGCCGCGGAGCCGGGACCCCAGGTCTCGTCGTAGCCCTTGTTCTCGAGGTTGATCACGAAGACGTGCTTCGCGCCAGGGAGGTAGGCGCCCGTCGTCGCGGCGCTCACGGTCGCCGTGGCGGACGGCAGGAACGCGACGGCGACGCCGGCGACCGCTGCGGCCGCGACGGCGAGGCCCGCGATGAGGCGTGTGCGTGTTCTCCTGAAGGTCACGGGAGCGTCCACCCTTCTGCGACGGCTTTCTGTTTGAGCGGCGCCCACTCCTCGGCGGCGGGCGGCCCGACCGGGGTGCACGCCGGGCCGGCGACGAACGGCGGCACGGTGTACACGGGCGCGGTCGGGTTCGGCGCGGACGCGAAGTCGAGGACCTCGGCGATGTTGCGGGCCCCCGCGTCGCGCGGGGTGAGAGCGGGGAGGCCGAACCTCCATTCGATCGCCTTCAGCACGGAGGTGTGGTCGTAGGTGCCGTGCGCCACGTAGCCGCGCCGGGCTCGGGGCGAGACGACCAGGGACGGCACGCGGAAGCCGCGCTGCCCGGTGCCGGCCGCGGGCGTCGCGTCGGGCGCCGTGCCCGGCACCACATGGTCGAAGAAGCCGCCCCACTCGTCGTAGTTGACGACGAGCAGGGTCTTGGCCCAGTTCGGCGACGTCGTGACCGCGTGGTAGATCTCGTCGAGGAACAGCTCGCCGCTGCGGAGGTCGGCGTGCGGGTGATCGTCGCCGGAGGTCCCCGACGCCTCATCCTCGAAGCGGGGATCGACGAACGACACCGCCGGCAGCGAGCCGCTCGCGCAGTCCGCGAGGAAGGCGGAGTAGGGGTGCGAGATGCCGAGGTACTTCGAACCCCAGAGCGCGAGAAACGGGACGTCGCTGAAGTAGTACTTGCCGCTGACGCCGGCCGCCGCGAGCGAGTCCCAGATGGTCGGCATCGTCGCCGTCGCCGTCGAGTTGTGCAGGCGGTCGGTCTGCGCGGCGTGCATGTAGAAGCGGTTCGGGTACGTCTCGGCGAGGGTGGCGGCGAAGTACTGGTCGCACACCGTCCACTGCGGGCCCGCCTGTCCCCAGAAGCCGAGGTCCGCCTGGGCGTAGTAGCCGATCGAGAAGTCGTCGTTCTCGCCGGCCTTCAGCCAGCCGTCGCACTTCCCGCCGTTGAACTCGATGCGGCCGCCCTCGAATGAGTGGTCGGGGTCGGGATGCCCGCAGCCCTGGAAGTCGGCCAGGTGGTGGGGAGTGTGCGGGAAGCCGTACCGGTCGGTGTAGCGGAGCCCGCTCGGCAGCCCGGTCGCGCCCGGCATCCAGCCGACGAGGTGGTCGAACGACCGGTTCTCCATCATGACGACCACGATGTGGTCGATGCCGGAGGCCGCCGGAGCGGGCAGCGTCGGAACGGAGGCGGCGGCAGCGCCGGGGGTCGCGGCGTGCGCGGCGAAGGCGGTGCCCGCTGCGAAGGCTCCGGCCGTCAGGCCGCCCGCCAGGGTCAAGAAGTGTCTGCGATCGACGTCCACGACAGGATACGGAACCACGGGAACGCACGGAACTCACCCCCGTTCAGGGGATCCTGAGGACCTTCGAATCGGAAGTTGGCCGGGCCGTCACCCGGCCGTCACCTGCGGTTCACCCGGTGCGCCGGGGACGCCTCCGCGCGATTCCGACGACGATCAGCACCACTCCGATCACGAGGAGGACCACGCCGACGATCCCCCAGAACGACGACCCGCTCATGACGGACCCGCCGAGCACGTCGGTGCCCTGCAGCGTCCACACGAGACCGATCGCGGCGAGGATGATGCCGGGTACGAGAAACGGCCAACTGCGCTTCATGGGCTCACCCTACGACGTGGATGGCGGACGCTGAGTGACGGATCGGTGGTACAGCGGCGAGTGTCGGCCGCCGCGTGCGTCAGGGCCTCCCCGGCCACTCCCGACCGGCCCACGGGTCGTAGTCGGCCACCAGGGCGCCCTGCTCCGGCCGGTCGGCCTCCGGGACGTGCTGGAGGTTGATCCGCACCCGGTACCACTGCGAGCTCGACCCGCGCATCCCGTCGAGCAGCTCGTCGGCCGGGTGCAGCACCTCCGCGACCTGCGGGTGCGCTGCCTTCCACTGGTCCAGCGCCGCCAGCGCCTCCGGCTTGGTCTTCGTGCGCGCCACCTCGATGAGCGGCATCTGCGAGACGCGCCGCCCCGCGCCGTCGCCGGCCCGCGGCGGCTTCTCGGCCGGCCCGAGCCGCCTGGCGAGCGCGAGCAGGGCGTCCAGCGAGCCTGCGGCGCCGTCGATCCCGGCGTGCGGGTCGCCGACCTCCGCGAACCGGCCCGGCACGGTCAGCGCGGTGAACTCCTCCGGCCGGCGCTCGCGCACCTCGTCCCAGTCGAGGGGCGTCGAGACCCGCGCGTCCGGCAGCGGCCGGATCGAGTAGGCGGAGGCGACGGTGCGGTCCTTGGCGTTCTGGTTGAAGTCCACGAACACGCTTTCGCCGCGCTCCTCCTTCCACCAGCGCGCCGTCGCGAGCCCGGGCGCGCGGTTCTCGACCTCCCGGGCGAGCGTCTCCGCCGCCAGCCGCACATCGGCGAACCCCCACTGCGGCGCGATGCGGACGAGGATGTGGAGGCCGCGCGAGCCGGACGTCTTCGGCCAGCCGACGAGCCCGTGATCCTCCAGCACCTCCCGCGCGACGAAGGCCACATCCACGATCTGCGACCAGTCGACGCCGGGCATCGGGTCGAGGTCGACACGCAGCTCGTCCGGGTGGTCGAGATCCTCCGCCCGGACGGCGTGCGGGTTCAGGTCGAGGCAGCCGAGGTTGGACACCCATGCGAGCCCGGCGGCGTTGCGGAGCACGGCCTCCTCCGCGGACGTGCCGCTCGCGTACAGCAGGGTCGCGGTGTCGATGAAGAAGGGATGCCCCTCCGGCACGCGCTTCTGGAAGAAGGGCTCCTGCGAGAGCCCCTTGACGAAGCGCTTCAGCACCATCGGCCGGCCGCCGGCGCCGCGCAGCGCGCCGTCCGCGACCGAGAGGTAGTAGCGCGCGAGGTCGAGCTTGGTGAGGCCGGGCTCCGGGAACACCACCTTGTCCGGGTTCGAGATGCGCACCTCGATCCCGTCGGCCTCCAGGAACGTCTCGGACTTCGACGACGGGGTCATGCCGCCACGGTAGCCGCGAGGGGCGGGTGGGGCCAGGGGTCTTCACACGCGGACGCCCGTGCGCTAGCCTGGCGCTTGACATTGAAATAAGGAATGTCTAACGATGCGACCGGGCCCTCGATAAGCCGGGGGGCCAGTGGTCATACGCCTCCGTCGCGTGGACCATCACCGGCAACACCTGGTACTACTACAACTACTAAGCCGACAACGGTTGGGGCGGCGCGTGTTCGCCGCCCCACCCTTGTCGCTGAGAGCAGTGATGAAGAGACTCAGCAATCGGGTCGGCATCGCGATCGCGTGCGTCCTGGCCTTCTCGGGTTGTTCCTCGGACGAAAGGGCGGACGAAGCCGGGGCGATCAGCCCGACGGCCTCGGCGAACGGGTGGACGGACGAGTTCGACGACGCCCGCAGGCACGCGACCACAGATTTCGAACGGATGGCGTTGGAGGATGACCGGATCTCCGACGCGGAGTTCGCCGAGATGGAGAACGCATTCGCAACGTGCATGGGCGATCGCAACGTCACCTTCGAGGGATTCAAGCCGCTTGGCGGCTACGGGTTCCGCCCCGGAAACGGCACGACGACCGCAGAGGCCAACGGGATAGCCGACGACTGTTCAGCGGCCTCCGGCCTGGACACCGTCGGCCTCCTCTACTTCCAAATGAGACGCAACCCGCAGAACCTCGACGAGGATGCGATCGCGGCGGCCTGCCTTGTCAAGAAGAAGGTCGTCCCGCCGACGTACTCGGCAGCAGACGTGAGGCGTGACACCCTCGGGCAGACGTATCCGTTCAGTGACAAGGCGCGTGGCGAGGAGGCACTCAAGGAGTGCAGCTCCGATCCGCTCGGGCTCCTCGAAAAGCAGACACGATGAGGGCCTTGTTCCCGCGAGTCGCCGTGATCGCGGTTCTCGTCGTCGCCCTGCTCGCCTCGGGGGCGGCCGCCGTCTGGCTCTGGATGACGAGCGACCCACCGGCTTCTCTCGCGGCCCCGCGCCTCGCGACGTCGGCGCCCGTCTCGTACCAGGACTTCTCGGACAGGCGCGCGGTCACCCTGCGGGTCGAGTCCCAGCCGGAATCACGTCTGGAGTCAGCGACCGGTGGGCGCATCACCTCCTTCGCCTGCGCGCCGGGTGCCACCGTCGAGTCCGGGACGGCGCTGGTCGGCATCGACGGACGCCCCCTGGTCGCACTTGCGACGGCGGTGCCGCTCTGGCGGGAGCTCGCACTCGGCGATCGGGGAGACGACGTCACCGCCCTGCAGAAGGAACTGGTGCGGCTCGGATACGTGGTGACCGCGGACGGGACGGTGGGTCGGCGCACGCTGGCGGCGACCATCACGTTGTTCGAGCGCGCGGGGGACGCAGCGCCCGACCCCGAGCGCGTCGAGGCCGCCCGCATCGTCTGGATTCCCGCCGCCTCCGTCGCCTTCGGTGAGTGCCGGGCATCGGTGGGAGAGTCGCATGCGGCAGGCGATGTGCTCGCGACGACCTCGGGTGCGATCACCCGCGTGTCGGTCATCGAGCCGATCGCCGACCTCGCCGACAGTGAACGGAGGTTGACCGTCGACTCGGTCGCGGTCGCCGTCGATGAGACGGGGAGCGTCGATGACGCGTCGGCGCTCGCCGCGCTGGCTGCGACGCCTTCCTTCCTGCGCGACGACTCGGCGAAAGCGACCGGGCGGGGTGGCGACGCAGCGGAGGCGGAAAACCCCGGCGCGATCCGCGGCACCCTCGAGCTCGCCACCCCAGTGCGTGTCGGCGTAGTGCCTCCGTCTGCCGTATACGCGATCAAAGGCTCAGCCGGGTGCGTCGCTGCGGGCGACACGGCTCTGCGCGTCACGATCGTCGGATCCCAGCTTGGCCAGACCTTCGTCCTGTTCGACGCTGAGCAGCGGCCGGACACGGTGCTGATCTCCGACGCGAGACGCCCGACGTGCACGTAGCGCTCGACCAAGTGGGCCACCGTTTCGGGCGGTCGGGGGATTGGCTGTTCCGGAGTCTGACGTTCGAGTTCCGTCCAGGAGAGGTCTACGCCCTGACCGGTCCGTCCGGCTCGGGTAAGAGCACCCTGCTCTCCCTGCTCGCGGGGCGCGGCCGGCCCGTTGAGGGGGCGATCCGACTCACCGACATCGGCAGGGTGAGCTGGGTGTTTCAGAACCCGCTCGGGTCGCCGCGACGCACCGCCATCGACCACGTCGCGCTGCCGATCCTCGCCCGCGGGGAGTCCGCGCCGGCCGCCGAGAAGCAGGCGCACGCCTATCTGGCCCGCTTCGGTCTGGAGTCCATCGCACGTCGGCGCTTCGGCGACCTCTCCGGTGGGGAGTCGCAACGCCTCATGCTCGCCCGCGGGCTGGCGTCGCGGCCGAGTCTCCTCCTGATCGACGAGCCCACCGCCCAGCTCGACCGGCGCACCGCGGAGCGCGTGGATGCGGCGATCGCGGCGGTCGCCGACCCGCACACCATCGTGGTCGTCGCCACGCACGACGCACGCACGCGCGACGCATGCACGGGACTGCTCGACCTGGGCGCTCTCGGAGGGAGCGGGTCAGGGTGAAGCTCTCCGCTCTCTTCCGCGAGGCCGGCCGCAATATCGCGACGGGGACCACCCGGTTCGCCCTGTTCAGCGTGCTGTCGGCAGCCGTCTTCGCATCGCTGGTGCTCCTGGACGCGATGACGACCGCCGGCCTGGTCGCCTCCGCGGAGCGATTCCGTTCGTCGGGCGCCGCCACGGAAGTCCTCGTCGCGGACGGCCACGTGGACGGCGCGGCGTGCGAAGCACTCACGGACGTCCCGGGGGTCATGGCCTCCGGGGCCCTTCGCTCGACCTCGCGGAAGATCGCGATCGCGACCCTTCCCGACGCTCCCGCTCCGGCGCACGAGGTCTCGCCCGGGTTCGCCGCCCTCGTCTCAGATCGAAGAGGGTCGCCGGGCGGTGTGCTCGTCCCGGACGAACTCGCGGACATGATCGGCGCCCGTCCCGGAGACGAGGTCGCGACCGACGCGGGCCCTATGCGTGTGGCCGAGGTCTACGGCTGGCCGTCCGACGGTCGGCGCGCGGGCTTCGGCTACGCGGTCCTGTCGGTCACCAATGCGCCCGGATCGTTCGATGAATGCTGGGCTACGGCCTGGCCGCAGCTTCCGAACCTCCGCGCCCTCTTGCTCGCGACCAGGTCACCGGCCGATGACGCCTCCGAGGACAAACCCCAGGTCATGCAGCTCAATCCAACGTACGGCGCATCATTCGAAGGAAACGCGTCCTTCGCGGACCGTCTGACCAGGGCCGCCGCCCCGGCGGCTGCCCTGATCGCCGCCGGAATCGGATTCGCCGGCGTCAGAATGCGGCGCCTTCAGCACACCTCCGCGCTCCACGCGGGCCTGGCGAAAGGCGACCTCGTGGCCCTCGGCCTCCTCGAGGCGGGCGCCTGGTCGGGGGCAGCGGGAGCCATCGGAGTCGGCGTCGCCGCGGTGGGCGCCTCGATGGTCGAGCGCGGCGATGAGCTCGCGGTCTTCCCGTCGCTGGTCGTGGTTCCTCTTGCCGGCGTGGCCGGGGCTCTCGTCGGGGTGATCGTCGCGACGGCGGCGATGAGCGAGAAGCACCTGTTCCGCTACTTCAAGGACCGCTGACGCACCTCACTGCAGACAGAACTCGTTCCCCTCCGGATCGCGCATCATAATCGCGAACTCCGGGTACGGCCCCCACGATCCGTCGAGGACCTTCTCCACTGTCGCGCCCAGCCCGACGAGCCGCTCGGCCTCGGCCTCCACCTCTTCGCGCGTGGCGTGGCGGTCGGCGGAGGGGTGATGTCGATGTGCATCCGGTTGCGCTGAAGCTTGTCGTGGCGGTAGCGGGTGAAGTAGAAGCGCTGGTGGGCCGGGTCCTCGTCCCACGCCACCGCGCGGGCGGCGAGGTCGTCGTCGGTCAGGCCCGCGGCGCGGAGCTCGGACTCCTCCTCCGGCGTCAGCCACTCGGGCTCGGGGTAGCCCATGACGGCGGCCCAGAAGCGGGCGAGCGCCGCCGGGTCGGCGGCGTGGAAGGTGACGTTGGCGATCCGTGCGGTCATCCTCCGGAGTTTATGCGGATGAGCGGGCCGCTGGGAGACCTCATCGGTTCAGGACCACGACGCGTACGCGGACAGGAGGACACGTCAGGATCTCCTTCCCGACGCCGTTCGGAAGGAGATCGAGCACGTGTCGCCGCCGAGACTCTTTTCGGAGGGTGCGGCCTGCTAGTGTCCAGGGAAAAGCCGAGGGAGGCCAGGTGTCGTACGTCGGCATCGTTGCTGAACGGCCGGGGAGGCCCGGGTCGCGTCCAGCCCGAGTTCCGTGAAGAAGCTCGTCTCCCTGGGGTACGACGTCCGCGTCGAGGCCGGTGCCGGAGCCCGGGCCGCGTTCACCGACGAGGCCTTCGCCGCCGCGGGCGCGACCGTGACCTCCCGGGCCGACGCGTGGGCCGCGGACATCGTGATCAAGGTCGCCCCGCCGACCGAGGACGAGATCGCCCTCCTCTCCGACGGCGCCACCCTCATCGCGACCCTCAGCCCGGGCCTGCGCCCCGATCTCCTCGCCGCCCTCTCGCAGCGCGGGATCACCGCCCTCGCCCTCGACGCCGTCCCGCGCATCTCCCGGGCGCAGTCGATGGACGTGCTCAGCTCGATGGCGAACATCTCCGGCTACCGCGCCGTGGTGGAGGCCGCCCACGAGTTCGGGCGCTTCTTCACCGGCCAGGTCACCGCCGCCGGCAAGGTCCCGCCCGCGAAGGTGCTCGTCGCAGGCGCGGGCGTCGCCGGCCTCGCCGCGATCGGCGCCGCGTCGAGCATGGGCGCGATCGTCCGCGCCACCGACCCGCGGCCGGAGGTCGCCGATCAGGTGCGGTCGATCGGCGGCGAGTACCTGGCCGTGGAGGTCGCCGGCGCCGATGAGATGCAGTCGACCGACGGCTACGCGAAGGCGACCAGCGAGGCCTACGACCGGCGCGCCGCCGAGATCTACTCGGAGCAGGCACGGGACGTCGACATCGTCATCACGACCGCGCTCATCCCGGGCCGCCCCGCGCCAAAGCTGCTCACGGAGGCGGACGTCGCGAGCATGCGGCCCGGCTCGGTCATCGTGGACATGGCCGCCGCGCAGGGCGGCAACGTCGCCGGGTCGGTGGCGGGGCAGCGGGTGGTCACACCGGGCGGGGTGATCATCCTCGGCTACACCGACCTCCCGTCCCGGCTGCCGACCCAGTCGTCGCAGCTGTACGGCAACAACCTGGTCAGCCTCCTCACCCTCCTGACGCCCGGCAAGGACGGGAGGCTCGTCCTCGACTTCGACGACGTCGTGCAGCGGTCGGTGACCGTCGTGCGCGACGGCGAGACGACCTGGCCGCCGCCGCCCGTGACCGTCTCGGCCGCGCCGCCTCCCGTCGCCGCCCCGGTCGCCGTGGCCGCGGCGAAGGAGCCATGGCTGACGCCGGTGCGCAAGGCGGTGCTGACGGCTGTCGGCCTCGCCGTCCTGTTGGCCCTGACGTCGCTCGCTCCCGCACCGCTGCCGCAGCACTTCACCGTGCTCGTGCTGGCGACGGTCATCGGGTTCTACGTGATCGGCAACGTTCACCACGCGCTGCACACGCCGCTGATGAGCGTGACGAACGCCATTTCGGGCATCATCGTGGTCGGCGCGATCGTGCAGCTGACCTCGCACGATCCGACGGTGCAGGCGCTCGCCGCGATCGCAGTGCTGGTGGCCTCCATCAACGTGTTCGGCGGGTTCGCGGTGACGCGGCGGATGCTGGCGATGTTCACGCGGAGCGACGCGGCCGGGCGCGGCCCATCCGGCCCGAAGAGCGGGCATGGCCCGAAGCGCGGATCCGACCCGAAGCGCGGAGCGAACCGGTGAGCCTCAGCATCGCGGGCGCCGCCTACCTAGTCGCGGCCGTCCTCTTCATCATGAGCCTCGCCGGCCTGTCTCGGCACGAGACCGCCCGCGGCGGCGTCGTCTACGGCATGGTCGGGATGGGGATCGCGCTCGCCGCGACCATCGGCTTCCTGGTGCTGCCGACCTCCTCGATCGTCCTGCTGATCGCCGCGATGGCCGTCGGCGCCGCCATCGGTCTGTGGCGCGCGCGGGTCGTGCAGATGACCGGGATGCCGCAGCTCATCGCCCTCCTGCACAGCTTCGTCGGTCTCGCCGCCGTGCTCGTCGGCTGGACCGGCCACCTCTCGCATCCCGAGCTCACCGGCTCGCTGCGCGGCGTGCACAACGCGGAGGTCGTGATCGGCATCTTCATCGGCGCCGTCACCTTCACCGGGTCGATCGTCGCCTACCTGAAGCTCTCCGCGCGCATCTCGTCGCGCCCGCTCGTGCTGCCCGGCAAGAACGCGCTCAACGTCGGCGCGCTCGTCGTGTTCGTGGGGCTGACGGTCTGGTACGTCATCACGCCCGAACTGTGGCTCCTGGCCGTCGTCACGCTGATCGCGCTCGCCCTCGGCGTCCACCTCGTCGCGTCGATCGGCGGCGGCGACATGCCCGTCGTGGTCTCGATGCTGAACAGCTACTCCGGCTGGGCCGCCGCCGCCTCGGGCTTCCTCCTCGACAACGACCTGCTGATCGTGACCGGCGCGCTCGTCGGCTCCTCGGGTGCGTATCTCTCGTACATCATGTGCAAGGCGATGAACCGCTCCTTCCTCTCGGTCATCGCGGGAGGGTTCGGAATCGAGGCGCCGTCCGCGGCCGCCGAGGAACAGGGCGAGTATCAGGAGGTCACCGCCGAGCAGACCGCCGAGCTGCTGCAGAACGCGACCTCCGTCGTGATCACGCCCGGCTACGGGATGGCTGTCGCCCAGGCGCAGTATCCGGTCGCCGAGCTCGTCCAGAAGCTCCGCGATCGCGGCGTGGAGGTGCGGTTCGGCATCCACCCGGTCGCCGGGCGCCTCCCCGGCCACATGAACGTGCTGCTCGCTGAGGCGCGCGTCCCGTACGACATCGTGCTGGAGATGGACGAGATCAACGACGAGCTGTCCGACACGGATGTGGTGCTCGTGATCGGCGCGAACGACACGGTGAATCCCGCCGCCGCCGAGGACCCGGGCAGCCCGATCGCCGGCATGCCGGTGCTGCGGGTGTGGGAGGCCCGTCAGGTCATCGTCTTCAAGCGCTCGATGGCCGCGGGCTACGCGGGCGTGCCGAACCCGTTGTTCTACCGCGAGAACGCGAGGATGCTGTTCGGGGACGCCCGGCAGGCCGTGGACGAGATCGTGGGGTACTTCTGAATGGCGCACGGTGAGATGGGCGACGTGAGCCGGCAGCTCGGACCCGGGTGGTACCCGGACCCGTTCGGCGAGGCGCCGTTGCGCTGGTGGGACGGCACGAAGTGGGTGGCGGCCGTGAGCGGACACGCTCCAGGGCTGCCCACCGCACCTCCCGTGCGCTACGCCACGGACCGCCGTCCCCTGCCCCCCGAGACGCCGGTGTACACGACGTGGATCTGGCTGGTGGTGCTGCTGCCGCTGCTGAGCACCGTCCTCTCGCTGGCCACGATCGGCGGCGTCAGCCGGTCGCTCGCCGCGTTCGCGCATCCGAGCCCCGCGAACCTCGTGCTGCTGACCTCGCCCGGCTATCTCGTCAGCAGCATCCTCGGCTGGGTGATCTTCGCCCTGTCGATCGTCTTCAGCCGGCTCGACCACCGGACCCTGGAACGCCGCGGCGTCGAGCGGCCGTTCCACTGGGCCTGGTCCTTCCTGGCGTGGCCGGTCTACACGATCGGCCGCGCGGTGATCGTGCGCCGCGTCGCGGGAGGCCGGGGAGCGGGCGTCCTCTGGGCGTCGATCGCGGTGCTGGTCGTCACGATCGCCGCCGGGGTCGCCGTGTCGCTCATCCTGATGTCGGCGATGCTGCAGCTGGTCCACCAGCTCCCGAGCACCGGCGCCTGAGTTCCGGCCCCTGAGTTACAGCGCCGGAGTTACAGCGCCTGAGAGCGGGGTGTCCGGGCGCCCCCGCAACGTCCGTTATGATGGCTGACGTGCGTCCGCCCGCGGGCGCTCAGGAGACGTCGCATAGTCAGGCCTAGTGCACCACCCTGCTAAGGTGGAGTGCCCGTTAAGGGCACCGTGGGTTCAAATCCCACCGTCTCCGCAGCAAAAGGGCTGATAAGCGATGGTTTCTAAAGCCTCGTGGCGACACTAGTCGAGGCCTTTCAAGCCGTCAGGAACCGCGCCCCAGGACAGCGCTGGGACAGCAGGGGTGTCTAGAAGGGCGAGAGCTGCGCGGTTGGCATCGATGCCGAGGACATGAGCGTAGGTGGACAGCAGCACCGTCGGGTTCTTGTGCCCTGACCACTCGGCGGCGGTCTTGACGTCTACGCCGCGAAGTAACCAATACGAAATTGCGAAGTGTCGTAGCGCGTGAATCGTGAGTCCGCGGCACGTTGTCGCATTCCACTGCACCTGACGGCGGAACAAATTTCCTCTCAACTGCTTCCCCGTCTTTGAGCGAAACAGGTGTGCTCCGGGGGAGCGCCTTCAACCCGAGGGGCCACGATCTCTGAGGCCCGCGGACGAAGGGGAATCGTTCGGGACCGTACCTCGCCGGAGTTGCTCTTCAGCGTCTTTTCGGCATATCCATCTGATTGCGCGCGCCATACATGTAACGCCGGCATCGGAATCTGCGCCACATCTTCGACGCGCAGCGCCCTCAGCTCTGACCACCGCAGGCCGGTGAGCCCGAGAAATTCAGTCACCTCGGCCATTGCAGGATTAACCACCCGCTGCGCCTCGATGGTTCTCGACATCTCTTCGGGCGTCCATGTATCCGCTTTGGGTCGCGACGGGAGGCCGACAACCACAGGCATACGAGCACCCCGGACAGGGTTTGCAGGTGCGAAGTGTTCTGAGACGGCGTACTCGAATAGAGCGGAGAGGGTGACTCTCATCCGAGTAACGGTCGAACGCGCGAATCCGTCGGCCAGCAGACTTGCTAGCAGGTCGTGTACGTCGGATGCGGTGATCGTGGATACCGGTCGACGCAGCCACGTCGAAGGCACGTGGCGAAGGTTGTCCGAGTCGGTACGCCACGTGTGCGGCGAAACGCGCGTCTGCCGAGCGCTGAGAAAACGAGCTATCAACCCGGCGACAGGAAGCAGCGACAGGGAAGGGGAGGGAATCCCTCCCAGCGAGAGAACGCGGTACTGCTCCTTCTCCCAGGCCTGGGCGTCCGCCTTTCGCTCGAATGATCGAGTCCCCACCACTACGTGGTCCAGAAAGACGCGCACCCGATATTTGCCTGAAGGGCGCTTATCGATTGCCATTACGGCATCACCACATGGGAACCCGTCAGCTCCTCGACTTCAGCTAGGCGGTACCGACGTATCCGTGGCGTGAGGTTCACCGGGCTCAGCGGACAAGTTCCTTGATCGACCAGGCGCGCGAGCGTGGTCCGGTCGATTCGGAGTATCGCTGCCGTCTCTGCTTCTGTCAGAAGTAATGGCGCAACGGAATTTGCGTTGCCCCGACCCTGGCCTTTTCTGTTGTTCATGCCGCCTCCATCTGCTCCTACTTTGGTCTTGCGCTCATGTCGTTGGCGATCACTTACGCAAAGTGATTCGAGTCGCTGACATCTCGGGGCGCCAGCGTCTCCAACTCGCAACACGCGGCCTCGAGGCACAGCGCGATCTCTTGCGCTTGCTCTGCGGCCCTTCGCACCAGGCAAGCAATAAGTCGTTCGCGAACGGATATGGGGGAAGTCTCGTCGTCACGAAGCGATCGCTCGAACCCTCTCGCCAATCGGCTCAGTACCTCGCCGAAGTTGTAGCCGCCAGCAGCCTCGAGACTCGCAAGGATCTCGCATAGCTCGTGTGCTGGGATGGGCCTTCCCGTAACTGTCACGCTCAATTGATGCATCCCGTCGAACAACTCGATGCCGATCTCTCTCGGGCTTCGCATCATGACTCCCTGTTACCGGAACTGACCGCGGGGAATAGTGCTTCGTCGATGTTGCTCAGACGCATGTCTCATTTCCTCCGTCTCGTTGCAGGTGGCAGCGCCGGTTGGCGGCCACAACAATGAGTGCACACGGCCGAATCTGACAGTGGAAGGCCAGACGAGTGTCAGAATGTGTCAGAGGTTGCAGGCAAGATCTGGTTTGGGGAGCCTCATGACTGTGATTCAAAGAGCGGCTGGCGTCGGAACTGGACGTCTCTTGGCCGAGCAGATGGATAAGCAGCGGATAAGCATCCGTGACCTCGCTTCTCGTGCGGGATGCGACGAGCGCACCGTTCAGCGCGCGATCAGGGGCGAGACCACGCCCAAGACTCGGATTGCCGAAGAGATCGCCGCGGCCCTGGGCGTCACCGCTGAAGATCTATGGCCACGTTTCGGCATTCGACACGCGATTCACGACGCGACCATCGAAGTCCGGTTGTTCCCGTCGCGGGCCCAGGTCCCAATCGATCTGTGGCGCGAGATGTTCGAGGCGGCCACCGAGCGCATCGATATCTGTGTCTACGGTGGCACCTTCCTCTGGGACGCGCTTCACGGATTCACCCGCATCATCAAAGGCGCGGCCGCGCGGGGCACGAAGATCCGGTTTGCGGTGGGCGCGCCGGATTCAGACGGTGTCCTTCAACGCGGTTCCGAGGAGAGGATCGGCGACGCACTTGCCGCGCGTTGCCGTATGACCCTCGTTCACCTCGAGCCGCTGAAGGAGGTCGAGGGGGTAGAGATTCGCACGCACAGCACGCCGCTCTATACCTCGATGTTCTTCATCGACGACATGCTCTACGCCAACCACCATATCTTCGGCTCGCCGGCCGGCGAGAACCCCGTGATCGAACTGCCCAGAGAGGCCGAGCCCGAACTGTGGGACACGTATGCGGTCGCGTTCGACGCCGTGTGGAGCAGCGCAAGGCAAGCCGAGTTCCCGATCGAAAGCTGAGGCAGTGGCGCGAATCGATTACTACAACGACCCTGACGCGCCGAAGGCGAACAGCGTCGTGCCCTCAACCACGGCAGTCGTAATTGACGGCCAAGGACGCATCGCCCTCGTGCATCGAAAAGACAACGGCCTCTGGGCATTGCCCGGCGGCGGCATGGAACTCGGCGAAAGCATTGAGGATTGCGCTGTGCGCGAGGTCAAGGAAGAGACCGGCCTTGACGTGGAGCTCACCGGCCTCGTCGGCATCTACACGAACCCCCATCACGTCATGAAGTACGACGATGGAGAAGTCCGACAGCAATTCTCTATCTGCTACGTGACCAAGCTGATCGGCGGCGAGCTTGCCTTCGATTCCGAGTCGACGGAAGTCGCATGGGTCGAACCCCAGGAGATCGCTGGCCTGTCGATGCACCCTTCGATGAGGCTACGGATTGACCACTACCTCGAACGACGTGATTTGCCCTACCTCGGCTGAGGAGCCCCAGCAGGCGCCAACCGGAGGTGCTCCTTGATTCGGGCCACCGAGGCAAGCAACTCGGCAGACGACCGAGAGACCGCGGCATGCACCGGATCATTGCTCGAATAGCGAGAAAGGATCTCCGATACGCGCCTCTCAGCGTCGATTGGCGTCCCATCGGGCGCCGTGGTCATGTCCGCGTAGGTCACCACATCAAGGACGTCACGGGGTGGACGATCGAACTCCGCCAGTTCGGCAGTAAGTCCGCGCTCGATTGCTTCGGCACTGGCTCCCGAGTGGTGCGCGATGAGGGAGACAACCAGAAGGGGCATGCCAGCAGACTCGGCGAACCTCGCACCGTCCACAGGATGAAAACCCGTCATGGCGATGCTCGGTGCGTAGCCAACGTCATGCAGCCACGCCGCGGCAACGACCGCGTCGGCGTCTCTTGTTACAAGCCGTGGGGCTATATCGGACGCAGTTCTCGCGACTCCGAGGACATGCGCCCAGCGCTCGGGCATGGCAACGGCCAAACGCTCGCTCGCGAGTGTTCGAGCTCTGTCGACAAGGTCCTGGTTCATCGCTACTTAGCGTAGGCGCATCGACTGGACGAGTGACCCGCGATCACCGAACCATGTGGCTGCACCCTTGCACGGCATGATCTGCGCTGGATGCGACGCTTCGAATGCTCGAGTGGCGATGTTGAAGTTCTACCCATGAACTAAATTCGCGCGGCCTGGAAGCCCGGACAGACACTCCGCAAGGCTCTCTGTCGAGGCTCAGAGCAACGAGGCGAGGACTTCGTGTGGATCGGCGGTCGGATGCACACTTGAGACGTGACACATGACGCACCGGCCCCGCGCCGATATGGGGCTTCCGGCGAGGGAGCAATCGAACTGTGCCGCGAATGGATGGTGTTCCTGGGCGCGGCAGATACTGTCGTAGCTTCCGTCGAAACGCGCGAGACGTGTGATCTGTACAGCGGTCGTTACCTGGCCTGGGTTCGCGATGACCGCGCCAACCTAGACGTCGACCCGGTTGAGCAGGCTGCGATTGTCGCATCCACCGATGGTCGGCACCCTCTAATCTTTGTGCCCGGCGGTGTGCGCCCGGTCGCTAGAGCGCGCGCTGACACCCTTGGGATCGCTCTACTGCGATATCGCGCGTTGGACGGCGCCCTGGACGGAGCTAACGCCCTTGGCCGAAACTTGTGCGCGAATGGTCTAGCGACAGCCTGACCGGCACCCGGTTAGGGTGAGGCGGCCGGTCCAACACCCTCACGCGACACCGGCGCGCGCGGACCAAAGCGGGCCTGCGCGGCACGGTTGAACTCGACTTGAGCGGCGCCGCGCGACGCTTGAAGCGTCTCCTCGATGGATCCTCGTTGCATCATCTCCATGAGTTGCGACTTCGCGGACACCTCGGTCGGGGCGACGAGGATGACCGAGTTGCTCTGTTTGCCGCGCGTGAGCCCGACATAGAGACCGGCAGCGTCCACGCCGGGGCCGACCAGGGAGAGGTCGGTCGTCTCACCCTGGACACCGTATACGGTCGTTGCGTACCCGAGGTGAAGGTGAGAGTTGGCGTAGTCGTGGCTGATGTTCCGGAGATCTGACGAATCAAACGCGGACACCAGCACTACCCACTCAGAAGTGATCTTCTTCACGATCCAGCTCTGGCGGTTCTGTACGTCGGCACGGCCATCGTTTTGGCGAGTTTGTACAACATCCCCGATGAAGATGGCCTGACCTGCCTGGCCGAGAACACAGCCGTCGGTCGAGACGGTTCCGTTCTGCATCCGGCGCGCCTGGATCATTTCGCTCACAGCTTGGGCTTCGGCGTGCGTTGCCGTGACCAGCGCGATCGTCTGTCCGCTGCGGCTTGCGTCAATCCACCCGTCGACCATTGCCTGCTGTGCCGCGGCGTCGTTACTGGTGAGAACTACATGTCCGTTTTTCAGTAGTTCGTCTGCGACCGCGGCTGCGGCTTCCTGGTTACGGGGCTCCCGAAGTCGCAGACTCAGGTCGGCCCACGATGGATCCTTATAGCGGTGAATCGTGGAGAGCTCGACCTGGTCCGCAGCGCTTCGCCAGAAGAGTGCCATCGCACCCGAATGCCCGACCGGCAGCGCTTGGCGTTCATCGCCGACTAATGCCGCTCCTGCACCGGTGCGCTCCAGTACATCGACGAGACCCCTGGCTGCTTCTAGGTCGAGCATGCCGGCTTCGTCAACGACGATGCGATCGCCCGGGCGGATCCTTATCCGCGGACCAGCGTAGGTTTTCGCGGTGGCCGGATCGATGTCACCTGGGCTGAGCCGAGTCCAGCTTGTTGCTCCACTGTCGCCGGTTGTCCAGCGCCAGCCGTAGTCGTGCAGCAACTGGTGGAGGGAGGATGAGTCGCTTTGGGTTTCTCGGCCAGCCACGGCGGAGGCCTTCTTTGTCGGAGCGACGATGATCAAGTTGCGACCCTGTCGACGCAGCGCGGCGCCGGCCACCTTGAGCATCGTGGTTTTGCCGGTGCCGGCAGCTCCGGAGATAGCTACGCTTCGTGAGGTTCCTGCGATCGCTGTTGCGCCGTCGAGCTGGCCGGCGTCGAGCGTTCGCTCGGGCTCGATGACGTGCGCGATTCTCCTGACCTCATCAGGATTCATGGTCGTCCCCGTCGTCGACAGGGCGGCGATCCGGTGAGCGAGCGTGGCTTTGAGGGTGGCCGTGTTAGTCGCCATGAGGTGCTTGATGTGATCGGGGACATTCGGTTCGGAGAGCAGTGTCACCGTGTGGACGCGGGTCGCATCTTCAGCGACCTTCTCAACCAGCGGCGTGAGTTCGTCACGATCTGCGATGAGGCCGGTGGCGGCGATTGCGCGGATTGCTCCAGCCCGAACGTCCATCACGCTGAAGCGGCCTCCCGTGCCAGTCGAGCGGGCGTCCGCGTCCACGATCGCCTTCTCCGCGAGCAACTCGAGGTCGAGATCCTCGACCCTGACCTCACTCACATCAGCCGAAGCACGTTCGTGATCGAGTCGCGGGTCCGCGACGAGGAGCTCGTGGCGGATTAGGCCTGTCCAGTCGTCTTCGTCGAGGTGCCCGGGTTTGTTTGGTCGCCCGGCGGCCCACGCCCATCGGTCGATCTGATTCATCACATCGTGGGAGGGCTCCTGCCCGGGATGCTGTTGCTTCCACCAGGCGGTGCGGGCGTTTTTGTTGGTCTCGATCTGCGCGGACCGCTTCGACAACGGCCGCACCAGGTGCTGTAACTGGGTGATCTCCCCGTCGTCATTGAGAGCGAACCCTTTCGCGGCGAGCGCGGTGATCCAGGCGGGGTCGGTGCGGGCGGCGAGGTCGCCTTCGGCGTTGATGACGTTTTGGAACCGCAACGCAACCCGGGTGTCCACGTTGGACCATTTCCCGTCGATGCCTTGGACTTTCACGTTCAACCACAGGTGCCGGTGCTTGTGCGGGTCTAGGGAGCGGGAGCGTTCATGCTTGAGCTCGACCACCTCGACGCGAGCGAGGTCTTCCCTGATGCAGCCCCCTTCCCACGCCGCGCGTTGAGCTCCTCCTGCCAGAGGTGGATGATCCGGTCCCTCAGTCGGTCCTGGAGGTCCTCGTACGCCGCGTTCAACTCCGGGTCCAGCATCGCGGCGATACTGAACGACTTCGGCGCGTTGATCGTCGCATCCAACACCAGATCCGCATTGGGGGAGGACATCTCGAACCCGCGATGCTCACCGGTGAGAGGGTCGCCGCCATCGACCCAGGTGCGCAGCTGCTTGCGGGTGAGCAGATCATCGCGGATCGACCCGTTCTCCACGATGTACCGGGTCATCACCGCACCCGCGTAATCCGCCGCCGCGAGCACCCCTTGCGCGGTCTTCGCAGTGAGGTGGGAATCGCAGACACCGCCGAACGCGTACGCGATCGCTTGCCTCACCCCCTGTGAGGCAACCCCTCGTTTCCACCGCGCCACACCCCCGCGCATGCCGCCCAGAATACTCGCATTCCACAGAAAGTGCCTGCGTGCATTCGCCTTTTTCTTTCCTTTCTTTGTCTCTCGTTCTCCTCGTTTCTGCTTCGTCTCCTCCGTCCCTTATCTCCCTCCTTCCGTCCCTTTTTTCGTTCCTCGTTCCCTCCCCTCTCGCCCTCCTCTGCGTCTTGCGTCGTTCCTTACCAGCTGTCCGCGGCGGGCGTGAAAGAACCCCGACCCAAATGGGGGTCGGGGTTCAGCTTCTGCGGTGGAGCTATTCGACGTGGTCGATAGTTCCCGCGATCGTGTGCGCGGTCTTCAGCACGCGTGTCGCCGTGGCTCGGATGACGGATGTGTCTTCGTTCGCCCATCCGGTGATGTAGCCGATGCTGTACGAGCTGGTGTCGAATCCTGTCAGGCCGGCAACGATAAAGGCCACCGATTCGGCTTCGACCTCCATCCGTCCCCGATGAGCGCGGTACTCGTCGATGTCGTCGATATGGCGCAGCTCAATGTGCGCTGTCTCGTGGATGAGGGTCTTGGCCGCCTGCTCGACTGCGAGGTTCTCGGCCAGGGTCACCTGGTGCGACTCGGGGTCGGTGAATCCGCTAGCGCTAGGCCGTGTTGATCAAGTCTGATTTGATCCAGATGAGCGTCGCGGCGAGGCTGACGGCGGCTCGGTAGCTGCGGAGGAGCTTGTCGGAGCGCATCGCGATGCCGCGCCACTGCTTGAGCCGGTTGAAGCAGCGCTCGACGACGTTGCGGCCCTTGTAGCGTTCCTTCTGCTGTTCGCCGAAGTCGATCGGCCGGCCCGGCTTCTTGCGGCGGTGCGCGACCTGGTCATCACGCTCCGGGATGGCCGCCGCGATACCGCGGTCGCGGAGCCAAGCACGGTTCGCCTTCGACGGGTACCCCTTGTCGGCGAGCACCCGGTCCGGGCGGGTCCGTGGCCTGCCCTTCCCGTCGCGGGGGACGCGGATGTCCTCGAGTACTGCGGTCATCATCGTGGTGTCGTTGATGTTCCCGCCGGTGATCATCATCCCCAGCGGCCGGCCGCGACCGTCGCAGACCAGGTGCAGCTTGGTCGTCAGCCCGCCACGGGAGCGTCCGATCCCGTGATCAGGCGGCTCGAACCACGGATTCTTGTGATTCGGCAGAGCCCCTGTGTCCCGCTTCAGGGTCGCGCCGTGTTGATGCACACGAGCGATCGTGGAGTCGATCGAGACGACCCAGTCGATCTTCCCCGCGGCGTCGGCCCGCTTCTGCACCTCGGCTAGCAGCTTCTCCCAGGTGCCGTCCACAGCCCAACGGTTGAACCGCTTGTAGATCGAGTTCCACTTCCCGAATCGCTCCGGCACATCCCGCCACGGAGCCCCGGTGCGGTACTTCCACGCCATCCCCTCGACAGCCAACCGATGATCCGCCCACGGCCTCGACCTCCCGGACGCCGTCGGCATCAACGGCTCCATCACGGCCCACACCTCGTCAGAGATCTCCTGTCGCGTCACCGCTTAAGACTCACCCAGCCGGGAGCGAAACCTCTTGATCAACACGGCCTAGTAAGCGGTGCGCGGTGGATGCTCCATCCGTGTGTCTCGAGGTGGGCCGACAGGGGAGCGATGATGCCGTGATCGTCTTCACCGGTGAGCCGACGGGTCGGGTCCTCCGGCAGCGGCTCGGCTCCTTCGATCGGATCCGTTTGAGCGATGTCGAACACTGACAGGGTGGGGAAGTATCGCGCGACTCGCTCATCATTTTCCGTTGCCTCGGCGGTGTCGCTGTCGGGCCTCGCCGTCTTCTTTTCGCGGTATCCGAAGATCTTGATCGACCTTTCGCCCTTGCGCACCTGGCGTCCCTTGGCCTGCCATTGCCGGAATCCGGCGACCATGGTCGCGTCTGGGTTCTGGGACAGGATCAACAACACGTTGTTCAGGCTGTAGTTGTGGAAGGAGCGGGCGAACTCCAGGAATGCGCGCCACTGTCTGCTGTCGGCTAGCTGCTGGACTTGCTCCACGATCGACGCATGCAGTGCCTCCGCCGTCGCTTGACGCTCCTCCTCGTGCCGGGTGATGACTTTGCTGTTCATGATCCTTGCCTCCCGATCGACCCTCACAGGGTCCGTGTCGAGTCAGCGGGTGTTGGTTACGTTGTCCCCCGCCGATCAGTTTTTTGCCGTTCCGGCACAGAGATCCAAAGCGCGTGGAGGCAGCGCAGTGCCCGGAGGGAGCGGCTGCTAAGCGGAGGGAGCGCAGCGAGCGGAGTCTGCAAATAGCGGCCGGAGGGAACGGAGCTGGCGGAGGAAGCTACGATCGGCCAGCCGGAATGGCAAGACGTCGAATGCAAGGGCAGCACGCCGAAGGTGTTCCACGAGGGGGTGGTGGTCGAAGGCAACTGGTTGGACTCAGTGCAGCGTTCGAACGGCGTTTTCGGGTGGGTCCGATTGTTCAGAGATGTATCGATATCGCAATCCGATATCGGACCACGATATTGTTGGCCGCATGCATGAGCTTCAGAGGGCGGCGATCGTGCTGCACGTGCTGCACCATGCATCCGAGGAACCAGTTCACGGGGCCTGGATGAGCGAGGAACTTGCCCACCACGGCTACAACCTGTCACCAGGGACGCTGTATCCGACACTTCATCGCATGGAGCGCGATGGCTTGCTCGTCTCCGAGCGAGTTGTTGTCGACGGGCGCACGAGACGCGTCTACACGGCCACCCCGGCCGGAGTTGCCGCTCTCGAAGAGGGCCGTCGAGCCACCCGCGAACTCGCCAATGAACTCCTTCCGGAGGACAAGAAGCCATGACGAACACTCCGGCTGCTTCTGCCAACGGCGCGCTTGCCCGCCGCCTGAATCTGGGTGATGCGGTTGTCATCGGCCTGGGGTCGATGATCGGTGCCGGCATCTTCGCATCCTTTGCGCCAGCGGCTGCCGCCGCCGGCGCGGGGCTGCTGCTCGGTCTCGTGATCGCGGGGTTCATCGCGTTCTGCAACGCGACCTCTTCCGCGCAGCTCGCAGCGCAGTATCCGACCTCCGGCGGCTCCTATGTGTATGGGCGTGAACAACTGGGCGAGTGGTCGGGCTTCTTCGCCGGCTGGTCGTTCGTTGTTGGCAAGACCGCCAGTTCGGCGGCGATGGCGATCACTTTCGCCACCTACGCGGTGCCCGGCCCGTGGGTGAAGCCGGTCGCGATCCTGGCCGTCATTCTGCTCACCATCGTCAACACGATGGGCATCACCCGCACGGCACTGCTGACCCGGGTCCTGGTCGCGATCTCCCTGGTCGCGCTCACGGTCGCGGTGATCATTGGCTTCACCCACACCGCCGCCAGCGCGGCCCTGCCGGGCCCGGAAGTGACCGTGTACGGTGTTCTGCAGTCCGCCGGTTTCTTGTTCTTCGCCTTCGCCGGCTACGCCCGCGTCGCCACAATGGGCGAAGAGGTCATCAACCCGGCGCGCACGATCCCCCGGGCCATCACGACCGCCCTCACGATCACACTGATCGTCTACGTCCTCGTCGCAGTCTCTGCCCTGCATGCTCTCGGCCCGGCCGCGCTCGCTTCCGCTTCCGCCCCGCTCGGCGCGGTTGCCAACACCACGGGAGCCGCATGGCCCGGCATCGTCATCCGCATCGGCGCCGCTGCGGCTGCGCTCGGGGCGCTGCTGGCCATGATCGCTGGAATCGGCCGCACTAGCTTGGCCATGGCGCGCAACCGCGACATCCCGCGCTGGTTCGCAGACGTACATCCACGCTTCAGCGCCCCCTACCGGGCAGAACTTACTCTCGGCCTGATCGTGTGCCTGCTGGTCGCGGTCACCGACCTGCGCGGCGCAATCGGCTTCTCCAGCTTCGGCGTCCTGCTGTACTACTTCGTCGCCAACTCCGCCGCCTGGACCCAGACCCGTGAGAACCGCCGCTATCCGCGCTTCCTCGCCATCGCCGGCGCGATCGGATGCCTCATCCTCGTCGCTACCCTCCCGCTGGGCTCGATCATCGCCGGGGTCATCGTCCTCGCCATCGGACTCGGCTACCGACTGATCCGGCTGCGCGTTCAGAGCGACTCGGCGCGCTGAAACCGACAGGCGGCGGCCCTTCCGGCGTCGGCTGAGGGAGAATCTCGAGGCGGGTCGCCAGAGGGAGTCATCTAAGCGGGGAGCGGTACGCCCCGACCCGCAGGTTATTCCATGACCGCAACGTGTGTCTCAGGTGTTCGAGAATGGCTGCGTCGAACTTGATGTTGTCGGTAGGGAGCGACGGGTAGCCTCCCACCTTCCCAAGCTCCTCGTCCGAGGCTTCGTTGATTGCGTAGATGTATCGGTCGTAGAGCGGCGCATCGTTATAAACGAACCAAAAGTAGTTGAACCTTTGTCCGACCTCGTCGAGTAGGGCCCGGATCGGCGATGTTCCTGATTCGGCTAGATACCGGCGCGGGGCAGCGTCGAGCATGTCAGCTATTTCGTTGGCTACCATCGCAGTCAAGTGGACCGCATATAGCGCCGCTAGGAGGCGCGCGACGGCGTCGTAGGGTTGCGGCAATCCAACGTGGAAACCACCCATGTAGTTGTTCGAATTCTCATGCAGTTGGCGGCTGGCGCGATTCGTGGGATGCAGAAACTGTCCCAAGAAGGTGTAGTGCGCCTCGATGCGTTTGACCTCCTCGACGGATGCAAGTTGATTCAGGGAAAGACAGATCAAGAGCGCGTCGTAGCTCAGGAAATAGCGGTAGCGAAATCCAGCCTCGTCCCGGTGCTTTCTTCGCGATCGTGCGCTACTTGGGGTCTGGCTGCGATAGCTGGAGGGCACGGGGTCGAAGTAGTCGTCATCATCCAAGCGATAGACGTCTGGCCGGAACTCGTTGTAGTGAAAGTAGTGGACCGGAACAATGAAGTCCCGGCTCGGTTTCGTTCTTCAATCCCTCGTAAACCCACATGCGTCGATCCCGGCCCCGCCCGGGATAGCGTTGCACGCTAAGGCAGCTCAAGGCCTCGCCGCGATCGTGTAGGTCTTCTAGCTCGGCCCGGGCCTCGGAAAGGGCGTCCCGCCACTGTTGGCGTGTTCGCTTGATCTCGGGCTCGACCTGGAAGTATCGACTGCCTTTCGTCATGAGGCGAAGGAGCAGGGCGTGCTCAAGAAGGGACCGAGTGAGTCCGAGCGCGTCGGAAACCCGGCCACTACGGACTAGGAGGGCAATCGTTGAGACAGTCTCCATCCGGAGATTGGCAAATTCGACAATGTCGTTGTACATCGTCTGGTGCGTCTTGCCAACACGCTGGTGCTCCCCGATCTCTGTCCAGGCGACCAAGAGGCGGTCAACGCTCTCCAGCGCACGAGCCACCTCTTGTTCGATGCGATTGCTCATTGTTGAAGGCTATTGCGCCCATGGGACAATCGATCAGTTCGTTCGCTGCATAGACGAGGCAGGCCAGGGACAAATTTGGCTGCCGGCCAGTCCTCCGGTGGGAGCGCGGATGATCATGCGGTTGCGGTGGCGAGCAGTGCGGAAACGCGGTCGAGGCTGCCAAGGACGAGCTTGTAGTAGGCCCAAGTGCCGCGCTTGGAGCGCGTGAGGTAGTTGGCGTCCATCAGGATCTTCAGGTGGTGCGAGACGGTGGGCTGGCTGAGTCCGACCGGTTCGGTGAGGTCGCAGGCGCACGCCTCATCACCGTCGGAGGCGGCGACGATCGAGAGGAGTCGGAGACTGGCGTGTGCTCCACCGTGGCGTCCGGGTCGTCCTGCCGCTCCTAGTCCAGTCCGGAACCCCGCGCGCATAGACTGGCGTCTATGGGTGGGGTGCCGGAACCGGACGTGCTGCGGAGCTTGAAGCGCATCAGCGACCCGACCCGCGCCCGGATCCTCCGTCTCCTTCTCGACGCCCCTGACGGCCGTGGCTCGGTCACCCGCCTCGCCGAGACGCTAGGCCTGCGGCAGCCGACCGTGTCGCATCACCTAAAGCTGTTGCGCGACGAGGGCCTGGTTGAGCGCACCCAGGAGGGTCGGACCGCCTGGTACTCGATCACCACTGGCCAAGTCGATCGGGTCGCCGAACTCGTCCGTGACGAACAGCCGACGGATGATGTGGCCGCGCTGGATCGGATCGTGGAGGACCTCGCCACCCGCTACCGCGGCGTCCTTGCCCGGGAAAGCATCGAACAGTACGTCCGCGACAGCTACGACCGCCTCGACGGCCGCAGAAACCGGGCCTCCCTGACCAGCGCGTTCGCCGTCTCCCGCCTCGATGCGCTGCTGCGCGCGACCGGCGAACGGGATGGTGTCCCGGAGGTGCTGTTCGTGTGCGTGCAAAACGCCGGCCGCTCCCAGCTGGCCTCGGCGATTCTGCGTCAGCTCGCCGGCGACCGCGTCGTGGTCCGCACCGCCGGTTCCGAACCGGCCGACGCCGTCCGCTCCACGATCGTCACCGTCCTGGACGAGGTCGGCACCCCACTCGGCGGCGAGTTCCCCAAGCCCCTCACTGACGAAGCTGTCCGAGCCGCGGACTATGTCATCACGATGGGCTGCGGTGACGCCTGCCCGATCTACCCCGGCCGCGAATACCTCGACTGGGACATCCCCGACCCCGTCGGCCAGCCCCTGACCAAGGTGCGCGAGATCCGCGATGACATCGAAGAACGCGTTCGGGACCTCCTGACCCGGATCGATGCTGAACGAGTCGTGAACAGCGCGGCCGCCGACTAGCAAAACCATAGACGTGCATCTATGCTTTCTTGGAGAAGAGAAAGCGAGACCCACCATGTCTGACACCAAGCCCACCGTCCTGTTCGTCTGCATCCACAACGCCGGCCGCTCCCAGATGGCCGCCGGGTTCATGCGTGAGCTCTCCGGAGGCCGGGTCGAGGTTCTCTCCGCTGGTTCCGAGCCGAAGGACCAGATCAACCCGGTCGCCGTGCAGGTCATGGCCGAGGAGGGTATCGACATCGCGGGCGAGCAGCCGAAGATCCTCACCACCGACGCCGTGAAGGAATCCGACGTGGTGATCACGATGGGTTGCGGCGACACTTGCCCGATCTTCCCCGGCAAGCGCTACGAGGACTGGGAGCTCACCGACCCCGCCGGCCGCCCGGTGGACGAGGTCCGTCCGATCCGCGACGACATCAAGCAGCGCGTGCAGGACCTGCTCGCCGAGCTGCTGCCCGCGGCGGTGTGACGACCGTGACCATCGACGTGACCGGGCGGCGTAGCCAGCCGGAGCTTGCGTATCCAGAGGCGTACCTGCGCCGGCTGGCCGACGAGCTGGCGGCGAAGTTCGAAGGCGTCTTCAATCGGGAGACCGTGGAGCGGTATGTGCTGGAGTCCTACACGGCGCTGCTGCGCACCGCCACGGTGAAGGCGCACCTGGCGACCCGCACCATCCACTTCGCCACCGAACGCCTGACCGCGCTCGCCCAGGCGAAGGGGGCGCTGCCGGTGATCTGGCCGGAGGTGCTGTTCGTGTGCGAGCAGAACTCCGGCCGCTCCCAGATGGCCGCTGTCCTCACCGAGTCGCTCTCCGGCGGCCGTGTCCACGTCCGCTCCGCCGGGTCGACGCCCGCCCACGAACTGAACCCGGCCGTGGTCGAGGTAATGACCGAGATCGGCCTGGACATGAGCCGCGAGTTTCCCAAGCCGCTCACCGATGACGTCGTCCAGGCCGCAGACGTCGTCATCACGATGGGGTGCGGTGACGCCTGCCCGATCTACCCCGGCAAGCGCTACCAGGACTGGGAACTGCAGGACCCGCAGGGCCAGCCCGTCGACACCGTGCGCGGCATTCGCGACGAGGTCGAGCAGCGCGTGCGCGAGCTGCTGAAGAGCCTGGAGGTGTCGCCCGCATGAAGGTCGGCACTCGCGTCACGGTTGTTCTGATGGTTATCGCATGACCGCGACCGCCACGTCCTCCGGACGCATCCGGATCCCTGTGGCCGCTGCACTCCGTCCTGTCCTCGCAGAGTTCGTCGGCAGTGCCGGGCTCACGGCCGTTGTCGTCGGCTCCGGGATCGCTGCGCAGCGTCTCTCACCGAATGACGTCGGTCTCCAATTGTTGGAGAACGCCCTGGCGACGGCGCTCGGTCTCACGGTGCTCATCGTGGTCTTCGCACCCATCTCGGGTGCTCACTTCAATCCGGTCGTCACTCTGGTCGACGTGGCCATCGGAGGGCGCCCCCGGCGTGACCTCTGGTCTTACCTCCCTGCCCAGGTCCTCGGCTGCCTCGGTGGTGCCGTCGTGGCGAACGTGATGTTCGACAAGGCTGCTGTCAGTGTGAGCAGCAATGAGCGAGCGACGCCGGCGCATCTTTTGGCTGAGGTGGTCGCCACCGCTGGATTGATCGGGGTCATCTTCATCCTCGCTCGGGCCGGTAGGGGCGCGATCGTCGCCCCGTCGGTCGGTGCGTACATCGGAGCTGCCTATTGGTTCACCAGCTCCACAAGCTTCGCCAATCCCGCCATCACTATCGGCCGCACCATAACCGACACCTTCGCGGGGATCGCACCTGCAAGCGCGCTCTGGTACATCGGCGCGCAACTTCTAGGCGCGGCAATCGGACTGGTAGCTGTAAAGGTGTTCGCGGCGCAGCCTGCCGTCTCTCGTTGAGTCAGTGATTCCGTCGGTTGCCGCTGGGGGCCGGGGGCGAAGGTAACCGCCGAGCCAGGGGACTCCTCCGAACAGTATGGAAACCGACCAAGCGACATTCATGACGGGCCGTTCTGCGGCCGTCGGATCGCCTCGACGGCGACCGCGAGGGTGTAGGGGATGCCGAGCCCGAGGGGACCGTCGTCACGCCAGCGTCATGAAGAGCTTTTGGAGTTCCTCGACGGTCATCGGGTCGGAGGTGTCGTCGGGGTCGGTGAGGCATTTCTGCATGGCGGTGGAGATGATCTGGAAGCCTGCCTTATCGAGCGCGCTGGACACGGCGGCGAGTTGGATGACGACGTCACGGCACTTGCCACCGTTCTCGACGGCGGCGATGACGGCGTTCAGCTGACCCTGTGCGCGGCGCAGCCGATTGAGCACGGGTTTGATGTCGGCGGCGGTGGTGGCCACGGTGGTCTTCTTTCTCGTGATGCCGGTGCGGGTGAGCGTGTCGCGGTACCCGCCAGGGTATCCCGTCAGCTCAGGCGCGCGCCTTGGCTGCGGTCAGTTCGGCCGGATCGATGGCGCGGATCTGCCGGATCAGGTCTTCGAGGTCGCGCGCGGGGAGTGCTCCTGGCTGGGAGAACACGAGGACGCCGTCGCGGAATGCCATGAGCGTGGGGATCGAGGTGATCCCGGCGGCTGCGGCGAGTTCCTGCTCGGTCTCGGTGTCGATTTTGCCGAAGACGATGTCGGGGTGCTGTTCGGACGCTGCTTCGAACACGGGCGCGAACATGCGGCAGGGTCCGCACCAGGCCGCCCAGAAGTCGAGCAGGACGATGTCGTTCTGCTCGACTCGGCTCTTGAGCGTGTCAGCGGTGACGGTGACGGTACTCATCGTCACCGGCGCCCGAAGAGCCGGCCGAAGAATCCGCCGCCGGAAGCGGCCGCCTTCTCGGCGTCGGTGTGGTTGCCGTTGCACCACTGGTTGGCGGGGACGCGGCGGCGGACGTCGGCGATGTGCTGGCCGCAGCCGCTCCAGGTGGTCTTTCCGCAGACTTTGCAGGTGGCGGGGTAGCACATGGGTTCGGACTCTCTTTCTGGGTTCGGTGGGGCGATTCGTTATACCCCCTCCGTATAGTACGATACCGGGGAGGGTATAACAAACCGACCCCGGGAGGAACCAACCATGAAGACCGTGATCGTCGGCGGAGTCGCCGGAGGAATGTCCGCAGCGACTCGGCTGCGCCGGCTCGACGAGTCGGCGGAGATCGTGGTCTTCGAGCGCGGCCCCTACGTGTCGTACGCGAATTGCGGGCTGCCGTACTACGTCGGCGGGGTGATCACGGACCGGTCCTCGCTGCTGTTGCAGACGCCGCAGTCGCTCGCGGCGCGCTTCCGGCTCGACGTGCGCACCGGGCACGAGGTGATCAGCGTTGACCCTGTCGCGCGCACGGTCTCAGTGCTCGACCTGGCCGCAGGCGACACCTTCATCGAGAGCTACGACGAACTGATCCTCGCCGTCGGTGCGTCCGCTCGGGAGGCCGCCGGGCATCCCGGAATCCCCACCCACACCCTGCGCACAGTGGAGGACGTGGACGCGATCGGCGTGCTCGTGCAAGCCGCAGCGGACCACCCGTCGGCGCTCGTCGTCGGGGGCGGGTTCATCGGGCTCGAAGCCGTCGAGAACCTGGTGCGCCGCGGCATCCACGTGACCCTCATCCAGCGGTCGGCGCAGATCCTCACCCCGCTGGATCCCGAGATGGTCGCGCCCCTGGAGACGCAGCTGCGCAGCCACGGCGTCGACGTGCGCACCTCGGCGACCATCGACTCGGTCGAGGCGGGCGCGGTGCTGCTCAGCGACGGTGCGATCCTGCGCCCGGACTTCATCGTCGACGCCTCCGGTGTCGTGCCCAGCGTCGACCTCGCCCGCTCCGCCGGGCTGCGGATCGGCCCGACCGGCGGCATCGCCGTCGACGCCGCCAACCGCACCAGCGACCGGCACATCTACGCCGTCGGTGACGGGGTCGAGAAGGTGGATGCGCTCTCCGGCGAAGAGGCGCTGATCACGATGGCCGGCCTGGCCAATCGGCACGGGCGCTCCGTGGCCGATGTGATCGCCGGCCGCGACGAGCGGAACACGCCGGCGCTGGGTACCGCGATCGTGAAGGTGTTCGACACCGTCGCCGCGAAGGTCGGCTGGAGTGAATGGCAGCTCGCAGCCGCCGGGCGGGACCACCGCGCCATCCACACCCACCCCACCTCGCATGCGACCTATTACCCAGGCGCCAGCCCCATGTCGATGAAACTGCTGGTCGACCCGGTGACCGACGCGATCCTCGGCGCGCAGGTCGTCGGCGGGGAGGGCGTCGATAAGCGCATCGATGTGATCGCGGTCGCCATGGCCGGCGGCATCACCGCCGCCGGTCTGGCGCGACTGGAACTCGCGTACGCCCCGCAGTTCGGTTCGGCGAAAGACCCGATCAACCAGCTCGGCTACGTTGCCGACAACCTCCGAAGCGGCGCGACCCGCACCATCCAATGGCACGAGCTCGACTCCGTGCTGGCGGACGGCGCGACCCTGATCGACGTCCGGACGCCGCGCGAGCACGCCGCCGGAGCCATCCCCGGCGCGCTGAACATTCCGGTTGACGACCTCCGCGACCGGCTCGCCGAACTGCCCGACGGCCCCCTCGTCGTGCACTGCCAGGTGGGCCAGCGCGGCCACACCGCAGCCCGCATCCTCGCCCAGCAGGGCCGCGACGTCGTCAACCTGGACGGCGGCTACCGCACCTGGGCGGCCGGGTCCGCGACGATGGCGAGCGTGCCGGCGGGTCGCGCGTGATGGTGTGGGGTCACAAGCCCAACTTGTGACCCCACAACAACGCCGGCGTAGTAGGTGCGGCGGTGTTGCGTCACGGTGGAAGCATGGTTTCATCTTCCTTCTCGACCGGATCGAGAATCGTCGCGGCCCGAGTGCGAGCCGTCGTACCCGGTTTGGGCATCACCATCCTGATCGCGCTGGCCGCGACGGGAGTCTCGCGGATCGTGCCGGCGCTCGGCAGCGCGCTGCCGGCCCTCGTCATCGGCGTCGTGGTGAGCCTGATCCGACGCCCGGGCGGCCGGTTCGCTCCCGGCATCGCGTTCTCCAGCAGGTTCGTGCTGCAGCTCGCGGTCGTCCTGCTCGGGGTCCAGCTCTCCCTGTCCAGCGTCCTCGTCGTCGGCGTGCAGTCCCTTCCTGTGATGTTCTCCACCCTGGCGGTCTGCCTTCTCGCCGCGTGGGGCGTCGGCCGCCTGCTGCGCATACCACGGCGGGAGCGCACGCTGATCGGGGTGGGCACTGGAATCTGTGGGGCGTCCGCGATCGCCGCCGTCTCGCCGATCATCGGGGCGGCGAGTTCGGAGATCGCCTACGCCGTCTCGACGATCTTCCTGTTCAATGCGGTCGCCGTGCTCGTGTTCCCCCTGATCGGCCACGCGCTGGGAATGGGTACGCACGCGTTCGGTCTCTTCGCGGGCACTGCGGTCAACGACACGAGCTCGGTGGTCGCGGCCGCAAGCCTGTTCGCGACCTCCGCTCTGGGCTACGCCGTCGTCGTCAAGCTCGTGCGCACCCTCATGATCGTGCCGATCAGCGTCACGCTCGCCGTGGTTGAGCATCGCCGCAGGAACGCCGGCGCCCCCTTGACGGCGCGGCGGGTGATCGGTCTTGTTCCCTGGTTTTTGGTCGGTTTCCTCGTCGTCGCCACCGCCAATAGCTTGATTGCAGTTCCGCCGGGCCTGCATGACGGACTGGTGTCGGTGAGCGTGTTCCTGGTGGCCGTGGCGCTCGGCGGGATCGGCCTCTCGACCGATGTCGCGGCGATCCGCAGCGCCGGTTGGCGGCCGCTTCTGCTCGGTGCGGTGCTCTCGACGCTCGTCACCCTCACGAGCCTGGGTGTGTTGGCCGTCACCGGGCAGCTCTGACCGCCGTCAGGAGATCGACTGCACCAGCTCCAGCAGCGCGCGGGCGTTCCCTGAGACGCCCGCGCCGCTCCGTCGCCACACGGCGGTCAGCGGCCGGACGATGCGCAGCTGCCGGATCGGGACCTTGACGAGCAGCCCGGACGCGACTTGCTCCCGTACCGCCAGGATGCTCAGCACCGCGGGATGCTCTCCCGTCGCGGCGGTCGCTCGGATCGCGCTGGTGGAGGAGAGCTCGAGGGCAGGACGGACGGGCGGATGCCCGGCCTCCGCCAGAGCACGCTCGAAAGCGAGGCGGGTCCCGGACCCCCGCTCGCGGGCGATCAGGGGAGTGCGGGCGAGTTCCTGCACGGACACACCGCGCGCCCTCCCCGCCCACGGATGACTCCGCCCGACCACGACGACCAGTTCGTCCGAGGCGAACTCCACGGAGGCGAGATCGGCGGGCACGTCCGGGGTCTCGATGAATCCGATCGCGGCCGTCGCGTCACGGACGGCCGTGAGGACCGTTTCGCTGTTCGCGGCCGTCAGCTCGACGCGGGGTCCCGCTCCGCCGGTGCCCAGGGAGGTGAGCCAGCGCGGCGCGAGGTGCTCGGCGATCGTCATGCTGGCCGCGACGCGCAGCGTCTCCTCCGCCGTCTGACGCAGGGCGTCGACCGAGGCGTCGAAGCGGTCGGCGGCCTCCAGGAGGTCGGCGGCCCAGGCTGCGACGAGCTCGCCCGTTTCGGTGGGTGCCGTGCCGCGGCGGCTGCGCACCAGCAAGGCCGATCCCACTTGCCGCTCCAGGGCCGCGAGACGGAGCGACGCGGCCTGCTGCGTCATACCGGCGTCCTTGGCGGCGGCGGAGATGCTTCCCGTGCTCGCGACCGCCACCAGCAGCCTCAGTCCTGCGATGTCCACCGACGCCCCGATCTCCGCACCCCCTCACGCTATCCCTCTACGCCCGGCCTCCACGTCAGATACGCACGTAGGCGGCACCCTCCCACTGCGCCCGCGCAAGGTAGGAGATGGCTGCGGGGACGACGCCGACTTCCGGCAGGAGCGCCGCTGAGGACAGCCCGACAGCTGCGAGGCTGTTGCCGCAGGCGATCACACCGATGCCGGCGTCCACTGTCGCGGCGACGTCCGCGGCTGCACCGCCGTCGGCGGCGAGTGCTGCCACTCCGGGACCTTGGACGACAACAGTGACCTCCACGTCGTTGCCGAGGGAGTTCCTGGCGTTCTGTGCCGTCCGAAGCAGTTGCGGGAACCACGATTCGACGTTCGGCCCCGTCCCGTGGATGAGCAGTGCCCGTCGGCTTCCCGAACTCGGAGCGGGCAGCGCTTCGGCCTCCGGTGTCTCGTGCGCGGCTGCTCTCGTGGCGGGCATCACTGCGCACAGCTCAGCCTCTGCATGTTCATCGTGCATCGAACGTCTCCTTTGTCGTCGCCGCTTCGCGAGCGGTAGAGTTCGCGGCCCTCGGCGTACTGAGGGGATGATGTGTCGTATGGACGTTGCCCTGGTCGAAGCGATGGTGGCGGTCGTCGACTATGGCACGTATACCGCGGCAGCCGACATTCTCCAGATCAGCCAGCCGGCGCTGTCGCGGCGGATCCGGGCGTTGGAACGAGAGGTGGGTGTCGTGCTCTTCGTTCCGGCCGGACGTGGGGTGGCGCTGACAGAGGCGGGGCGCGAGATGCTGGGGCCCGCGCGGCGGATCCTGCGCGAGACGGCGGCACTGCACGCCGTCGCGCGCTCCGAGACGGGGCTGGAGCGGGGTGTCCTCCGCATCGGCGGCCTGCCGTCGCTGGTGTCGACCTGTGTGCCCGAGTTCGTCGCGCGATTCCGGCGCCGGGCTCCCGGTGTGCGGATCGAACTGGTCGGTTTGGAGAGCCTCGCCCAGCTGGTCGACGCGGTGAGGCTGGCCCGCGTGGACGTGGCGTTCGGCACGGGAGAGCGTGGGTCGGAGGATGTGCAGATCGAGCGCCTCGGGCAGCAGCGCTTCGTCGTCGTGCTCCCGCCGGGCGCATCGCCGGGCACGCCTGCCGACAGCGGCGATGTCGTGTCGGACGCGGACATCGACGCCGACACCCTCGCGGCGCACACCCTGGTGACTCTTCCGCGTGGGACGTCGATCAGGTCGATGGCCGAAGCAGCCTATGAACGCTATGCGGTCAAGCCTCGCGATCTCCTGGTGACCACACAGCGCGACGCCCTGGGCCTGCTTGCCGCGCAGGGAGCCGGTCTGACCATCGTGCCCGCACTGCTGGGCAGCCAGGCACGGCTGATGGGCGCGCGAGTCGCGGTCTTCCCGGAAGCCCTCAGCCGGCCGGTCTGGCTGGCGCATCGCCGCGGCGGGCGCGACTCCGCGGCCCTCGCTGGCTTTTTGGCGATGGTGGCGGAGTCGCCGCTGGCAGGCGACCTCTACGGGGACTGAAGCGCGACTCATTTCTGCACGCTCGCTTCGGCTGGGGGTTCGCTGCGCTCGAGCCGGGCCAGGGAGGCCCGCTGCCGCTTCGCGCGGGAGTCGAGCAACCAGCGCACCAGGGTGCTTAGGGCGATGGCGGCGATCATCGGCACGAGCACCCAGGACACCGTGCCGGTCAGCTCCATCGTCAGTGCCAACGCGGTGAGCGGAGCGGCCATCGAACCGGCGAGGAACGCTGCCGCGCCGCACAGCGCGAACGCGGTCGGACTCGATCCGGGCCAGAACGACACCCACAGGGTCCCCGTGATGAGGCCGACGACGGCGCCGAGTGAGAGGGAGGGGTGAGCGTGCCGCCGTAGGCGCCCGAGCCGATCATCGCGACGGTGGCGATCGTCTTGAGCGCTCCGAGCGTGAGAGCGGTGATGATGCCGACGTGCGCGGAGAACGCGAAGGCGGCCAGCGACTGCCCGTTGCCCAGGGTCTGCGGGAACGCCAGGGAAACGGCGCCCAGGGAGGCGAACGTGACCGCCAGACAGATCGGCAGGAGCCGGCCGTGCTGGCGGTGGGTCGCCGCCAGGTTCGTCAGCCGGCTGAAACCGGAAGCGGCGAAACCGATCACCACCCCCGCCGCGAGAGCCCACACCAGGAGGGAGGGTGAGAAGGAGACGGGCGGGAGCGGATAGATCGGACCATCGGTAACCAGGAGCCAACTGACCAGGGCAGCGATACCCGACACCGTCGCGGCGATCAGGATGGCCCCGAGGCTGAACTCGGCGAGGAGGATCTCCACCGCGAAGAGCGTTCCTGCGACCGGCACGCGATACGCCGCGGCGAGGCCCGCGCCCGCGCCAGCCGCCACGAGTAGGCGGCGTCGACGTGCCGTGAGGGACGGCAGGAGTTTGTCGGCCCAGGTGGCCGCAAGCGCCGCGAGCTCGCGCGGCGCGACTTCCCGCCCGATCGAGCCGCCCACGCCGACCGAGACCAGCTGGAGCAGCACATGCGCGACCATCGGCAGGGTGTGCATCCGGGCTCCGCCTACGGCCGCGGAGATCGAGACCGGCGAACGGCCCGTCCGGTGCAGCATCCACCAGCCCACGCCAAGCACGAGGCCCACCCCCGCGAGCAGCAGGATCCGGAGAACAGGATCACCGGGCGCCAGGTGGGTGAACGCGGTGCCCGAGCCGTCTCCGTACGCCAGAGTTTGAACCGTCCGAAGGACGAGGCTTGTCAGCACACCAGCGAGGCCGGCTGCGACACCGACTCCCACCACGACCAGGGCGAACGGCGTCCACGTTCGAACGAAGCATCGGGTCAGCGCCACCCCTCCACACAATCCCAACCGCCTTCTGCACGTCCAATGACATCCGCAGATCGACTCATGCACGAGGCACATATGTCCTCGGAGCAGGACAGCTCAGGCGACGTGTGCTCTCGTGCGACGGATTTGGCGCGCAAACCATTGGGCTGGCGTTCATCCGCTGTTCATCTGGACCAGTGATTCTGTCGGCGGCGCTGGCGGGGCAGCTGTTCACATTCCCACGATTGGAAAAGGATCAAATATGAAGCGCAACCGCTATGCCATCTTGGTGGCGTTGGCAGCGACGGTATCTTTGTCGTTGTCTGCATGTGCAGCAAACGAGTCCGGCTCAGCACCCTCGAACTCGGCAACGTCAGCGACCGTGTCGGGGTCACTGAACGGGATTGGATCGTCAGCGCAGGGCACCGCGGAGACAACCTGGATTGCCGGGTTCCAGACGGCGAACTCGAAGGTGACGATCAACTACGACCCGCAGGGTTCCGGTGCGGGCCGTAAGAGCTTCATTTCGGGGGCGGCCGATTTCGCCGGATCCGATGCGCACCTGAGCGACGCGGAAGCGGCGGGAACGTTCGCGGGGTGTGCAGCAGGAAGCAAGGCGATCGACCTGCCGGTGTACATTTCTCCGATCGCGATTGCGTTCAACGTCGACGGTGTCAAAAACCTCAACCTCGATGCTGACACCATCGCGGGCATTTTCAGCGGCGCCATTACGACCTGGAATGACCCCAAGATTGCCGCACTCAACGCGGGTACTTCGCTGCCGGCTGCCGCGATCACGGTCGTGCATCGCTCGGACGACTCGGGAACCACACAGAACTTCACGGAATATCTCGCGGCGAATGCGCCGACCGTGTGGACTAAGCCGTCTGGCCAGACGTTCCCTTATCAGATCGGCGATGCCGCCAAGGGAACTTCGGGCGTGGCCACTTCGGTCAAGAACGCGAAGAACAGCATCGCTTATATCGATGAGTCTGGATCGGCCGGCTTGGACATTGCCAAGCTCAAGGTGGGCTCCCAGTTCGTGAAGATCAGTGCTGCGGGCGCTGCCGACGTCGCAGCCAAATCCCCGCTGGTCACCGGCCGCCCGGCGAACGATATTGCTGTCAATATCAACCGCAAGATCACGGATGCCAATGCGTGGCCGATCGTTCTGATCAGCTATCTGATCACCTGCCAGCAGTACAAGGATGCCAGCAAGGCCGCGCTGGTCAAGGCGTACGTCGATTACGTGGCCGGCCCGGATGCCCAGAAGGCGTCAGCTGCTCAGGCGGGATCTGCTCCCCTGTCAAGCGAGCTCGCTGCCAAGGTCAAGGCGGCGGCGAACACCATCAAGTGAGAACCGTGCTGCCCGCAGGCCACGAACGCGCCTGCGGGCAGCCTCGCCGTTTCAGACCGCCACGCGCAACGATGCGCGGCTGGGAGCGACAAATCAACGCGCGCGAAGGCGCGTCCAATGACCGCCGCTGATTGACTCATGTATGCGGCACATGCGGGCCGTTTTGGGCATGCCGCCGGGGCTCTTCTGGGCAATGTCTCTCAGGGCGCCCCTGGTGAAAGCCCTAACCTCGGGTACAACAGCTGGAAGCCTTTGCTCATCCCCTCGGGAAGGGCCGGGACCACATGTCCGCCGTGGGGGACTTGATAGGTGAACACGGACATACCAGAACGTTGAGCTGCTGTGGCGACACGGCGCTGGGCGGCGACGTAGACCGGGTCGTCGGCTCCGACCGTGAACACACCGAAAGTCCCGGGGAGCTTCTCTCTGGCGAGAATGTTTACCGGCTTCTGCCGGTCATAGGCGGCCTGGTCTCCGTGGAAGATTTGCGAGAGCACCCCGTGGGGCCATTCGGCGCCGGGGTATTCCTCCCCGGATATGTCGAGCACGTTCGACCAGAGATTCGGATGTTTGGCCATCAGTGAGATCGCACACTGTCCGCCGTTGGAGTAGCCGGCGATCGTCCAGTACCGGTGGTCGCGGATGATGTTGAGATGGTGGGTGGCCCACATGACCACGTCCTGGGTCAGGAACGTCTCGACGTTGCCGAATTCCGGAGTGTCCAGGCAGAGGGTGTCGTGATTGGGGTCGCCCAGCTGGTCGACGACGATGACGATCGGTGCCAGACCGCCGTGCCGGGCCGCGAACGCGTCGAGGGCTTTTGCGGCGTAATGGGGGTCCGGGGTGCCGGGCTGACCCATCATGAGGATGACCAGCGGCAGGGCCGGCGGGTGTGGAACGAGAGCTGCCGGCGGCAAGTAGATGCCGGCCGGGCGAGAACGGAAGCCTGACCGAGTGTTCGGGATGACCTGCGTGCCCAGTTCTCCGTGTGCGGGGAGTCCGGCGGGCGCTCGCCATGCTTTCCAGAGAGGCGCTCCTCGGCCTTGGATCGGCTGCACCCGCGGCGGGAGGGCGATGGGATGGCTGGGGAGAATTCCGACGAAATCCCCCACAGTGCGATCCAGGCCGAACTGCGCGTTGATGTTCACGGTCCCGGTCGTGGCGAAGACCAGGATGGCGGCGACCGCGATGCTTCTTCGCCTCCACCCTGAGCGCCGAAGGTTGGCCAGGGCCAGCGCGATGGCGGACACGGTTGATGCGAACCAGAAATTGACCGCGGGAGGGATCGGCACCGTGAACGTGTGCTGAATGCGGACAACGACGAGCCAGGTGAGGACCGACACCGCCGTGCCGCCTAGAAGCGCAGCGCTTGCCGTCAGCGCCCAACGCCGCCCGCCCGAGCGACACAAGAGGTAGATCAGCAATGTCACCGACGCCGCAGTGCACACCGTGGTCACCCAGCCGTTGACGAGGTTGATCGACAGCACCGCATTAACCATCGGCGCTACCCGGCCCGCGCTCCGGATGGGATCTCAAGACCACACGTCGTCTGGCGCGCCATCGCATAGTTCGCTGGGATCTGAACGCTCAAGCGCGATGGCTGCCGCCACGACGGCGGCCACCGAAGCAGCGACAGCGATAAGGATCAGCATCACTTTGCGCATGGTTGAGGATTGCAGCCGCGCTCACATGAGCGCCTAAGAATCCCGCGTTCCGTTTCGAACGCTCCCGATAGGCGCGCCGCGTTAGCAGTCTGCGCGGTGGTCATGAGTTCCGGATGAAGAGATAGACGACGCTGGCGTGCAGCCGGTAGGAAGCGGCCTGGTGGAACCCGATCAGCTGAAGTGCGGCAAGGCCGTAGGTGTCCGGCGCCTTCGGTGCGGTGAGACCGGGCGGAGTGCTGTACTCGACCGCCCAGACCCGGGAGACGGAGTCGAAACGGCCGAGTGCGGCCGTCTGACTCACTGAGTAGGTCGACGCGTACCAGGTGTAGTTGTTGTGGAACGGCGTCTTGACCAGGATGTCGTTCGCCGGTCCGAACGCGCCAGGAGGCGCCGTGTCGTAGGCGAGACGTGTCCGTCGCGATGGCCGGGCGTCGGCATCGAAGACGATGGCGTCGCCGACTCGGGAATGCGCGTGCACGGTGGCGGCGATCTCATTCCAGTCCGACTGATTTTGGGAGTACGGACCGCGTTGGGCCGCCCAGTTCGGGACGGCGACCGCGACGACGCCGAGGACCAGGATGATGCAGATCGCGGTGGCGACCCATGCATGGCGCCTCGCCCGGCCGCGGGCCAACTGAGCGATCGTGTCGATTCCTGTCGCGATCAGGATGCCGGCCGCCGGCGCGGCGAAGGCGGCGTATCGCGCAGTGAACAGAGCGAAGAAGATGTTCGCCAGCAGCAGCAGCCCCATCGGAAGCACCAGCCAGCACAGAGCCAGCACACGCACGTCCAGTGTCGATCGGGTCAGGCTGCCACGCAGCCGCCACGCCGTTCCCACCGCGCCAGCGGCGCCGGCCGCCATCAGCGTCCATCCCACCCACGCGAATCGGGTGTCTCCGAACCACAGCTGTTTGAGCACGACATCCCAGGACGCGTAACCCCCGGCTTGGAGGTAGGCGATCTGTGCCCGCTCGAGGTAAGCCAAGACCAGGATGGGCAGGGCTGCCACCAGCGCAAGGGCGCTGGCGACCAGCCACCGCCTCCAGTGGTGGCGCAGCGACGGGGTCAGCAGCAGGAACGCGACGATGGCGATCGCCATCAGGCCGGTGTAGATGAAGAAGTAGGTCGCGATGCTCAACAGGACGCCGTAGCCGGCCCACAGTGGGCGGCTGCGGCCGGGGCGCACCGCGATCTCGATCACGATTGCGCACAGGGCTGTGGCGAGGGCAGCATCGAACGAGAACGCGCGAGCTTCCCCGCCCGCATACATGAGCCGGGGAAGCACCGCGCAGGAGATCCCGGCCAGCACGGCGATGCGCACACTCGACACGCGGGCGCACATCCAGACCACCAGTGCGACGGACGCGCCGATCGCCAGCGCACTCGGGAACCGGATGGAGAACGCGCTGTAGCCGAACACCTTCCCCCAGAAGTGCAGGAACAGGTAATAGGTGCCGTGCACAGCGTCCACATGCTGCAGCATGTGGAAGAGGCTGGGGAGCGAGCGTCGAGCGGAGAGCTGACTGGCCGCCTCGTCCCCCCACAGCGACGGCACCCACGCTCCGGCCGCGCTGACCAGCGTGGCCATTGCGCCGAGCGCGAGAGAGAGCGAGGACACGAGTGGATGGGCGCCGGACGAATGGCTTCGCCGGGCGAAGCGATTCGGTCAACAGCACGGAGCTAGTCAAAATCCTCCTTTCCCAGAAATGGCTGAGAGGCGCACTGTCTATGCGCATGCTCAGCGACGTGGTGCGGGTTTCGGCGACGCCGCGACGCCGCGCACAGGTTCTCCGCATGGCGGTCTTCGGATACTGGAGGTGTGACCTCGACCCGTCCGGCAACCACAGCGCTCCGCGCACGGGAGGTCGCCGCCTCTGCGACGCTGGCCGCGGTGTCGGTCACCGTGGTCACCGTCGGCGCGCTTCTGCCGCGGGTCGGCGCACTGGAATTGCTGGCGATGATTCCGCTCGCGCTCGTGGCGGACCGATTTCGTCTGCGGGCGCTGATCGCGTCGGTGGCCGCTGCGGCCGTCACCTGCTTTCTGATCGGGGGGATCACTGCGGGGCTGGTCGTGATCGGCAGCGGCATGGTGGGTGGTGTCGTGGGGTCCGCTCACCGCCGCGGCCGGGGTGCTCCTACCATGGCGGTGATCTCGGTAGTCCTCGCCGCGGTTGCGGCGGCGGCAGCGATCGGCCTGCTGGCTCTGCTGCCCGGCCCACGGACCATCGCCATCGACGCGGTCACCGGAACCGTTTCCGGCTTGGCGGGGCTGGTCCGACGCATTCCCGCCCTGGCCCCCTCGCTCAGGCACTCAACTCAGTGGCCGCGAGTCTGAGGGCCGACTGGTGGCTGTGGGTCGCGCTCCTGCTGGCGATCGCCGTCCCGGCCGCCGTCTTCGTTACCTGGCGGCTCCTCGTGGCGATCCTGCGCAGGCTGGACTGGGTCCGCGTCGACGACCCACTCGAGGCCGCTGTCGGCGGGGGCGCCGACACCGTCTGCCCGGTTCCGGTGGAACTGCGCCAGGTGGTGGTGCGGCATCCCGGTCAGTCCGATCCGGCGCTCGACGGTGTCGACCTCCGGATCGGTCCAGGTGAGTTCGTCGTGGTCAACGGCCCCAACGGGTCGGGCAAATCCACTCTGGCGATGGTGCTCGCCGGCCTCGCCGTCGCCGAGGGCACTGTCGAGCGTCCCGGCTCAGTGGGCCTGGGGCGTCCAGGTGGGACCGCACTCCTCGCACAACGCGCGGAGGTCGCGGCGCTCGGGGCACGGGTGGTGGACGACATCCTCTGGGGTGTGGAGGATCCTTCCGCGGTCGACCTGGACGATCTTCTCGAAGTGGTCGGGCTCTCGGGCCTGGCGGATCGGACCACCGCGTCGCTCTCCGGCGGCCAGCTCCAGCGACTGGCTCTCGCCGCGGCGCTCGCCCGGCGTCCGGCGCTGCTGATCGCCGACGAGGCCACGGCGATGGTCGACGCCGATGGGAGGGAGGCCCTCGCCGAACTGCTCGCCGAGTTGCCCCGACGGTATGGAACGACCGTTGTTCATATTTCCCACAACCCGGCCGATGCCCGGCGCGCCGACCGGGTCGTGCGGATGCGCCACGGTCGTGTCGAGTGCGAGCACCCCGCTCCAGCGGCGACGGCTACTTCGGCACGCTCAGAGCCTGCGCGTGAGGGGAACCGCCCGGTCGCCGCGACCGGCCCGATCCTGCGGGTCAGGGCCGCGCAGTACACGCATGCTCTCGGGACTCCGTGGCAGCATCGTGCACTGGCCGGGATCGACCTCGATCTCGCGGCAGGCGATGGGCTGTTGATCACCGGGGAGAACGGGTCGGGCAAGACCACCCTTGCCTGGATGCTCGCCGGCCTCTTGCGTCCCACTGCGGGCTCGTGCGAAATCGACGGCGTACCGGTTGCCGAGCGCATCGGTTCGGTCGCATTGTCCTTTCAGCATGCGCGACTTCAACTCCAGAAACGGACTGTCAGGGAGGACATCCTCTCGGCCGCCGGAAAGAGCGCGGGAACGGGCATCGGCGACCCGGACGATTTCGTCGGACGGGCGCTCGCGAACGTCGGCCTCTCGGCGGACCTGGCCGACCGCGGGATCGATGCGCTCAGCGGCGGACAGCAGCGCCGCGTCGCGATCGCCGGCATTCTCGCCGGACGACCACGCGTCCTGGTCCTCGACGAGCCGTTCGCCGGCCTGGACCCGGCCGCGCGTACGGACCTCGCTGCCCACCTGGCAGCGGTACGGGACGAACACGGCCTGGGCATCGTCGTGGTCTCCCATGACCTCGACGGGCTGGAACGGCTCTGCCCGCGCGTGCTGCGTCTGGAAGGAGGGTCGCCAGCATGACCATCACCGATCGTGCCTCCCGGAGATCGCGCCCACCGCGGGCCGACATCGCCTCCGTCATGCTGCGCATCCTGCCGCGACGCAGCCCCTTGCACCGCACATGGGCCGGCACCAAGGTCATCGCGTTGACCGTGCTCACCATCCCGGGCGTGATGTTCCCGACCTGGACGACCCTCGGCATCCTGCTGGCCGTCACCCTGGCCGGATTCGCCGCCGCCCGAGCAACCCCTGCCGCTGTTCCGCGGCTGCCCCGGACCGTTTGGGCGCTCCTGGCGGTCACCGGGGTGCTCGCCTGGATCGGCGGGGGCCTTGCCGCGTTTCTCATCTCCCTGGGCTTGACCGCGACCCTGACATTCCTCGCCGTCGTCATTACCTGGACGACGCCCCTCGCCGAGCTCGCACCCGCGCTCGCCGTCCTCTGGTCGCCGCTGCGCAGGATCGGCGTGCCTGTGAACGAGTGGTCGCTCACCACCGCCCTCGCAGCGCGCGCCGTCCCCCTCTTCTTCGAGGAAGTCCGCGTGCTGCTCGCCGCGCGTCGGCTGCGCGGCGGCAACCGCGTGTCCGGGATCCGGAGCGCCCGGGACGCTCTGGTCGACGTGCTCACAGCCGTTCTCGCCGCGGCGCAGCGCAGAGCCAACGACTTCGGGCGAACGATGACCCTGCGTGGGGGAGTCCCGAAGGCGACCATCCAGCGACCGAGGCTCAGTGCGGCCGATGCGTTGGTGCTGACCGCCGCGATCGCTGGAGCCACCGCGATCATCGTCCTCGGGGTCACCCAGCTCTGAACGAGGCGGTCGACCGTTCCACGCCGGTCAACCATGCCGATGCGCGCGTGCGGAGTGCGGCCAACGCCAGGGCCCAGGGCACCAGCAGGCACAGGCTGAAAGTGATCCAGCTCGGGAGGGGCGGCGCCAGGGCGGTCAGCGCCCAGAGCACCAAGGGATGGGTGAGCACCACCATGAATCCGCCATAGCTCAGCACGGTCGCCACCCGGCCGACGGCCGCGGGCAGATGTTCGCAGAGCTTCTCGCAAGTGAGCACGAGCCCGAAGGAGATCATGACGGAAGCGAGGACGCTGAGCGCCGGGGTCCCGTAGTCGCCCTGCTTGATGTCGAGCGGGAGGGCGACTCCGGTCGCGACGAGGAGCGTGGAGACGGCGAGGAGTGCGCATCCGAGTAGGCCCGGTCGGCTGATGCGCGGTCGCACCGCCCTGGCGGCGTAGCCGAGCGCAAGGAAGGCAGTGCAGGGCAGCGCGGACCCGACCGACAGGGGTGTGTTCGCCAGCTGCGGCCCGGCGACGAGGCTCAGCAGGAATGCGGTGCCGGTCACGGCCAACATGATCGTGCGCGGAAGTCGCCAGACGAGCCGGAGGATGAGGACCGAGGAGAAGAGGACGATGACGAACCAGAAGGTAGTGAACGGCATCGCTGAGTTCTCGCCGTCGGTGAGCGGACCGGCCAGACGCTGCAGGGTGTCCGGTTCGAAGTGCGTGTCCACGAGGACGAAGACGACGCCGATCAGCACCAGCCAGGTGAGCATCGGCCGGAGAAGTGTCCGCATCCTCGTCGCCGCCTCTCGCCTGAGCGCTCGGTGCGTCGACCAGAAGTATCCCGCAAGGAAGAAGAAGACGGGCACGTGCCAGCTGTAGACGAGCGTGCGGACGAAGGGGAACGGCAGGGTGTGGCCGGCCACGACCGCCGTGATTCCGAGTACGCGCACAAGGTCGACGGCGCCGGAACGCGACTCGCGCGGGAGTGTGCTCGCGTCGGCGTCGGCGATGTCGTGCCGGGCGGTGGGTGCCTCTGGCGTCATGGTCGTGTTCGTGTCGATGCTCTCCGGCCCTCCCGTCGATCAACTGCTGACTCGCAGTGAACGCCTCGAACTCACAGAGGCACTGAGAAGGTTCGGCATTGTCAGCGGATTCGGATTCTCATCGATGCGGTGACCGCGTGTTCTGTGCCGCCGACCCTCGCCTGGGTGGGCGGGTGAACGTGATGCCATCGGGGGAGGAGGGCGCCGTTTCTTAGAGGCACCTTGCCTTGTGTCGAAGACACTGGTGGGATGATTTTCCACGCAACCATCCCGCTGCTCGACGCGTCGGCCTGGCTGCACGCGTTCGGGCCGTGGGTGCTGGTGGGGATCGCAGTCGTGGTGTTCATCGAGTCGGGGATCCTGTTCCCGTTCCTCCCGGGTGACTCGCTGCTCATCACCGCGGCGATCCTCGCGCCGCACCTCGGAATCCAACCCTGGCAGGTCGCCCTCGTCGCGGCGGTCGCCGCCTTCGCGGGCGACCAGGTCGGCTACTGGCTCGGGAAGCGGTTCGGCAGGCATCTCTTCAAGCCGGACGCCCGCGTGCTCAAGACCGAACGGCTGGAGCAGGCCGACGCTTTCTTCACACGTTATGGCGGTGTGTCGCTGGTGCTGGGGCGCTTCGTGCCGTTCGTGCGCACCTACGTGCCGCTTGCGGCCGGGATCGCGGCGCTGCGCTACCGGCGCTTCCTGCTCTGGAATGCCCTCGGGGGTGTCAGTTGGACTGTCGTCATGGTGGTTCTGGGCGTGCTGCTGGGCGGTATCCCACTCGTTGCGAACAACATCGACGCTCTGATGGTCGTGATCGTCGCCGTGTCCGTCCTCCCCATCGTGGTCAGCGCGCTGCGTCGCCGGCGCTCCGGGGCCCGGGCACCGGAGCGGGAGCAGAACGCTCCCGTCGAGTGAGCCGACTCGGGGAAGGTGGCGAATCGACGCGTGTCAGTCTGGACCCTGAAGACCGCCGGGGAAGTCCTGGGGGCGCTGAACGTCACCGAAGTCGATCGGCCATGGATGTTCGCCGTTTTCCACCCGGCGCCGGGGTTCGAATCGTGGCGACCGCTTTTCGAAGCCCGCCTCGAATCGCTCAACGATGTCGACCAGGACGGCCCTGAGCAGCGCGACCATGTTGAGTCGGATCTGGGCCTCCAGCAACTCGTGCTGATTTCGGAGACCGGCTCATCCGTTGTCTACGAGGACCTCCATATCCGCGGCGAACGGGCATGGTGGCGGCTGCGCTGACGTGCGCACGCTTTCGCGTGGAGCTCGATCGGGTTGGTCGCAGTGTGCTTGTTTCACCCTCTCGGTGACGCGTTCTCCACCGGGCGGGCTCGGGAGGCTCCGTTGATGAGAGATGCACAATTGCATCTTTCAGGGAACGTCCTTGTTTCTTTGTCGAATATTGGAGCGGCGGGTGTGCGATGGAGATGAGAGCGAGGAGCTTGAATGCGGCAGAGCGCGGGTGCGGAGGGGACACGGGTGGGGGGTGTCTCGGTCGTGGTTCCCACCTTCAACGAGGCGGCCAACGTCGGTGAGCTGATGCGAAGGCTCGCCGCGGTGCTCGATCCCGATCGGAGCGAGATCCTGATCGTCGACGACTCGACCGATGACACGGCGGCCGCGGCCGCCGTGCAGGCCGGACAACTCCCGCACTGTGTCGACATTGTGCACCGGGACGAGCCTGTCGGCGGTCTCTCAGGCGCGGTGCTGGTCGGGATGGGACTCGCCGTCCACGAGTGGGTCGTCGTTATGGACGGTGACCTGCAGCACCCGCCGGAGGACCTGCCCCGGCTGCTTGCGGCGGGGGAATCGCGCGGTGCGGACATCGTGATCGCGTCCCGTTATCGCGATGGAGGGAGCGCGAGCGGCCTCGACGGATCGGTCCGGCACCTGGTCTCCACTGCGAGTACCCTCGTCGCACGTACGTTGTTCCCGCGAAGGCTGCGAGAGTGCACCGACCCGCTGACGGGCTTTTTCGCGGTTCGTCGCGAAACACTGGACCTGGAGGCGATGCAGCCACAGGGCTTCAAGATCCTACTGGAGGTGCTCCTGCGCCATCAGCTGATGATGACTGAGATACCGTTCTCCTTCGGGGTCCGCTCGGCGGGAGCCTCCAAGGCGACCCTCGCCAACGGGTCCGCCTTCCTGCGGCAGCTTGTCGCGCTCCGGCTTCAGCTGACCTCGACAGTCCGAGGCGCAGCCGCCGTGGAAGTCGTGTGACCCAGGTGACGGCCATGACTGTCGCGCTGACCGCTCCCCGTTCCCGGATTCGCAGAGTCGGGGATGCTATCCGCCGGCGGCCGGTCGTCCTGCTTGTGGTGCTCGGGCTGAGCTGTGCAGCGATTGCGTGGCTGCGGATCCCAGCGGTCGCCCAGGGTACGTTCTGGGCGGAAGACGGCAGAACGTTCGTCTCGTCGGCCGCGCTGGGCGGCCCGAGCGTCCACTTCAAGCCCTACGCCGGCTACCTGCACACCGTCCCGCGACTGGTCGCTGCGGGCGTGGTGCTCCTTCCGGTCGATCAGTGGGCGCTTGCCACCACGGCTGCCGCCTGCGCGATCGCGGGAGGGCTCGCGGTCGTCGTCTACGTCTGCGCTCGGGACCTGGTTCCCTGGTTTCCCGCGCGGCTCTTCATCGCCGCGTTGACGGTCCTCGCCCCGCTGGCGCCGCGAGAGGTTCTGGGAAACCTCGCGAACGTGCACTCGGTGTTTCTGTGGGCGCTGTTCTGGGTCGTGCTGTCTCGGCCGCGCCGGATGCGGACCGCGATCATCCTCTCGGTCGTGGCGCTCTTCGGGGCGCTGACCGAGATCCAGGCACTCTTCCTCGCTCCGCTGCTGCTGCTGCGCTCCCGCGACCGGCTCGTGTGGATCGTGCGGGCCGGACTGCTGGCCGGGATGGCCGCGCAGCTGGCCGTGACGCTGTGCTGGCCGCGGGCGGAGAACACGAACCCTGCGGTCGATCCTCTGTCGATCGCGTACGGATATCTGATCAACGCGGCCACGCCACTCGTGGTGCCGCAGTCGCAGATAGGACACGTCCTCGTCGCGACGGGTCCCGCCGTCGGCATCGCAGTTCTCGCCGTCGTCGCGGCGGGCGCAGCCTATGTCATGGTCCGCGGAACGCGCGGCCAGCGGCTGCTCGTCGTCGCAGCACTGAGCGGATCCGTCCTGATCTACGTCGCAAGTGTCGCAACCAACCCCGACACCTTCTACGACTACGCACAATTCACCTCGGCACAATTGTCGAACGCCTGGCTCACCCGGTATGGCGTCGTCCCCTCGATGCTCCTTGCGCTCGTCCTCCCGGTTGCGGCGGCCATCGCCCTCCGCCGACGACACCGACGGCCCGCGCTCAGCTGGGCGATCGTCGCGGCTGCCGGACTGGCGGCGGCGCTCATCGTGGCCCAGTTCGGGCCGCAGCTGACCCGGCGTTCATACGGGCCCGCCTGGCAGCCTCAACTCGCCGCAGCCACGGCCGAGTGCCACCGCGACGACGAGCTTCGGTTCGTCAACCTCAAGGAGACGCTCGGTTGGACAGTAACCGTCCCGTGCGTCGACCTGACCGGCAGAGCCGACGCCGACCACTAGGCTCCGAGCGCCTCCTCAGGTGCCGCAATCGTAGAGCGTGTCCCCGGTCACTCCTGCTGCTGCCGCACGCAGCTGCGCTGTCAGGTATAGATCGGGCGGAACGATTTGGCAGTGACCCATGGTCCAACCGGTGAGGGCATCGAGGTTGGGATGGTAGACACCGGTTCTGGCCTCGGCCGGGGAGAGAAGGACGAAGCGCACTCGGCCGGCGGCGACGAGCTCTCGGAATTGGGCGGCGGTGGGTGAAGGGGCCCGCGAAGTGAACCCACCGATGGGGAGAACGCGCGTCTGCCCTCGGAGGATCATCGGTGCCGCGCTTCTCCAGGAATCGGTGGCGAGTGCCCACTGGTCTGATGTCCGGTGTTGCGCGTAGGCGAAGGCGCTCGCTTCGATCGACTCGGTCGGCTGAATGGACCGGTTCGAGTCCAGTCCGATCCCGTACGCTGCATGTCGCACCAGTTTGCGCGCTGCGACGGCAGCGACCTGCGGGCCGCCGTAGGCGTCGTCCGCGGTTCCTGCGAATGCGGGGTTGAGTGTCGAGAGCGTCCAGACGGTCGGCGTGAGCGCGGCCCCCAGGACAGCGAGGACGGTTGCCACGGCGAGCAGGTGACGGATCCGCCCGGGACGAAACGCGTGAAGAGCCAGCGCCGCTGCTCCCAGAGAGCCGAGCGCAGCGACGGGTGCGCCCAGATACGATGCGAACTCGGGGAAGCTTCTCAGAAGCACAAGACACCACGCTGTCTGCACGGCCACGGTGACAGGCAGCGCGATTCGCCAGCGCGTTTCTTCACTGTACGCGCGGATCACCAGGGTTGCTCCGATTCCGGTCAAGCCGGCGACGGGGAGCATCATTGCAGCGAGGTACGCAGTGTGCGGGAGGCTCATCGCGCTGAGGACCCCACCGACGGAGATCAGAAGCAGCGAACACATCGCAAGCCCGGCCTTCAGATTCCGTTGCATGTCTGGCCACCGATGCGTCCTGACCCAGACCACACCGAGGATGAGGCCTGCCGCGGCGACAGGAAAGAACCAGCCGATCTGTGTGGCGTATTGCGGGAGGAAGAACTTGAACGGGGTGTGGGCGATGGCTCCCGGGACGGCCCCCACGATGGCCGCGTTGCCGACCGGGTGAAACAGCGGGTCGCCTGGTAGGGCGCCCGGGACTGCATTGCTCAAGAAGCGGTTGATGCCGTTGTAGCCGAGAACCGTGGAGAAGATGTTGTTGTCGACGCTGCCGTCGAAATAGGGGCGCTGAGCGGAGGGGATGAGCGTCATGGCCGTCATCCAGCTGAGCGAGACGACGACCGTCGCGATCAGGCACCATGTCACGTCACGCACTTTCACGGTTCGCGGCCTACGGCTCAGCCACACGTAGCCGACGCACAACGCGGGCAGCACGAGCCACGCTTGTGCCATCTTCGCCTGGAAACCCAGCCCGACGAGAATACCGGCTCCGAGCAGCCATCCCATTCGCTCCGTTTCGATAGCCCGCTGCCAGGCCGCTACGGCGAGGGCGGTCCACATGGTGAGCAGAGCATCCTCCATCCCGTGCGAGAACATCGAGATCATGAGGGGAGCCGTAGCGAGACTAAGGGCTCCCACGGCCGCGCCGAACCGGCCGCTCCAGCGCGAGAAAACGTAGTATGCGGCGGCGACTGTCACCAATCCCTCGAGGACCTGGGGGAGCGCTAACGACCAGGAGCTGTAGCCGAAGACCCGCGCTGAGAGGGCCTGCGGAATCAGAAATCCGGAGAGCTTGTCCAGGGTGATGGTGGATTGCGGATCGAACGCTCCGAAGAAGAAGGCCTTCCAACTCACCGACATGCTCTTCGCGGCCGTCGAGTAGTAGTCGGAGTATCCGCTCGTGGCCAAGTTCCACGAGTAAAGGATCGCCGTAGCCGACAGGATGCAGAGCAGGACGGTCACATGGCGACGCGCCGCTGAGGAACGCTTAGTGCTGCGAGTGCTTGTCCGCGCCGCCTCGAGTGTGGCCGTCACTTACCTGCCCTTCGTTCGTTCCAACTCGATGGTTCCCCCGAACCGCAGGCCGCGCCGGACTCAGAGCGGCTGATGCGACGGGCCGGTTGTGGGCCTCGCGCGACAAAAGATAGGTGTCGTATCCGGAGACTCGAGCAGCGAGTTGGAATCCGAGCCGCCGCGCGAGTTTCGCGGATGCTTCATTGGTCGACGAAATGACTGCTGTGACGAGGTTCGCGTTGACGTCGTCGAATGCAAACCTCAGAAGCTCGCCGGCTGCTTCCGTAGCGAGTCCGCGGCGGTGGTGATCGGAGCGCAGCAGCCACCCGACTTCCACAGAGCGCGTCGCCGGCGCCACAGTGCGCAAATGGATGGAGACATCACCGATAACGCAACCCTCGTACTCTACTGCCAGCACCAGTAGGCTCCCCGAGCCCCGCAACACTGTATGGCGGGTCCGAGCACGCAGGTGGTCTCTCGCTTCGGACGCGGTCCGCTCGGGCCAGTGCAGCGGCTGACGAACCGCTTCGTCCGCCTCGATGGCCAGCCAGCAGCCGAGGTCGCTCATCCGATACGGCCGGAGCACAAGTCTGTTCGTCCGTCGGGTTGCGGCGACCACCGCCCGTTTGAGCGCAGGCCCACGCCCACCCTGTACCCGATCAATAAGCGCACGCACCTACGCACCCCAATCGTTGAGATCGACAGACATCCGTTTCAACAATCCCCCCGATTTCTTGGGGTGTTCTTACGTGAGGTGGGAGACAGCCGTGAGCCGCCGCTCCGCCCTGCTCGAGGGGGTGCCGGAGCGCCGTCCATTCCCGCCGGGGCTTCGTCCGCTACGCCGGCGGGTACGACGAGGACCGCGGTGAAGCGGTTCTCAGCAGGAATGGTTGCTGTTATTTGCACGCACTGATCGTCTCCTCGGCGCACCAATGCGTTTCCAAGAATTGGACAGCGCCTGAACCGTCCATTCAGGAGCCACGGGGAAACCCTCGAGCACCGCGGTGACGCCCCGGCCGCCACGGCCACGCACATGACGAACAGCCGACTCTCGTCCGCCCTCGCCGAGTACCCGATTCCTCAGCGAATGGTGCAGTTGTCACCCCGATGTCGGCCGAAGTCCTCGATCTCAAACGTGGTGTGAATCGACCTCTTACACGCCTCGAACATTCGTAACGGAGGCTGGGACGGTCGGGAGGCCCGACGCACACCACTCGGCAGGAGAACATGTCTACACGGTCTGTGGGCTTCGACGCGGCATGCGGCGGATTTAAGCTGCCGGACGTTCATCGGACTGTGGACGTTCGGCAAGACTGTTCTGGGCGGGCGACCGCCGCAGATTCGTCGTGGCGCGTCAACATTCCCCGCGAGGCGTTGAAATAGAGCGGATGGGTTCGGTGCTGCGGAAGATGCGCTACCTGGCCGCACCTGGAATGGTGCCAAAAGTGTCGGCCCTCGAGCGCATCACGCCGCGGCTCCTTCTGCGGGCGTACCGGATGGCGGACGCCGGTGATTGGCTTGAGATCGAGCATGACGAGGCCGTCCGGCAAGGCCTCGGCTGGCCGACGCGGACGAGCGCGGCAGCGTATGCTCACCTGCGTGCTCGGACGCACCACACGGTTCTGAGTCGGCCGGGGGATCTGCTCGTGCTCGCGGCGGAACACGCGGGGCACGTGATCGGCGACGTCTCCCTTCACCTCCGGACCGTCGCGCCGGCAACGCGCACCGTGGAAATCGGCTGGTTGCTGCGGTCGGCGTACAGTGGTCGGGGCCTCGCGACCGAGGCTGCGGACGCGATGCTCGACGTCGCCTTCGAACACGCGCATGCGGTGCTGGTGACCGCCGTGGTCAAGGGGTGGAACGAAGCGTCCTCGAAGCTCGCCCTCAGGCTCGGGTTCCGGCCGGTCGCGCAGCGGGGTGAGCTCACGACCTACGTCCTCTCCCGGCAGGATCGCCAGCGCGCGCTTGGAGCGGTGCTGCGCGAGCATAGCGGGGCAATCGCCGACCCCGACGGGCGCTCGCGTGAGGTGTCGGGGTTGCCGGCTGTACCTAGCTACGCTCGGCGAGTTCGGGGATGGTGCGCGACCACGCCCGCGGAACTAAGATCACACCAGTCAGCCGAAGGAACGAGATCGCCGCGTCACTGAGCATTACGATCGGGGCCGCTCCTGTCGCCGCCACAGTCACAGCCCTGCACCGAGAACTGGACGCTCGCGGCATACCCGTCTTCGCCACGATCGATCACGCTGCGGGTGCCGGGTCCGTGGGACTGCATCTGTCCGACGAGGTCGTTGTCGTATTCGGGAATCCCGCCGTTGGCACCCGCCTGATGCAGGCCGACCCGCGCTCCGGAATAGACCTGCCGCTGAGAATCCTGATCTGGGATCAAGACGGATCAACCAACATCGCCTACGAAGACCCCCATCGTCTCGCGGACCGGTTCGACCTCGAGCCGGTCGATGAAACGCTCGACGTAATGGCAGGCCTGCTTCGCCAGCTCGTCGCCGCGATCACAACCCCATCCGAGCAGACCCTGACCGACCATGCGAGCAGACGTTGAGCCGTCCGTGAACATTCGCCCCGGTACCGGCTTCAAAGCGATATCAGTCGAGTGCCCATCGAAAACAGAGCAGCGCAAGGGCAAGTGCGAGTGGACCGACGAGGAAGAGCCATCCCCAGGCATACTCCACGGTGAGGATGACAGCCACGGCAGCGGTTCCGACGCCGGCAACGCAGATGACAAGGCCCAAGAGGGTGCTAAATATGCGTGCCGTCGTGTTTTCCATCGAACCCACCCTACGAGATCCACGGTCGAACCTGGCGGTGTGCGTTCCGCACTCCAACGCCTACTCGACCGGAGCCTCTGCTTCTTCGCGGCGACGGCTCGCAGCGGACCGTCGCTGGCGCAGAGCGTGGATCACCAGGGGTGCCACCGACACGGCGACGACGACGAGCATGAGCACGTCGATATTGTTCGCAACAAAGGGGATGCCGCCCAGGAGGACACCGAGCACGACCATGACGATCGTCCAGCTCACGCCGCCGAGCGCGTTCCAGAGGAGGAAACGCGGGTAGCGCAGTGCCGCGATGCCCGCCGCGAGAGGCACGTACGTGCGCACGAAGGGAACGAACCGGCCGAGCACCAAGGACACGCCGCCGTATCGCGCGAAGAACGCTTCGGCCTGCTCAAGACGCTCGGTCTTCAAGACACGGGCATCCGGCTTGAACAAGCCGCGCCCGAACCGCTTGCCAAGCCAATACCCCGCCTGGTCTCCCGCGAACGCGGCGATGGCTGCGACCACGGCGACCTGCCAGGCCTGAATCCCGAGATGCGGTGCCAGGATCGCTGCCGTGATGAGCAGGGAATCCCCGGGAAGGAAAGGGAACAGCAAACCGGACTCGATGAAGACAACGACGCCGATCCCCACCAGCACCCAGGGGCCGAACGCGTGCAGCCAGGTCGAGGCATCGAGAAACGGAATTGACGCGTGAAAAAGCATTGCTCTCCTTGCGAACCAGAAGCCGAAGCCGTGCAGGTGACCACCACCGTCAGCACCCTCCAGTGTCCCCCCGGAACGGAGAACTTCGAACCTTTGGAGGGCCCAGACACCGGGAGTTCCAAGCTAGGGTGCGGCGGATTCCGTTGTCTCGAGGGCGGTTGATACCTCGGATGCGCGGGGGTCACGCGCGGGAAGGGCGTCGCGCAGGTAGGGAGATGGTTCACCGCCGGGGTGTCGCCGCGTCTGCACGACGAACAGGATGACCCCCACCCCTACCGCGACGAATGACGCCCACACGTTTGCGGGGATGCCGAGCCAGCCGTCGCTGGTCGGGTCGATGCGGATGGCTTCGAGCCAGCTGCGGCCGAGTCCGTACCAGATGAGGTAGAGCGCGAGCACGCGCCCCCATTGCAACCGGAATCGTCGCTCGAGCAGGAGGATGACGGCGACCCCGCACAGGTTCCAGATGATCTCGTAGAGGAAGAGCGGGTGGAACAGGGTTCCAGCCGGCATCCCGGCCGGGAACTTGGGGTTCGTGGCCTCGATCTGCAAGCCCCAGGGAAGGGTGGTGGGCAGTCCGAAGAGTTCGTGATTGAAGTAGTTTCCCAATCGGCCCAGGGATTGGGCAACGAGGAGCGCCGGGGCGAGTGCGTCGGCGAATGCCCAGAACCGCAGTCCGGCGCGCCGGCAGGCGATGTAGACGCCGACCGCGCCACCGAGCAGGGACCCGTAGAGAGCGTTCCCGCCGTCCCAGATCGCGAAGATGTTCCAGAGGTTCGCACCGGGGTAGAAGTAGTCGCCGACGTGGGTGAACACATGGTAGAAGCGGGCGCACACGATCCCGAGCGGTACCGCCCAGAAGATGACGTCGAGCACGATTCCGCGGTCCACCCCGCGGCGGCCGAGCCGGTGGGCGGTGATGAACGCGGCGGCGATGATTCCGCTCAGGATGCACAGCGCGTAGGTGTGGATCGTGAGCGGGCCGAGCTGAAACTGCGCCCACTGCGGTGGCGGGCTCGGGATGCTGAGTGCGAACATGCGTCTCTCTTCGGGGTTTAGCCGGCCGGACGGACGGAGCCGCCGACCATGGCCGGGGTCGGCGGGGTGAAGGGGCTCCGCCGAACCGCTGGTCCAGTACGGTCAGGATGCGGCGAGCGATGTCGAACTTCACGTTGCCTCCGTCGACGCCGTGAAAGAACTCACCGCGGAGGCGAACGGATCCGGAGACGTTCCCGACCCAGGTGGCCGTTGCGATCTTCGTGGTCGAGGTGACGAGCCAGTTCTGGACTGCGTGGTCGGTGGTCCCGGTCTTGGCGAGCATCGGGACACCATCCTGGGGGTTCGCGCTAGCGGCGGTCCCTCCCGCGCGGAGAACGCCTTGCAGGTCATATGCGACGCCGGCCGCGATGTTCCCGGGGATGCCGCGGGTGCAGGAGCTGGGCGAGACCGGACGCGGTGTGCCGTGCGGCCCGGTAACCTTCTCGACCGCGACCGGTGTGCAGACTGTCCCACCATCGGCGATCGCCGCGTATGCGGTCGCCATCGTGAGCGGCGAGATGTAGTTGACGCCGAGGATCATGGATGGGACCGACGTAAGGGGGTTGGCCGACGACGCGGCATGGACGCCGAGGGCCTCCGCGGTGTGCAGGATCGAGCACAGGTCGAGCTTGGTGCCCATCATGGCGAAGGCCGTGTTGACCGATTGCGCGGTCGCCGCCATGACGCTCAGCCGCGATGCCGATCCTCGTCATTGCTGACCTGCCACGGCGGCCCCGAGACCGGGCCGCAACTGCTGTGGAAGTCAGACATCGGGAAGGTGTGGTGGGAGGCGTCGATCATCTCGGAGAGCGTGTGCCCTGCCTCCAGCCACGCGGCGATCGTGAACGCCTTGAAGGCCGATCCGGTTTGGAAGCCCTGCGACCCACCGTAGGCGGAATCGGTGTTGAAATTCACGGCGGTGGCCCCTGGCCCGGCTTGGCTGCTCTCGTCGAATGACTTGTTCTCGACCATCGTCTCGATGTGCCCGGTGCCCGGCTCCACGGAGATGTTCGATGCGCCGAGGTGCATCCCGGGTTTCGTCGAGGGGATGTAGGCGTCGAGCGCTTGCTGGGCTTGCTGCTGCAGGCCGAGTTTGAGCGTGGTGTAGATCTGCAGCCCGCCCCGGTTGAGAGCGGCCCACCGGTCGGTGGCGGTCTTGCCGAAGGCCGGGTCGTTCAGCAACTCGTCCTTGACGTATTCGCAGAAGAACCCGGCGTCGACCGCGGCCGCGGCTGTGCATCCGCTGGTCGCCGCCGTGAGGTGCGGCTGGATCGTTGTGGCCTTCGCCGCGGCGCGTTGGCCGGCGGTGATGCGATGGTTCACGTACATGCGGTCGAGGACGTAGTTGCGCCGTGCCAACGTGCGGGCGTAGTGATTCGCCGCTCCGTTCGCCGCGTTGCCGGGCTGGTCGATCCGCAGATCCGAGGGGCTGTTGATAATCGCGGCGAGGGTGGCGGCTTGGGGAAGCGACACCGCGTCCGCTGACACACCGAAGTAGTATTCGGCGGCCGCTTGTGCCCCGTAGATGTTCCCTCCGAACCCGACGAGATTGAGGTACGCGGTCAAGATCTGGTCCTTCGAGTACTGCTTGGACACCTCCCCGGCGTAGCGCAACTCCTGGGTCTTGCGTTGCAGTGTGGTGGCGGTTACCTGCTGGTAGCAGTTCTTCGAGGCGCGAGCGTCGGTGAGCGCGTCGCACTGCTGCACCAGGACGTTCTTCACATACTGCTGGGTGATCGAGGAGCCGCCCTCGAGCTGATGGCCCGCCGCGTTGGCGGCCGCGGCCCGAATGGTTCCCACGACATCGATCGGGCCTTCTTCGAAGAATCGGGGGTCCTCAGCCGCGAGCACGGCGGACTTGAGCATTTCATCGGTGCCGCTCCACGATACGTCCGTGCGGTCCTGAGCGAAGAACGATGCAATCGGCACCTGCGTGCCGGCGCGCTGGGCGTACAGAGTGCTCACCTGTGCAGGGGGCTGGATCTTCAGGTAGTCCGGCAGGCCGTTGAACACCGACGCTCCGTCGCTCACCCCAGTCGCCACCATCGCGACAGCGGGGTGACTCCCGCCGAGGCCAGCACGCCCGCGACGACGCTCAGGACGGCGAACGCGACCAGCGCCCCGGCCCGCGCCGGTAGCGCGGCCGTCCGGTGACGGTTCGGATGTGCGCCCGGGCCGGACGATTGCTGGCTACCCACGCGAGCGACGCTATGCGGCGTTCCTGAGTGCGAACCACCCGGACGCCTCCGATCCGTTAACGATCTGTTCAATTCGCGCTCGCTCGCGTGTCGCCTGACACTTCTATCGTCTAACCGTCGTTAGACCACCACCCGAACACTCTGTGGAGACTCAAATGAACCTACGTGGAAAGCGTGTCGTCCTCGCCTCGGCGATTGCCGTCGCGTCCATCGCAGCACTGGCCGGATGCTCCGCCACCGCGGGCGCCGCCGACTCCAGCTCCAGCAAGCAGCCGCTGGTGCTCTATGCGGCGGAGGGCTATGACTCGGCCGTCGCCAAGGCGTTCACGAAGAAGACCGGCATCGAGGTCAAGGTCGACGATGACAGCACGGGTCCGCTGTTGACCAAGATCTCGGCGGAGAAGAACAACCCGCAGTGGTCGATGTTGTGGGTGGACGGCGACACCGCGTTCTCGTCTCTTGATCAGCAGGGTCTGCTCGCGCCGTATACGCCGAAAGCCACTTTTACGGATGCCGGCAAGACGGTTGTGCCCGCAGATCACAGCTACACGCCCACTGGCACCACGGTTATGGCCGCGCTGATTTACAACGCCGCCAAGGCCTCCGCAGTTCCCTCGAGCTACGACGACCTCCTGACTGGCGCCTACCAGGGCAAGGTCGGAATGAACGACCCGTCGCAGTCAGGGCCGACCTACCCGTTCATTGCGGGTCTGATGAATCAGCTGGGCGGCAAGTCCGGCGGCGAAAAGGCGGGAGAGGCGTACCTCACCAAGCTCAAGGCCAACGGGCTGAAGGTGTTCCCGACCAACGGTGACACGCTGCACGCGCTGGAGACCGGCCAGATCGACTACGGACTCATCCAGAGCTCGGCAGCGCTAGGTGAGATCGCGAAGGTCAAGGCGTCGGCGAACTTCCAGCCGAAGGTCGTCTACCTGCCGAAATCGACCCTCCTGCCGTCTGTCATCGCAATCGACAAGGGCGCGAACGCCACGCAGCAGGCCGAGGCGAAGCAGTTCATCGATTACGTCACGTCGGCCGAGGGCCAGAAGGTGATGCAGGGCGCCGACCCGACCGGCGACTCGCTCTACTGGCCGGTGGTTACGGGTGTGGACCCGGCGACCGGCGTCCCCTCCTTCCCGACCGCGTACCAGCAGATCGACCCGGCGTTCTGGGGTCCGAAGCAGGCCGAGGTCGTCAGCTGGTTCGACAGCAACATCAAGTAGGCGCACCGATGCTCGCGATTCACTTCGCCGAGCGGGCCGACGCCGCCCTTCTGCCGAATCGGAAGGGCGGCGCGGTGCCGCTTGCCGCGCCGATGGCCCGTCGGTGGGTGATTCCCCGTCCGAACGCTCTCACCGGGCTCTGGCTCGTCGTCGTCTTGATCCTCGTCCTCCCGATCGCCCTCTTCCTCGCCGTCGCGTTCAGCCCGGCGCTGCTCGGTCAAGGCACCGCCTGGTTCAGCGTGGACGCGTTCCAGCAGGCGATGTCGGGGCCGCTGCTGCAGGCGTTCGCCGACTCGGTCGCCCTCGGCGTGGTCGCGTCGGTCGTCGGCGTCTCAGTGGGCTTCGCGATGGCGTGGGCGGTGCACCGCACGACCATCCCGCTGCGCAGGGTGTGGACAGGCTTCGCCTTCGCGATCCTGCTGATGCCGTCGTACCTGATCGCGCTCGGCTGGGAGCGGCTGCTGGAGCCGAACGGTGTGCTGGCCATCCTCGGTCTTGATGCGCCCTGGGCGCGCAACGTCTTCTACGGACCGGTCGGCATCGCGCTCATCCTCACGGTCAAGGGCGTGCCATTCGCCTACCTCACCATCTCCAACGCACTCCGCGGCCTCGGCGACGAGTTTCTGGAGGCGTCCCGCGTGCACGGCGGAAGCCGCCTCGCCGCGGGCCGGATCGTCGTCGCGCTGATCGCGCCCGCCGTCTGGTCGGCGCTCGCGATCGTGTTCGCCGAGTCGATCAGCGACTACGGTGTCGCCGCAACGTTGACGAGTCTTGCGCACTTCCCTGTCGCTACCGGTGCGATCTACACGGCGGTACAGGCGTTTCCCGCGCAGTTCCCTGTCGCGGCGGCGGTCAGCTGGATCCTGCTCGGACTTATCGTGCTCGCGCTCGTCCTGCAGAACGCCGCCCTCCGCGGCCGCAGCTACCAGACCCTCGGCGGCCGCAGCAGGAGGCCCGCTCGGCGCCAGCTCGGCATCCCCGTGACCATTGCCTGGGTCACGGGACTGACACTCTTCGTCGTCGTCGCGCTCGGCGTCCCCGCTTTCGGCGCGGTGTCGGCCTCCATGATCGATGGCCTCGGGAGCCTGACAGGAACGCACCAGTGGGACTTCGCGAACTACCAACGCGTGCTCACCAGCCCCGACCTGTCCGGTCCGCTGCTCTTCTCGGCCGGTTGCGCAGTGGCGACGGCGACGGTCGCGACCGTGATGGCCGCACTGTGCGCCCGGGTCCTCGCGCGTAAGGGGACTGCCCTCAGCGGGCGGCTGCTGGACTTCGTTCTTCTCGCCGCTGTCGCGCTGCCCGGCATCGTCTTCGCGGCCGGCTACATCTTCGCGTACAACCTCCCGGCAGTGAACGCGGCCGGCATCCACCTCTACGGCACGACAGCGCTGCTGCTGCTCGCGTATCTCGCCTCGGCGCTCCCGTCGACCACGCGAGTGCTGGTCGGCTCGGTCGGCCAGCTGCAGGACAACGTCGTGCACGCCTCGCGGGTGCACGGTCGCGGGCCCCTGCAGTCATGGCTGGGCGTTGGGTTCCCGGTGCTGGCGCGGCCGCTCCTCAGCGCGTGGCTACTCACCTACGCGGGCACCCTCCTCGAACTGCCGGTGTCGCAGCTGCTCAGCCCTGCCGGGTCGCAGCCGATCGCGGTCGGTATCGAGAACGCCCTCGGCAAGTACGACTTCGGCGGCGGGACAGCGATGCAGGTCATCGCCATCGCCAGCGCCCTCGTCGTGGTGGCGGTGGGTTTCGGACTGTTCCGCCTCCTCGCACCCGCGGGCTGGCGCACGATCGGAGAGGCACGATGACGACGACCCAGATAAGACCATCGGCGGCGACGTCCACTGCGGCTGCGCAGCCGGACGCGCATGGCCACGCGGTAACCGTGCGGGGCGCCGCGCGCCGCTACGGATCGGTGCAGGCGTTGCAGGGGGTCGATCTGGACATCGAACCGGGCGGATTCCTCGTGCTGCTCGGCCCGAGCGGGTCGGGCAAATCGACGCTCCTGCGCGGCCTGGCCGGCGTCGAGCGCTTCGACGCAGGCACCGTGCAGTTCGGCCCGCGCGTCATCGCCGACAGCCGCCACCACCTCCCGCCGGAGAAACGCGGCCTCGCCATGGTCTTCCAGGACTATGCCCTGTGGCCGCACATGACCGTTCGGCAGAACGTGTCCTACGCCCTCCGCCGGGGGTCGCATCAGGCAGCCGAGGTGCGTCGGCGCGCGCTGGAGGCAATCGAGAGCGTCGGTCTCGACGGCAAAGAGGACCGCTATCCGCACGAACTCTCCGGCGGCCAGCAGCAGCGCGTCGCCCTCGCACGTGCTCTGGCCGGGCGGCCCCGGCTCATCCTCTTCGATGAGCCGCTCTCGAACCTCGACGCCGACCTCCGTGAGCGGCTGCGCGTGGAGATCGCGACGCTGACCCGATCCACAGGCGCGACAGCGGTCTACATCACCCACGACCAGTCGGAGGCGATGGCGCTCGCCGACCGGATCGGCCTGCTGAACGCCGGTCGCCTGGAGCAGTTGGCCACCCCCGAGGAGCTGTACCGGCATCCGGCCACGAGCTTCGCCGCGCGCTTCACCGGCGTGGCGGGAAGCGCGCGCGGCATCGTCCGTGAGCGGCGCGACGGCGCCACGGTCGTCCTCGCCGCCGATCACATCCTGGTCGCCGCGTCAGGGGAGACCGGACTGCAGCCAGGCGATGACGTGGAGGTGCTGATCCGGCCAACAGCGACGACCTTCGTCAACGACGTCTCGGGGCCGGCCGACGGCCGCACGCTGCCCGCAGTCGTGGTCGATGTGGCCTATCGCGGCCGCGGCTACGAGCACGTGGTCGAGACGCCGGTGGGCCGGATCACCGGGGTGTTCACGGCGGCAGCCCGCCAGCGCGGCGCGCAGGCGCGGGTGGCGATCGACCCCGCCGAGTGCCATGCGTTCGCCATTCGCCACACGGCATAACTAACAGCTGTTACACTCAGAGCATCACACTCGGAAGGATCCCCGTGAACTCTCTCGCCCTGGTCATCGCCGTCTTCCTGGCGTGTCTGGTCGAAGCCGTCGAGGCGACCACTATCGTCCTGGCCGCCGGCGCGACACGCAATTGGCGCTCCGCCCTGACCGGCACGGTCGTCGGCGTCGTGGTCCTCGCGGCCATCGTCGCGATCGTCGGCCCGGCAATCACCCTCATCCCGATCGATTTCCTCCGCCTCATCGTCGGTGGGCTGCTCCTGGTCTTCGGGATGCAGTGGATCCGCAAGGCCGTGCTCCGCGCCAGCGGCTACAAGGCTCTGCACGACGAGGACCTCATATACAAGCGCGAGGTCGAGGAGGCCCGAGCGGCCCGCTCGGAGACGCGCTTCGGCGTGAGCGACTGGTACGCGTTCACGCTCTCGTTCAAGGCGGTGCTGCTGGAGGGCCTCGAGGTCGTCTTCATCGTCCTCACCTTCGGTGCGAACCAGCACCAGGTCGGCCTCGCGTCCCTCGGTGCTGCGGTCGCCATCGTCGTCGTCGTCGTCATCGGCATCGTCGTGCGCGCTCCGCTGTCGCGGGTTCCAGAGAACACTTTGAAATTCATCGTCGGTGTGATGCTGACGTCGTTCGGCCTGTTCTGGGGCGCGGAGGGCGCAGCCGCGGTCTGGCCGGGCGCCGATCTCGCGCTGCTGGTTCTGATCCCGGCCGTCGGTGTCTTCTCCCTGTTGCTTGTCGCTGTGCTGCGCCGCCGCAAAGCCGCGCAGACCCGTCGGGAGGCAGCACAGGCGCCCGAGCCCGCGCCTGTGCTCGTGACGACGGCCCCGGGGGCTGGCGAGACGCAACAGCAGGTTGCGCCAGTCACGGCCCCAGCCGCCACCGTCGCCGCGCCGCAGCCGAACGCCGTCACCCGGGGCCTCCGCTCGTTCGGCCTGTTCTGGTGGGACTTCATCGTCGGCGACGATTGGCAGATCGCTGCAGGAACGGCCGTCGCCCTCGCGATCACCTTCGCCGTCAGCTCCTGGGCCGCCGCCTGGGTGGTCATGCCGATCGCCGTGCTGATCCTCATCCCCTACGGAATCCGGCGCGCGCTGAGCTGAGCTGCGCGGAGCACCGCGAATGGAGCCGGGGAGGCCGTCAGTGCCCCTCCGGTTCCTCCGCGTACACGCGAGCGGCGTACTCTTCCAGCGCCTGGGCGCACGACGCCACAGCCTCCTCCGCCTCGATCCGCTTCGGTGCGCCGAAGCGATCGCGGGTCTGTACCTTCTCGAGCCAGTTGACGAGCTTGGTGTAGTCGACCTCGTTTTCCTCCAGCTCGGCATAGCTGAAGTGCTGCTCGGCGTACTCTTTCTCGAGCTCGCGGAGGAACCCCTGGCAACGGTCGATGATCTCCTCGTATTCGTCCGTGCGCGCGGCCTGGAATGCCCCGACGATGCCGGCGTCGCCGGCAAGAACCTCGGAGCGCAGGAGCGCGGCCGTGCCGTTCATCTCGACGATCTCGTGGCGCAGCTTGCGAAGCGCCCGCTCACTCGTCACATCGTCGGGCAGCGCCGCGACGGAATTCTGGAGGTAGATCGCGCCGAGCGCCTTCAACCTCCGCCACACCGTGGCTCGCAGCCGCGTAGGCTCGGAGGGGACCCGGTAGACGAGCACGATCCAGGAGGTGCCGATGCGGTCGTCGTTCTCAGAATCGTCTGCCACCCACCAATCCTAGAAGGGCTCCGCGTGGTCGTCCGATTATGAGGGCGCTGGTTCACGCGGAGTTCACCGGTCCGGGGGAGAATCGCCTCGTGCTGAGGGATACGGGGATGACGACCGCGCACCATGCGTCGCTCAGACACGTCGTCGACGAAGCCGATGCTGCACGTCTGGCACTGGCCCGGCTGGAGTGCGCCGCCGGAGCAGGTGCTCTTGACAGGGGGACGATCATCGAGATCATAGGACGAATGGAGTCCGGAGGTCATTCTCTCGTCGGGCTGTTGCGCCGCCTCGTTCATGATCTCGGCGCGGACGACAACTCGTCGGAGGCTCCCCATCTTCTCGCTGCTGCGGAACACGCGAGGCAGCTCACGGCGTCGCTGCAGCAACTGGGTGCCGTCATCGAACGCCCACAAGCCACGCGGTGAACTCGAGACCCATTCGATACGTCAGCGCTCCGTGGTCTCCCCGCCTGCCCGTTTCAGGGCAAGTAACCGTTGGGTGGATCGACGGAAACTTGATCGCGGTTTCCGGTGTTCACGTTCCGTTGTCGGTGCAACCTGTGCGCGATCCTGCTGGCCTCGCACCAGTCGTTGGTACGCAGTCTGAGCGCGTGATGCTGCGTCGATCCAGTCGTGGATGTATTCGCGCACGCCATCCTCATTCCGGGACAGCAAGGGGACAGTTGCAATCATCTTCGGATTGTGCAGGGCGTCGTTTTCGTTGCGCCCGAGCACCGAGAATGCGGTAATTGGTCGGCTTACCCGACCCTGCTAAGGTGGAGTCCCCGTAAGGGGACCGAGGGTTCAAATCCCTCCGTCTCCGCAGTAAAAACCCTGATCAGGAACACGTCTTGATCGCGGCTTAGCCGCTTACCCCACAAAAGCCCCGCGGAATTCGCCGTTCACCCTTTGATTCATTGGGAAGTCGGCGACGCCCGGCCCCCAGAGCTCTCAATTCGATCGCGCCCACTAGCCGAGTGGCGCCAGCGGCGTCTTACCGTCTAGGTTCCGGAGCCAGAATTTCGCGCTGACCCGGGCGTGATCGCTGTGGTTCAGAGTTTTTGCCAGGCGGGTTTGTGGTCGTAGGCGTACCGGTAGTAGTCGATGTTGCGCAGCCGGGAGGCCGCGGCCTCGTCCACGAGCACGGTCACGTGCGGGTGGAGCTGGATGGCCGAGCCCGGGTTGGAGGCCGACACCGGCCCCTCCACCGCACCGGCCAGTGCCTCGGCCTTGCCCTCGCCGAACGCCAGCAGCATCAGGTGGCGTGCTCGGAGGATGGTCGAGAGGCCCTGGGTGATGCAGTGCATGGGGACGTCGTCCTCGTCGGCGAAGAACCGGGCGTTGTCGCGGCGGGTCTGCTCGGTCAGCGTCTTCACCCGTGTCACCGACGCGAACGAGGAGCCGGGCTCGTTGAACCCGATGTGCCCGTCGGTGCCGATGCCCAGGATCTGCACGTCGACGCCGCCGGACTCCGCGATCGCCTTCTCGTAGTCGGCCCCGGCGTGCTCGATGGTCGCGATGGCGCCATTGGGCACGTGGATGAGTGACGGCGTGAGCCCGAGCGGCTCCACGACCTCGCGCGTGATGACGGCGCGATACGACTCGGGATGCCCCGCGGGCAGGCCGACGTACTCGTCCAGTGCGTAACCCCGCACGTGCGAGACGTCGAGGCCCGACTCGGCGATCCGCCGGGCCAGCGCACGGTGGACCGGCAACGGGGTGGAGCCGGTCGCCAGCCCGAGCACGGCATCCGGCTTGGCGGAGATCAGCCGCTGGATCGACTCCGCCGCGAGCTCGCCCGCCGCGTCCTTGTCTGCTACGACTACGACTTCAGCCATCTGTTCCTCCTACGAGCGCCGCGCCCAGGGCGGCAACCGGTGTTTCATCGGCCTCGCGCAGCACTGCGAGGTTGGCCTCCACGGTCGCGAGCACCTCGACAACCGACTCGTCGCCTGGCCGTCGACTCACCTTCAGCCCGCGCCACGGCGCGTCGCCCGCGGCCCGAAGGGCTGAGCGAGCGGCTGAGCGGGTCAGCAGCGAGCCCGACACCGGATCAGACTCGGCGAAAGGGAGGTGGGCGTCGGCCCACGCCGGTCCGTAGGGGCCGTCCGTGTCAGCGGCTCCGGAGAGGGTGAGCCCCAGGAGTCGACCCGACGCGGCGGCGGCCGTGACCTGCGCGGTGACGGCGCCCGCGTCCCGCAGTTCGACGGCCGACCGCCCCCAGTTCAGCCAGAGCCCCGCTTCCGCGATCCCCTCGAGTGCCGCCAGCTCGTCGGGGAGACCGAGGAAGCCCTTCTCGAACGGGCGGCCCGGTACGGCCGCGTCGCAGTGCTCGATCGCGAGCCTGGAGCCGCTCCAGTCCCACGACGCGAATTCCGCAAGCGAATCCCGGAGGGCGTCGACCGAACCGGACCCGCCGCTGGGGGCAGTGTGCAGGAGGATGACGCTCGGGATCACCGGCAGGCGTGCGAGGTCGCGGCGCATCCGCTCGAGGTCGGCCATGGCGTCCGCCCTGCCGCCCCCATCGGTTGAGGCCAGGCCGTAGCCGGGCGATTCCTTCGAGCGCGTTATCGTCCAAGGCAGCGCAGTGACAACCACCTCGGTTGCGGGCAATCGCGAGACCAGCCAGTCGTCGTCATAAGGGTGGAGGCGGCCGAGCCACGGCAGTTCCAGGGCGTCGACACCGTCCAAGGCGACCAGCTCAGCGAGGAAGCGCTCCTCGAACGCCGGATCCCAGCGCGTGTGTGCGGGGGAGGCCGCGTACGCGCTGACGACGGTTCTCATCGCGCCTCGACCGCGCGCGCGAACCAGGAGGTGATGCTCTGCGGGTGGGTGATCGCGGTGCCGACCACCACGGAGTCGGCCCCGGCCTCCAGCGCCTGCCGCGCCTGCCCCGGAGTCTGGATGCGGCCCTCCGCCACGAGGAACCGGCCGAGCGCGAGCGAGCGGAGCTCGACGATGAGGTCGAAGTCGGGTCCCTCGCGGCGCGGGCGTTCCCCGGTGTACCCGGCGAGGGTCGTCCCGATGATGTCGGCGCCCGCCTCCGTGGCGGCGATCGCATCCTCGGCGCTTCCGCAGTCGGCCATGACGAGCGCGTCGGTCTCATTCCGCAGGGCCTTCACGACCTCGGCCAGCGTGCGGCCGTCCGGCCGGTCCCGCCGTGTTCCGTCGAGCGCGACCACATCCGCGCCCGCCGCGGCAACGGCCACCGCATGCTCCAAAGTCGGTGTGATGAAGACGCCGTCCTTCCCGTCCTTCCACAACCCGATGACCGGGACATCGAGGGTCTCGGCGCCGAACCGGATATCGTCCAGGCCCTGCAACCGGATGGCCGCGGCACCGCCGCGCACCGCGGACTCCGCAACGGCGACCATGGTCCGAGGATCGCGCATGGGCTCGCCAGGATACGCCTGAGCGGAGACGATCAGCCGCCCGGCGACGGCGTCGAAGAAGTCGGTCATGGGGTGTACTCCTTTTCAAGGACGAGGCTCGCCGCGCCCAGGCATGCGGCAGAGTCGCCGGCACTGGGCCGCAGCGCGACGGACGCGAGCAGCGGGAGGGTCTCCTGCCGCGCGGCAGTCTCGAACGTCTGCCACCAGCCCGGAATGCGGGGCACGCCCCCGCTGACGACCACCAAGTCGGGGTCCAGGCCGTTGACGAGACCGCCGACGACGGAGCCGACGGTGATGGCGGAAAGATCGATCGCGGCTCGAGCTCTTTCGTCGTCCTCCGCCGCACGCGCCGCGACCTCGACCGCATCGGACGCGGAACCGCCGAGCCTCCGGTAGGTCGCGAGGATCGCCGGACCCGACCCGCTCGCCTCGGCATGCCCGCGACCGCCGCACGAGCATGGCAGCCCGATCGCGTGGGGGAGGCGATGTGACCGAAGTGACCGGCGGCTCCGTGGGTCCCGGCGACCACCCCGCCGTCGCGGACGAACGCGCCACCGACGCCTGTGCCGACCGCGATCAGGAGCAGGGAGGCGCTGCGAGGGAGCCCAGCCAGCGCCGACTCGCCCAGTGCATGGGCGTGCACATCGTTGATCGCCCGCACGCGCAGCCCAGTCAGCCCGGCGACCCCGGACGCAAGGTGGACGCCCTTCCAGTCTGCGATGGCGTCGGTCGCGTCGAGGACGTCCCCGGTTTCCGGGTCGATGATCCCGGCCGCGCCGATCCCGACGCCCGCCAGCTCTGCCGGATCGCGGTCTTCGGTCACAGCGGCGACCAGTGTCGCGATCTCGGCGACGACGGCCTGGCCACCGGCGGGCGGCGTGGCCGATCGCGCATGCGCGAGGACGTCTCCGGACGCGTCGAGCAGGCGCGCGTCGATCTTGGTGCCGCCGAGGTCGACGCCCACGGCGAGCCGGGCGTCAGACGAGCGCGGCACCGTGCTCCCCGAAGGCCGCGACGGACCCGTTCGCGAGCCCCGTCACAGCAGCCCCGAGGCTTCGAGGAGGCCGCGGATGCGGGCGGTCTCGACGGCTCCGAGCGACCGCATCGGCTCGCTCATCCGGTTGCTGGCGATGACCCCGAGCAGCTGCAGCGCAGTCTTGAACGCGCCGAGTCCGGCAGCGCCGGCCGAGACACCGGTCTCGGTGACCTCCACGATGCCGAAGAGGCGGGCGAGGCGGTCCTGCTCGCGGCGAGCCGAGGGCCAGTCACCCTCGGCGGCGGCCGCATAGAGCTTGCCGTAACCGGCGGGGTCCACGTTCGCAAGGCCCGGCACCGCACCGTGCGCTCCGCCGAGCAGTGCGCCGTCGACCACGACCTCGTGACCGGTGAACATCCGGAACTCCGGCAGGTGCTCGGTCGCGAGCGCGAGGAGGCGGAAGGAGACATCGTCGCCAGAGGAGTCCTTCACCCCGGCCAGCACACCGTCCTCGGCGAGTTCGCGGACCACGTCGACGCCGAGCTTGACGTGCGTCCGCACGGGGACGTCATAGGCGAAGAGCGGCAGGTCGACGCGCTCGCGGACCGTCCGGAAGTGCTGGCCGACCTCTGCCTGGTTGGACAGCGCGTAGAACGGCGACGTCACCACCAGCGCATCGACGCCCAGATCGGCGAGACGCTCGGCCTCGGCCACCACGCGTGCGGTGGTCTGCTCGTTCGCTCCGGCCAGGACCGGCACCCGTCCGTCGCTCGCCTCGATGACGGTGGTGGTGACGAGATCGCGCTCCTCCTGAGTGAGATAAGGGACCTCGCCGGAGGACCCGAGGATGAACAGCCCGTCGACGCCGCCATCGAGGAGGTGCGAGGTCACGCGCTGGAGCGACTCCCGGTCGATCAGTCCGCTCTCGGTTCGCGGTGTGATGACCGGCGGGATGATCCCGCGGAAACGGGAGGTGTCGGCGTCCGAGCCCAGGGTCGGGTGCGGTGCGATGGCGGCGTTCGTCACGATTCTCCTTTGAGCCCACGGGTGATAGGACGTGGGATGTCTTGATGCCATGAGAGTATTGCAAAGCTGGCGGAACGAGTCAATGGGGTCGGTCGCCCAATCGGAAAATCGCTATTGACGAAGTGGTCGGAGGTGATCTACGGTCTTGTTTCCAAGAGGTGGGACGTCCTATGTGGGTCCTTCTTCTCCCCCAGCACATTCCCGAAAGGAACAGCAGTGGAAACAACGAAGTTGCCGGGTTCCCGAGCACGAACGCTCAAGCGCCTCGCCGGTCTCGTCGCCGCGGTGGCCACCGTCGGGCTCGTCGCGGCCTGCTCCGGACCGCAGTCGAGCACCTCGGTCGGCGGCGCCGCCGCGAAGGGCCACGTCGAGGTCGCGATCGGCTATAACAACAACAGCTCGTGGGACCCCCTGAACACCGGCTCCGCGTTCGCGATGTCCGCCGAGAACCACATCTACGAAGCACTCTGGGACTCCTCGCCCATCGACCGCAAGCCGTACGCCGCGCTCGCCGCCGACATGCCGAAGGACACCAAGGCGCTGTCCTGGACCTTCAAGCTCCGGTCCGGGGCCAAGTGGAGCGACGGCAAGCCGGTCACCGCCGACGACGTCGTCTTCTCCGTCGACCGGGTACTCAACACGCAGAAGCCCGTGATTACCACGGCCTTCTTCTCGAGCTGGCTCAAGGATGCCGTCAAGGTCGACGCGCACACCGTGAAGCTCGACTTCAAGAACGCGTTCCCCTACGCGATCAACCGCTTCTCGATCCTGAAGATCATGCCGAAGCACATCTTCGAGGGACAGCCGGACTCCTTCTACGCCGACGCGAAGAACCAGCTCGGCTCCGGCCCGTTCGAGATCAAGGCCACCGAGCCGACGTCGTTCACCTCATTCGTGCTGAACAAGGACTACAACGGCCCGCTGCACCCGAAGATCGACTCGATGCAGTGGAACGTCTCGGTCGACGCGGCCGCCCGCACCAGCCTGCTGACCTCCGGCGTCTCCGGCGTGCAGATCTCCGACAACATCCCGCAGGACTCGATCGCCAGCCTCCAGGGCAAGGGACTGAAAGTGGACGGCGCCGACAGCATGAACCTGCTGGGCCTGGCTTTCAACACCAGCAAGGCTCCGTTCAACGACAAACGGGTCCGTCAGGCGCTGCGGATGGCCATCGACACCAAGAAGCTGATCGACGTCTCGATCGCCGGCAAGGGCACCCCCGCCACGAGCTTCCTCCAGGAGTCGAGCCCGTACTACTCGAAGGCGACCACGCAGTACGACTACAACCCGACCGAGGCCAAGAAGCTGCTGCAGGAGGCCGGCGTCACCAACCTCAGCCTCACGCTGCTCTCGACGAACATCTCCTGGACCACCGTCGCCGTGAACGCCATCAAGCAGGACTGGGAGGCCATCGGCGTCAAGACGAACCTCGACGTCGTGGAGACTGCCACCTTCAACACCAAGGTGGCGCAGGGCGACCCGGCCGACGTGCTGACCTTCTCGGGCAACCCCAACCAGTTCGGGACGGACGCGGACCTCAACGTGCGCTGGTTCTACTCCAACACCAACACCTTCATGCTCTGGAACAAGTGGGGTCAGACGCCCGAGTACGCGGCGCTCGACAAGGTCCTCACCGCCGCCGAACAGTCGGACTCGACGAAGACCACCGACGCCGACATGAAGAAGGCGCTGAACATGATCGCAGACCAGGGCGTCATCTACCCGGTCATGCACATGCAGCTCTCCACCGCATGGGACGCCAAGAAGCTGAGCGGCGTGCAGGCGCTCAACATCCCCGGTGTCTACATGATGAACGCGCAGCTGAAGGGCTGAGCACCCGCCGGCCGGGGTGCGTCTGACAGCGCCCCGGCCGGCATTACCCGATAGGAACCACCGTGACCGTCGTCCTCAGAATGATCGGCAGACGACTGCTGACACTGATCCCGCTGCTACTGGGCATCGTGCTGTTCGTCTTCACCGTGATGCAGTTCTCCTCCACCGACCCCGCCGTCGCGGTCTTCGCCGATGCGCCGGTGAGCCCGGACCAGCTCGCGCAGTTCCGGCACGAGCACGGGCTGGACCAGCCCTTCATCGTCAAGTACTTCGCGTTCCTCGGGATGATCCTCACCGGTCATCTGGGCAAGAGCCTCGCGACCGGCCAGGACGTCACGACGCTCATCGCCACCGCGCTGCCGCTCACGCTCCAGCTCACCTTCCTCGGTCTGATCATCGCCATCGTGATCTCGTTCACCCTCGGGACGATCTCGGCGGTGTTCCGGGACCGCTGGCCGGACCAGACGATCCGCGTGCTCACCCTCGGCGGAGTCGCCGCCCCCTCCTTCTGGGTCGCGCTCCTCCTCGTCCAGTGGTTCTCGATCAACATTCCGATCTTCCCGTCGTCCCGCTACGTCAACCCGAACGACTCGATCTACGGCTGGCTGATGACGATGACGCTGCCCGCCCTGGCCCTGGCGCTGCCGCTCTCGGCTCAGATGACCCGCATCGTGCGCACGTCGATGGTGGAGGAGCTCGACAGAGACTACGTGCGCACCGCCCGTGGCGGCGGTCTCCCTCCGTTCGTCGTCGTCGGGCGGAACGTAATGCGCAACGCGCTCATCAACCCGCTCAACGTGCTCGGGCTGCGGATCGGGTACCTGCTCGGCGGCGCTGTGGTCATCGAGCAGATGTTCAATCTCCCCGGTATGGGTCAGCTCATGATCGAGGCCGTCAAGAACAACGAGCCGGCTATCGTCCAGGGCGTCGTCCTCACCATCGCCCTGGGCTTCGTCGTGATCAACCTGATCGTCGACATCCTCTCCCTGCTCGCCAACCCGAGACTGCGAACGAGCCACTGATGCGCACCAAACTCTCCGAACGACTCTCCCGGCCCGGCCTCCGCCTCGGCCGCCTCACCCTCGGCGCCTGGATCGCCATCGCCGTGCTGACCGTGATCGTGCTGGCAGTGATCCTCGCGCCTCTGCTCACGCCGTACGACCCCAACATGCAGTCCGTCGCCGCCGACAAGGCGCCGAGCGCCGCCCACATCTTCGGGCTCGACAGCCAGGGCCGCGACATATTCAGTCGGCTCCTCTACGGCGGTCGCTGGTCACTCGCGATCGGCCTCGGCGCGACGGCACTGGCCCTCATCGCCGGCGCGGTAGTCGGAGCCTTCGCAGCGACAAGCCGCCGCGGCGTCGATGAGACGATCATGCGGGTACTGGACGTCATCATGGCGTTCCCGGGCATCGCCCTGGCCGCCGTCCTGGTCGCGGTCTTCGGACGGGACGTCTTCGTCCTCATCCTGGCCATCGGCTTCCTCTACATGCCGTCCATCGCTCGGATCGTGCGCGCCAACGTCCAGTCTCAGTACGGCGAGGACTACATCGCGGCGGAGCGCATCATCGGCGCCAAGCGGTTCTTCCTCGTGACCCGGCACGTCGCGGTCAACATCGCCGCGCCGATCCTGGTCTTCTCCACGGTGATGGTCGCCGACGCCATCGTCTTCGAGGCGTCGCTGTCGTTCATCGGCGCCGGCGTCCAGCCACCGAACCCGTCGTGGGGAAGCGTCATCGCGGACGGCAAGAACCTGCTGCTGACCGGAGGCTGGTGGGCAACGCTCTTCCCAGGCCTGGTGATCTTCGCCACCGTCCTCTGCCTCAACGTGCTCGCGGAGGGGCTCACCGACGCGATCGCAGCCCCCTCGGCGAAGGCGACGAAGGCCGCCGCCCAAGCTGTGACGGCGGAGGCCGAGGACGTCGACCGCGGCGAGCATGCCGTTTCCGAGATCACCGGCCTGCGTCAGGCGGGGGAGCGGATCCGCCGCCGGGTCCGGCCCATCCCGGACATCGCTCCCATGCTCTCGGTCGACGGGCTCACCATCTCGTTCGCCGACCGGCACAACGGGGTGAACGTCGTCGACGGCGTCTCGTTCGACGTGCGGCCCGGCGAGGTCCTGGGGCTGATCGGCGAGTCCGGCTGCGGCAAGTCGCTCACCAGCCTGGCGGTCATGGGACTCGAGCCGCGCGGAGCCCAGGTCGGCGGGAGCATCCGCTTCGACTCTCGCGAGCTGATCGGCATGAAGCCGCGCGACCGCCGGGCGCTCATGGGTCGCGGGATGTCGATGATCTACCAGGACGCCCTCAGCTCCCTCAACCCGGCGATGACCATCAAGCAGCAGCTCACCCAGCTCACCCGCCGAGGCGGCCACCGGACGCCCGCTGAGCTGCTCGGGCTGGTCAACCTGGACCCGAGCCGCACGCTGAAGGCTTACCCGCACGAGCTCTCCGGCGGCCAGCGGCAGCGTGTCCTCATCGCGATGGCGCTCTCCCGGGACCCCAAGCTGATCGTTGCGGACGAGCCCACCACCGCACTCGATGTGACGGTGCAGGCGCAGGTGATGAAGCTCCTGCTCCGGCTGAAGGAGGAGCTCGGCTTCGCGCTCATCCTGGTGTCGCACGACCTCGCCCTCGTCTCCGACATCGTGGACCGGGTCGTCGTCATGTACGGAGGCCAGGTCGCGGAGACCGGAGAGATCCATGAAGTCGTCGGCGCACCGGCCCACCACTACACGCGCGGGCTGCTCTCGGCCGTGCTGTCTCTCGAATCGGGCGACGCCGAGCTCACGCAGATCAAGGGTGTCGTGCCGTCGCCGGCCGGGTTCCCCGCCGGCTGCCGGTTTGCAGACAGATGCCCGGCCGCCACCGCGATCTGCCGGCGCGAGGACCCTCAGCTCGAGGGACCCGTGCTCGTCCACGAGGTGGCCTGCCACCATCCCGCCCGGGTGGCCGGGCAGCTCGAACGAAAGGAGGTGCCGGCATGAGCGAACCGATCCTCGAATTGCGCGACGTCCACGTGCAGCACCGCATCAACGGCGAGAAGCTCTTCGCCAAGGACACCGTCTACGCGCTCACCGGCGCCGACCTCGCCGTGAGCGCTGGAGAGACCGTCGGGATCGTAGGGGAATCAGGCTGCGGCAAGTCGACGTTGGCCAAGGCGATCGTGGGACTGCAGCAGCCGACGTCCGGTGAAGTCCTCTTCCACGGCGAGTCGCTCTGGACGATGTCGACGTCGGCCAGACGCACGAAGTTCGGCAGGAACGTCGGCATGGTCTTCCAGGATCCGTCCACCGCTCTCAACCGCAGGATGCCCGTGAAGAGCATCCTGCGCGATCCGCTAACCGTGCACGGCATCGGAGACGCGAAGCAGCGGACCGCGCGTGTCGCGGAGCTGATGGACCTCGTCGGCCTCCCCTCGAGCGCGGCCGACGCCCTGCCCGCGCAGCTCTCCGGAGGCCAGCGGCAGCGCGTCGCCATCGCCCGGGCGCTCGCGCTTCAGCCCTCTGTCCTGGTCGCGGACGAGCCGACCAGCGCTCTGGACGTCTCCGTGCGGGCGCAGATCCTCAACCTGCTGCTGGAGCTCAAGGCGGAGTTCGAGCTGGCGATGATCTTCATCTCGCACGACATCCAGACCGTGCGCAGGATGAGCGACCGGATCGTCACCATGTACCTCGGGCGCATCGTGGAGGTCGCGCCTGCAGCGGCGGTCCCCGGCGAGGTGCGCCACCCGTACACGGAGGCGCTACTCTCCGCGACGCCGAGCCTGGTCGAGGACGTCGAGCCGATCACGCTGGAGGGGCCGGTGCCCTCCGCAGTCCATCCACCGTCAGGATGCCCGTTCCGCACCCGTTGCTGGAAGGCGTCGGCGCAGTGTGCAACCGAGATGCCTCCGGTAACGCGGTTCCAGACCGTCCCCTTGCACACCGCGCGCTGCTATCACCCGGTGGGCGCGCCGCAGGAAGCGACCATCGGAGGCGCTGCATGAGCGGCCCCGTCCGGGTCGGGGTCGTCGGCGCCGGCTTCTTCGGAACCATGATCGCAAGCGCGTGCGCCGGTCACGAGTCGTTCGTCGTCGCCGCGGTGGCCGACGCCGTGCCGGACGCCGCCCGGCGCCTCGCCGAGGCCCATGACGCGCGCCCGTACGCGAGTTTCTCCGAGCTCGTGGACGACGACGCCGTGGACCTGGTCGTCGTCGCCACCCCCAACCACCTGCACGCGGAGCCGGCGGTCGCCGCACTGCTTGCCGGCAAGCACGTCTTCGTCGAGAAGCCTCTCGGCATCGACGAGGACTCGGTCGGCTCCATCCTCGCCGCCGCGCGCGGAGCCCGCGGTCGGCTGATCGTCGGCCACGTCATGCGGTCTCTCCCCGGCGTGCGCCGGATGGTTGCGCAGGCCCACCGCGGCGAGCTCGGCGAGATCATCGAGGCCGCCGGAGCCCGCAGACGCGTCGTGCACCTGCCTGACGATCCGGGGGACTGGTGGAAGCTCGACCGGCGCCGCAGCGGCGGGGAGCTGCTGCACGAGATTCACGAACTCGACCTGGTCGTGTGGGCGCTCGGCGAGCCGGCGGAGGTCGTCGGCATGACCGGCGCACCAGTCGCCCACGGCGAGAACGTGGTGGACAGCGACATCGTCACAGAGCTGAGGACGCCGTCGGGAGCGCTTGGGCGGCACAGTGTGTCCACGTCCGCCCACCGTGCGGAGTGGTGGTTCCGCATCTCCGGCACGGAGGCGAGCGTCGAGGCTGACTTCCGGGCCGGAACGATCACCCGCTTCGTGGACGGCGCGATCCTGGAGGTGACCGGCGTCTTCGACGACGCGGCCTCCGACGAGTCGCTGCGGGAGTCGGCGACCGCTCGCCAGTCGTACAACACCGGCGGACCGGGCCCCCTCTGGATGCGGACGGCAGTCGCCTGCGAACTCGACGAGGTGTCGGCTGCGGTTCGCGGCACCTCCACCACGCTCACCGAGCACCCGGCAACCGCGGCCCTGGTGGGCATCCGGGCGAACGCGCTCGCGTCGGAGGCCGCGCGATGACGCGCGTGGCGGTCGCGGGTTCCGGAGTGATCGCCGGGGACCACGTGCGCGCGCTGGCAGCCCTCCCTGGCGTGGAGGTGGCGTACGTGCACGGGTCCGACCTCGACCGCGCGCGCCGAGTCGCTGCGCTCGCGCCCGGCGCCGTAGCGACGGACGACTACACCCGCATCCTCGCGGACCCGACCGTCGTCGCCGTCGACGTCTGCAACGCGACGCCCGCACACGCGCCGTTCACGATCGCCGCCGGCGAGGCGGGGAAGCACGTCCACGTCGAGAAGCCCGCGGCCCTCACACTGGCCGACTTCGACGCCATGGTGCGCGCCACCGAAGAGTCGGGGACGACCCTCATGGTCGGCCAGACCGTGCGGTTCCAGCCAGCCGTCGCCGCGCTCGCCGCCGCGATCGGCGACGGCGCGGTCGGACGCCCGCGCCTCGCCCACGTCAGCTGGTACACCGGCTACGTCTGGCCTGGAGGCTGGCGCGGCTGGCAGCTCGACCGGGCGAAGTCGGGAGGGCATCCTGTCCACAATGGCTCCCACCTCCTGGACGTCGCGACCTGGCTTCTCGGCGCGGCGCCGGTGCGCGTATTCGCCCGGTCTTTCCCGAGCTTCGCAGCGGGGATGCCCGTGCACGACTCGTTCCAGCTGCTCGTCCGCTTCGCGGACGACGCGCTCGCCACGCTCGAGATCTCCTACGCGCTCGCCCAGCCGCGCGACATGTTCCGCCGCATCGTCGTTGCGGGCACGGCCGGCACGGTCGCCCATTCCACCGACGACGATCCCGTCCTGCACTCAGCGGGTGCGGCGATCCCGCTGCCGTCGGTCGAGAACGCGATGGGGCGTCAGCTCGCGCACTGGATCGACGTCGTCGGCGGCGCCGAGCCGATCGTGCGGACGGGTGAGGTGCGCGCGGCGCTCGCGGCGGCCATTGCGGCCCAGCGCTCGCTCGACACCGGCCGCCCGATCGACGTTCGTTCGGAGGTGTCCGCATGATCCGGGTCGGCTTCCTCTCGGCGGTCCGGCACGTTGAGTCCTACTTGCCGACCTTCCTCGCCGATCCGCGGACCTCGGTCGTGGGCGTCGCCGAGGCCGAGTCCGCGCCCGACTGGATGCTCGCCGACTCGCGGGAGGCCGCCTACCGCAACGGCCTGCCGTTCCTCGGTGTCGCAGAGCTGCTCGCGCCCGGTACATGCGACCTCGTCGTGGTGTGCAGCGAGCCCACCCGCCACGCGGAGCTGGCGATCGCGGCACTGGAGGCCGGGGCCGACGTCCTCGTGGACAAGCCGGTCGCCGTGACCGTCGCGGAGACCGACCGCATCCTCGCAGCGCAGGCGCGCTCCAGCCGCACGGTCTCCGTGGTGAACCGGCTCCGCTCGCCCGCAGTCGAGCGGCTGCGCAGTTGGGTCGATGCGGGCCACCTGGGCCTGCCGCTCCACGTCGACGTCGAGTGGTTCGCTTCGGGTGCCCACTTCTCGACGTCCGTGGAGCGGCCGGAGCTCGTAACGGATCCGGCGCTTTCCGGCGGCGGCGAGCTGCTGAACTTCCTCCTCTACCCGGTGGACTACATCCGGTACCTGACCGGTCTGGAGGTGGTCGAGGTGTATGCCGAGACCGCGACGCTGTTCCAGGAGGCGCACCGCCGAACGGGCGTCGAGGACGCCGCGGTCGTCTCCCTGCTGCTCGAGAACGGCGTCACCGCGACGGTGACCTTGGGCCGTGTCGCGGCCGCTCCCGGGCACGGGCCGGTGTCCTCCTCCATCAGACTGCTCGGGTCGCACGGGCACGCGATCGCCGACGACGACAAGCCGGCGATCTCCGTGTTCGGAACAGACGGCAAACAGACGGCGCGACCCGTCGGCGGCCCGAGCTCGGTCATAGCCGTCGAACGGTTCCTCGACGAGCTGATCGGAGCGCTCGCCGCCGGGCGCAAGCCGCGCTACAGCCTGAGCGACGCGCGCGCGAGCCTCGCGGTGACCGAGGCGTGCTATGCCGCGGCCCGCAGCGGGCGACCCGTTACATTGAACAACGACACGAATCTAGAGGGGGAACGGTGACCACCGAACTGACTGCGACGAGACTGGCCCGATTCGGGGCGCAGGAGCGGATGCGCACCCTCCAGAACGACATCATGGATCTGATCCTCAGCCGGAACCTCGACGTCGGCGATCCGATGCCGACGGAGACCGAGCTGTGCACCGCGCTCGGCGTCGGCCGAAACACCGTGCGCGAGGCTCTCAAGGTGCTGCAGGCGCTCGGCGTGGTGGAGATCCGCCACGGCTTCGGCACCTTCGTCGCTGCGACCAGTTTCGAGTCGCTCGGCGCCAGCCTCGCCTTCCGGGGTCGACTCTCGCTGCGTCACGGAGGCGCCGAAGCGCTCGAGCTCGTCGACGTGCGCCAGGCGCTGGAGTCCGGGCTCATCGGCCTGGCGATCGACGCGATGACGGAGCGCGACCTCCTCGCTCTGGAGAGCCGCGTCGAGGCGATGGAGGGGCTCGCCGCCCAGGGCAGGCAGTTCATCGACGAGGACCAGGACTTCCACCGGCTGCTCTACGTCCCGCTGCACAACGAGCTGTTGTCGAACCTGCTCGAGGTCTTCTGGAACGTCTACCGCCAGATCCACGAGGAGGCCGGTGTCGAACAGCACGGCCTCATCGAGAACGCGCACGCGCACCGCCTCATCCTGGACGCGGTACGAAGCGGTGACAAAGTGCTGACGGCGGAGCGGTTGAACGCACACTTCCGGGGCATCCGCGAGCACCTCGCGGCGCTGGGCCGGCAGAGCTGAACTGAGCGGAGGTGACGATGCCGCGCAGTCCGCCTCCTAGACATCCCACCTGGGATGTCCCGGTACTCCATCCTACTCAGCCGGTTCACCTTGTGAGTCGGCAACCCGATCGCACCATCACGCAACCGTTCGAAGACGAAAGCAGGTCCGCTGATGAAACACTCTCGATCGCTGTCCCTCCTCGTCGCAGGCACCATCGCCGCCGCGACCATACTCGCCGCCCCGTCGCCCGCGTTGGCGACACCGCCGACACCAGTGCTCGACGACTCGACGAGCGTCACATACACCGGGTCCACCTACACCGACCACACCAGTGACCTCTCTGCAGTGAGCGGACTGAGCACAGGAACCATTGTCGTCCGCTTCAAAACCACGAGCACCGGGAGCGCGATGACGCTTCTGAGCGCTTCGAACACGACCCTGCCCTCCAGCAACCTCACCCTGTCCGTCAACAGCGGGAAGCTGCACTTCGAGGTCAGGCAGAACAACGCGACCTCGAACAACTTCGCAACCAACCTCACCTATCCGACCGTCGACGATCCGTCCTCTGCGGCGTCGTTCAACGACGGCGCATGGCACACTGCGGCGGTCACGGTTGGGTCGGATGGCACCCGGATCTACGCCGACGGCTACCAGGTCTTCGCCGGAACGTCCACCGCATTCTTCAGCACGGTGAGCGGGTTGAACGGTATGTGGATCGGCCGCAACGCCGACAACGGTGGCGGCCAGTGGTACTTCACCGGCACCATCGGATCGGTGAAGGTCTACTCGTCAGCCCTCGCAGCCGCGGACGTGGTCGCACTGAGCCCAGCACCGGATGCGCTGCTCTCCTATCCCGTCGCCCAGTCGTTCAACGGCAGCAGCACCTACGTCGACAAGACAGCCGACCTGGGAACCGCCTCGTCCCTCGCCGCCGGAAGCATCGCCGCGTCGTTCTCCAGCACCAGCACATCGGCGGCCAGCGCGATCCTCAGCGCCTCGGACACGACCAACCCGTCGAGCAACATCACAGTCAGCCTGAACAACGGCGCACTCTACTTCGAGGACCGGTCGAACGGGACATACAGCACGCAGCTCACGGCGCCCGGGCGGTTCAACGACGGCGCCACACACACCGTCGTCGTCTCGGCGGGATCCGGCGGAACAACGATCTACGCGGACGGCTATCGGGTCGCCGGCTCGACATCGACCTCGTTCTTCTCCGCAGTGAGCGGCCTCAACGGCATGTGGGTCGGCAGGAACGTGGACAACGGTGGAGGCCAGTGGTACTTCGGGGGGACGATCAACTGGGTGAACGTCTACTCGACCGCGCTCTCGGACAGCCAGGCGAAGAACCTCGCCGGTGCGACGCCCGCTACCTTCCAAGCCCTCTACGACAACGGCTACGCAGGATCGGCCAACTACCGGATCCCCGCGCTCCTGACGACCTCGGCAGGGACTCTGCTCGCATCGGCCGATCAACGGGAGAGCTCTGCGAGCGACGCCCCGAACGACATCAACACCGCCATCCGGCGCAGCACGGACGGGGGCGCCAACTGGTCCACTGGCGCGACAATCCTCGACTACCCGGGGACCGGCTCCAACGGCGCCAGCGCGATCGACTCGGCCATGGTCCAGGACTCCTCGACGGGCCGCATCTTCCTGATGGTCGACCACTTCCCCGGCGGTTGGGGTCAGCCGAACAATCAAGCCGGTACCGGGTTCGACGCGTCGGGCAACCGCGTGCTCGTGAACTATGCCACTGGCGCTACATACGCGCTCCATTCCGACGGCTCGGTCTACGACTCGACCGGGATGCCGACGAACTACGTCGTCGACCTGGCCACGGGCAACGTGACCAATTCAGGCGCTGCGGCCGGCAACATCTACCTGAAGAATGGCGTGGACCCGAACCAGAGCCTCTCCGAGTTCGGCACCTCCTACCTCGTCGTCATGCATAGTGACGATGATGGCGCGACGTGGTCCCAGCCCGTCCACATCAATGCGTCGGTCAAGGCGTCGTGGATGAAGTTCCTGGGAACCGGGCCGGGGAACGGGATCCAGTTGTCGAACGGGCGTCTCGAGTTCCCCGTCTACTACAGCAACGGTTCCGGCGTGTACTCGTCCGCCACGGTCTACAGCGACGACCACGGGTCCACCTGGCAGCGCGGTGCCTCACCGAACGACGGGCGCGTCTTCAACGGAACGACCATCCAGTCGCAGACGGTGACAACCTCCAGCGCAAGTCTTCACGAGCCGTCGATCATCCAGAAGGCGAACGGCGACATCCTGATGTACATGCGAAACAGCTCGGGGACGGGCAAGGTCGCGACCGCGACGAGTTCGGACGGCGGGGCGACCTGGTCGCAAGTGGCATACAACAGCCAGCTGACCGACGTCTTCTGTCAGACCGCGTCGTTCCATTACCCCTCGCTTGGCGATGGGAAGGACCGCGTGCTCTTCGCCAACGCCACGGGACCTAACCGGAACAACGGTGTCCTCCGGCTCAGCACCGACGGCGGAAGCACGTTCACCTACAACAGGACGATCCGTGCTGCAGGGTACGCCTACAACAGCCTCACGGTGCTTCCGGATGGGAGCATCGGCCTGCTGTGGGAGCTGCAGAACACAGGACTGTACTTCCAGAAGGTGCCGCTGTCGTTCTTGACAACCTCTGCCGGATAAGCGCGGGCGGGTCGCGGTGGTTCTGCGCCACCACCGCGGCCCGGTGTCGCGATTGCATCCGGCGCCCGCCCCCATGCCGCGCCGAACCCTCGTTCGACATCAACGGTGACGACTTCTTGGTGAGTCTGCACTTCTTCCACGCAGAGAAAGTCCGATATGTCGTTGCAGATCTCGAGATCGGCAAATTCGCGCACGAATACCTACGCCGCGCAACAAGCCCTCCGCTCCTCGCTGTTCGGGGCACCTCCAGGTGCGCGCGCCTTCACGGCAGCAGCAACCTCACCTTCTGACCGGTGATGCCGTTCGCCAGGGTCCAGGTTCCGTCGCTGCCGGGAGCGAGCGTCCACGTCTGAGCAGCGGACGGCGTCCGGTGGCCGTACGTCGCGTCGAGGCCACGGAGGTCTGCCCCGAGCAGTTTCCCGTTCGAGGTGGAAACGATGCGGTAGGTCGCTGTGCTCCCGATCTCCACGAACTGCCACTCTTGTGCTCGCTGTTCGGACCGCGGTTGGAAGACGACGCGATCACCGGCGATTCCTAGCGTCGTCGTCTCGTCCCCGGCGTTCCCGAGCAGCACGGAGCCGACCGGCTGGAAGCGGAACTGCTGGCCGGCGTAGCCGGTCGGCGCATCGACCGCGATGTTGGTTCCCGGCGTCGACGCGGGTCCCTCGGCCGTCCACGACCGACCACCCGGCTGGATGGTCGAGATCGTGCTGTAGCCGTCCGGAGCGCCGCTGAAGGACCAGCGCTGGCAGTCGTTGCTCGGGAGGAATCCCAGCCAGCCCCATTGGGCGACGTTGCCGCCGTCGACGTTGTTGCAGGCAGCGTTCTCTGCGACATCGTTACTGAACCGGTTCTGGATGCGCCACCCGTTTCTTCTGTAGCTCAGCTGCCACTCCTGGCAGAGAGTGCCTGAATCGGTTCCAAGGGCGACGTTCGCAGCCTCGTAACCACATCCGACGTTCTCTACGACCGTGGTCGCACCGCGCGGCTGGATCTTCACGTACGCGTCTCCGTGACCGGCGGTACGGCTGGGGTTGATGGGATCTCCCACCACCGGCCAGCCGGCAGCATCCCAGCTCAGTCGGCGCACGTTGAGTCGCGGCGTGCCCGAGTCCGTCGCATCGTAGTAGTGGTTCACCACATAGTCCTGGCCGTGCGCACCCAGCAGGACATCCGCGCCGCCGGCACCGACGAACTCGTTGTAGCCGCGCATAACCTCCGTGCCGCCCTTGTCGTTCAGCATCGGTACACCGGCCTCGTCCACGTACGGGCCGGTGACGGACGTCGAACGGCCGACGACCGTGCGGTAGTCGCTTTCGACGGACCTGCAGCAGTAGCCGAACGACAGGAACAGGTAGTAGTAGCCGCCGTGATACACGATCGAGGAGTTCTCTTCCGCGTCCGGAGCTGCCCGTTCCGAGATGTGGACCGCGACATCGCCGCTCGGGATCTTGCCGGTCGCGTCGATCCTGTGCAGATAGATCCCCGAGAAGAAGGACCCGTAGGAGAGCCAGGTCTGCCCATCCGGCTCGGTCACAATGTTCGGGTCGAGGGCGTTGAAGGAGTCGCCGTCGGGGGCCCGATAGTCGGTGGACGTGAGTACCAGACCGCGGTCGTGCCAGCCATAGCCGGGGCTTGTGGGGTCGAGGGTTTTCGTGGTCGCCAGACCGATGACGGACGTGTTCTTACCGAACTGGCTGACCGCGTAGTAGAGCCGCCACTCGCCGTGCGAGTAGCTGAGATCCGGAGCCCACAGGTCTTTGGGGGCGGCGGCGGGATCGATTCCCAAAGCGGGGACGATCCACGACGGCAGCGTGGCGAAGACCGGGGCGAGCTCCTGCCAGTGCACGAGGTCGCGTGAACGCTTCAGCGGGAGGAAAGTGTGTGGCGATCCGGCGTCCCCGGTGATCGCCACGTAGTACCACCCGTTCTCCTCCACCATCGTCGGGTCGTGGGCGATCGGATCCGTCGGCCGGACCTCCGATCGCGACGGCGGTGCGCTTGCCGCCGCGGGGAGCGAGCTCACCACCGCGCTGGTGAGAGCGGCGGCGGTGACCGCCACCCACGCCCATCGCCGCATCATGCCGCTTCGTGTCACGGGCCGCCTCCTCGCGTCTGCTTCCCTCATCGGAAGTCGTGTGCCTCTGGCCCGGCACCGGGCAGTCGGACTTTACTACGATGTAGAAGACTTGCCAACAGGATGACTATTTCGGCTCTACATCCTTGTAGTCTGCATACCAAGCGGCGCCATCCGGGGGCCGGCGAGACGATGGGGGCTTTTGTGGCGGTAACGTTGCATCACGTAGCGCAGGCGGCGGGCGTCTCGATCAAGACGGTCTCCAACGTCATCAACGACTACCCGTACATCCGCGAGGCCACCCGGGCGCGCGTCCTGGCAGCGATCGACGAGCTCGGCTACCAGCCGAATCTGTCGGCGCGCGGCCTCCGGTCGGGCCGCACCGGTGCCATCAGTCTGATCATTCCGGACCTGAAGAACGCGTACTTCGCCGAACTCGCCGACGCCGTGATGGAGGCGGCGGCCGAGCATGACCTCGTCGTCATGATTCAGCAGAGTGCCGGCATCAGAGAACGCGAACTCGAGGTCCTTCATGGCCCGCGGATGCGAATGGTGGACGGGATCCTGTTCAGCGTCCTGGCTCTCGGGCAGGAGGATGCGCCACTGCTCGAGATCCCGACTCCGCTCGTGCTGCTGGGCGAGCGCATCTTCAACGGTCCCGCCGATCACGTCACCATGCAGAACGTCGCCGCCTCTCGAGCTGCGACGGAGCATCTGATCGGCCTGGGGCACCGGCGGATTCTCGCCTTCGGCGCGCACGAAAACGAAGTGATCGGCTCGGCCGGCCTGCGCCTGGCAGGCTATAAGGAGGCGCTCGCTGCTGCCGGCCTCCCGTACAGCGACGAACTCGTCGTCAATGTCGGCAACTGGCATCGAAGTGACGGAGCGGAAGCGATGCGCGCGGCGCTGGCGTCCGGCCGCACCTTCGACGGGGTGGTCGCCTTCAATGATTCGATTGCGCTCGGCGCGGTCCGTGTGCTGCAGGAGAGCGGCATTCGGGTTCCGGAGGATGTCTCGGTGATCGGATTCGACGATATCGATGAGACGCGCTACTCCCTGCCGTCGCTCTCGACGGTGGACCCGGGTCGCGAGGAGATCGCCCAGACGGCCGTCCGTGTGCTCGTGGAGCGCATCGCCGGCCGCGACAGCACAATCCCCCGCGTGAGTTCGAGGCGTCATTCCGCATCGTGCAGCGTGAGTCGACCGCAGTCGTGAGGTCGCAGGTCTCCGTCGGAGCGCGGATCGCCTCCAACGCTTGACGGTGCCCTTTCAGGCTTGACAGCGCCCCTTCGGGCTTGGCATCATCCTTCTATAACGTTTACCTCTAACGTTGTAGACATCGGCGTGAGGCCGACGCACCAGAGAGCCATGTGAATCAAAGTGGATTCGGAGACCTTCCGGCCCCTTTCACATCGTTAGACGAAGAAGTCCACGAGAAGTACGAAAGGAACACAGTGAGGAAGAAAGCATTGGCGGCAGCGGTCTCCGCTATCGCACTGGCCGTGGCGCTGGCGGGATGCACCTCCGGAGGAGGTGCATCGGCGGACAAGGCCAGCAACCCCAAGCTCACGAACTGCAGCAACAAGATGATGAACGACGCACCCCAGGTGTCGGTCTGGGCGTGGTACCCCAACATGGCCAAGGTGGTCGACAACTTCAACAAGGCGCATAAGGACGTCCAGGTCTGCTGGACCGTCGCGGGCCAGGGCGCTCCGGAGTATGCCAAGTTCCAGACCGCCATCTCGGCCGGCAAAGGCGCACCCGACGTCATCATGCTCGAAGCCGACCAGCTCACCGGGTTCGAGATCCAGAAGGCATTGGTCGATCTCGCGCCGTATGGCGCGAACGATGTGAAGAAGAACTTCAGCGCCGGCGCCTGGAAGGACGTCTCGCAGGGCTCATCGGTCTACGCGATCCCCGTCGACGGCGGTCCGATGGCGATGATCTACCGCAAGGACATCTTCGACAAGTACGGCATCACCCCGCCGAAGACCTGGGCCGAATACGAGCAGGCCGCGCAGAAGGTCAAGGACGCTGGAGGGCCCCTCTTCGGCGACCTCGGCAGCAACGTCCCGGCGGCGATCACGGCCCTCATGGCGCAGAAGGGCGCGAAGCCGTTCACGTACAACCTGGCTGACTCGAAGAACATCTCGATCAACCTGGACGACCAGGCCACGAAGGATGTGCTGAACTACTGGGCCGGGCTGGTGAAGAAGGGACTCGTCGGAACTCAGGACCAGTTCACGACCGACTACATCTCGGGCGTCGTGGGCGGCAAGTATGCCACCTACGTCTCCGCGGCGTGGGCACCGGGTTACCTGACGGGTGCCGGGGTCGGGAAGGGTGCTGAAAAGGGACAGTTCGCTGTTGCGCCGCTCCCCCAGTGGAACGACGGAGACGGCGTGTCGGTCAACTGGGGCGGATCCACGTTCGCAGTCACCTCGCAGGCCACCAACGTGAAGCTGGCCGCCGAGGTGGCCAAGGGCCTTTACGCGGACGACGCTTCGCTGACGGACGGCTGGAAGACGCAGACGATCTTCCCGCTGAACCAGGGCGTCCTGAAGTCAGATGCTTTCGTCAACAACCCCGTCGACTTCTTCAACGGCCAGCAGGCGAACAAAGAGGTCTACGTCCCGGCTGAGAACGCGTACAAGGGCTTCGACTACAGCCCGTTCTCCGTCTATTACTATGCCCAACTCCAAGCGCAAATCGTGAAGATCAACGCCGGCAAGACGACGGGTGACCAGGCCGCGACCGACCTGCAGAACACGATCGTCAAGTACGCGAAGAGTCAGGGCTTCACCGTCAAGTGAGTCCGTCCCCGATGCGGTCGGGTTTCAAAGACCCGGCCGCATCGCGGCGCTCCAGAACGACCGCGGGTAATACCAGCAACGAGGCAGGGAGATCATGTCAGCAACGACCACGGCGCAACGAGGCGCGGCCAGCGGTCGCGGTAGTCGTCGGCACACGTCAGGCAGCGAGCGGATGCTCGCGCGACGCGGGAGGACCGGCTGGGTCTTCATCGCACCGTTCGTCGTCGTATTCGTCGTGTTCCTCGTCGCCCCGCTCGCGTACGCGTTCTATCTGAGCCTCTATACCAAAGGCCTCGCGACCGGAACGACCTTCGCCGGCATCGACAACTACGTGAAAGCGTTCACCGACCCGTCGTTCCTCAAGGGCGTCTGGTTCGTCGTGCGGTTTTCGCTCGTGCTCATACCGTTGCAGATGCTGGTCTCGCTGATCGCCGCCCTCCTACTGGATGCGCTCACGACCCGGCTCGCCAGGTTCTCGCGGCTGATGATCTTCCTGCCGTACGCCATTCCAGCTGTCATCGGCGCACTGATGTGGGGCTTCCTCTACAGCCCCACCTTCGGGCCGCTTCAACAGCTTTTTCGCTGTTCCACGCACAAGCGCCGTTCCTGCTCAGCCAGGACAACGTGTTCTACGGACTGCTGAACGTGGTCACCTGGCAGTGGGCCGGCTACTACATGATCATCATCTTTGCTGCGCTGCAGGGTATCGACCCGTCCATCTATGAGGCCGCCAAGATCGATGGCGCCAATTCGTGGCAAGTGGCGTTGCGGATCAAGGTGCCGCTGGTCTCGTCGGCCCTCGTACTCATCCTGGTGTTCGCGCTCATCGGGACATTGCAGTTCTTCACAGAGCCGCAGGTGCTCGCTCCGGTAGCGAACGGCACGATCACGCCCGACTTCACCCCCAACATCTACGCTTTCAACCTTGCGTTCTCGTACGCCCAGTTCAACTACGCCTCGGCGATCTCGTTCGCACTCGGCATCGTCGTGTTCATCGCGGTCTACATCTTCATGTTCGCCACCCGCAAGCGAGGGAGCCTGCTCAAATGACCACCACCCGCTCGGAAGCTCCCACGATCGTCAGCGGTACGCGCACTCTCGAGCGCGCCGGTCGTCGCGGCCCGCGCCGCAACGTGATCGCGCACCTCTTCCTTCTGGTGCTCGTCGTCTACTTCCTCATCCCGATCTGGTGGCTCTTCGTGGCCAGCACCAAGGATGCGAGTGGACTGTTCTCCGGCTCCGGCGCCCTCTGGTTCGGTAAAGACTTCAACCTCTTCGCCAACCTGCAGGATCTATTCACGTACAACGGCGGTGAATACCTGCAGTGGCTGGGCAACTCCGTGCTCTACGCCGTCAGCGGTGGAGTCGGCGCGACCATAATCGCCGTCCTGGCGGGCTATGGGTTCGCCAAGTACAAGTTCCGGGGCCGCAACTTCACTTTCGCTCTGCTGCTCGGATCCGTCATGGTCCCGCTTACTGCGTTGGTGATTCCCACCTTCGTGCTGCTCTCGACCATCGGACTCACCGATACGGTCTGGGCCGTCATCCTGCCCTCGTTGCTGAGTCCGTTCGGGGTGTACCTGATGCGCGTGTACACGGCGGATGCCGTACCCGATGAGCTGCTGGACGCGGCGCGCGTCGACGGTGCCGGCGAGTACCGCACGTTCTTCACGGTCGCGCTGCCGTTGATGCGCCCGGCGCTTATTACGGTCCTGCTGCTTTCGGTGGTGGGGACCTGGAACAACTACTTCCTGCCGTTGGCGATGCTCTCCACCTCCAAGCTGTTCCCCATCACGGTGGGCCTCGGGCTGTGGTCGCAACTCGCGAACTCCAACAATGGCGGCGGCCACTCGCTGTGGGGGCTGATCATCGTCGGCGCGCTGGTCTCGATCATCCCGCTGATCATCGCCTTCCTCACCCTCCAGAAGTACTGGCAAGGCGGTCTCTCACTCGGCAGCCTCAAGTAGCCGCCGACATCACTGAACCGCTCCGTAGACGAATCTCAATACTCACCCTCGACACTCGAAAGCAGAACATGGTTACCGCCCGCCTCACGATCGACCCGTACTTCACCGTCGGCCCCATCAACCCGCGACTCTTCGGCTCGTTCGTCGAGCACCTCGGCCGGTGCGTCTACGACGGGATCTACGAGCCAGGGCATCCGACGGCCGACGCCGAGGGCTTCCGCACGGACGTGATCGAGCTGGTGAAGGAACTCGGCGTCTCGACCATCCGGTACCCCGGCGGCAACTTCGTCTCCGGCTTCCGCTGGGAGGACAGCGTCGGTCCGCGGGAGAGCCGACCGCGGCGCTTGGACCTGGCATGGCACTCGACCGAGACCAACGAGGTCGGGCTGCACGAGTTCTCGTCGTGGCTGGACAAGGTAGGGAGCGAGCTGATGCTCGCGGTCAACCTCGGAACGCGCGGCACCCTCGAAGCGATCGACCTGCTCGAGTACACGAACATTGCCTCCGGAACCGCCCTCAGCGACCAGCGCATCGCGAACGGCCGCACCGACGCGTTCGGCGTCTCGATGTGGTGTCTCGGCAACGAGATGGACGGGCCGTGGCAGCTCGGTCACCGCTCCGCCGACGACTACGGCAAGCTCGCGTCCCAGACCGCCAAGGGCATGCGTCAGCTGGATCCGTCACTCGAGCTGGTCGTGTGTGGGTCGTCGAGCGCCCACATGCCGACCTTCGGAGAGTGGGAACGCGTCGTCCTCGGCCACACCTATGACGACGTCGACTACATCTCGTGCCACGCGTACTACGAGGAGAAGAATGGCGATCTCGGAAGCTTCCTGGCGTCTGCCGTTGACATGGACCACTTCATCGAGTCGGTCGTCGCCACCGCCGACCATGTGAAGGCCGTCAAGGGCAGTGACAAGACGATCAACATCTCCTTCGACGAGTGGAACGTCTGGTACATCGATCGGTATCACGGCGTCGACAAGGTGGAGGGCATCGACAACTGGCCCGTCGCTCCACGCCTACTCGAGGATGCGTACTCGGTGGCGGACGCTGTGGTGTTCGGCAACTTGCTCATCTCTTTGCTGAAGCACGCGGACCGCGTGACGAGCGCTTCCCTCGCCCAGTTGGTGAACGTGATCGCTCCGATCATGACCGAGCCGGGCGGCCCGGCATGGCGGCAGACCACGTTCTTCCCGTTCGCCGTGACGTCGCGGCTGGCCAAGGGATCGGCCCTCCAGACGAAGCTGACCAGCGACACCTACAGCACCGAGGTCTACGGCGAGGTCCCGCTGGTCGATGCCGTGGCCACCCACGACGAGGCGACCGGCCGCACCGCCGTCTTCCTGGTGAACCGCAGCCAGACCGAGGAGGCCACCGTCACGATCGACCTGACCGCACTCGACGGAGTGTCCGTGCTCTCCGCACGGACTCTGTCCGACGCCGACACCTCGGCGAAGAACACGCTCGAGGAGCAGACCCGGGTCGGCCTCACGGACATCGCGAACGTCATCACGTCGGACGCCACGGTCACAATCACTGTCCCGCCCGTCTCCTGGACTGCTCTGGAACTGGGCTGATCGCTTCCGCCAGCCGTGCCGGTTGAACGACGGTGTCGCGGAGACAGTCCGCAGCCGGTACGGCCCCGGCTGCAACGTCGACGGCGGCAAATCCGAAGTATCCCGGTCACGCCTCCCGTGCTGTGGAGGCACGCACCACGAGGCGACACGGCAACGACTCGACGCCGGACTGCGTGTCGCCGTCGATGGCCGCGAAGAGCCGCTGGGCCGCGCGGCGGCCGAGCTCTTCGAGGTTCATGTCGACGGAGGTGAGTTGCGGCCGGGACTCGGTGGTGATGATCTCCCAGTTGTCGAAGCCCATGACAGCCACGTCGGTCGGCACTGAGATGCCTTTTTCGCGGAGGATGTCGAGGGCGCCGCGGGCGATCTGATCGTTGCCGCAGATGATGGCGTCGAGCTCAGGGTGCTGGTCCAGGAGGGCGAGCGTCGCGGTGCGGCCCCACGCCTCCGACCAGCTGCCGTAGATGGCGTCGCCGGCGACGAGGTCGAGGCCCGCGGCGAGCAGGGTCTCGCTGATCCCGGCCGCCCGGTCACGGGCAGCGACGAATCCGCGTTCACCGGTGATGTGCGCGATCCGGCGACGGCCGGTGGAGATCAGGTGTTGGGCGGCGAGTACGCCGGCGCCGACATTGTCGGGCACCAGGGAGAGGTCGTCGGGGTCCTCAGATGGGCCGTAGACGTAGATGACCGGGACCGGCAGGTCGCGGCCGAGGGAGGGCCGCGGGTCGGTGTCGGCGGCCAGCACGATGAGCCCGTCGACCTGGCGACTGAGCAGCGCTTGCAGGTGGTACTGCATGCGGATCGCGTCGCCGCGGGCGTCGCAGAGGAACACCGACATCCGGCCTGTCCCGAAGGCGTCCTCCGCTCCTGTGAGGATCGGGATGCTGAAGCGGCCGATGAGGTCGTCGGTGAGCAATCCCACGGTCCCGGTCTGGCCGGCGAGCAGGCCCTGCGCGAGCGGGTTGGGGCGGAACTTGATCTGTTGTGCCGCTTCCAACACGCGTGCTCGCGTCTCAGGGTGTACCTGCTCGCGGTTGTTGAGCGCTTTGGAAGCGGTTGCGATGGACACTCCCGAGAGAGCCGCCACATCTCTGAGGGTGGGGTGGCGCACTCGGCCCTCGTTCGTCCCGCTCATCGGTGACCTCCCGCCCGCACCCGAAACCCTTTCGGTCTGAACATCATATGTGGTTGACGACGCACGCAAAGCAATGTAGATTGCTCAAAACTCGTCACGAAAACCTTTTCGGTAAATTTCGAGGACGCGTTCTCAATCACATCCAACGAAGGATCAATGATGGCATTCAACCAAGAACGAAACCGGGCCGCCGGTCGCGGGCAGCGTGCCCGCCTGGGCCTGATCGCGGGCGCGATTGCAGCCGCTGCAGGTCTGCTCCTCGCCGGCTGCTCGGGTGGGACCGCGCCCTCCTCGGGCGGCGGCTCGAACACGCTGACGGTCTGGCACTACTTCAGCGACCCCAATCAGGTGAAGGTCATGACTGATTACGCCAGCCTGTTCGAGAAGAGCAACAAGAGCGTCACCGTCAAGAACGTTTACGTGCCGTACGACCAGATGGATCAGAAGCTGATCGCCTCGGCTGGTGCGAAGACTGGCCCGGATGTCGTCGTGTTCAACGGCGCCGACGCCAGCAACCTCGCGCTCAGCGGCGCACTGGCCCCGATGGACAGCAAGTGGTCGTCGTTCGCCGACAAGGGCCAGTTCCCGTCCTCGGTCGTCCACAAGCTGAAGGGCAAGACCTACGCCGTGCAGGGTTACGTCAACCTGCTGGGCCTCTGGTACAACAAGGACATCCTCGACGCGGCCGGGGTGAAGCCGCCGACCACGCTCGACGAGCTGGATGCGGCGATGGCGAAGGTGAAGGCGGCAGGCAAGTCCGGGATCACCCTCTCCGGCCTCCCCAACTCGCAGGGCGAGTGGCAGGCCTACCCGTGGCTGACCGCCGCCGGGTTCGACCTCGCCAAGCCCTCGACGAAGGCACTCACCGATGGCCTGTCGCGCGTGTCGGACTGGGTTTCGAAGGGCTACCTGTCGAAGGAGGCGACCACCTGGGACCAGACGGTCCCGTTCCAGAAGTTCGCCGCCGGTGATGTCGCGTTCGCCGAGAACGGCAACTGGCAGATCGGCACCGCGAAGTCGACGGCCAAGTTCAACTACGGCGTCGTACCGCTCCCGGTCGGGAGCAAGGGCAAGGTTTACCTCGGCGGCGAGGGCGAGGGCATCGGCGCGTTCAGCAAGAACCAGGACCTTGCCTGGAAGTACCTGCAGGCCACCTACTACTCGAAGGAGGGTCAGCTGATCGCGGTGAAGGACTCGGGGACGATTCCCGCCCGCGCCGACACCGCATCGGACTCCGCGGTGACCGGCGACCCGTTGATCAAGCCGTTCGCCGATTCCGTGGCCAAGCTCGGCGCGAACTACCCGGCAAATGCAGTCCCCGCGGCGAGCGTCGCCAACCAGCAGCTCGCCGGCGGCCAGGCGTGGAGTTCGGTGCTCGGTGGCGCAGCCTCGCCGTCCGACGCGGCGGCGACGTACAAGCAGCAGCTCGACCAGCTGCTCAGCGCCAAGTAGCACGCGACCGGTACCGACGATGACAACGGCACAACAATCGCCCCGCCGCACCACCCGCCTGAGCTCGTCGCCGGCGCCGATCGCACGACGGAGGAGGCGCACGCTCGACGGGCGCCTCCTCTACGTGCTCCCTGCCGCCGGCGTGCTGGCGGTGCTCGCGGCCTACCCGCTGATCCAGCTCGTCCGGATGAGCGTGAGCGCCGTCACCTCGGCGACGCTCAACACCGACTGGGCCTTCGTCGGCCTCGCCAACTTCGCCAAGAGTTGGCAGCAGGGCGACACGCCCGCGGCCCTCCTGAACACGCTGGTCTTCGTCGTGATCGTGACCGCCCTGGGACTGGCCAGCGGGTTCGCCGCGGCGGTCGCGCTCCGGGCGAACACGAAGGGGTCCGCCATCCTCCTCGGACTCATGGTCTTCGTCTGGGCACTCCCGCCCGTCGTCAACGGCAGCGTGTGGAAGTTCCTGCTCGGCGACAACGGACTGTTCAACTCGGTGCTGCACCTGTTCGGCGCCTCCTCGTTCCCGTTCCTGTACGACACCCGGTTCGCCCTGCTGTCGGTGGCGCTGGTGAACTCGTGGGCGATCATCCCCTTCAACGCGCTGGTCTACCGCGCCTCCATCTTGGGAATCCCGGAGGAGGTGTACGAGGCCGCGCAGCTCGACGGCGCCACCCCGTGGCAGGAGATCCGTCACATCATGATGGCGGCGGTCCGGCCGACGACACTCGTGCTCGCGGTGCTGACAATCGTCTACGCATTCCGGAGCTTCGACTTCATCTACGTGATGACCTACGGCGGCCCCGGCAAGGCCACCAACACCCTGCCGTTCCTCGGCTACCTGCAGGCGTTCGTCCGTTACGACTTCGGCCTCGGGTCGTCGACCGCGATCATCGCGGTCTTGTTCGTGATCGTGCTCGCCGTCGTCTATGCGCGTAGCGTGCGCAAGGAGGAGCTGGACTGATGACCACCACGCACTCCCGCGCCCCGCACCCCCGCGCCGCGGCGGCTCCGGCGGCCCGTACGGCTTCGCCGCGGCGCTCGACCCGCCGGCGCAGCCCCGTCGCGGTGCTGTCGCGCGCGCTGCTTTTCGTGATCTACGGCGTCCCCGTGCTGTGGATCGTCCTCACGTCGCTGAAGGACCCGGGCGACGTCCTCTCGGGCAAGGCCACCTTCTTCTTCCGGCCGACCCTTGCCGCGTACGCGAGCGTTCTACAGTCCGGCGGCCTATACGAGGCCCTCGGCCAGTCGTTCCTCATCGCGGCCGGCACCACCATCCTGACGCTGCTCGTCGCGATCCCGGCCGGCTACGGCCTGGCGCGGGTCGGGGGCCGGATCACAACCATCTGCCTGGCGCTCCTGATCGTCCTGCAGATGGTCCCGCAGACGGCGAACGTCATCCCGCTGTTCCAGATCTTCGGCAGCTGGGGACTGCTCGACTCGACGCTCGGAGTGATCCTCGCCGACACGGCACTGCTCATCCCGTTCGCAGTGCTGTTGCTGCGGCCGTTCTTCCGGGCCGTCCCCGAGGCGCTCGAGGAGGCCTCGGCGATCGACGGCGCCTCCACCTGGCGCACCTTCCGCTCGATCGTCCTGCCGGTGGCGCGCAACGGCGTCGCCACGGCGGCCACGCTGGTCTTCCTGCTGTCGTGGGGCGAGTTCCTCTACGCGGTGAACTTCCTGCTCACGCCGGGCAAGTACCCGCTGAGCGCTCTGCTCGCGCAGCAGGTCTCGGCCTTCGGCATCAACTGGCCGGGCCTGATGGCGCTGGCCGTACTCACTTCCATCCCGATCCTGGTGCTCTTCGCCGGCACCTACCGACTCCTGCGCGAGGGCCTCACCCTCGGCGCGGTGAAATGACTGGAGACAGCCCTGTGACCGACACCTCACTCAACCTCGACCACGGGCGGCCCGTCGCGCCCACCGTGGGAGTACTGCGCCCGCTGGGCATCCAGGACGTGCGCATCCGCGGCGGCTTCTGGGGCGACCGGCAGGAGCTCAACCACCAGGCAATGATCGAGCACTGCGAGTACTGGATCGAGCGAGCCGGCTGGGTCGCCAACTTCGACGCTGCCCGCGAAGGCAGGCTGCCGGAGGCGCGCACCGGACGCGAGTTCGCCGACTCCGACGTCTACAAGCTTCTCGAGGCAATGGCGTGGGAGATCGGCCGAACGGGCGACGAGGCGATGGATGCGCGGTTCCGCGCGATCGTCGACCGGATCGCCCCCGTACAGGAGGCGGACGGCTACCTCAACACGCACTTCGGCCGCCCCGGCCAGGCGCCGCGGTACACCGACCTCGAGTGGGGCCACGAGCTCTACTGCTACGGCCACCTCATCCAGGCCGCGATCGCCCGCGGCCGGACGACCGGCCCGGACGAGTTCGTCGAGATCGCGCGCCGCGCGGCCGACCATGTCTGTGAGGCCTTCGGGCCGGACGGCATCCCGGGCGTCTGCGGGCATCCCGAGATCGAGGTGGCGCTTGCCGAACTCGCCCGCTACACCGGGGAGGCGAAGTACCTCGAGCAGGCGCGGCTCTTCCTTGAGCGCCGCGGGCGCCGGACGCTGGCGGACATCGAGTTCGGTCGCCAGTACTTCCAGGACGACACCCCGCTTCGCGAGACCGAGGTCATGGCCGGTCATGCGGTCCGGGCGCTGTACCTGGCCGCCGGCGGTGTCGACGTCGCCGTCGAGACCGGGGACTCCGACCTGTTCGGCGCTCTCCAGACGCAGGTGGCGAACACCACGGCTCGGCGCACGTACGTGACGGGTGGCATGGGCGCGCATCACGAGGGCGAGTCGTTCGGCCTCGACTTCGAGCTGCCGCCGGACCGCGCCTACTCGGAGACGTGCGCGGGCGTCGGTTCGGTTATGGTCAACTTCCGGCTGCTTCTGGCGACGGGCGAGTCGCGGTACGCCGACGCGATCGAGCGGACCCTCTACAACGTGGTTGCGGGCTCGCCCGGCGTGGAGGGCACCTCCTTCTTCTACACGAACACCCTCTACCAGCGCGTCCCCGGCGCGACGCCGGCGGCCGACGCGCAGAGCCCCCGGGCCTCGTCGAGTCTCCGGGCGCCGTGGTTCGACGTGTCGTGTTGCCCGACCAACGTCGCCCGCACATTCTCGTCCATGGGGGCCTATGTCGCCACGACCTCGGCGGACGGCCTCCAGCTGCACCAGTTCGTGACCGGGTCCATCGGCGGAGATGTGGGCGACGGCCACGTCACGGTGAGCGTCGAGACCGCCTACCCCGACGACGGCGCCGTCACCGTCACCGTTACCGAGACGGTCGACGCCGAGTGGGAGCTCGCCGTACGCGTTCCCGGATGGGCGCACGAGGGCGCGACCCTCGTCGTCGACGGCGAGGAGCGCGCCGTCGTGCCCGGCACCGCGCGGGTGCGCCGGCGTTTCGCGGTGGGCGACACCGTCCAGCTCCGGCTCGACGTCTCGCCGCGCCTGACCTTCGCGGACCCGCGCGTCGACGCGGTCCGGGGAGCGCAGCGGTGGAGGCGGGACCGCTCGTGCTCTGCGCCGAGTCGGTCGACCTCCCCGAAGGGGCGGACGTCGAGGGACTGCGCATCGATCTCCGCGACGCCCCGCGCGTTCGTGGCGGCAGGCCGGTGATCACAGCCCGCATGGCGGCCTTCGGCGAGACCGCCTGGCCATACACTGAGGATGTCAATCGACCCGAGCTGTCGGAGCCATTCGAGGTTTCGCTCATCCCGTACCACCATCGCGCGAACCGGGGCCCGGCGACGATGAGAGTGTGGATGCCATGCGCGTAGTAGTCATTGGAGCCACCGGGCACGTCGGAAGCTTCCTCGTCCCTCGGCTCGTCCATGCCGGGCACGAGGTGGTCGCCGTCAACCGGGGGCACAGCGAGCCGTACCACTCCGACCCCGCGTGGGACGCCGTCGAGAGGGTCCACCTGGACCGAGACGCCGGCGACCGCGACGGCACCTTCGCCGAGAGCGTGGCCGCACTGGGCGCAGACGCCGTGATCGACATGGTGTGCTTCACGCCGGAGTCCGCGCAGAAGCTGGTCGACGGCCTGCGCGGCCGCGTGAAGCTTCTCGTCAGCTGCGGCACGATCTGGATCCACGGCCCGGCGACGTACGTACCCGTCGCCGAGCAGGAGGCGCGCGAGCCGTTCGGAGACTACGGGATCGGCAAGGACGCAATCGAGCGTCTCCTCCTCGCCGAGTCGGCCCGTCCCGACGGCGTGCCCTGCATCGTGCTCCACCCCGGGCACATCACCGGCCCCGGCTGGAACATGATCAACCCCGCGGGCAACCTCGATCTCGACGTCTGGCGCAAGCTCGCGACCGGTGAGGAGCTCGCCCTGCCCAACTTCGGACTGGAGACGGTGCACCACGTCCACGCCGATGATGTCGCGCAAGCGTTCGAGCTGGCGCTGACGAGCCCGGAGGCCGTGGGCCAGGGATTCCATGTAGTGTCCGATCGAGCGCTCACCCTCCGAGGCTTCGCCACTGCCGTGGCCGGCTGGTTCGGCGCTGAGCCCCGCCTGCGTTTCGAGCCCTTCGACCGCTTCGCCGAACTCGTCGGGCCGGAGAACGCCGCCACCACCTGGGAGCACATCTCACGGAGCCCGTCAGCCTCCATCGACCAGGCTCGGCGCGTGCTCGGCTATGAGCCGCAGCACACCAGCCTCCAGGCAGTTGCCCAGGCGTTGCGGTGGCTGATCGATAACGGACAGGTAGACACGGGGGATCGAATGCTCGCCGGTGAAAACTCTCGCCGGTAATGCGATCCTTCAGAGAAATCGCGGCCGGCGAACATGCGTCCGGTGGGTTCAAATCGCTCCGTCCCTGCATTCCTCGTCGTGGGCGCATAGCGCGGGCGGGATGACGCGAATGTGAAGCGGTCGAGCCGCTCTCGTTCAGCGCGGAGCCGCGAGGAGCGTGGGCGACAGCGCGTCGCGGAATAAACGCGGACGTCGGCTTCTTTTATTGAGTATGCTCAAAATAGAGCACACTCGAAAAAGAGGGATTCCATGAAAGCCGTCGTCCTCACGTCCTACACGAAGCCGGTCGTCGTCGGCGAGTTCCCCGAGCCGGTCCTGGGTCCGCGCGACGTCCTTGTCGGCGTTCAGGCCGCCGGCCTGAACCAGCTCGACGAGAAGCTTCGCGCGGGCGAATTCAGGCAGCTCGTGCCGCTCGCCCTTCCGGCAGTGCTGGGGCACGATGTGGCCGGCACGGTCCTCGAGGTCGGATCGGAGGTGCGGACCTCCCAGCCGGGCGACTCGGTGTACGGGCGCGTGCGCGACGGGCGGATCGGGACCTTCGCCGAACGCATCGCCGCCGACGAGAGCGACCTGGCCCCCGTCCCCGCCGCGCTCACGATGGCCGAAGCCGCGTCCCTGCCTCTGGTGGCGTTGACCGCGTGGCAGGCGCTCGTCGTGCGGGCGGACGTGCGGCCGGGGCAGAAGGTGCTCATCCACGCCGGAGCCGGGGGAGTGGGCTCCATCGCGATCCAGCTCGCCAAGCACCTCGGGGCCACGGTCGCCACCACAGCCGGCGCCGCGAACGCCGAGTTCGTGGCGTCGCTCGGCGCCGACGTCGTCATCGACTACCGGTCAGACGACTTCGAGCAGCAGCTCGCCGGCTACGACGTCGTCCTCGACAGCGTCGGCGGCGAGAACCTGATGAAGTCGCTGCGGATCCTGGGCCCCGGCGGTCGGGCGATCGGCATCGCGGGGCCGCCCGACCCGGCGTTCGCCCGTCAGCTCCGGCTCAACCCGGTGCTGCGTGTGGGCATCGCGGCGATCAGCCGCAACGTGCGCCGCGCCGCCCGCACGGCGGGCGTGGACTACTCCTTCCTCTGGATGTCCGCCAGCGGCGATCAGCTGCGCCAGATCTCGGCACTCGTCGAGTCCGGTGCGATCCGGCCGATCGTCGGCCGCGTGGTCTCCTTCGACGAGATCCCGGAGGCGCTCGCCGGCCTCGGCACGAGCGGCGTCCGCGGCAAGGTCGTCGCCTCCATCCCCTTCGCCGCCACCCGCCGCTGACCCCGGGCGCATCCCCAGCCGAACGACACAGAAACGGCACCGAACGGAAGCTTCATGACCACACCGAAGCCGACCATCACCTCGTACGCCGAAGCCCCGACCCGCCGCGTCACCGCGGGCGGAGGCACCTACGCGTACCGCGAATTGGGACCGGAGGGCGGCATCCCCGTCGTCTTCTTCGTCCACCTGGCAGGCACGCTCGACAACTGGGACCCGCGGATCGTGGACGCCATCGCCCGCGAACGTCGCGTCATCACCTTCGACCAGCGAGGGGTGGGCGCATCGACCGGAATCGTGCCCCGGACCATCGAAGAGGCGGCGGATGACGCCTACACCTTCATCCGTGCGCTCGGACTGGACACGATCGACGTCGTCTCGTTCTCGATGGGCGGCATGATCGCGCAGGACCTCGTGCTGAAGCATCCGGAGCTCGTCCGCCGGCTCGTCCTCACCGGCACCGGACCCCGTGGCGGCAAAGACATGGACAAGGTGGTGCTCACCACCTACCTGGACGTCGTCCGGGCCGCGGTGCGCCGCACCGACCCCAAGGAGTTCCTCTTCTTCAACCGCAACGAGACGGGAAGACGGGCCGCGAGGTCGTTCCTCGCCCGCCTCACGGAACGGACGGCCGACCGCGACACGGACATCGCGCTCACGGCGTTCAATACCCAGTTGTTCGCGATCCGGAGGTTCGGCCGTTCGAAGCCGTCCGACCTCTCCGCGATCACGCAGCCCACCCTCATCGCCAACGGAGACAACGACCGGATGGTCCCGTCGATCCTGTCCCAGGACCTCCACCGCAGGATCGCGGGTTCGCAGCTCGTCATCTACCCCGACTCCGGACACGGGGGCATCTTCCAGTACCACGAGGAGTTCGCCGCGCTGGCGGCCGCGTTCCTGCGAGAGTGAACGACCGGGGCCCGGCGGGTTATGGTGATCACCTGCCGTCCAGAGAAGGGATGAAATGACCGCCACCCCCGCCGTCCCCGGTCGGCGAGAGCGCAACAAACAGGAGAAGCTCGACCGGATCATCGCCGCGGCGGGCCGGCTCTTCGCAGAGCGCGGCGTCGACGACGTCACGACCCAGGAGGTGGCCGCGGCCGCGGACATCGGCGCGGGCACGCTCTTCTTCTACGCGCGTACCAAGGGCGAGCTGTTGCTGATGGTGCAGAACGCGCTCTACGCTGACGCGCTGCAGGATGGTCGGGACGCGGCCGAGACGCTGGACGACCCGGTGACCGCCCTCCTTGCGATCGCGGGGCCGATCATCCACTGCAACCGAACGCAGGTGGAGAACGGGCGCACGTACCTCCGCGAGATGGTCTTCGGCGACCCCGCGGAGCCGCATCATGCCACGGCGCTCGACATCGCAGCCCGGACCGAGGAGGTCATGGCCGCGACGATCGCCCGCACAGCCGGTGTCGTCCCCGAGGAGGCCGCTGTCCTTGCCCACATCGTCTCGGCGATCCTCTTCCTCGCCATGGCCACCAGCGCGGACGAACGCGACAACGAGAACATTCTGGACGATGTGCGCCGCCAGCTCACCGCCCTGATCGCGTCGACCCCCGACCAACGGGGGTTGCCGAGCGGACATTCGAGGTCGTAACTTCTGGCCACGCAGAGCGATCGTCGCTAGGCGGAGGGAATGGAGTTGCGCCATGACTTTCTGGGATTTCCTTGTCTGGTCCTTCTGGTTCTACCTCGTGATCGTCTGCATCTCGATCTTCATCCGGGTCATCATCGATGTGTTCCGCGACCCTGAACTGAACGGGTGGGCGAAAGCACTGTGGTGCATCTTCCTGGTGCTCGTGCCCTTCCTCGCCGCGTTCATCTACCTGATCGCTCGCGGTGGGAGGATGGCGCAGCGGTCGACGGAGCGTGCGATGCAAGCGCAGGCGGCCAACGCCGACTACATCCGGTCGGTGTCGGGCGGTGGCGGTGCGTCTGCGGCGACCGAGATCGAACAGGGCAAGAAGCTGCTCGACAGCGGCGCCATCACTCCGGCGGAATTCGAGGCGCTGAAGGCGAAGGCGCTGGGAACGGCCGTCTGAGGAAGTCGGGTGCGTCGCCGTCCTCCAGCGCCACACGTCAGGTTCGTGCGCGGCACGCCGTGGCTGAACTCACGCCGTCGCCAGCGCCCGCAACGGCGTGCGTTCCTCCGCTTCGATGACCAGCCCGCGCGAACTCTCCGCGGAGTCCGCGAGCTGGGCCAGCCAGTCCCGGTTGAGGGCCGGCGAGCGGGAGCCGTCGAAGTGGAAGCGCAGGTTGCTGGACGGGTGCAGCCAGATGCTGGTCCGTCCGCCGCCCACCGCGTCCGCATCTTTCCACGACATGGCGAAGCTCTGGCCGTGGCGCAGTTTGTTGACGATGACGATGTGAAGATGTGCGAGAGTTCGGTCTTCGAACTGGTACTCGTGGTTCTCGTAGCTGAGGTAGCCCATGATGTTGCCCTCCTTGGTATGTCCGGAAGGGGGCAAAGAATCGGTTGCCAATCGAGGCTTCACGTCAACCGGAGGGTGTCTTTCCAGTCTGTCCCCTGCGACCTGGGAAAGCGACCCGGACGGAGCCGATTGTCAGGCGTGCAGGATGGCGCGATCGACGATCGCGAACTGCTCGGCCTCCTCGGCCGCGGCCTCCGCTTCGGCGAGTTCGAAGAAGACGCCGAGCACCTCGGGGTGATCTCGTGCGGGACCACTACTGCGTAAACCGGGACTTCCACTCCTTCAGCGTCCTCTCATAGAACAGGCGCGTAGCCCCTTGACAGGCGGCCCGGCTGGGAGCCGGCCCGTTCACGCCCTGCGGTAGCGCTGCGCAGCGGGGCACTCGAACGGGTCGCGGGCGGCGAGCCCGACCCGGTTGAGGTAGCGGATGACGATCCGGTACGAGTTCACGAGGCCCGTCTCCGTGTAGGGGATGTCGTGGGCCGCGCAGTGCTCCCGGACCAGTTCGCGGGCTCGGCGCAGGTGCGGCCGGGGCATGCTCGGGAAGAGGTGGTGCTCGATCTGGTGGTTGAGGCCGCCCATGAAGACGCTCATCGTCCAGCCGCCGCGGATGTTGCGGGAGGTCAGCACTTGCTTGTTCAGGAAGTCCACGCGGGCTCCGGCGGGCAGCAGCGGCATGCCCTTGTGGTTGGGCGCGAAGGAGGCGCCCATGTACACGCCGAACACGGCGAGCTGGACACCGAGGAACGCGAAAGCCATCCCGACCGGCAGCATCAGGAACACGATCGTGACGTAGATCGAGAGCCGCAGCCCGATGGCGACCAGTTCGCTGCGACGGCGCTCCACCGGCCCGCGTGCGAGCAGCGACCGGATCGAGGTGATGTGGAGGTTGACTCCCTCCAGCAGGAGCAGCGGGAAGAACAGGTAGCCCTGCCGGCGGGTGATCGCGGCGAGCAGCCCCCGCTGCCGGGCGGCGTCCTCCACCGTGAACGAGATCGTGTCGAAGGCGATGTCGGGGTCTTTGCCTTCGGTGTTCGGGTTGGCGTGGTGGCGGGTGTGCTTCGTCATCCACCACTGGTAGCTCATGCCGACCAGCCAGGTCGCGATGAGCCGGCCGGCCCGGTCGTTGGTGGGACCGGAGGCGAACACCTGGCGGTGGGACGCCTCGTGGCCCAGGAACGCGAACTGGGTGAAGATCAGCCCCAGCGCGGCTGCGATGAGGAGCTGGAACCAGGAGTCGCCGAGCAGCACGAAACCGGCGGCCGCGCCGAGCAGTCCGACCGTCAGCACGGCGAACATCGTGATGTAGAAGCCGCGCCGGCGTTCGAGGAGGCCTTCGCTGCGGACCCGCCCGAGCAGCTCGTTGTAGGTGCTGGTGACCGGAGCGCGCGTCTCCGAGCGTGGCCTGGTCTTCAGGACCGGCCCGAGAGTGGATGCGGTCATGCTTTCCTCCGCTGTGTCAGGACGACTTCCCAGCCGAGGGTGTGGGCGAACGCCCGAGATACCGCAAGCGTAGGCGCGCAGGCTGAGTGTTCGTCGGTGCCCCGCTGTGGAAACGGTGCCCGGTCTCGCGACCGGGCACCGCACCAGATCAGGCCTGGCGGATGTTCGCGGCCTGGGGACCCTTGGGGCCCTGTGCGAGGTCGTATTCGACCTTCTGGTTCTCGTCGAGGTTGCGGTAGCCGCCGTTGGAGGCGATCTCGCTGTAGTGGGCGAAGACGTCGGCGCTGCCGTCATCCGGGGCAATGAAGCCGTAGCCCTTTTCCGAGTTGAACCATTTGACGGTGCCAGTGGGCATCTTTTCTTCCTTCATTATTCTTCGGGAGCCGTGAGGACGGCTCCGGTCGCCGCGCCCGAATCGGCGCGGACGGTGGTGGGCGCCGCGGCGGACGCGGTGCGGTGGGGTGCGCCGGAGGAGGGTCTCCGCCTCGGCGAGCGTGGGCGCTGTCCCGACGGCGCGGGAACGGCTGTCGAGCACCCGGAATCGCCCGTCGCGGAGCTCGGCGATGCCGCCGTACTCGTCGTCGGCGGTCGCGACCCAGACGGTGTCGTCGGCTTGGCGCCAGGTGAGTGCGGCCGGGGGCCGCGAAGTGCTGATGATGGTGAGTCCTTTCGCCTCGGAGGAGGCGGGGATGATGCCGCGGGCGACGTTGCTGCGGACGAGAAGATCGGAGTCGGTGGTAAGTGGATTCTGCGCGCCTGGTAGGAGTTCTGGAAGGCGGCCCCGCACGCGACACCCGGATGGGAAGGACCGGTTTCTGATGCGGGACCGTCTCGGTCACACGATCGGAAACGCGTGATCACGCCCGACGCAGAGGACGAATCCTCCGGTCGGCCTCCGACCACCCTACACGGCGAACCCGAAAAGGAAGCCGAAAGGTTCGAGGTGCACGGGCCGCGGCCCACGCAAGTGCTGGTAATCGAGCGCGGAACGCGTACCGTTCCGTACATCCACAAGGAGAGGCGGCGCGGCGTGCTCGTACTCTTCAGGATCGACAGAATCCTCTACCGACCGATCGAGGACGTGCGGACCAGCAAGGCCGCGATCGTCGCAGCCGCGCGCGCTGGTGGCGCGTTCGTGCCATTCCTCTCTCCCACCGGAGTCAGCGAGATCTTCATCACGGCCAGCACAGCGGTCCGGATCGAACTCGTCGATGAGGAAACGAGCGACGGGCCGTTCTCGGAAGAGCCGGACGGTTCGTCGTTCGGGTTCGGTGATCTGTGACCGGTCGATGTGGCCGCCCGCTCCCGCCGACGCGACACTCACCCGCCCCCGCGGAACGCGACCACCCCCGAGTCCGTCCCCACCAGTAGCATCCCGAGCCCTGTGCTCGGGCTCACGAAGTGCGGCACCGAGTCGCCCACAGGCCGCTGCTGCATCACTGCGCCGCTCGCCGCGTCGAACTGGCTGACCGTCCCGCCCGGGTATTGGACCGCCCACACCGTCCCTCCGACGATGATCGGGGCCCCGTTCGCGCCCGGGAGGCGCCGGCCACGCTGACCGGCGGTCAGGTCCACAGTCTGGATGCCCCCTCCGCTGCACGGGACGAAGAGCCGGTTCGTCGTCTGGTCGTACGCTGCGCCGCCGTCGGGGTCGCTGCCGCAGATCCCGCTGATGCTCGCCGCCTCGGACAGGTCCGACTGGCGCAGGAGGAAACCGACATCGGTCTTCCCGGCGACGAACAGGAGGCCTCCGGGGAGTAGCACCGGGTTGCCCGTCCCCAGGTCGTCGTCGCCGCCCGCGCCCTGGTCCGTGAACGCGGCGAGCGGCTTCAGGTCGGGCGACAGCTTGAGCACGCTCTCCGCGTACTGGATGGGGTCGGGCCCGCTGCCCGGCGGGTCGGGGTTGGAGTTGCCTGTCGACACGTACAGGTCGCCGGCCGCGTCGACCGCGGGCGCGCCGCCGCCCTGCCAGATCGCGCCGCCCTGGCCATCCGCTGCCGCCTCGAAGGATACGAGGCCGGGCGCGCCCGTCTCGTTCACCGCGACGACCCAGCCGTGGTACGCGCCGCAGTCGCCGTAGTTGCCGCCGTAGGCGATGTAGACGCGGCCGTTCGCCACAGCGAGTGACGCCCGCTGGAGGAGGTGGACCGGGTCCTCGCCGGAGGGGAGCGGCGGGTCGACGTTCTCGGAGAGCACCAGCTGCCCCGTGGCGACGCTGAAGCCCTCGAGCTGGTGATGAACCGCGCCTCCGCCGGTGCTCACCTCGCCCACGACGTACAGGGTCCCGGTGGCGGCGTCCACGGCAGGCGTGCTGGTGACGCCGAGCGGGTCGATGTCCCCGCAGCCGGCGACCGAGCCGACGTCCGTCAGCGGTGCGCCCAGGGAGGCCGACCAGACGACCTTCCCGCCGGCGGGGTCGAGCGCGACCACCCGGTTCGTCTCGGTCGCCGCGATCACCCGGCCGCCCGCGACGACGGGCTGGCCGAACACCGCGCTGCCGAGGTCGGCCGACCAGGCGCGGGTGAGCGAGGCGAGCGATGCCCCGGCGGCGACCGCCCCGGTGCGCGCAGGACCGGCGTGGTACGAGGACCAGGACGTGACGCCGGGCAGCGGCACGGCGACCGGCGTCGACGATCCCGACGGCGTCGGGCGGGAGGGCGACGGCGTGCCCGACGCGCGGGAGGCCGTCGGCGACGGGGTCCCGGAGGCGGCGCATCCCGCGAGCAGCAGCAGGCCGCCCAGCGCGGCCGCTCCGAGGCGGGCGCGCGTGCGGCCTGCGGATCCCCGCGTCGCGCGGTGCATGGCGACAGCGTATGCCTCGTGGAATTCTCCCGGGCCGCTTCTGTTGCACCCAGCATGACGAACGTAGGAATCATCGGAGCAGGCCACATCGGCCAGGCACTCGCCCGCACTTTCATCCAGCACGGCTACACGGTCACGATCGCGAACTCGCGCGGGCCGGAGACGCTCGCGGAGCTGGTCGCCGAGCTGGGCCCGTCGGCCACGGCGGCGACGGCGGCGGAAGCCGGAGCGGCGGGCGATTTCGTGGTGGTGACCGTCCCGCTGCGCAGCTATCGGGACATCCCCGTCGAGCCGCTGGCAGGCAAGGTCGTGATCGACACGAACAACTACTACTTCGAGCGGGACGGCCACATCGCCGAGCTCGACGACGGGACCGCGACCACCTCGGGACTCCTGCAGGCGCACCTCCCGGAGTCGCGCGTGGCCAAGGGCTTCAACCACATCGGTGCGCGGGACATCGCGACCACTGGGTCGCCGGCGGGCACCGAGAACCGTCGCGCCCTCGCCACGGCGAGCGACTACGAGGACGCCGCGGCGCTGGTGACCTCGATCTACGACGAGTTCGGCTTCGACACGGTCAACCTCGGCCCGCTCTCGGAGAGCTGGCGCGTGGAGCGCGATCGTCCCGCCTATGTGGTGCGGCAGAACCGCGAGGAGCTGGAGGCCAACGCGGCCAAGGCGCCGCGCACGGTCTGAGGCCGGAGCGCCCCCTTCACCGCGCGCCGTCGCGCGCCGAAAATCTCTTGGTCGATCGGATGCCGCGCCCTACGGTGGGTCACGTGAGCATCGGAAGCAGCACGATCGAGGGCGAACGTCGCGATTTCGAGCGCAGGCTCGCGGTGGAGGGGAGCGCCTGCGCCGCCTCCTCGGCGCGATCTACGGCGGCCATCCGGGACTGTCGGCGGCGCTCGCGAGCACCCTGGAGCTCGTTGACACGTCCTGGCGGGAACGCTCCGCCGCGCTCAAGGACCTCGATCGCCGGCGCTCGGAGCGGCCGGACTGGTTCCAGTCCAACGCGATGCTCGGCGGCGTCTGCTACGCCGACCTCTACGCGGGCGGCGTCTCGGGCCTCCCGGAGCGGATCCCCTACTTCCGGGAACTCGGCCTGAACTACCTGCACGTGATGCCGCCGTTCCGCACTCCGGAGGGCAACTCGGACGGCGGCTACGCGGTCTCCAGCTACCGGGACCTGAACCCGCGGCTCGGCACCATCGACGACCTCCGGGCGCTGGGGGAGGCGCTGCGCGCGAACGGCATCTCGCTCGCCGTCGACTTCGTCTTCAACCACACCGCGAGCGACCACGAGTGGGCGCGGCGTGCGGCCGCGGGCGACCCGGTCTACCGGGGCTTCTACTGGATGTTCGACTCGCGCGAGCAGCCGGACCGGTTCGAGGAGACGACGCGGGAGATCTTCCCGGACGATCACCCGGGGTCCTTCGTGCAGCTCGCGGACGGCACCTGGGTCTGGGCGTCGTTCCACTCGTTCCAATGGGACCTCAACTACTCCAACCCGGCCGTGTTCCGGGCGATGGCGGGTGAGATGCTCTTCCTCGCCAATCTCGGAGTGGAGGTGCTGCGGATGGACGCCGTCCCCTTCATCTGGAAGCAGCTCGGCACCTCCAGCGAGAACCTCCCCCAGGCGCACCTGCTGCTGCAGGCCTTCAACGCCGTCTGCCGCATCGCCGCGCCGGCGATGGTCTTCCTCTCGGAGGCCATCGTGCACCCGGACGACGTGCTGTCGTACGTGCGCCCGGACGAGTGCCAGCTCAGCTACAACCCGCTGCAGATGGCCCTGACCTGGGAGGCGATGGCGACCCGCGACGTGCGGTTGCTCCAGAGCGCGCTGGCCGACCGCCACCGGACGCCGGCCGGGACCGCCTGGGTCAACTACGTGCGGAGCCATGACGATATCGGCTGGACGTTCGCGGACGAGGACGCCGTCCGGTTCGGCATCGACCCGTACCTCCACCGCCGCTTTCTCAACGACTACTACACCGGCCGCTTCGAGGGCAGCTTCGCGCGGGGCGTCGCGTTCCAGTACAACCCGAAGACGGGCGACAGCCGGGTCGCCGGGACGACCGCCTCGCTGGCCGGCTGCGAGTCGAGCGACGCGGGCGGACCGGGCCGGGTGCTGCTCGCGTACTCCCTGGCACTGTCGACAGGTGGCATCCCGCTGATCTACCTGGGCGACGAGGTCGGCCAGCTCAACGATTACGGGCAGCTCGAGGTCGAGGGGCGCGCGGACGACTCCCGGTGGGTCGGCAGGCCGGCGCATCCGTCGCGGCTGTATGAGGAGCGGACGGATGCGACGACGCCGGCCGGCGGCCTCTTCGCGCGGATGCGATGGCTCATCGAGCTCCGCCGGCGCAACAGCCAGTTCGGCGGCGGCGAGCTCGTCGCGCTGGACACCGGGAATCCGCGGGTCCTCGGGTATCTCCGGCCCGGGGAGGAAGAGCGTCCGCTCCTTGTGCTGGCGAACTTCGGCGACTACCCGGAGCGCGTCGAGGCGTGGGCGCTCGCCGGACGGGCTGCGCTGTGGACGGATCTGGTGACCGGTGAAGGCCACGACCTCCGGGAGGGCGTAGCGCTCGCCGGGCACGGGTTCGTGTGGCTGGTGCCGGAGGGGTGCCGCCGGCGGAGTGAGCAGTCGGCTCCGGAGCCGTCACCCGACCGCCGTCCGGATCCGCACCTCGCGCTCCATCCGCTTCTCGTGCCGCGCCCGCCCCTTGAGCGCTTCTGTCTCGCGGGTCTTCGGCGGCGCGTTGGTGACGAGCTGATCGAGCATGCGGCGGGTGGCCTCTGCGACCTCGTCGATCGCCTGGTCGAACGCGGCGGCGTTCGCTCGGGAGGGGCGCGTCGAGCCGCTGACCTTGCGGACGAACTGGAGGGCGGCCTCCCTGACCTCATCGTCCGTCGTGGGCGGCTCGAAGTTGTGGAGGCAGCGGATGTTCCGGCACATGCCGCGACGATACCGCCATTCAATCCCGGGCGCTCTGCGTCTTCTCAGGTTGAATGGCGGAAGATTTCCCGGTCACCCCCACAGCACGATAGGAACCACCCTATGAGCTCGCTCCGCGATCACATCGAGCGCACCCTTCCGGAGACCGACCTCGGCGTCGCCGAGGCCGACGGCCTCACGAACACCGGCGCCATCACGCTTCCACAGCACTGACGGGCGTTCGCGAGGCCGCGGCCTCCGCGCGTCAGCCCTCGGCGACGCGGCGGAGGAACGTCGTGACGTGCTCCCGCAGTGCGTCCATCCGCTGGAGGCGGGCGGCCTCCACGTCGAAGCCGACGTAGGCGAGCGGCGGCCGCTTGCGGACGTTCGCCGAGCACTCGAAGCCGGCGCAGACGAGGGTGCCCAGCGTGTTGCCGTTGCGGCCCGCCGCGCCCGCGCGCTTCGCGATGAAGAAGACGACCTCGTTGGGCAGGTGCACGTCCTCGCACCACGAGCACTGCGGCCGGCTGCGGACGCCGCCGTCGGCCTTCCGCAGCAGGACGCCGACGAGTTCGCCGTCGACCTCAGCGACCACAGCGCCCAGGTTCGGGTTCTTGCGGTCGCGCCAGCCGAGGTAGTCGAGGTCGTCCCAGCGCGTGTTCGCCAGGTCGGGGAGGGTGAGCTCCTTGCGCTCGCGCTGGGAGGCGTTGACGAAGGAGGAGCGGAGCTGCTGCTCGTTCAGGGGAAGCATGGATGGAGGTCCTGTCTGTTCTGCGGACCGCGGGACGCCGAGGCGTGGCCGGGTCCGGTGCGATGGGGCTCGCAGGGCCTCCGAACGGGAAGCGGCGGCGCGGCAAGGCGCACGAATGCGAGCGGGAGCGCGCGAAGAGGGCGCGCAGGATCACGGGAAGAGAGGCAGGGCTATCTCACGCCGGCGAGGAGAACGCCGACGACCTCCAGACGCCCGACGGGCTGAGACGAGATGAGCAGATCCACCCGGGTAGTCTACGACACGCCCGGGCGGCGGCGCCGTCGACAGCTACGCCCGCGACGCGTTCCCGATCCCGTACGACGCGAAGAACGTCCCGCCGTACAGGGCCGCTGCGGCCAGGAACCCGACCGCCATCACGTAGGACGCCCATTCGCTGCCGCTGGCCATCGTGCCGACGCCCGCCAGGAACGTGATCACGATGACGACGAGCCCCCAGAGCGCCAGGCGCCGGCCGACACCGGCCCTGCGGGCGGCGACGAGCAGCCGGATACTGACCACGACCAGGCCGATCGCGACCAGGATGTGCAGAATGACGATGATCGTGTCCACGACGATCGCGAAGGTGCCCTTCGGCTCGCCGATGAGGTTTGCCGCCATCCCGAGCAGGAACTGGAGGGCCAGCGCGGACAGCGCCTCCCGCGAGCGACGGCGCAGGCTGTCGGTCGGGCTCGGAGCTGCAGAGGGTGCGGACATGGTGCTCCTTCGGCTCAGGGGATCTGCGTTCTGGCCATTCTGCTCCCACGACCGGCCCACGGGATAGCCGACGCTCGAAGGCGGGGGCGTCAGTCGTCTGCGACAGATCCCTCGGGTCCCAGCCGGGAGCGACGGCTCCGGCCCGCTGCCAGCGGTCGCTCGCGTCAGTCCAGCTCGGCCGACCGCGGCGGCTCCGCGCCCGCTCGGGAGACCGTGATCGCCGCGGCCCGGGCGGCGAACGCGCCGGCCTCCGCGAGCTCGGCCGCGCTGCGCGGCCGGCGGCGCAGGTCGCCCGTCAGAAGCCAGGCGAGCAGTGCGGCCATGTAGCTGTCGCCGGCGCCCACCGTATCCGCGACGTCCACGTGGATCGGGTCGACCTCCACCTGGGTGTCGCCCGAGACGAGGAGGGAGCCTGCCGATCCTCGAGTGACCGCGACGATCGCGCCGTGGGAGGCGAGGGCCACGGCCGTGTCGGCGTCGGAGCGCCCGGGGTAGAGGAAGCGGGCGTCCTCGTCGCTGAGCTTGACGAGGTCGGCGCGCGCAGCCAGCCGCTCGAAACGCTCGCGTGCGGCACGCGGTTCCCCGACCAGGTCGGCACGGATGTTCGGGTCCACGCTGACGGTCACATCGGCGGTGGCGGTCATCACGAGGTGCTCGATCCGGTCGGCGCCGGGAGCCAGGAACGCCGAGATCGAACCGACGTGGATGTGGCGCACCGCCGGGAGCTCGACCGTCTCGGCCAACGTCCACGCGATGTCGAAGGCGTACCGTGCCGAGCCGTCGGGCTGGATGGTGGCCACGGCGCTCGACGTCGCCGGCAGCAGCCAGGACTCCGGCAGGATGTCGACCCCGTCGCGGGCGAGCCGGGCGGCGATCGCGGCGCCGCGCGCGTCGCGGCCGAGCGCGGTCAGGAACGCGGTGGGCACTCCGAGGCGCGCCAGGCCGAGCGCGACGTTCGCGGGGGAGCCGCCCGGGTGCTCCCGGGTCGCGTCGCCGGACCGGATGACGTCGATGAGGGCCTCGCCGGCGACCAGGACGGCTGCGGCGGGAGCGGGTGCGCCGGGAGCGGGTGTGCCCGGGGTGTCGGCGGTCGACGATGCCATGCTGCGATCTCCTTCATGCGCGTTCGGGAGCGGACCGCGCCGCCGTGGGGTTGACCTGCGCGGCGGAGCGATCCAGACTACGTACTGATCACTTTAACCAATACGTATTGATACGTCGAGCCAATCTTTTCGACCGCGACCAATACGTATTGGTTCGTGAATCGAACCGACACCCCGCGGCGAGCACCGCCTCCCGCGAACGCCTTCAGAGAGGAAGGTCACCCTCATGTTCCGATTCCCGCACCCTCCGCGCGCGCTCCTGCGGCAGCGTCCCGGCCGACCCAGGGGTCGCGTCGCGGCCGTCGTCGCTGCGGCAGCCGCCGCAAGCCTCGCACTGGCCGGGCTCGCCCCCGCCGTGAGCCCCGCGGCGGCCACCCCGGCACCGACCCCATCCACCACCTACGGCGAGCCCTACCGCCCCCAGTTCCACTACTCCCTGCCGACAGGCTGGATCGGCGACCCCAACGGCCTGGTCTACAAGGACGGCCTGTACTACCTGTTCAGCTACGGCACCTGGCGCGGCGCCGTGAGCAAGGACCTGGTGCACTGGACGAACATCGACGTGAAGGGCCCGGCGCCCGACCCGGGCGCGGGCGCGTTCTTCTCCGGCAGCGCCGTGGTCGACACGCAGAACACCAGCGGGTTCGGCACCGCGAAGAACCCGCCGATGGTCGCGGTCTACACCAGCGTCCAGGCGGGCACGAACGTGGAGTCGCAGGACATCGCCTACAGCGTTGACGACGGCCGCACCTGGACGCGGTACGCAGGCGACCCCGTCATCGACCTCCACTCGGTCAACTTCCGCGACCCGAAAGTGTTCTGGTACGCGCCGAAGCACGAGTGGATGATGGCCGTCGCGCTGAGCGACCAGTACAAGGTGGCCTTCTACACGTCGCCCGACCTCAAGACGTGGACGCAGGCGGGCGCCTTCGGGCCGGCCGGCGCGACCACGGGGGTGTGGGAGATGCCCGACCTCTATCCGCTCCCGGTCGACGGCGACGCGAAGACGCAGAAGTGGGTGCTGAGCGTGAGCGTCGGGAGCACCGGCGTGCAGTACTTCGTCGGCGCGTTCGACGGCGCAACGTTCGTCCCGGACGGGCCCGCGACGTACACGCCGCCGGCGGGGACGCCGCTCGACACGTTCGACTCCGGCGGCTACGGGGCCTGGACCACCGCCGGGACGGCCTTCGGCGCAGCCCCGGCGTCCGGCGCCCTTCCGGACCAGCAACCGGTCACCGGCTACCCGGGCAGCCACTTCGTGGACAGCTTCACCGGCGGCGACGCCGCCACCGGGACGCTGACCTCCCCGGGGTTCACCATCGACAAGAGCCGGCTCAACTTCCTCGTCGGCGGGGGCGACAACCCGTACGCCGCCGGAGCGGTGCCCTTCGGGACCCTGCCGCAGGGCACCGTGCTCACCGACTTCTCCGGCTCCTCGTACGACCCCGGCTGGACGACGACCGGCGCGTTCGTCGGCACCGGGCCCAGCCACGAGACGCTGGGGAACCAGGTGAGCTCGGGCGTGCTCGACACCTGGGGGCCGAACGGCGATCCGGGGGAGGGCACGATCACCTCGCCGACCTTCACGGTGACCTCCCCTATATCGACCTCCAGGTCGCGGGCGGCACGCATCCGATGAGCCAGCCGAACCCGACCGCGGTGAACCTCGTCATCGGCGGCACGGTGGTCGCGACCGCGACCGGCAACAACTCCGGGTCGCTGGCATGGACGACGTGGGACACCTCCGCGTACCGGGGTCAGCAGGCGCAGCTCCAGGTGGTCGACCAGAACGACGGCTCCACCGGCTGGGGCCACCTCATGGTCGGCGACATCGTGCTCGCGAACGAGAAGGCGCCGGTCTGGGACACGCAGACCTCCGTCGATCTCGTCGTGGATGGCCAGGTGGTCCGCTCGGCCACCGGGAAGAACAGCGAGAGCCTCGACTGGGCGTCGTGGAATGTCGCTGACCTGCAGGGCAAGCAGGCCAGCATCCGGATCGTCGACAACGCGACGGGAGGCTGGGGCCACATCCTGGCCGACGACTTCAGTCTCGCGGACCAGCCGGCCCTGAACCAGCTCCAGCGCGCCTCCTGGATCGACTACGGTTCGGACTTCTACGCCGAGAACACCTGGAACGACGCTCCGGGAGGCCAGCGCGTCGACATCGCCTGGATGAACAACTGGGCGTACGCGGCCAACGTGCCGACCTCGCCGTGGCAGGGCGCCGAGTCCATCCCGCGCACGGAGTCCCTGCGGACGATCGGCGGGAAGGTCCGGCTCGTCCAGACTCCGGTGGAGGCGCTCGCGAACCTGCGCACCGGGCCGGTCACGACCGTGCGGAAGCAGGCGGTCACGGGCACGAAGCCGATCGCGGTGTCCGGCGCAGAGCTGGACGTGGAGGCGCGCCTGACGGCGGGAACGGCGTCCGCCTTCGGCCTGAACGTGCGGACCGGAGGCGGGCAGTACACGCAGATCGGCTACGACACCACGACCGGCGAGTTGTACGTCGACCGCACGCACTCCGGCGACACGGGCTTCAACGCCGCGTTCCCTGGGCGCGCCACCGCGCCGGTGGCGCTGGACAGCGCGGGCGGCATCGGGCTGCGCATCCTGATCGACGCCTCGTCCGTCGAGGTCTTCACGGCGGACGGCACCCGGGTGATCACCGAGCAGATCTTCCCGGATGCGGCGAGCACGGGCGTCAGCGCCTTCGCCACCGGCGGCACCGCGGGGATCGACTCGATGCAGGCCTGGCATGTGAAGTCGATCTGGAACTGATCCCCGCACAGAGAAGCTCCCCCGTCCGGAAGACCGGGCGGGGAGCTTCTCTGCGTGGACGCTGCCGGTCAGGCCGGCACGCGCGACGCCCTCCGATCGTGCAGCGCCGCGACGAACCACGCCAGGTAGTACAGCGCGATCAGCGGCCCGGCGAGGAGCAGCATCGAGATCACGTCGGCGGACGGCGTCACGATGGCCGTGAAGCCGAGGATGACGAGGAAGGCGATCCGCCAGCTCCTGAGGATGGACTGCGCAGACAGGATGCCGAGGAGGTTGAGCAGGACCAGGAAGACCGGGGACACGAAGGCGAATCCGGCGGCGACGACGAGTTTCAGCACGAACTGGAAGTAGTCGTTGGCCTGGATGAACGAGGACGACCCGTCGGCGGCGAACCCCGTCAGGAGCAGCACGATGTGCGGCACGATCAGCCAGCCGGCGACGCAGCCGCCGAGGAACAGCGGCACCGCGGTGAAGAAGAAGCCGAACCCGTAGCGGAGCTCTTTCCGGCTCAGGGCGGGCACCAGGTACGCCCACACCTGGTAGAGCCAGATCGGGCTGGAGGCCACCAGCCCGATCGCGAAGGCGGCCTGCATCCGGAGGTCGAAGGCTCCCGTGATGGTGTCGAAGTTGAGCGCCGCGAGCCGGTGCTGGGAGGCCGCCGCCTGCGCGATCGGCGCACGGAGCGCCGCGAGCAGGAGGGGCGAGACGAACCAGCCGCCGACGGTGCCGGCCAGCAGGGCTGCGGCGGAGCGCACCGCGCGCCGGCGCAGCTCGGACACGTGCGCGGCGAGCGTCATCCGGGCGCCGCGCCTGGTCACGGTGACTCCTGGCGGGTGCCCTCGAGCGCCGAGGCGGCGGTCTCGACGGACGCCGGCTCCGCGAGCAGTGCCTCGCGGATGATCCGCCGCGGGTCGTATTGGCGCGGGTCGAACGAGCGCCAGTCGACGTCGACCGAGTCCCCGACCTCCTCTCGCACTGCGCGCTGGGCGTCGTCGGCGAGCGTGCGCAGCTTGCGGACGGCCAGCGCGAGCTTCGACGCGTAGGCCGGGAGGCGGGTCGGCCCGATCAGGAACGCCGCGATCACGCCGAGCACGAGCAGTTTCTCGAAGCTCATGACGGCACGCTCAGCCGCGCGTGGTGATCCCGTCGGAGCCCGCGACGCCCTCCGGCTGCTTCGCGGGCGCGTCCGAGTCCGAGAGGTCGTGGACCTCCTTGCGGAAGATCCGGATGGACTGTCCGAGGCCCTTCGAGAGGGCGGGCAGTCGCGTGGCGCCGAACAACAGCAGCACCACCGCGAGGATCACGAGCAAGTGCCAGCCACCCAGGTTCGCGAACATGGTCATCTCCTTTGATTCACGTAGCTAATTCGTATAGATAATTCGTATTGGTAGGGTAAGCAGCGCCTCCCCGGATGTCAAGCGAGGTCCTCCGCTACGAACGGGTCCGGGCCTCCAGGCGCACCAGTTCGAACTCCCCGTCGGTCGCGAAGACGCCGACGTGCCCCGAGGTCAGGTCGTAGACGCGCGTGCTGAGCGCTACGCGGTCGTCCACCACCGCGACGCACAGGTCGCCGTCGAGCTGGACCTCCAGCGTGTGCCGTCCCGGCCGCAGCGGCACGGGCCGCTCCAGCTCGACGGCGTGCGGGACGTCCCCGCGGATCTGCCACTGCTCGCCGCCGGTGGTCCCGCGGGGCCACCGGTCGAAGACCAGCCGGTCGCGCTGCGGCTCGAGGCGGAGCACGTACGCCTGCTCACCGTCGTCGGAGGCTCGGAGCAGGAGGCCGCACGCCTGCGTGCCCGGCGCGATGTCGAACTCCGCCACCAGCAGCGTCTCGGACGAGAGCCGCGGACCGAGCCACGCGGCGTAGCGGTCGATCGCGCCGGCACCGGGGGCCGCGTCGGTGCCGTCCAAGGCCGTCAGGTCGCCGCGCAGGTCGCGCACGGAGTCGTAGAGCGCGGAGACCGCGCGGGGGAGCCCGAACGACAGCGATCCGTCGGCCTCCTGGCCGGCACGCAGCACCGCCATCGTGCCGGCCCACTGCCAGGCGCCGGCGTCGCTCTCGCCCTCCTTGCTCGCGATCCAGCCGATGAAATGCCGCTCGCCGTCGAGCTCGACGGTCTTGGAGGCGTAGAAGGCGCGGCCGTCGACGGTGTCGCGTTCGGGCGCCCGCCACGGGCCTTCGGGGGAGTCGGCGACGCGGTAGCGGGTCTGGAAGGAGTCGGAGAACTCCGAGTAGACGAGGTACCAGTGGTCGCCCCACGGGAAGACGTCCGGGCACTCCTGGGCGATGAACCGGCGCGGGTCCCAGAGCGGCTCGGCGTCGCGCCAGTGCACGAGGTCGTCCGAGACCAGCCGCGCGACGAGGCCGGAGCGCCGGTACGGGGCGTCCTGCCGGCGCGCGGCCAGCAGCATCTGCCACGGCTCGCCGGGTGCGGTGCGGAAGACGAACGGGTCGCGCCAGTCCTCCGGCGCGTACCCGTCGAGGGCGCCGAAAGTCCACTCGGGATGCCGTTCCCACACGGCGGGATCGCCGCCCGAGGTGGCGTGGCAGACGACCTGCGCGTCACCGTCCGCGGTGCGGATGCGCGGGTTGTGGCCGGTGTAGAAGAGATGGAGGAGGCCGTCGTCGTCCGTGACGACGCTGCCGGTGTAGCAGTCGAAGTCCTCGGCCGCTGGTCCGCCCGAGGGCAGCACCGCACCGCGGTCCGCGAAGGTTGCGAAGTCGCGGGTCGTGACCGCCGCCCACGGCATCCCCTCGTCGCGGTCGACCGGCCGGCGCGGGTCGCGGGTGTCGAGGAGATAGTAGAGCCAGACCGTGCCGTCCTTCTCGAACGGGATGACATCGCCGACGAACCCGCCCGGCGGCCGGAAGTGGGTGGTCGACCTCACCGCGCCGACGCCGTCCGCGGCGCGGCGAGCGAGGCGCGCTCGATGTACTGACACGGGACGAGGGTGCGCCCCTGCGGTTCGTCGTCCGCGATCAGAAGGCTGCCCGCCGTCATCCCCATCTGGAGGTGCGGGAGTGCGACGGTCGCAAGCGGCGGGTGCAGCTCGGCGGCGAGCTCGGGCTGGTCGTCGAAGCCGACGATGCTGATGTCCCGCGGGCACTCCAGCCCGGCGGAGTGCGAGGCGAGCAGGGCTCCGACCGCCATCCGGTCGTTGCCGCACACGAGCGCCGTCGGCGTCGCTTCCTGCAGGACGCGCGCAGCGAGGTCGTAGCCGGAGGACACGTGGTACGTCCCGTACTCGCGCCGGATCGACGCGGGGTCGATCCCGGCGGCGACGGCCGCGTCGACGAGGCCGCGCTCGCGCTCCTGGCACGCGTAGTCGGACGCCGGTCCGCCGAGGAAGACGACGTCGCGGTGGCCCGCGGCGAAGGTCGCCGCCGCGACATCCCGGCCGCCCTGGTACTCGTCGGCGAGCACCAGCGCAGCGTCGGGCAGGTTCTCCGGCCAGCAGTTGACGAAGATCGTCCGGATGTCCTCCCCGACGTCCACCGCCTTCACCGGCTCGGGACCGGGCGCGGCGTAGACCAGGCCGGCGACGCCCTGGCGGACCAGGTTCTCGACGGCCGCCTTGCCGTTGTCCGGCGTCTCGGAGATCTCGACGACGAACGACACGTAGCCCGCGGGCTGGACCGCCTGCTGCACACCGAGCACGATCTGACCGGCGTAGGGCTGCGAGACGACACGGTCCGCGATCACCCCGATGGTGAACGGCCGGTTGGAGCGCAGCGACTGCGCGGCGCGGTTGGGCTGGAAGCGCAGCTCCTTCGCCGCCTGGAGGATGCGCGCCCGCGTCTCCGGCGCCACCGAGATGTCGCGCCGGTCGTTGAGCACGAAGGACACCGTCGGCTGCGACACCCCAGCGCGTTTCGCGACGTCCTTCATGGTGACGCGCTTCGGCGCCCTGTTGTCGTTTCCAGCCATGATGCGATCCTCCCGCAACGATCATGCCACAGAAGCCAATACGTATTTGCAATTGCGATGCCGGCGAGTTATGCTCGGAACCCCAATACGTATTAGTCGGGTTGCGGCACCCCCGCCGCATCCCAGACGCTCAGAGAGGAGCGCACGGATGACCAACACATTCGGACCGGCCATTGACCGTCGCACGTTGCTCAAGCTCGGCGGGGCCGGGCTGGCATTGACGGGACTGGCCTCGCTGGCTGCGTGCTCCACCGCAGGCGCGGGTGGCGGCACGAACGCATCGGGCACCATCAAGATGCTGTACTTCGGCGACCAGAAGGCGGCCACGGCACTGCAAAACACACTGCAGCCGCAGATCAAGAAGCTCGACAAGAACGCCACGCTCCAGGTGACCGCGATCAACGGCACCGACTGGAACGACTTCCTCGCGAAGGTGCTCACCCAGATCGCGGCCGGGGCCGCCCCCGACCTGGTGAGCGTCGCGACCGAGGGCCTGCAGCTCATGGCCTCCAAGGACCTCCTGATCCCGCTGGACAGCTACGTCACCAAGGACCTGTCGTCCCTGCAGACCTACTTCGACCAGATCCACCCGGCGCTGGTCGAGTCGATGATGTACCAGGGCCACCTGTACGAGCTGCCCGACAGCTTCAACGCCGGCAGCATGTTCTACAGCACGGACCTCTTCCAGAGGGCCGGGCTCTCCCGGCCCTCCGACAACTGGACGATGGACGAGTTCCACACCTACGCGACCAAGATCAACGGTCTCGGCGGCGACGTCAACGCCTTCGACTGGGTGGTGCGCCTCTGGGGGAGCTGGACCTCGTTCCTCTACGCCAACAACGGCAACCTGCTCGAGGAGGGCAAGTACTCCGGCGGCGACTGGCTGTGGAGCAAGGCCTTCGCCAACAACCCGGTCGGCGTGCACGGCCGCAAGGGCGGCTGGAAGTGGGGCACGCCGACGGCCAACTCGGAGGCCGCGATCGAGGCGCTCGAGTACGTGGTCGACCTCCAGCGCTCCGGCCTCTCGCCGTCGCCCGACGTCGGCGGCGGCTCGACCCTGCAGGGGCTGTTCTCCACCGGCCGGATCGGAATGACCATCGGCGGCGGGTTCTGGGCAGGCGGCCTGCACAACGCGGGCATGGCCGACGGCAGCTTCGACGTGCAGCGCTTCCCGACCTGGAAGAGCAACAAGTCGCTCTTCGGCGCCGGCGGGTACGGAATCTTCAACTCGTCGAAGAACAAGGACCTGGCCTGGGAAGTCGTGAAGATGATGGTGGAGCCCTCCACCTTCGACATCATGTTCCCGGGCAACGTCACAACGCCGGGCCGCAAGCAGCTGCTGACGGCCGACCGGTACAAGACGACCGGACCCGAGCACTGGTCCGTGTTCTACGACCAGCTCGAGGGCTCGGTGCCGATCTCGGCGCCGCCGTACTACAACGCCCTCGCCACCTCGCTGAACCAGCGGACCACGCAGGCCATCTCGTCGGGCAACGCCAAGGCGGCGCTCGACGGCATGCAGTCCGACTTCGAGAAGGCTGCGCAGGCGTCCTGATGGCTGTCCAGACCCAGGAGCGCCCGCGCGTGAATGGGGCGACCTCTCCTCGCCGTGCCGTCCGTCGCCCCGGTGTGCGACGGGCGGCCCGGCGGGAGGGCGCGTTCGGCTATTCGATGATCGGGCTCGCGGTGGCGTTCGTCGCCGTGTTCACGTTCATCCCGATCCTCGCCTCCCTCGGGCTCTCGTTCTTCTCGTGGGACGTCATCTCGCCTCCCAAGTTCGTCGGCGTCGCCAACTTCACGCGGCTGTTCTCCGACGGCTCGACCCTCGCGTCGTTCGGCGTGACCATCGTGATGGCCATCGGCATCGTGGTACTGCAGATCTCTGTGGGGCTGCTGCTCGCGGTGCTCGTCAACAGCCGCAAGCGGAAGTCCACCAAGGTGTTCTTCCGCACCGCGTTCTACCTGCCGCTGCTGGCCTCCACCGCCGCCGTGTCGATCTTCATGGGCTACCTGTTCGACGCGAAGTTCGGGCTGGTCAACTACTACCTGACGCAGCTCGGGCTGCCCCCGGTGCCGTGGCTGACCAACCCGGTCGCAGCGCAGATCACGATCATCCTGATCGTGGTGTGGCAGCAGGTCGGCTTCACCTTCGTGCTGTTCGTCGCGGCGCTCACCTCGGTGCCGCAGGAGGTTCAGGAGGCCGCCGCGATCGACGGCGCCGGGGCATGGCGCACGCTGCTGCGGATCAAGATCCCGCTGATCAGCCCGACCATCCTGTTCGCCACCGTCGTGGCGATGATCAACGCCATGCAGCTTTTCGACCAGCCCTTCATCATGACGAAGGGCGGCCCGGGAACCGCCACGACCACCGCGACGATCGCGATGTACCAGACCGGCTTCCAGAACCTGCAGTTCGGCTACGCGTCGGCGATCGCGATCCTGCTGCTCGTGATCATCCTCGCGCTGACCGGCATCCAATTCCTCGCCGCCCGAAAGCTGGTGTTCTACCAATGACCACAGATGTCGCTCCGAGCACGACGGTCGTGCTCGGCCGCCGCCGCCGGCCGATCGTCAAGGTCGGCAGCATCGTCGGCATGGTGCTGCTCGTCCTCGCCGCGGTGTTCGCGCTCGGCCCGTTGCTCTGGACGCTGACCACCTCGCTGCGCACACCGGCGGAGGCGTTCACCAACCCGCCGCAGTGGATCCCGACCAGCCCCGACTTCAGCAACTACGCCGCGGTGTTCAACCAGATCCCGATCGGGCAGTTCTTCCTCAACAGCGTCATCGTGACCGTGCTCATCGTGGTGGGCCAGACGATCACCTGCACGCTCTCCGGCTACGCCTTCGCGATGGTGTCGTTCCCGGGCAAGAACACGATCTTCGGGATCTTCCTGGCCACCATGATGGTGCCGTTGCAGACGATCATCATCCCGGTCTTCGTCATCGTGAAGACCATGGGGATCAGCGACTCGCTCGCCTCGCTCATCATCCCTGCGCTCGGGAGCGCGTTCGGCACCTTCCTGATGCGGCAGTACTTCATGCAGATGCCGCGGGAGCTCGGCGAGGCCGCGCGCATCGACGGCGCGACGCACTGGGGCGTGTTCCGGCACGTCTACGCGCGGATGGCCTCGCCGGCGATCGCGACCCTGGCGATCCTGAACTTCTCAGGGTTCTGGGCCGAGTTCTACCGGCCGCTGATCTTCATCCAGTCGCAGAGCAACTTCACGCTGCCGCTCGGCCTCGTCGGCCTCCAGGGCAACCTGGGCACCGGGTCGATCTCGGTGGTCCTGGCCGGCGTCATCCTGGCGATGATCCCCAGCGTGCTGCTGTTCATCTTCGCCCAGCGCTACTTCATCGAGGGCGTCACCGCCGGCTCGTTCCGCTGAGCGTTCCCCATCCTGGCCGCGCGGCCGCTTCGAAAGAGAGACCTGTTTCATGCACGACCACCACCTCCCGCAGTTCCATGTGCGCCTTCCGCGCGGCTACGTCAACGACCCGAACGGCCCGGTCGAGCTGGGCGGCACGACGCACCTGTACTTCCAGTCGCGCTCGCACGCCGAGCTGGCCGTCCCCGTCGAGTGGGGGCACGCCACGACCGAGGACCTCGTGCACTGGACGCTGCACCGGCCGGCGATGAGCCCGGTGCCGGGGGGCCTCGACTCGGGCGGGTGCTGGTCGGGGAACACGGTGGTCGACGGCGACCGCGTGCGGGCCTTCTACTCCGGCAAGGTGGACGACAGCCCCTACCAGTCGATCCTGACGACGGTGTCCGACGAGGACGGCACGAACTTCGGGGAGCCGACCCAGGTCGTGGCCGACCCCGCTCCCGCGGAGGGGGTCACCATGTTCCGCGACCCGTTCGTCTGGCGCGACGCCTCCCGCTGGCACATGGTGGTCGGCGCGGCGCTCCCCGACGAGACGGCGGCCATGCGGCTGTACGGCTCGGCTGACGGCGCGGAATGGGACTACGTGGGCGAGCTCTCCCGCCTGCAGCGCGCGGTCGTGGGCGGCGTCGACACCGGTGAGGGCTGGGAGTGCCCGCAGCTCATCACGGCCGACGGACGCGAGGTGGCGATCGTGTCGTCCTGGTCGCACGCGGGCGGCCCCGGTGTCGTGCTGGCGTTCCCGGTCGACTCGGCTCCCGTCCCGCGGCGCGTGGACGACGGGCACCACTTCTACGCCGCGTCGGTGATGCGCGAGGGATCGTACGGGCATGTGCTGTTCGGCTGGATCACGGAGGGCCGCGAGGACGCGCGCTGGCAGGAGGCCGGCTGGGCCGGCGCCATCTCACTGCCACGGCGCGCGTGGCTCGACGGCGACGCCCTCCGCACCGCGCCGCATCCCGCGGTCGAGGCGCTGCGCGACGGGCCGTCGCGACCGGCGGACGGTGCGACGATCGGCGCGCAGGCGGAGCTCGTCGTCCCCGCCGTCTCCGGCAGGGTCCGGCTCCGGTTCGGCGCGGACGAGTTCCTGGACCTCGCTCTGGACCTGGAGGCCGGGACGCTGACGCTCGACCGGAGCGCCGCGAGCACCGCGCCGGGCGTCGAGACCGACGGCGCGACGGTGGCACAGGCGTTCGGCGACCGCGTCGAGTGGGCCGCCCGCGTCTTCCTCGACGGCTCGGTCGTTGAGGTCTTCACCAGCGCCGGCCGCTCGATCACCACCCGCGTCTATCCGACGACGCCGCCCCCGTGGCGCGTCGAGGCGCCGCGGGGGACCGTCGTCTGGGATGTCGCCCCCGCGATCGCAGCGGTCACCGAAACCCGGGCGGCGGCGAAGGTGTCCCTTGCCGTGACCTGAGACCGGCAGACGGTCGACCCGTCGAGGCGGCGTCTCGGGCGTAGAGTGCGTGGCGTGCCGAGTGATGCCTCCGAATGGTTCTTGAGCCGGGCCGAGCGGGGCAACCCGGCGTCCGCTGTGCAGGCGGGTCCCTCCGGATCCGCGTCGTGGTCGGAGGGGAACCTGGTCCGGCCGCTCGTCCACGGTGCCAACTATTTCGCGCGGCTGCACGAGGAGCTGTCGGCGCTGGAGCCGGGCGACCGGGTGTTCTTCACCGACTGGCGTGGCGACAAGGATGAGCTGCTCCTGCCGGGCGGACCGACGATCGGGGAGCTGCTGGCCGACATCGCGCGCGCGGGCGTGGAGGTGCGCGGCCTCGTGTGGCGTTCCCACGGCGAACGCATCCAGGGGCGGATGAGCGGACTGTCGAACGCGCTGCTGGGCCGGGAGATCAACGACGCCGGCGGCGAGGTCCTCCTGGACCAGCGGGTGCGGGCCTTCGGGTCGCACCATCAGAAGCTCTTCGTGATCCGGCACACGCGGGACGCGTCGCGGGACGTCGCGTTCGTCGGCGGGATCGACCTCTGCCACAGCCGCCGGGACGATGCCGAGCACGCGGGGGATCCGCAAGCGCTGGAGATCGACCCGCGTTACGGCGAGCGACCGCCCTGGCACGACGCCGCCCTCGAACTGCGCGGACCCGTGGTCGGCGACCTGCTGGACACGTTCTCCGAGCGCTGGAACGACCCGCACCCGCTGGATCATCGCAACCCGTACCGGATGCTCGTGCAGCGTCTCGCCGACATGCCCCGGCACCCGAAACCACTCCCCGAGGCGGCCCCTCCACCCCCGGTTGCGGGAACGCACGCCGTGCAGGTGCTGAGGACGTACGCACCGAAGCGTCCGCCGTTCCCGTTCGCTCCGCACGGGGAGCGCAGCATCGCGCGCGCCTACCTCAAAGCCTTCGCGCGCGCACGCTCCTTCATCTACATCGAGGACCAGTACCTGTGGTCGAGGGAGGTCGTGGCCGGGATCGCGAAGGCCCTGAGGTCGAACCCGGAACTGCGGGTGATCGTCGTGCTGCCGCGCTATCCGGACGACGACCGCGGGATCGCGGGGCCGCCCGGCCGACTCGGCCAGCATCGGGCCGTCTCGCTGCTCCGCCGTGCGGCTCCCGGCCGGGTCGGCGTCTTCGACCTCGAGAACGACGCCGGCACTCCGATCTACGTGCACGCGAAGATCTGCATCGTGGACGACACCTGGATGACGTGCGGCTCCGACAACTTCAACCTGCGTTCCTGGACCTCCGACAGCGAGCTCACCTGCGCCGTCGTCGGAGGGGACATCGCACGCGACCTCCGCGCGCGGCTGTGGGCCGAGCACCTCGGTCTGGACCCCGATGACCCGCGGATCCGTGACGCCACCGACGCGCTGGCGCTCTGGACGGAGAGGAGCGACGCGCTCGACGCCTGGCACCGGTCCGGTCGGCGATCGTCCCGGCCGCGCGGCCAGGCCCGACGTCACCGCATCGAACCGGTGACGTGGGTGCAGCGTGTCTGGGCGGAACCGCTGTACCGGGTCGTCGTGGATCCCGACTCGCGGCCGCGCAGGCTGCGGCGCACCGGCCGGTTCTAGAGCTCGTGTCCGGCGTTCCTCCCGGGTTCACCCCTCAAAGGATCGCCAGCTTCGCGCGGAATCCGCAGTACACGCCGTAGGCGATGAGGCCGACTCCGATGACGATCAGGATCACCGTGCCGAAGGGCAGCACGGCGAGGGTCTTCAGCGCCCCGTCGAGGCCGGTCGCCTTGTTCGGGTCGAAGGTCAACGCTGCGACGCCGAACAGCACGCCGACCACGGCGATGGCAACGCCCTTCGCGATGTAGCCGAAGACGCCGAGGGCCTTGGCGGTGTCGCCGAGCGGGCCGGGCGGGGTGCGGATGGTCTTGAGGAAGGAGCGCGTCGCGCCGCGGACGATGAAGCCGACGCCGATCGCGAGGATGCCGAGGCCGACAACGACGAGGAGGAAGACTCCTCCGGGTGCGGCGAGCAGGTTCGCGGTGAAGCTCTTCGACGACGCGACGGAGTTCGTCCCGCTCCGCGCGCGAAACTGAACGCGGTCACGGCGACGAACAGGTAGCCGGCCGCCTTCCCCAGTTCGCCCAGCCGGTGAAGCCACGTTCGCTTCGGGTCCGGCCCGGGTATCAGGAAGGCGTGCAGGATCTGCCAGGCCCCCAACGCCACGAGTGCGATCACGATGATCCACAGCAGGACGAGGCCCGCCGGATTGCCGGCGAAGCCGCTCAGCGCGCCGGACTGGTCGGCTTCGCCTCCGCGGCCGATCGCGACGCCGATCGCGATCGCGCCGATGAGGGCGTGGACCAATCCGTTGACGGCGTATCCGATTCGCGCGGCGAGCTGGAGAGCCGGATTGTCCTCCGCCTTGCTCGCCTGCCGCTCAACTGCTCCAGTCATTTTCGTCCAGTCTCCTCGTGGTGTCAGGTTCCGTCGGTCTGGAGCTTCGAGTACTCGCCGGTGATGGGCTCACCCGGCACTCGCACCGTTCTCCAGGTGTCCACGGCGATCACGATCCCGAGGACGATCAGTGAGAGGGAGACGGAGGCGAGAGTGTCCGTCAGCCAGTGGTAGCCGAGGTAGATCCGGCTGACGATCTGGGCCGCGATTCCGACGGCCGCGATGGCGAAGCCGATGATCGCCCACCACGGGTTCGTTTTGCGCGACGCGATCAGGAAGGCGGTGAGCAGGAGGAAGTCCGCGGTCCCGAGAACATGACCGGACGGAAAGCCGAAACTCGGGTCGGGGCCGAAGAGCATCAGCCGGATGGGAGGCCGTGGCCGTTCGACGACGGAGGGCACGACCAGGGCGACGATCAGTCCGAGCAGCATCCCTGCGACGAGCATGATCGGTCGCCAGAAGTGTCGCGCCGTGAGGAACCAGATCGCGATCACGAGGAAGACGATGATCGGAAGAGCGATCGGCCCGAAGGCGATGGCGAGCGAGATCGCGACGGCGGTGTCGGGCGCCGAGCGCTGCGTGTTGATCCAGAGCTCGACGGACCTGTCCAGTTCGGACAGCCCCTCGTGCGTGAGCACGCCGATGAGGAGCACGGTGAAGCACACCGCGCCGACCACGATGAGACTCGCTGCGACCAGGATCAGCCGCCTGCGGATGGCCGGAGAGACGTAGCGTTCCTCGACGATGAGCTTCTGATGCCACGTTCGTCCGTCGGGTGACCTTCGCGTGGGTGTCGCTGTTGACATGGACTCCTCGGGCTCAGTCCGGTTGGAAGGTGCCAGACACGGTACGCGCGTCCTGCCGCCGCGCAAGGTCCACGGCCGGGCGCACCGGGCCGACCGCGACACCATGTTCGCCTTCCCGCGCGTCGACAACGCCGCCTCGAACGCGCGCTCCCGGTAGCGTGGCCTCATGTTCTCGAAGACCCTCGCCTCCGGCGCGCGACTCCGCCCACTCGAGCCCTGGATGGCGGAGGAGTTCGCCGCGCACCTCGACCGTGCCCGGGAGCACATCCGGCCGTGGGTGGGGCCGTCGTTCGTCACCGAGGACGTCGCCGGCGCCCGCGCCACGCTCGGCCGGTACGCGGAGCGCGCGGCCAGAGAGGGCGCGGGCATCTACGGTCTCTGGGCGGACGGCACGCTGGTCGGCGGCGTCATGTTCGTGGAATTCGTGCCGGCGACCGGCGGCTTCGAGGTGGGCTGCTGGCTGGAACCGGACGCTGAGGGCCACGGCCACATCACGAGCGCCGTCCGCGAACTGCTCGCCTACGCGTTCGACGAGCGCGGCATGCACCGGGCCGAGTGGCGCTGCCGGAGCGACAACGACCGCAGCTCGGCCGTCGCGCGTCGCCTGGGCATGACCCTCGAGGGTGTGCTCCGGGAGGCGTGGCCGGTGGGCGGCGTCTTCCACGACAAGCAGCTCTGGTCGCTGCTCGCCTCCGAGTGGGAGGTAGCCCGCGCGGTCGAGGTGTGACGGCTGCGGTCAGCAACACTTCACCGCTACTTCTTCACCGCCTCCCGCACCGCCTTCGCGTCCGCCTGCGCCTTCTTCACGGCCGCGCGCGCCGACGTGAGCGACGACTTCGCCGACGACAGCGCCGAGTGGTTGGAGTCGTAGGAGGCCGGGGTCACGCCGAGGGCCGCCGCTGCGACTCCACTCGCGTCGTGGGACGCGGTGGAGAGCTGCGCGCTCAGGTCGGTGAGGTCGGACTGGAGCGCGGAGGTCGACGTGGCCTTGTCCTTGCCCGAGAGCAGGGCGGCGAGGGCGGACTGCTCCTTGGCCAGCTTGGGGATGGTGGTGCCGGTGAGGCGATCGGCGTCCGACGCGAGGCGCGCCTGGGGAAGGGCGACGGCGAACACACGGTAGGAGTCGTGGACCTTCGTGAGGTCGGCGGCCGCCTGGGTGGCCGTGGTGTCGGCCGCGATGGCCGAGGCCGAGGACTTCATGCCGGCGAGGTCGGTGTTGAGGGTCGCGAGGATCGTGGACTTGTCGCTGGAGGTCAGAGACGTGTCGGCGTCGACCTTCGCGATCGCCGCGGTGAGCTTGGTCTCGCGGTCGCTGGTCGCCTTCGCGCCGGCGGCCTGGAGTTGCGCGAGTGTCTTGGGGGCGTGCGATGCGGATGCGGTCGGGGTCGGCGTCGGGGTGTCGGCGAAGGCCGGGCCGCCGATGAGCGCCGCGCACGCGATTCCCGCGGTCGCCGCCGTCATGATGCCGATGGATCGTCTGGACATGGTTCTCCCGTTCAGAGGTAAGCGGCCGGGGGATTTCCGGCTGACTTCAGCCTCGTCGGGGAATGTTCGGGGATCGTAAAGTCGGGGTTCGGAATCGGTACGGCGGGGTTCAGCGCCGCCGCACCGGACGCACGGTCAGCGCCTCGACCATCCCCGTGTTCGGCAGATCGACGGCGACGCGCACGGTCGCCGCGACCATCTCCGGTGTGATCGTGTAGGCGGCGTCGTATTCGTGCCCTTCGCGGGCGACGAGCGCGCGCTGCATGTCGGTGTCGACGCGGCCGGGGTGGATGCTGGTGACGCGGACACCGTTCGGGCGCTCCTCCTCCCGCAGCGCGTCGGTGAGCGCGCGGAGGGCGAACTTGGAGCCGGAGTAGACGCCGCCGCCCGCGCCGCTGCTCAGTCCGGATCCGCTGTTGATGGCGACGACCAGCCCGCCGGTCGCTCGCAGCGCCGGGAGGGTCGCCCGCAGCAGCGCTGCGACCGCGAACACGTTGACCTCGAACACATGCCGCCAGGTCGCGTCGTCCGTGTCGGCGATCGTGCCGCCGTCCTCCACGCCGGCGGACAGCACGAGCACGTCGAGCCGGTGCGGGATATCCGGGAGGGTGTCCCCGGTCAGGTCCGCGACGAACGGCTCGGCCGACGGCAGTTCCGCCACGACGGCCGCGACGCCCGCGGCATCCCGTCCGCCGACCAGGATGTGGTGGGTGCCGCCCAGCTCGGCGGCGATCGCCCGGCCGATGCCGCGCGACGCTCCGGTGATCAGGGCGAGAGGACGGGAGTTCTGAGCCATGCCCCGAGCCTAAGCCGCGGGAGGCGCGAGGAGCGCACGCTAGCCGCGCTCGCTCCCCAGCCGGAAGATCCGCTTCGTCACGTCGATGACCCGCTCGTCGTCCCCGTCCAGCAGCGCCGCCGACAGGTCCGTGTAGTCCTGCGCCAGCTCGCCCAGGTCTGCGTCGAGCGCGCGGTGGGTCACGGTGACGTGATAGCTCAGCGACGGCCCCGTCTGCGCGACGACCTCGATGAAGACCGGGTTCGGGCACGCCCGCACGATCGATCCGAAATAGGCCTCGGCAGCCTTGGTGATCGAGGGGATGTCGCCGCGCCGGTGCTGCGCCGTCACGTCCCGGGCCAGCGCGGCGAGGCGCGTCCGATCCTCCGCGATCAGGTGCGGGAGGGTCAGGATGGTCGCGCCGGTCACGAGCACGCCGATCGTCTGGAGGGTGTCGAGCGCCTCCTCCGGGCGCGGCGCGATGACGGCGGAGTGCGACTGCGGCGCCGTGTCCACCAGGCCTTCCAGGCTGAGCGTGTGCAGCGCCTGCCGGATCGGTGTGCCGGAGACGCCGAGCCAGCCGCGCAGCTCGGCCTCGTCCAGGCGTTCGCCGGGCAGGAGCACGCCGGAGAGGATGGCCTCTTTGAGCTGCGCGTAGACGCGTTCGCGGACGAGTTCGCGTGGGCCGGCGGTGCTGTCGCGGGGGATCGGCATCAGGCGCGTCCCTCGCCGGGGGCCGGCCGCAGGGGATCGATGCGGAAGACCTCCCGCGTCGCCGCAGCCACCCCTCGGGTGTCCGCGGCCGCGAGCGCGGACCGCAGCGCGGCGTACGACTGCGCGGCCTCCATCCAGTCGATCCCGAGAGCGCGGTACGCGACCCCGACATAGTACGCGCGGGCCGCGAGCGTCCGCTCGCCCAGCCGGAGCAGCACACGGTTCGGGCACAGCGCCATCAGGCGCCCGTGGTACTGCCGGGACGCCGCCATCGAGCTGTCCAGGTCGGCGGCCTGCAGCGCGGCGATCAAGCGGTCGAGATCCCCGACGAGCGCGTCCCGGTCGGCGTCGGACAGTCCGCTCAGCGTGAGGTCCTGGACGCCCAGGACGAACACTCCGATGGTCTGCAGGTGCGGCACGGCGTCCTCCGCCCGGGGCTCCACCACGCGGGTGTACGACTGGGCGGCGGTCTCCACGAAGCCCTCGACCGTCAACGCGTGGAGGGCCTGCCGGATGGGCGTCTTCGACATCCCGAGCCAGGCCTGCAGCTCGGCGTCGTCCAGGTGCTCGCCGGGACGGATCGTCCCGTCGAGGATCGCCGTCTTCAGCGACTCGTACGCGCGATCGCGCGCCAGCACACGCACCTGCCGGTTCTCCGACACCCCCGGGACGGGCATCTCCACACCTTCTCTCGCGCGCACGCGCGCTGCTCCGACAACGATCGTACCGACCGCGATGGGTCCGTGGAACTAGAGCCTGGATTAAAGTTCCAATCGGGTCGTATACTCCCAGCAGGAACACGCTTCCGACAGTTCCCCCCAGGGAGGGCCCGCCCCCAGTGGTCCCTCCGCCCGACGGGCTCCCGAGATTTCGGGTGTCGGGCGCCCGTCGAGGGGTCCTGCGTTTCGGGTACGCAGGACCCCTCTAAATCTGTCGTGAACACACCGGCGCCGCGGGCGCGGTGGGTGTGCGCGGTGGCGCAGCAGTGGGGCTTCTCGTCGGAGGCGGAGTTCGTGCGGCACCACCGCGAGGAGAACGGCGCGGACCCGGTCGGTCCGGGGCGTAGACGGGACGCGACCCCGTCGGCCCAGCGACTTCTAGCCCGCCCGGTACAGGTCCGCCTCGAACCGGTACGCGTCCCCCCGATAGGTGTTCAAGCCCAGCAGCACCGGGCCACCGGCGCGGTCGTAGGCGATCTCGCGCCCGATCAGCACCGGACTTCCCGACGCGATGTGCAGCAGTCCGGCGATGTCGGCGCTCGCCGCGTCGGCCTGGACGCTGTACGCGCTGCGGTAGATGTCGACCGAGCAGAGCGTCTGCAGCGACTCGTACAGCGACGCGTCGTTCAGGTCGGCCTCCACCAGCGGCGCCGCGACCGACAGCGGGATGACGTTGGTGTCCACGCAGATCGGGGTCGAGTTCATCCCCCGCAAGCGCACCAGCACGAGCACGTCGGCGCCGGCGACGATGCCGAGCCGTTCCGCCTCGTCGATGGTGGCCGACCGGACGCTCTGCTCGAGCACCTTCGCCGTCGGTGTGTGCCCGCGCAGCCGGGCCATCTCGCTGAAGCTCTGCAGCGTGCTCGGCGGCTCTCCGACCGTTGGGCTGGGGACGAACCAGCCGCGCTGCGCCGAGCGTGCGATCCGGCCCTGTCGCTCCAGGTCTTCCAGGGCCGTGCGGATAGTGCTCCGGCTGACGTGGAGGCTCTCGGCCAGCAGCCGTTCGCCGGGCAGGCGCGTGCCCGGCGGGTACACGCCGTGGTTGAGGGACGCGTTGAGGTCGCGGGTCACGCGCTCGGCGATCGTCGGGGTCTTCACACTGGTGACCATACCAGTTCGACCGTTGGCTGTTAATTCGGTTCTCGAATGGACTATCTGGTTTGGTTATGGCTACGGTTGGTTCCGCGCCGGATCTCGGCGCCACCACCTGCTGTGGAGTTAAAGGAGACCCGCATGAAAAAGAGGCACCTCGCCGGAGCGCTCGCGCTCACCGCTGGACTGGCCCTGGGCCTGACAGCGTGCGCACCCGGAGGCTCCAGCGCCGCGGGCTCCTCGCACGCCGTCTCGAAAGACGTGTCCGGCAAGCCCGTCACCCTCAAGATCCTCGACTTCTGGCAGGGCGACGAGGGCAAGTGGATGGACTCGGTCGTCACGGCCTTCGAGAAGAAGCACCCGAACATCACCATCAAGCGCACCACGCAGGACTGGGGCCAGGTGATGAACACCCTCAACCTCCGCCTCGCCGACCCGAACGGTCCGGACATCGCGCTCGTCAACAACGGCTGGCAGTCGATGGGCACCCTCGCCAAGGGTGGCCGCATCCTCAACCTGGACGACTACTCCGACCTGTACGGCTGGAAGAAGGAGATCCCGGACACCATCGCCCGCCAGCTCGAGTTCACCCCGGACGGCAAGGCGATGGGCACCGGCTCGCTCTACGCCACCCCGGCGGCGCGTTCATCGCTGATCGGTCTCTACTACAACAAGGAGATCCTGGACAAGCTGGGCCTCCCCGTGCCGAAGACCCTGGGCGATTTCGAGAAGGACGCCGCAGCGGTCAAGGCCGCCGGCATCACCCCGATCGCCTACGGTTCGCAGGACAAGGGCTCCGCCACCTCCATCCTCTTCGCCACGCAGGACCTGTACGCGACGTCGAAGAACATCGGTGACTTCGTCTACTCCAGCGGCAAGGTCCCGATCACCTCGACCGGCATCGTCGACGCCGCCAAAGACGTCAAGAAGTGGGCAGACGCGGGCTGGTTCACCGCGAACTACCCGGGCGTCCAGTACGCCGACGCGCAGGCGGAGTTCCTGGGCGGCAAGGCGGCCTTCCGGTTCGAGTACACCGGCTCGCTCGGCTTCTCGGACGCGCAGAAGCAGACGATGGGCTACGTCCAGCTCCCGCAGGTGCAGGGCGGCAAGGTCGTAGGCACCGGTTCGACCGCGGCCAACCTCTCCATCTCGGCGAAGTCGAAGCACCCGGACGCCGCGGCGGCCTTCCTCGACTTCATGGCGTCGAAGACGGCGGCCCAGCAGGCGGTCGGCCACGGCTTCCTCCCGCTGCTGCACTCGGGCCTGAGCACGCCGAGCGGCAACGCGGAGCTGGCCACCGAGATCAGCGCCCAGCAGAAGCTCGACGCGGGCAACGGCTACGTGCCGTACTTCGACTGGTCGACCCCCTCGATGATCGACACGATCGGCGGCCAGCTCCAGCAGCTCTACGCCGGCCAGGTCACGCCCGACCAGCTCGCCGCGGCCGGCCAGAAGGACTACGACGCCTTCCAGACCCAGCGGAAGCAGGGCTGACGGGATGACCTCGTCCCAGGTGGTGCAGCGGCCGGAGGCCCCGGCCGCTGCACCGGCGGCCCCTGGCCGCAGCGCGCCGAAGCGGTCCGTGCGGCGCACGCTGACACCGCGGGTGCGCCGCCGCCGCTGGCTCGGGCTCGCCTTCGCGGCACCCGGCCTCCTGTTCTACGGCTTCGTGGTGATCGTCCCGATCCTGCAGAGCGTCAACTACTCCTTTTACCGCTGGGACGGCGTGACCACCGCGAAGTGGGTGGGCCTGAGCAACTACGTCTCCTTCTTCACCGACCCGGCCCTCCTCGAGTCGCTCGGCCACGTGCTCGTGCTGGTCGTCTTCTTCGCGGTGCTGCCGATCGCGCTCGGCCTGCTCTCCGCCGCACTGCTCGGCCGGGGCAAGCTCCGCGGCGGCGGGGCCTACCGCTGGCTGCTCTTCCTCCCGCAGGTGCTGACCAGCGTGGTCGTCGCCGTGATCTGGAAGCGCATCTACGGCCCGGACGGGCCCCTCAACTCCGCTTTGCGCGCTGTCGGCCTCGGCGACCTGGCCAAGAACTGGCTCGGCGACTTCACCTGGGCGCTGCCCTCGCTGGGCGTCATCGGCACCTGGACCGCCCTCGGCCTCTGCATGGTGCTGTTCGTCGCCGGCGTCGCCGCCATCCCGACGGAGCTCTACGAGGCCGCCCGCATCGACGGAGCCGGACCGATCCGGGAGTTCTTCTCGATCACCCTCCCGAGCCTCCGCGGCCAGGTCGCTGTCGCGCTCACACTCACGGTGACAGGAGCGTTACGGGCGTTCGACCTGGTGTGGATCACCACACAGGGCGGCCCAGGCACCTCCACCACCACGCCCGCGCTGCTGCTCTACCGCAAGGCGTTCCTCAACCCGGATGTCGGAATGGCCGCGGCCATCGGCATCGTCCTCGCGATCGTCTGCCTCGGCGTCGCGCTCATCATCACCCGACTCTCCGAGGAGAAGGACGCATGATCTCGCGCACCGAGCGCCTCCTCAACCACGCCATTCTCATCTTCGTCACGATCCTCGTGCTGTTCCCGGTGGTCTGGTTCGTGTTCACCGCGCTCAGCCCGAACCGCGGCGGGCAGCTCGACCTGCTGAACCTGCACTTCGGCAACTTCGTCACCGCCTGGAACGAAGGCAACTTCGGGTCGGCCATGATCGCCTCGGCTGTCATCACCGTCGGCGCTGTGCTCGGCCAGACCGTGCTCGCGATCCTCTCCGGCTTCGCCTTCGGCGTGCTCGGCGTCGCCGGGCAGAAGGTCCTCTTCCCGCTGATCCTGTTCGGGCTGATGATCTCGGCCGAGGTCTTCATCATCCCGCTCTACTACACGTTCCAGTCGCTCGGGCTCACGAACTCCTGGCTGGGCCTGATCATCATCCAGATCGGGATGGGCGTGCCGTTCGGCGTCTTCTGGATGCGGGCCACCTTCCGGGCCGTCCCGAAGTCTCTGATCGAGGCGGCCGAGATGGACGGCGCGCGGAGCTGGCGGATGCTGTGGCAGATCCTGCTGCCGATCTCGCGGCCCGCGGTGCTCACGCTCGCGCTGCTGTCGTTCATGTGGACGTGGAACGACTTCTTCCTCTCGCTGGTCTTCATCGCGGACCCGAGCATCCAGCCGGCGACGCTCGCGCTCGGCGTCTTCCAGGGTCAGCACACGCTGGACGTCAACATGCTCGCGGCCGGCTCGCTGATCGTGGCGCTGCCCGTGCTGATCCTCTACGCGTTCTTCCAGCGCCACTTCATCCGGGGCGTCCTCAACGGCGCTCTCAAAGAGTGACCGGCGCAGACCTCACCTTCTCTCACTTCACCAGAAGCAACAAAGGAGTACCCATGCGCATCGCGCCCGAAATCCTCGACACGGCCGACGACGTCGGGCGGGAGGCCGCCCACCAGCTCGCCGACGGGATCGCCGCCGCGGCCGCCGAGGGACGGACGTTCGTCCTCGGCTGCCCGAGCGGCCGCAGTCCCATCGCCACCTACGCGCACCTCGCCGCGCTCGTGGCCGAGCGCGACCTCGACCTCTCCCACGTCGTCGTCGCCCTGATGGACGAGTACGTGGAGGAGACCGACGACGGCTTCCGCGCAATCGACCCGAGCCTCCCGCACAGCTGCGTCGGCTTCGGCCGGCGCGAGATCCTCGGCCTCCTCAACGCCGCGGCGACCCCGGAGCACCGCATCCCCGAGGCCAACCTCTGGTTCCCGGACCCGGCGGCCGAAGCCGGCGAGTACGACCGGGCGCTCGCCGCGGCCGGCGGGATCGACGTGTTCCTGCTCGCCTCCGGCGCTTCCGACGGCCACGTCGCGCTGAACCCGGTCGGCGCCGCCGCCGACACCCTGACCCGCGTCGTCCCGCTCGGGGAGGACACCCGCCGCGACAACCTCGGCACCTTCCCGACGCTGCGCAGCCTGGACGAGGCGCCGCGGTTCGGCGTGACCGTCGGCATCGCCACCATCCGCGAGCTCTCCCGCTCGGTCGTCATGGTCGTCACCGGCGAGCACAAGCAGGACACTGTGCGGCGGCTCGCGGCGGCGGACTCCTACGAGGCCGACTGGCCCGCGACCGTGCTCTCCGAATGCTCCGACGCGCGCTTCCTCGTGGACCGCGACGCGGCCGAGCTGCTCCAGACCACCCGCTGAACCCCCCTCCACCGACACCCCGCCCGCCGGCCACCAGAAAGGCAATACTCACCCCATGGCTTCCATCAAGCTCGTCTACATCGGCGGGGGATCGTCCCGCGGCGCCGGGACGATCGCGTCCATCCTCGAGCACGGCGAGGAGTTCGACGGCTCGGAGATCGTCATCCAGGACGTCGACCCGGCCCGGCTGAAGGCCGTCGAGACCATCGGCCAGAAGATCGCGCAGTCGAAGGGCCTCGACATCACGATCACGTCGACCACCGACCGCCGTGCGGCCCTCGCCGACGCGGACGCGGTGCTGTCGAGCTTCCGCCCGGGCAACTTCGCCGCCCGCGCACTCGACGAGCGCATCCCGCTCAAGCACGGCGTGATCGGCCAGGAGACCCAGGGACCCGGCGGCTTCTTCATGTCGCTGCGCTCGATCCACATCTACGAGGACATCATCCGCGACCTCGACGCCGTCGCGCCGAACGCGATCCTGTTCAACTACACGAACCCGGTCAACATCGTCTCGCAGGCCGTCACCCGGTTCACCGACCGCACGATCTGGTCGATGTGCGAGGGCCCGATCGTCTTCCCCAAGACGGTGCTGCGCGCCGCCGGACTCGATCCGGAGCGCGCGAACGTCGTCATGGCGGGCGTCAACCACAACTGCTGGTCGACCGAGCACACCTACGACGGCGAGGACCTCATGCCGCTGCTCGACGCGGCGTGGGAGGCCCGCAAGGACGACCCGACGCTCGGCACGCTGGAGAAGCGGATGCTGCAGCTCGCGGTCACCATGCGCTCGGTGCCGGCCGACTACTTCCAGTACTACTACTTCCGCGAGGAGATCCTCCGTGAGCTGCAGGGTGCCCGCACCACCCGCGCCGAGGACCTGCTGGCCGCGCTGCCGGGCTACTGGGAGCACTACGACGAGCAGTCGCAGGCGGCCGTCCCCGAGCTGGACCCGCGCCGGTCGCGCGGCGGCATCCACGAGCTGGAGCTCGCGATCGACGTGATGAGCGCGTACTACAACGACGCTCCCGCCCGGCTGCCGGTCAACCTCCCGAACACCGGCGGCGTGCTGCCTGGCTTCGACGAGGATGTCGTCGTGGAGATGTGGTGCGACGTGGACGGCTCCGGCGTGACCCCGCTGCCGCAGAAGCCGCTGCCGCACGCGGTCCGCGGGCTCGTGCAGCAGCTCGCCGAGTACCAGTATCTCGCGGCGGAGGCGGCGTGGAAGGGCACGCGCGCCGACGGCATCCGCGCGCTCTCCGCGAACCCGATGGTCCCGACGCTGCGCGTGGCCGAGGAGCTCTACGACGAGATGGCGCATGCGCACCGTGCGTACCTGCCCGAGCGGCTGCTGCGCTGAACGTGGCGGAGCGCACGGACTCAGGGCCGCTGTATCTCGCGGTCGACGCGGGCAACTCCAAGACGGTCGCGATCATCGTCGACGGTTCGGGCACGGTGCTCGGCCGCGGGCGCGGCGGACGCGGCGACATCTACGGGGCGACGAGCATCGAGGTCGCCGAGACGGCGGTGTTCGGCGCGGTCGAGGCCGCGCTGGAGGAGGCGGGAGCGGCGGTCGCGGACATCCGGTCCGCCGCCTTCCGGCTCGCCGGCGTCGACTATCCGGAGGACGCGTCCTTCTGGGACGAGCGGATCGCGGCCCGGCTGCCGGACATGGGCGGCTGGAGCGTCAAGAACGACGGCTTCGCCTCTCTGCGCCTGATCGACGGCACGGGCGTCGGGCTGTCGATCACGGTCGGCACCGGACCCGCGATCGCCGCCCGGTCGGCGGACGGGCGCGAGCAGTGCTCGGGCTGGTACGTCTTCGACGACCTCGGCGGCCAGGGACTCGGCAACAGCGCGCTCAAGGCGGCGTGCCGCGAGTGGATGGGCATGGGCCCGGCGACGGGACTCACGGCTGTGCTCTGCGAGCACTACGGCGTGGCCGACGCCGGCGAGCTCCGGCACGTCTTCACCCGGCGCTTCGGCGCGCTCGACGGGACCGAGCTGTGGAAGGCCTCCCGGCTCGTGCTCGCGCTCGCCGGGGAGGGCGACGCAGTCGCGCGCGCGATCGTCGACGACCAGGCGAGGGCTTTCGTCGGCTATGCGGAGTGGTGCGCCCGGAGCGTCGGGGCGGACTTCGCCGCGGGCGACCTGCCGGTGCTCCTGAACGGGTCGGTCGCGACCTCTGAACACCCGGCCATGCGGGACGCTCTCCTGGCCGAGCTCCGCCGGGTCGCGCCGGGCGCCCGCGTGACGGTCGCCACGGAGTCGCCGCTGCACGGCGTCCTGCTCGACGCGCTCGCGGAGGGCGGCGTTGCGGTGACGCCCGAGCTGATCGCCCGCGTTCGGCACGAGCACCCCGAGGCGTTCCTGGCGACCTGACGCGTCTTCCCTTCCCCACGGCACCCCGAAAGGCCACCTCACCATGCAGACCCCTCCCTTCGTCGTGGACGACGTCCTCGCCGCCCTCACCCTGGAGGAGAAGGCGTCGCTGCTCTCCGGCGTCGACGACTGGTTCACCCAGGCGATCGACCGACCGGGGCTCCCCGCGCCGGTTCCCGCGATCGAGGTCGGCGACGGCCCGCACGGGCTGCGCAAGGAGACCGGCGTGGACATGGTCTGGGTGCCGGCGACCGGCTTCCCGACCGCGTCGGCGATGGGCGCCTCCTGGGACCGCGACCTCATGCGCCGGGTCGCCGCCGCGATCGGTGCGGAGGCGCGCGCCGAGGGCGTGCAGGTCGTGCTCGGACCGGGGGTGAACATGAAGCGCTCGCCGCTGTGCGGGCGCAACTTCGAGTACTTCTCCGAGGACCCGCTGCACGCGGGCGAGCTCGGCGCGGCCTACGTCGACGGCCTCCAGTCGGCGGGCGTCGGGGCGTCGCTGAAGCACTTCGCGGCCAACAACCAGGAGATCGAACGGACCCGGATCTCCGTCGTCGCCGACGAGCGGACGCTGCGCGAGACATACCTGCCGGCCTTCGAGCGCGTGGTGCGCCAGGCCGAGCCGTGGACGGTGATGTGCTCCTACAACCGGCTCTTCGGCGTGCACGCGTCGCAGAACCGCTGGCTGCTCACCGAGGTGCTGCGCGAGGACTGGGGCTACACCGGCGCGGTCGTCTCCGACTGGGACGCCGTGCACGACCGGGTCGCCGCCCTCCGCGCCGGCCTCGACCTGGAGATGCCGGGCACCCACGGCCGCACGGTCGCGGAGGTGGTGGCGGCAGTGCGCACGGGCGAACTCGACGAGACGGTGGTCGACGCGTCGGCGCGCCGCATCCTGGAGCTGGTCGCCCGCACCTTCCCCGGCGCGGACCACGTCAACGGCCCCGTTCTGGACCTCGGCCACACGCCGGGGGACCGGCTGAGCTCCGCGCAGCTCGACCTCCTCGACGCCGACGCGCACCACGCGCTGGCGCGGGAGGCGGCGTCCGCGTGCGTCACGCTGCTGCGCAACGAGGGGGCGGTGCTTCCGCTCGCGGAGACCGGCGGCACGATCGCGGTCGGCGGCACGATCGCCGTCATCGGGGCCTTCGCCGAGGACGCGCGCATCCAGGGCGGCGGGTCCTCCGGCGTCGATCCGACTCGGGTGGACGTGCCCCTCGACGCGATCCGGGCGATCGCGGGGGAGCGGGTGGTCTACGCTCCCGGCTACATCGACGTCCCCACGAACGCGTACCAGGACGACAACGCCGCGGTGTTCCGTGCCCACGGTGTTGCTTCGGAGTCGGAGCGCCCCGCGGTGGCCCGCCGCTCCGAGCACCTGGTCGAGGAGTTGCGGGTCGCGGAGTCCGTGCAGCGTCTGCGGCAGGGACCGCTTTCCGACCGTGCCCGACAGCTCATCGAGGAGGCCGCCGCCGTCGCCGCGTCCGCCTCCGCCGAGGCGATCGTGGTCTTCGCCGGGCTCCCGCTCTCCCACGAGCAGGAGGCCAACGACCGGTTCACCCTCGGCCTCCCCGCCGACCAGGTCGCCCTGATCGAGGCGCTGGCCGACCTCCGCGACCGCACCGGCGCCTCCCTCACCGTCGTGCTGTCGAACGGCTCGCCCGTGACGATGGACCCGTGGCACGACCGCGTGGACGCCGTCGTGGAGGCCTGGCTCGGGGGCCAGGCCGTCGGGAGCGCGGTCGCCGACGTGCTCTTCGGCCGCGTGAACCCGTCCGGGAAGATCGCCGAGACTTTCCCGCTCGCGCTCGAGGACACCCCCGGCTTCCCGAACTGGAACGGCGACCGCGGGACGGTCCTCTACGGCGAGGGCGTCTTCATCGGCTACCGCTGGTACGACGCGCTGCGTCGGGGTGTGCGCTACCCGTTCGGCCACGGGCTCTCGTACACCGGGTTCGCCTACGGCGACCTCCAGGCCGAGGTGGTGGACCCGTCCTCCGGTCGGGTGCGGGTGACGTGCACGGTCGCCAACACCGGCCCCGTCGCGGGCGCCGAGATCGTGCAGCTCTACGTCGGCGACCCGGAGGCCGAGGTGCACCGCCCCGTGCGGGAGCTCCGCGGCTTCGAGAAGGTCGGGTTGGAACCGGGCGAGACGGTTACGGTCTCCTTCGACCTGGTGAGCCGGGATTTCGCGTACTGGGACACCTCGTCGACCCGGCCGGACGGCCGCTCGGGCCTGTGGCGGCGCGAGGGAGGGGACTTCACGATCGAGGTCGGCGCCTCGTCGCGTGACATCCGGCTCGCCACCACGATCACGCTGCCGGACGACCCGACGATCCCGCCGCTCGTGCGCGACTGGGGGCTGCGCCGAGCCGAGGAGGGTGGCGCGCCCTCGTCGCGCTTCGTGCAGGGGCACGCCGGGTGAGAGGCTAGCCCGGCTCCTCCTCCGACTCCAGCGTTTCGTCCGCGTCCACCTCGGTGTCGTCGGTCTCGGTCGCCTCGATGGCCGCCTCCGCCTGCGCCCGCTGCTGGGCTTCGGCGGCGGCCTCGCGCTCGCGTTCGTGTCTGCTCATACGCTCCAGTCTCGCTCGGGAGGGCCTCCTGCGCCTACGTTGGAGGTGATGAACGCCGACGCCACCTTCCCCGCGGCCTACTTCGTGCAGCGGAGCGAGAACACCTTCACCCCCACTCCGCACGCCGGCGGCGCCTGGGCGGACGACGAGATGCATTTCAGCCCGCTGGGCGGCCTGATCACGCACGCCATCCTGCGCCACGCCGCGAACCCGGACGGCCCCGCGCTGCAGCTCGCCCGGATCAGCTTCGACATCCTCGGCTTCCTCGCGCTGGACGAGGTGGAGCTGTCGGTCGAGACGATCCGCCCCGGCCGCACCATCGAACTGGTGGAGGCGACGGCGGTCATCCACGGCCGCACCGCGGTCAAAGCGCGCGCCTGGCTGCTGTCCGCGTTCGACAGCGCCGAGGTCGCCGGTGGAGCCGCCGGCCCGCTGCCTGCGCCCGAGACGGCCACTCCGTGGTCGATGATGGAGGCGTGGCAGGGCGGCTACGTGGCGTCCCTCGACACCCGCGCCGTCCGCTCGCCGGAGGCCGGCCGGGCGACCGTGTGGCTGTCGACCGGCTGCGAGCTCATCGAGGGGGTCGCGGTCGACCCGGTCACGGCGTGGATCACGCTGGTCGACACGGCCAACGGCGTCGCCGTGCGGGAGCACCCCACCCGTTGGATGTTCCCCAATGTCGACCTGACCATCCACCTCCACCGGGCGCCGTCCGGCGGCTGGCTCGGGCTGGACACGGAGGTGGTGTTCGGGACGTCGGGGCTCGGGATCACGCGGTCGGTGCTGCACGACCGGGACGGCGCGGTGGGGTTCGCGGAGCAGGCGCTGACGGTGCGGCGGTTGACGGAGTAGGTGGTCTGCGGCAGCGCCGCGGCGAGTGAAACAGGGTCTTGACCAACGTACTTGTTTTTTGCAAGTATGACCCGTATCAACACCTCACCACGACAAGGGAGCCCACGATGTCCATGATGTTCGTCAACCTGCCGGTGACCGATCTGGAGCGCGCCAAGGCGTTCTACGAGGCCGTCGGGTTCACCATCAACCCGCTCTTCACCGACCACAACGCCGCGTGCGTCGTCGTCGACGAGGACCACAACTACTTCATGATCGTCACGCGCGAGTTCTTCCAGACCTTCTCCGACCGCCCGGTCGGCGAGCCGTCGAAGACCGTGTCCGCGTCGACCTCGATCATGCTCGACAGCCGCGACGCCGTCGACGCGACCGTGGCCGACGGGATCGCCGCCGGTGGCGTGGAGGAGCGACCGGCCGCAGACTACGGTTTCATGTACCAGCGGCAGCTCGCCGACCCGGACGGCAACATCCTCGAGTTCGGCTGGATGGACCCGGTCGCCGCGCAGCAGGGCCCCGAGGCCTACCTGAACCAGCAGGCCTGAGGTCCGATGGTCGCGCGCGACTACGGGCAGTACGACGGGATCACCCAGGCCCTGGAGCTCGTGGGGGAGCGCTGGGCGCTGCTGATCGTCCGCGACCTGCTCGTCGGGCCGCGTCGCTACGGCGAGCTCGCCGTGGGTCTTCCCCGCATCCCGAGCAACATCCTGGCGGCGCGGCTCAAGGAGCTGCAGGCGGCCGGCATCATCCGCCGGGCACCGCGCTCGCGCATCGTCCTCTACGAGCTCACCCCGTACGGGCGGGAGCTCGAGCCGGTCGTGCTCGCGTTCGGGGCCTGGGGGTTCAAGGCGCTGGGGGAGCCGCGCGCCGAGCAGATCATCACGCCGGACTCCATGACCATCTCGTTGCGCACCGCCTTCCAGCCGCAGGTCGCCGCCGAGCTGCCGGCGACGGCCTACGGCGCGCGGTTCGGTGACGACGGCCTCCTCATCCAGGTGGAGGGGCCGCGCCTGGCCGTGAGCCGCGGGGACGGGCCGGCCGACCTGGCATTCGCGAGCGGGCCGGACATCCGGCGGCTCATCTCCGGAGAGCTCACGCCGGAGGCGGCCCTCGACGCCGGGGTGGTGGAGGTCCTCCAGGGCCCCCGCACGCTCCTCACCCGCTTCGCGACCACCTTCCACCTCGCCGCGTAGCGGTCGACGCCGGCCGATTCGTGCCGAATGTGCTGATTCACGTCGCCGCAGGCGACATTCGGCACGAATGTGTCAGGCCAGGACCCGGTAACCGACCATCAGATACCCGGTGGACGACATCGACGAGGAGAGCGTCTCGAAGCGCATCGCGTGCAGACCCTCCAGCAACCGCCGTCCACCCTCCGCCACACCGGGCGCGATCACGAGTCTCAGTTCGTCCACGACCCCGCCGGCCAGGAGCGCCTGCGCGACCGTGATGCTGGCGTGCACGCCGATGTCGCCGCCGTCGCCCTCCTTCAGTCGCCTGGCGAACTCCACGACATCCCCCTCGATCGCCGTCGCCCCCGACCATTCGGGGTCGAGCGGCGCCGACGTCGCGACGTGCTTCGTCACCCCGTTGATGAAGTCCGAGAACGGCTGGATATCGCTGCCCGGCCAGTACCGCGCCCATTCGTCGTAGCTGCGCCGGCCCAGGATGACGGCGTCCTGCGTCGCGATCACGGCGCCGAGGTCGGCGTCCATGTCTTCGTCCCAGTCCGGGATGAAGGCGTCCGGATCCTCCGCGACACCGTCGAGCGACACCAGCTCGTAGACCACGATCTTCCGCATGCGACGAACGTAGCCGGTCGGGCGGGTGCGCGGAAGCTGCGCAGCGGACGGGCGAGCGAACCCGTTCAGGCCGCGCGGCGGGTGCGCCGTCGTGCCCGTCGCTCGGTCCGACGTCGCTCGGTCCGACCTCGCGCGGCGGCCAGGTCGGTGACCGCAGCGCCCGCAGCGGGCGTCTCGACCCGGACCAACGGCAGGCACGTGCGTTCGCGCATCCAGACGGCGGTGCGGGTCACGGGCTGACGGCTCACGACGTGAGACGTTATCCGGAGAGAGCCGGCGGGTCAACCGGTTCGGGCGCGATTCACCTGTCTCGTCACCCGCTTGTCCCGTTCAGTTCACGCGAGGAACGCCTCCACCCGGTCCGGCCAGGTGTCCGCGTCGGCGGCGTCCTCGGCGAGGAACAGCTCCGAGGCCGGGATGAGTTCGTGCAGCCGTTCGGCGGTCGAGAGCGGGTGACCCGCGTCGCCGGCCCAGGGGAGCAGGAGCACCGGCATCCGCAGCGTCGCGACCTGCTCCGGGCTCGGCAGGTCGGAGAGCGCCGCGCCGCGCAGCACGGCAGGAGCCGTCGCGGGCCGCAGCTGCGGCTCCGGTGTGACACCGCGCTCGGCGAGCACGGGCGGCAGCGCCAGAGCGGATGCCGCCATCAGCTTCATGAGCGCGTCCCAGCCCTGTGTCTCCAGCAGGTCGGCCATCTGACCGTAGACCGCGGCCTGGGCGGGGCGCGTCTCCCACGCGGTCGGGGGAGGCCGAGCACGAGTCGGCGGAAGCGCTCCGGATGCCGGACGGCGGCGGTGAGAATCGTGCCGGTCCCCATCGAGAGCCCGGCCTGCGTGCGCCGGGGGAGCGCGCGATTCGGAGGTCATCGTAATCGCGGGGTCCGACGGCGCAACGCTCGTGCCGCAGCCACGCCGCCCGCCGCACAATGGACGCATGCAGCAGCGGATCAGCAGGCTGACGACCGAGGGCGGCACCGAGCTGGCGTTCGCGACGACCGGGTCCGGCCGCCCGCTGCTGTACGTGTCGGGGTGGGTGAGCCACCTCCAGCTGAGCTGGGAGATCCCGGAGGAGCGCGCCTATTTGGAGAGTCTCGCGCAGGGCTGCCTGCTGGTCCGGTACGACCGCGCCGGGTGCGGGCTGTCGGCGCCGTCGGGGCGCGAGCCGTCGCTGGAGTTCGAGCTGGAGCAGCTGGACGCCGTGGCCGTGAGCGCCGGACCCGCGCCGTTCGACCTGATGGGGTCCTCGATGGGCGCGCCGATCGCCGCGGCGTGGGCGGCAGCGCATCCGGAACGGGTGCGGAGGCTGGTGCTCTACGGCGGCTGGCGGTCCGGAGCCCGGCTGTCGCCGCCGAGCGCGCGCGACCATGTCCTCGCGCTCGTCGAGTCGCACTGGGGACTCGGTTCGGATGTCCTCACCGACATCTTCGCGCCGGACGCGCACGCGACGACGCGCGAGGAGTTCGGCCGCTACCAGCGCGCCTCCTCGGACGCGGCGACCGCCCGCGCGCTCCTTGAGCTCAGCTACCGGATCGACATCGGCGACGTCCTCGGCGGGGTGCGCGCGCCGACGCTCGTCGTCCACCGCGACCGGGACCGCGCGGCGCCGCTCGCGCAGGCCCGGGAGCTCGCCGCCGGCATCCCGGGCGCAGAGCTCGTGGTGCTCCCCGGCCGGTCGCACCTGCCGTACGCGGGCGACGCCCACGCACTGGTGGCGACGGTGCGCCGCTTCCTCGGCCTCCGCGCGTCGCGCCGCGGAGCCGGGAGCCTCACCGAACGGCAGACGGAGGTCGCGGCCCTCATCGCGGACGGCCGCACGAACCACGAGATCGCGGACCGCCTCGGAATCGACGAGCGCTCGGCGGAGGGTCACGTCGAGCGCATCCGGCTGCGGCTGGGGTTCCACTCCCGGGCACAGGTCGCGGCGTGGTACGCGGCGCAGCGCGAGGACGCGCGCTAAGTGGGGTAGTTCCCCGCCTGACTCGCTGACCGCGGTCCGGGAGGCTGTCTCCATGACCCGAGTCACCCTCCGCACGTCCGCGCCCGCCTTCGAGCAGCACCCCCTCCGGGGCCCCTTCAACGCCGCCTTCTTCCGCGTCATGGACCCGTACATCGAGCACCACCTCCGCCTGCACAAGCAGCGCGCCTTCGCCGAGCTGCCGCCGGAGGTCGTCGAGCTCGGCTCCGGGGTCGGCGCGAACCTCCGCTACCTCCCGGCCGGCGCGACTCTGATCGCCGTCGAGCCGAACCGCCACATGCACGCGCGCCTCCGGTCCGCGGCCGCTCGCGCCGGCGTGCGCCTCGACCTTCGTGAGCGCCTTGCCGAGAGCACCGGCCTCCCGGACCACAGCGTCGACACGGTCATCTCGTCGCTCGTGCTCTGCACGGTCCACGATCCGGACGCCGTGCTCGCCGAGGTCCGGCGCATCCTGCGGCCGGGCGGCGCCTTCCGCTTCGTGGAGCACGTGGCAGCGCCGGACGGGACGCCGACCCGGCTGGCGCAAAGGCTGGTCCGCCGGCCCTGGGCGTGGACATTCGAAGGCTGCTCCTGCGAGCGCGACCTGGAGGGCGCCCTCCGCGCCGCGGCCTTCGCGAGCGTGGAGGTGGAGCGCTACCGCGTCCGGACGGCGTTCCTGCCGTTCAACACGCAGATCGCGGGGGTGGCCGTCACGCCACGCGCGTCCTCCTGAACGCGGCGCCCGAGGTGATCGCCAGCACGACGATCCCGATCGCCTCGATGATGACGGTCTCCGGGACGAGGGTGAACGTCCACACCTCCCTGATGCCGAACAGGCCGACCGTGAGGGCGAGCAGGAGCGCGGCCAGGCTGGCGATGAGGAACAGCAGACTGAGGAGGGTGGCGAGGCGCAGCCAGGCGCCGCGCAGCACCAGCATCCCGATCGCCAGGACGATGGCGGCGATCGCGTTGAGGACGAACAGGACGCCGAGCAGGCCGCCGACACCGTCGAAGATCAGGAACAGATGGATCCCGGCGACCAGCACGAGCACGATTGCGCTCAGGATCCGCATGAGCCGCATCGGCCCCTGGCTGCTCCGGCTGCTCTGACTGCTCTGGATGCTCTGGGTCATGGCTCTACCCGCTTCCTTCCCCGGGCCTCCACCGCTGAAGGCCTCATGGGGAACACGAACGAGGCTCGGTATCGGTTCAATCGGCGCGGCGGGGTTAGCATCGCAACCATGCCTCACGCGTCGGACTGGAGCGCGGGCACCGTGCGCGAGGCGGCGGGCGGACTCGTCGCGCTGACGGTGGCGACCTTCCTCGCGGTGACGACGGAGATGCTGCCGGTCGGGCTGCTGCCGGCGATCGGGAACGACATGCGGGTGTCCGACTCGGTGACCGGGCTGCTGGTCACGGTCTATGCGTTCATGGTCGCCGTTCTCGCGGTGCCGCTGACGCTGTCGACGTCCCGGTTCTCGCGCAAAGGCCTGCTGCAGGCGACGCTCGTGGCGTACACGGTGAGCAACCTCGTGGTCGCGGTCGCGCCGGACTTCGGCGTGCTGGCGGCGGGGCGCGCCTTCGGTGGGATCGCGCACGCGCTGTTCTTCTCGGTCAGCATCGGGTACGCGTCCCGGCTGGTGACCTCCGCGTTCACCGGGCGCGCGCTGGCGCTGGTCACCGCGGGAGCCTCGGCCGGGTTCGTGCTCGGGGTGCCGCTGTCGACCTCCCTCGGCACGGCGCTCGGCTGGCGCGCGGCGTTCGGCGTGCTGGCCGGGGTGTGCGCGGTCACGGTCGTCATCGTCGCGGTGCTGCTGCCGGCGGTCCCGGGAGGCGGGACCGGGCACACCGGGGAGGGCGCGGGCGCTCGCCGGGTGCGGCTGGGGATCGTCTCCACAGCGAACGCGATCGTGTACCTGGGGCAGTTCACGGTCTACACCTTCGTCTCGGTGATCCTCCTCGCCACCGGGCTGCCGGTGCAGGGGGTCGGTCCGGTGCTGCTCGGGATCGGCGCGGTCGGGCTGGTCGGGACCTGGTTCGCGGCGGCGACGCTCGACCGGCGACCGCGCTCGACCGTACTGGCGCTGCTCGGCGCGGTCACGGTCGGGCTGGTGGGGGTGGGGATCGCCTTCCCGGCGCTCGCCGGCGTGCTCGCGGCCGCGGTGCTGTGGGGCGCGGGCTTCGGCGGGGTGGCGTCGGTGTTCCAGACCGCGGCGATCCGCACGCGCGGCGCGACCCCGGAGGTCATCGGGGCGCTCGTGAACTCGACGGCCAACATCGGGATCGGAGGAGGGGCGGCGGTCGGCGCGGCGGTGCTCGCCGGGCCCGGGCTGGGGTGGCTGCCGTTCGCGGGGGCCGCGCTGGTGGTCGTGGGACTCGTCGTCATCCTGGTGGCGCGCCGGTCGTTCCCGTCGTCGCCCGAGGCGTGACACTCGCCGGCGATTCGTGCCGAATGTCGCGAATGGCGACGCGAAACGCGACATTCGTGCCGAATCGCGCTGACTTCAGGGGCCGTAGGCCGTCAGGAAGCGGTCGCGGAAGGCGTCCATGCGCCAGACGGGGGCGCCGGCGGACGGCAGCAGCCCGGGCTGCCAGCCCCACGACGCGATCCGCTCGGTGACGGCCGGGTCCTTCGCGATGATGCTGATCGGCACGTCGTGGTTCGCGCCGGGCCCGCTGACGACCGTCGCCGGCTGGTGATCGCCGAGCACCAGGAGCACGAGGTTCGGGTCGTCGAAGGTGGTCAGGAACGAGGTCAGCGCGCCCATCGTGTACTCGATCGACTGGCCGTAGAGCTGCTGGACGTGGTGCGGGTCCTGCCAGACGACGCTCGGCGGGAGGCCCTCCGCCGGCTGGGGGTCGAAGACCGAGCCGTCGCCGAGCTGATCCCAGGGCAGCAGCTTCGGCAGCGGCGTCCACGGCGTGTGCGAGGAGACGAGGTCGATCTCCGCCATCAGCGGCGGGTGCGGCCCGGCGAGCTGGTGCTGCTGGAAGTAGGCCAGCGTGTACTGGTCGGGCACCTGCGCGTAGCTGAAGATCGGTCCCCGGTAGCCGACGTTCGTGGCGTTGAGCTCCTGCTCGTAGTGGTAGAACGTCGACCCGACCGGCCACGGCTTCGAGTCCGACGGGACGTCGCTGAGGGTCCGCCAGCCGGCTTTGCGGAAGGCGTCGCTGAGCGTGAAGCGGGTGCCGGCGGTCACCTGGTCGTAGCGCTGCTGCGAGTCGACCCACAGCCCGGTCTGCAGCGTGGAGTGCGCAAGCCAGCTGATCCCGCCGAACGTGGACGAGGTCAGGAACGCGCTGCGCTCGGTGTAGCCGTGGGCGGCGAGGGCGGCGTTCCCGCTGCGCAGGACCGCATCCACCCCCGGCGAGAAGGACGTGCCCTGCACGGCGACCTGCCCGTAGCTCTCCACGAAGACGATGACGACGTCCTTGCCCTTCAGCCCGGTCAGCAGGTCGGAGGCGGGCAGCGCCGCATACGGGTCGCTGGACGCCGCGCGGTCGAAGACCGCCTGGTCGCGCGCGGCGACCTGCACCTGGTCCACCGTCGAGGCCGCCGCGGAGAGCCCGTCGGCCGCGGCGACCGGCTCGCCGGGCACGAGCTGAACGCCGACGATCGCGAGGACCAGCCACCCGGCCGTGACGGCGGACGCCGCGATCAGGCTCGGCCGGCGCCGACGGGTGAGGACGCGCGCGACGCGCAGCAGGGAGGCGGCGACCGCGACCACGGCGCCGACCGCCACCAGCGCCACGAGCGCCAGGAGGCCGATCGCCCCCGCCGTCCCGGTGGAGTCGCGGACCACTCCGTAGCCGTCCACCAGCTCGGACCATCCCGACACCACGTCGAACGGCCGGCCGACCGTCGCCTCGAACACGCGGTCGAGTGCAGCGACCATCGTCGCGAGGACGAGCAGCAGGGCGACGAGGATCGCGAGGGTGCGGCGCGCCCACCGCCACGGGAGCAGGATGAGCGTGGCCAGAGCGAGGACGCACTCCAGCGGGACGCGCACGAGGGCGAGCGTCGAGTCGGAGGCGACCAGGCCGGGGGCGAGCGAGGCGACGAAGAGGATGACGACGGCCAGGGTGGTGGCGACGGCGGCCAGGGTGGTGGCGACGACGGCCAGGGTGGTGGCGACGGCGGCCAGGGTGGTGGCGACGGCGCTCCGGACCCGGCGGTCCCTGCGCTGCCGGCTCACGGGAAGCCCCCGAACCGGTCGGACAGGGCGTAGCGCAGCAGCACGACATCCCCGATCGGCCGGGCCTCCACGAGCGCGGCACGGCGGTCGCTCGTCCACGGGTACGCGCCCTCGCCGACGAAGCGGGGCGCGTCCCGGTCTCCGACGAAGAACGGGGCCACCGCGAGGTGCAGCTCGTCGGCCAGCCCCTCCGAGAGGAACTGGGTCAGCGTCCTCCCGCCGCCCTCCACCATCAGCCGCCGCACGCCGCGCTCGCCGAGGTCCGCGAGGAGGTCGGTCATCCGCACGTCGTCGCCGAGCGGCACGACGGTCGCGGCGTCGCCGAGCCGGTCGGCGAGGAGGCCGTGCCGGTCGCGCGGGCAGTACACGAGTTTCCGGGTGTCGCCGAGGGTGAAGAAGTTCGCGCGGGGATCGAGGTCGCCGGTCGAGGTCACGGTCGCCTTCCAGGGCGTGCGGCACTTCCCGGAGGCCTCCCGCCGGTCCTGGCGCTCGGCACTGCGGACGAGCAGCCGCGGGTTGTCCCGCCGAACCGTGCGGGCGCCGACGAGGATCACGTCGTGCCGCGCACGGACCTCGTCCACCCGGTCGAAGTCGGCGGCGTTCGAGAGCGCGAGCTTCGGCGGGCGCGCGGTGTCGAGGTAGCCGTCGAGGGAGATGGCGCAGCTCACGGTCACATACGGTCGCTCGGTCATGCCCGCATCCTCCTCCTGCGCCGAACGGCCGCGTACTGCACGATCAGCGCAGCCGGGGCGAAGCACACGAAGGCCAGCACGCCGTACAGCGTGGCGGCGGAGACGCCGCCCGCAGCGCCGAAGCCCGCCATTGCGAACGCCCACCCGGCCGCGCCCTCCCGCGGACCCCAGCCGCCGAGGTTGAACGGGATGGATGCCGCGAGCAGCACCACCATCCCGAGTGCGAGGAGACGCAGCGGCGGCACGTCCGCGCCGACGGCGATCGCCGCGATCGCGAACGTGCCGAGGTGGCACGCGCAGACGATCACCGACGCGACGACCGCCTGGAGGCAGACCGACGCCGAGCCGAGGCCCTCCCGGAGCTCCCGCCATTCGTGCGCCAGCGCCCGTCGGACGCGTCGGCTCGCGGAGGCCGTGACGGCGCCGCCGACGATCACGGCCGCGAGCGCGACGCCGAGCACCGGCAGCAGGACGCCCTCGAACTCCATCCCGACGATCGCCAGCACACCCACCGCGAGGACGAGCTGCACCACCTGGCCGAGCAGCCGCTCCACGGCGACGGACCGGGCCGCAGCGCCCATCCTGTCGGCGCTGCGGCCGTGATCGACCGCGCGCTGGATGTCGCCGACCACGCCGCCCGGCAGCACGGTGTTCACGAACTGCGAGCGGTAGTACGCCCCGATCGCCGTGGACCAGCGGAGGCCGACGCCGAGCCGTCCGGCGATCAGGCGCCACCGCCACGCGGCCGCGACCGTCGCGAGCGCGGTGAGGGCGAACGCGGCGAGAACCGTGGGCCCGTCGAGGCTGAGGAGGCCGTGGAGGAAGGGGCCGGTTCCGACGCGTGCGACGATCGCGATGAGGATGGCGAGGGGGACGAGGACGCGGAGGGTGATCCGGAGCCCAGGGCGTGCGAGGAGGCGGCGGCGCGGCGCTGCCCTCGTCGTCTCGTCCGCTGCGCTCAGCCGGACGGTCATCGCGGCCACGCCAGCACGTCGAGGTGGTACACGACGGCGGACAGCACGCCGCGGCGCTGCTGCTCGCGGCGCAGCTCCCGGTAGCCTGCGGCCCGATCGAGCAGCGCCCGATCGCGGTCGACCTCCGCCTGCTCCACCGCCGCGTCGACCCAGCCGTCGAACCACGCGCCCAGCAGCAGGTCGCGTCGGTCGAGCCGCCACGTCGTGAGCGCCGTGCGGACGTGCCAGCCGGCGCGCGCGAAGAGCCCGCGCACGATCGGCGCGCCGTACCGCCCGAGCAGGCGGCGGCCGTCCACCTCCCGGCGCTGGTGCTCGTTGAAGGCGCGGGCGAAGCGGATGTCGCGCGGATCCCAGGGCCGCACCTCCACGTCACCGGTCACGCTGAGCGGCAGGAACGCGGGTGCGCCGGCGGCGAGGCACGCGTCCACGATCGCGTGCGCCTCCCGCGCGGTCACGACATCGAGCAGCGCAGAGGCCGTCACCAGATCCGCGCCGGCGACGTCGGCGGGCGCGAGCCGCTCGAGCGGGGTCACGCGGGAGTCGATCGCGATCGGGCGGCCGGTGCGGTCGCGGGGAGGCGCTGTCCGCGTCGCGTGCGCGGTGAGGTCGGCGTTCCAGTCGTGGAGGACCCAGCTCTGCGACCCGGGGAGCTGCGGCGCGAGCCAGCGCATCATCGAGCCGGTGCCGCTGCCGAGGTCGTGCACGGTGATCGGGCGGCCGGGCGCCGGAGAGTCGGCTCCGACGAGTCCCGCCGCCAGGCGCGCGAGGCGCCGCGACCGTGCGCGACCGTCCTCCGCCTCCCGCAGCGCGAGCCAGTCGGCACCGACCTCCAGCACCCCGCTCATGACGGCACCGCCTCCGTCCGCAGTCCTTCCACGGCGGCCGCTCGCAGCGCGGAGGCGACGACCGCGACCGTGTCCTCCCAGCGCCGGCCGGCCTCCCGCGCCTCCAGCGCCGCCTTCTTCAGCGCGTCCCGGCGCGCCGCGCTCGCCCACCACTGCTGCAGCACCACGCGCAACGCCCAGGCGTCGTCCGGCGGCACGATCATCGCGGCGTCCGCGCGCGCGATCGCTTCGGGGATGCCGCCCACGCCGGTCGCGAGCACCGGCACCCCGTGCGCGAGCGCCTCGGCGACGGCCATCCCGTAGCTCTCGCTGCGCGACGGCAGCACGACGAGGTCGGCCTCCGCGTACGCCTCCGAGAGGGCGACCGGGTCGAGGACGCCCGCGAAACGGATCCGGCCGGAGAGGCCGGCGGCGTCGATCACGGCCGTCAGCGCTGCGACGAAGTCGGGGTCGACCTCCCGCGAGCCGACGAGCGCGCAGGTCCAGTCGTCGCGGTCGGCGAAGCCGGCGAGCGCGCGCAGCAGGAGGTCCTGGCCCTTGTGCGGCGCGATCGCGGCGACGCACAGCAGACGGCCGCCGCCCGCGGAGGCCGTGGTCGCGGGCGCTGGGTCGACGCCCGGATGGGCGACCACGATCCGGTGCGGGTCGGCGGCGTCCTGTTCGAGGAGCTGGGAGCGGGTCCATGCGCTCGTCGCGATGATCCGTCGCGCGGAGCGCAGGGCGCCGAGGTCGCGGTCGTCGAGCATCGCGCCGCCGGGCATCCCGTCGCCCGGGGTCGCCGGCGCCGCGACCATGTGCGCCAGCACCACGATCCGCAGCCGCGACCGGTGCGCCACCAGCGCCTCCGGCTCCCGGGACACCAGCAGGCCGTCCACCAGCGCGAGCGCGCCCTCCGGCAGCGCCGCCAGCGCACGGGCCGTCCAGCCCGGGCCGCGGCCGGTGACCAGGAGCATGTGCACCGTCCACCCCGCGCCGCGGAGGCCGTCGCGGACGCGCTGGTCGTAGCGGTTCCCGCCGCTCACCCGGGGCGGGTCGTCGATGGTGTCCGGCACCACGAAGTACACAGCGGTCACAGCGGCCTCGAGTAGCTCGCCCACGCGATGTGGGACTCATGAAGGGTGACGGCGATGGAGGTCAGCCCGGTCGCACGACCGAGCGCCCCGTCGGCCGCGGCGTCTGCCAGCCGGTCGGCGATCGCCCGGCACAGCACCTCCGTGGTGGTGTTCATCCCGGAGAAGGCGGGCTCGTCGTCCAGGTTGCGGTACGTGAGCGAGCCGGTGATGTCGGCGAGCACGGCCGTGGCGCGGCCGATGTCGACCACGACACCGTCGGCGTCGAGCTCGTCGGCGCCGAAGGTCGCGTCCACGACGAAGGTCGCGCCGTGCAGTCGCTGCGCGGGCCCGAACGCCTCGCCGGTGAAGCTGTGGGCGACCATGAGGTGATCGCGGACCGTGACCGTGTACGGCATCAGGCGTCCTCCCAATCGATGCTGTGGCAGAGCTCGGAGCCGGGGCCGGCCGCCAGTCGCGCGAGGACCTCCGGCAGTTCCCGCCACGACGACGAGCCGGTCAGGAGGGCGTCGAACGCGGGGTCCCGCAGCAGGTCGAGCGCGAGTGCCAGCCGGTCGGCGGTGCTGCGCCGGTCGCGGCGCCGCGGGGACACCTCGCCCACCTGGCTCGACCGGAGGGTGAGCCGGCGGGAGTGGAAGTCCTCCCCGAGCATGAGCGTCACCGGCCGGTCGCCGAACCAGCTCGCCTCGATCACCTCGCCGTCGGCGACGATGGTCTCGAGCGCGAGCCGCAGCCCGGCCTCCGATCCGCTCGTGTGGACGACGAGGTCGCGGTCGTGCGGGGCGGCGGCGGGCTCGGCGAAGTCCACGCCCAGCCGCTCGGCGACCGCGCGCCGAGACGGGTCGACGTCGACCAGCGTGACCTCCGCGCCCGGGATGCCGTGCGCCAGCCGTGCGACGCAGCAGCCGATCATCCCGGCCCCGATCACCGCGATCCGGTCGCCGAGCAGCGGGGCGGCATCCCACAGCACGTTGACCGCGGTCTCCACTGCCCCCGCGAGCACCGCGCGCTCGGCGGGCACGCCCTCAGGGACCGGGATCACCGCGCCGGCCGGGACGACGAAGGCCGACTGGTGCGGGAAGAGCGTGAAGACGGTGCACCCGGCCAGTTCGGGCGGCCCCTGCTCGACCACGCCGACGTTGAGGTAGCCGTACTTGACCGGCGCGGGGAAGTCGCCCTCCTGGAACGGCGCGCGCATCAGCGCGCGCTGGCTGGGCGGCACCCGGCCGCCGAACACGGTCGCCTCGGTGCCGCGGCTCACGCCCGTGCGCAGCGTGCGGACCAGCACCTCCCCATCGCGGGGCACCCGCAGCGGCTCGGACCGCAGGGCGCCGACGCCGGGCTCCTCGACCCAGAACGCGGTGGCTTCGAGCACGTGGAGCTCCTCTCGCGGCGGCCTCCGATGGGACCGAGCCGTTGTGAACCATCCGTGCACACGCTGCGTGTTAAGGCAAGATGCGGCAGCGCACGGTGCCGTTCCCCAGAGACACGAGGCTGACGTGAAAAGGGTTCAACTCGCAGCGGTCGGCTGGGCCGGCGCGGGTCTCGCGCTCGTCCTCCTGATCGGGCTGCTCTCGGTCGAGTGGTGGATGACGCCGCTGCCGGCCTCGGGCTGGGCGGCGGCCGTGGCCTACCTCCTGGTGTCGAACGTGCTGCTGGTCCGCGGCCTCCAGCGCCGCCGGTCGGAACGCTTCGGGCCCGCGAACATCGTCACCTCGATGCGCTCGACGGTGGTCGGGGTGATCACGGGACTGGTGGTGGCGTCGTTCGGTTCGGCGGTGCCCGTCCCGCTGCTGGTCGGGCTGGTGATCCCGGCCCTGGCGCTCGACGCGGTCGACGGCTGGGTCGCGCGACGCACCGGCAGCACGAGCGAGCTGGGGGCGCGGTTCGACATGGAGGTGGACGCGTTCCTGCTGCTGGTGCTGAGCGTCTTCGTCGCACCGACGCTCGGGTTGTGGGTGCTGGCGATCGGCGCGCTGCGCTACGCGTTCGTGGTCGCTGGATGGGTGCTGCCGTGGCTGCGGGCGCCGCTGCCGTACCGGTACTGGCGGAAGGTGGTGACGGCGTACGCGGGGGTGGCGCTCGCCGTGGCGTGCACGGGGGTGCTTCCCGGGGTGAGCGCTGTGCTGGTCGCGGGGGCGCTGGCGCTGCTGGGGGAGTCCTTCGGGCGGGATGTGGTGTGGCTGGTGCGGGAGCGGGAGCGGGAGCGGGAGCGGGTCGGAGTGTAGCGCCGGCACGGCCATTTCTACGATGGAGACGTGACCACTCCTCCCCGCATCCTCTCCCTCGGCGGCCCCAGCCTCCTCGTCGAATTCGGCGGCGCTCGCTTCGCCGTCGACCCGACGTTCGATCGCGCGGGTGAGTACCCGATCGGCTCCCGGGTGCTCACCAAGACCACGGATGCGCGCCTCCAGCCCGCTGACCTCGGGCGCGTCGACGCGGTGCTGCTCTCGCACGACCAGCACCCGGACAACCTGGACCACGGTGGCCGGGCGTATCTGACGACCGCGCCCCTCGTCGTGACCACGCCACTCGCCTCCGGACGCCTCGACGCGTCGTGCCGCGGGCTCGAACCGTGGGACTCCGTCGTCGTCGGCGGGGTCACCGTCACCGCCGTCCCCGCCCAGCACGGGCCGGACGGGACGGAGGCCGCCACCGGCCCCGTGACCGGATTCGTCCTGGAGTCGACGAACTCGCCCACGGTCTACATCTCCGGCGACAACGCCTCGCTCGACCTCGTGGCCGAGATCGCCGGACGCTTCCCGGCGATCGAACTCGCGGTCCTGTTCGCGGGAGCGGCGAGGACGCCGCTGGTCGACGGCTGCCTCACGCTCACGAGCGCCGAGGCCGCGGAGGCCGCGCGCATCCTGGGCCGGCCGCGCGTGCTCCCCGCGCACACCGAGGGCTGGGCGCACTTCACCGAGAGCACCGAGGACTTCGTCTCCGCCTTCGCCGCGGCCGGGCTCGGCGAGCTGCTCCTCGACAGCACGCCCGGGAGCTGGGCGGTGATCTGATGGGCGTCATCTAGGCTGGCCCTCGCACCCACCCCACCCGGAAAGGCCCCACCATGCCGAACCCCATCGGACGGGCGCTGCGCGATCGGCGTGCCGGGCACGACAAGATCGTCTGGCTGCGGGACGGACTGCAGGGGCCCGAGTCGTTCGTGCTCACCAGCCCGGCGTTCGCCGATGGCGCGCCAATCCCGGCGCAGTATCGCGGTCGGCTCTTCGGGCAGGACCTCTCGCCCGCGCTCGAGTGGACGGCGCCGCCTGTCGCCACCGAGGAGCTGGTGCTCGTCGTGGAGGACCCTGACGCCCCGCGCGCCGAGCCCGCCCTCCACACGCTCGCGCGCGGCATCGACCCGGCGCTCGGCGGTCTGCCGGAGGGCGCGCTGGCCCGGAAGGGCGCACCGGAGGGGATCGCCTACGGCCGCGGGTCACTCGCCTCCCGCGGCTGGCACGGGCCGATGCCGGTGCCGTCGCACGGGCCGCACTTCTACGTCTTCCAGCTCTTCGCAGTGGACCGCCGGCTCGACCTCCCCGCCTCGTTCGGGCTGGAGGACGCCGTGCGCGCGATGCGCGGTCACGTCATCGGGCGGGCGCGCCTCGACGGGACGTACGAGAACCCGTGAGCGCGCACAACCCCTGAATGCCCGCAACCCTGAATGCCCACAACCCGTGAACGCACGAACGCCCCCACCCGCGAAGGATGGGGGCGTCCGCGTCTGCGACGGCTACTGGTCGTCGTGGTTCGTCGACCCCGGGGCGATGCCCGGCACGTCGTTCGGCCCGTAGATCTTCGCGTCTCCCGGGTAGGGCGACGTCCAGTGCTTGGTCTGGTACCAGGTGTAGCGGTTCATCAGCAGCGGGTTGTCGTAGTCCGGGATGGCCGGGTGGCCGGCCGTTCCGGTGAAGTGCTGCTTTCCGGCCCATTTCTGCCATTCGGCGGCGACCGGCTGCTCGGCCGCCGGCACAGCGGCGTCCTTCTCGGCCTGGGCGTTCACGGCGTCGGCCGCGGCTCCGGTCTTCCCGAGGGTGTCGTAGCCGCAGGCGGGCTTGGTCGCGACACCTTCGGTCAGCGGGACCTGGTTGGCGACCGCGGTGTACGGCGTCAGGTCGGGCTTGTTCGTGAACGCGTCCGCCATCGGCGTCGCCGCGGCGATCTTCTGGTTCAGCGGCTGCGCGCCGAGGATCTGCTCGATCGTGCGGACCATGCTGATCTGGGAGTAGTACGTGCTCACGGTCTTCCCGTGCACGGCGTACGGGCTGATCACCTGGATGGGAGCACGGTGGCCGTCGACGTGGTCGGCGGAGTCCTGGCTGTCGTCCTCGGCGACGAAGATCGCGGAGTCCTTCCAGTAGGGCGAGTGCGAGATCTCGTCGACGATCTTGCCGAGCGCGAGGTCGTTGTCGGCGACCATGGCCTTCGGGTCGGCGGTGCCTCCGGTGTGGTCGCTGGAGAGCCACACCATGTTGAAGTTGGACGGCCCGTTCTTCTCGAAGTCCTGCTTCCAGGTCTCGTACCGGTAGATGTCCGGCACGGCGAGGTCGAACGGCGCCGCGTTCGGGTCGGAGATCGCGTTCAGCGACGGGATGACCGAGCCCGCGTTCCACTTGATGGACGGGTCGAACAGCTGCGCGGGCGAACCGCCGCCCATCGTGCTCGTCGCCGCGCAGTAGTACTGCTGCCAGGTCGCGCCGGCCGGCTTGCCCTCGCCGTACTCGAACTCGCCGTAGTTCTTCGCGCTCTTGCCGGCCGACTGCACGGAGTTCCACAGGAAGCCGCTGCGCTGGTGACCCAGCACGTCCTCTTCCGTGTCGTAGGAGCGGGTGTACTCTCCCGCGCTGGTCTGGGTGTAGGCGGTGTTGTCGCCCTGCATCAGCCAGTTGTGACCCTCGGCCGAGTTCGTCCCGATGTCGTACGTGTTGTCGTACAGGCCGAACTGGGAGGCGAGGGCGTGCTGGTTCGGCGTCACCGTCTGGCCGAACTGGGTCAGCGACGGGTCGCCGTTGCCCTGCTTCATGTCGCCGTAGAGCTGGTCGTAGCCGCGGTTCTCCTTGACCACGAGGAACACGTGCTTGATCGGCGAGGGGTCCCCCAGACGCTTCGGGATGACCGCCGCAGCGTTCTCGCTCTGGTCGCCCTGGGCCTGCTTGAGGGAGTTCTCGGTCCAGCCGTTCTGAGCGAACACCTGAGCCGTGGCTTTCTGGATCTGCTGGTCGCTCGGCAGCGCGAACTTCGTGAGCGAGGCCGTGGTCGAGTGCGTGCCGTGCCCGGTCACCACCGGGACGCCCGCCCCCTTGTTGACAGTGATCCCGGGCCCGCGAGCGTCGATCCCGCGCGTGTTCGTGACGACGATCGAGCCGTTCACGGCGGCGACGTTCTCGGGGTAGTAGTCGGTCGGCAGGAGCCCGATGAGCGCGGCGGGGTCACGCGGGTCCTTCGGGTTGATCTTGTAGACGGCGATCGCGTTCGCGTTGCCGAGGGACACCAGCAGGTGGTCGCCCTGCAGCGTGACGGCGGTCGGCTGGTACCCGGTCTTCGACGACGCCCACGGCTGGGTCGCGATCGTCTGGACGACGACCCCGGAGCGTGTGTCGATCACCGAGACGGAGTCGCTGTTCGTGTTGACGACGTACAGGGTGTTCCCGCTGACGTGCATGGCCGTCGGGTGCAGCTCGACCGGGATGGAGCCGACAGCGGCCGACGGGTTCGCCGTGTCGATGACGCTGACCGTGCCGGTCGTCGACGTTCCGAGGGTGGTGTTTGCGGGGACCTGCGTGCCGTACGAACCCATCGTGGTCTCACCGGGGAGCGCGTAGCGGCCGCCCTCGTTGGCCACGTAGAGCTTGCTCCCGACGAACGTCAGCTGACGGGGGGCGATCCCGACCGGGAGGGTCTGCTTGATCGTGCCGGCGGCCGGATCGATGGCGACGACCGTGTTCTGGCCGTTGACCGCTGCGTACAGGGTCGAGCCGTCGGGCGAGAAGGTCATCCCGGCGGTCAGCGCCTCCTGGCCGGCGGCGGAGTTCGGGATGCTGATCTTCGTGCCGGCGCCGAGCGAGCCGTCGGCGTTGAAGGGGTAGCGGACGATGCCGGTCGCGACCGGCTCGTACAGGAACTTGCCGTCGGGCGAGAAGACCGGGCCCTCCTGGCCGACCGTGCCGTCCGAGATCTTGAGGTAGTTCATCGACCCGTAGCCGGCGTTGGCGGCGGCGGTCGCGAACGAGGACGCTGCGAGCGTGCCCGCCGCCGCGACCGGCTTGTACGTCGAGAGGTCGAAGACCTGGAGGTCCACGGAGCGGTCGGCGCTGGTGCCGACGAGGAATCGGCCGTCGGGGCTGACGGTCGATCCCATGAGCTTGCCGAACGGCGTCATCAGGCGGGTCCCGGCCGGCTGGAGCACCTGGTCGGACGAGATCTGCTCGCCGTCGGCGTAGTTCACGCCGACCTGCTGGTTTCCGAAGGCGAGGGTGGAGGCGGTGGCGATGCCGCCGCCGAGGACGACGAGCGCGCAGGTGGCCGCGGTGACCGCGAGGACGCGCTGCCGCGGTGTGAGGGCGGCGAAACGGCGTCTGCCGGATTTCTGGCGCCGGGGGGTGTTGCGAGGCATGGGTCGAGACCTTTCCCGAGAGTGGTGGAGCTGAGAAGGCGAGAGACCTCGGAGGGAGGTCACAGAGAAGACACTGGTGCGGCCCTCATCGGGGGGTCAACCAAACGGTTCATGAATGCGGGGTTACGGCGGTCGCGCGCGCTCGGGCGTGTCGACGGCGGCATCCCTGGCGGGACGCGGGATGCGCAGGTGAACGCGGGCGGGGCGGTGGGCGCGTCGTCTGTCAGGACTCTCAGGGTGTCCGCACGCCCTTCAGCCATCCCTTCCTCACTTTCTCCCGCGACACGCCGGCGTTGACCGGGAGAAAGTGAGGAAGGGATGGCTAGCCGCCGAGCGCGGCGACGACGGTCTGCGCGTCGGCCCAGTACTGCGCGTAGTAGCCGGGGTCCGCGTTGACCTGCACGGCGTGCGCGGCCTCGGTCGGCGTCATCGACTGCCAGCCGGGCACGCGCACGAGCTTGCGGAAGAAGTGCGTCGCCGCCGTGTACGGGTCCATCCGGTCCGCGAGCGTGCCCCACGCGCCGTTGTCCCGCTGCTGGAAGAGGCCGCGACTGTCGGGGCCCGCCGCGTCGCCGTAGTCGAGGTTGCGGAGGCCGGACTCGCCGATCGCGGTCATGACCCCGATGGTCTCGCCGTACTGCCCGACGCCCTGGTCTCGGGCGGCTGCGAGGATCGTGGCGGCCATGGCGAGCTCGGGTGCGCAGAATCCGGCGACCGGCCCCTTCGGCACCGCGCGGCCCTCCACCGTGGTCGCCGTGGCGTCGGCGCACGGCGGGGGCGGGGCGGCGATGGTCGCCGGTACTGTCACGAGCCGGGAGGCCGCGAACAGGCCGCCGGCGACGACGAGGGGCGCCACGAGGAGGGCGACGACCGCCTTGCGCATCCCGCACCTCCCGCCCGCTCGGCTCGCGCGGACCTCCCACGCGAAAGCACCACCCTAGGAGGTCGCACTATGCACCTCCTGAAGGCCTCCTGACCAACCTCTGGGCGCGGCACGGGGGCCGCAACACGCCGCTACGCGCGGGCGATCACGGGGTGTTGCGGCCCCTGTGGAGCGGGCGGCGCGGTCAGCGGCGGCGGGAGGCCGCGCTCCCCGCGGTGAGGAGGGCCGCCCCCGCGAGGGCGGCGCCGACGGCCCCGAGTGCGCGGCGGTTCCGCGAGGCCCAGGCCTGCACGCTCGTCCCCTTCGCCCGGTCGTCGAACGGGCCGTGCGTGCCGTGGTCCACCTCCCGGTCGGCCGGCTCCCACAGGTTGGCGGGCTGGTCGGCGGGCCGCGGCTCGTCGGTCTGCTGGGACGCGTATCCGGTCTTGCCCAGATAGCGGTCGAGCAGGCCCGGGATCACCCGGTTGCCGAGGATGGTCTCCACCGTGGACACGCCCACCCAGTAGGCCCGACGCGGGTGCACGGCGGCGCGGACGATCGAGCGCGCGGCGACCTCCGGCTGGTAGATCGGCGGCACCGGCTGCGCCTGCTTCGGGAGGCGGGAGAGCAGCCAGCGGAATTGCGGCGTGTTCATCGCCGGCAGGTGCACCATCGTGATGGCGACCTCGCTGTGGTCGTGCATGAGCTCGGTGCGCACCGACTCGGTGAACCCGACGATCGCGTGCTTCGCGCCGCAGTACGCGGACTGCAGCGGGATGCCGCGGTAGGCGAGCGCGGAGCCGATCTGCACGATGGTCCCTCCGCCGGCTGGGCGCATCCGGCGCAGCGCCGCCATCGTGCCGTACACGAAACCGAGGTAGCTCACCTCGGTGGTCCGGCGGAACTCCTCCGGCGAGATCCGGCCGACCTCCGCGAAGACCGACGAGAACGCGCAGTTCACCCACACGTCGATTCGGCCCCACTCGTTCACGACTCGCTCGGCCGCGGCCTCCACGGCGTCGGCGTCGGCGACGTCGACCGGGACGGTGATCGCCCGGCCGCCGGCGTCGCGCACCTCGGCGGCCGCGGCCTCCAGCCCCGCCTCGCCGCGGGCCAGCAGTGCGACGCGCGCGCCGTTGCGCCCGAACTCGACGGCGGTGGCCCGGCCGACCCCTCCGCTGGCGCCCGTCACGACGACGACGGCGCCCTCCAGTGTCTCGATGCGGCTCACGCGTGCTCCTCTCGCTCGGCGGCGGTGACCCCTTCCGATGCTCCGCCGCCTCCGAATCCGTTCAACCCCTTGCGCTCGGCGGCCGGAGGGCATTCCATCCGAGAGGAGGCGTCGGCACGCCAAGGAAGGCACGCCAAGGAAGGCACGACAGGAAGGCACGCCAATGACCGTCAAGCTCAACCGGAAAGCCCTCGACCACGCCCGCTCGCTCGTCGAGAAGGGCACGGTGGTCCGCGACGAGCGCGACGACTGGAGCGAGCACGCGCCGAGCGCGGACCAGGAGAACGCGTTCATCGAGAAGCACGGTTGGGAGCAGTACGCGCTCTGGCACCTCGGCGAGGACGCCGAGAAGAGCGAGGAGACGAAGGGCCGTTACAGCTTCCCGTACGGCGACTTCGCCAAGGTCCACCGCTGCGGGGTCATCTCGCTGGAGAGCCGCGCGGCGCAGAACGACCACGACGACATCGCGCGGGCCTCCAAGAAGCTGCTCGAACAGATCGACGAGTGATGTCGAGCGTGATCACCTCCGGCGGCGTGGACGTCCGCATGCTGGCCGGCGCGCTGGCGGATCGCGTGGACGGGGAGGTGCGTTTCGACGACGGCAGCCGCGCGGCCTACTCGACCGATGCCTCCAACTACCGGCAGGTGCCGATCGGCGTCGTCATCCCGCACACCGTGGAGGCCGCAGTGGAGGCCATCGCCGCCTGCCGAGAGTTCTCCGCGCCGGTGTTCAGCCGCGGCGGCGGCACGAGCCTCGCCGGGGAATGCACCAACCACGGGGTCGTCATCGACTGGAGCAAGTACTGCAACCGGGTGCTCTCCGTCGACCCCGACGCGCGCGTGGCCGTGGTCGAGCCCGGCATCGTGCTGGACGACCTCAACGCGGTGCTCGCCCCGCACGGCCTCCAGTTCGGGCCGAAGCCGGCGACGCACTCGCACTGCACGCTCGGCGGGATGATCGGCAACAACTCGTGCGGCTCCAGCGCGCAGGCCTACGGCAAGACCGTCGACAACGTGCGCCGGATGGAGGTGCTGACCTATCAGGGCGACCGGTTCTGGGCGGGCCCGACCTCCCCGGGGGAGTTCGAGCGCATCCAGCGGGCCGGCGGCCGCGTCGCCGAGCTCTACGCCGCGATGCGCGAGCTCGCCGACGAGGACGGGGACCTCATCCGGGAACGCTACCCGCGCATCCCGCGCCGGGTCTCCGGGTACAACCTCGACTCGCTGCTGCCCGAGGCCGGCTTCGACGTGGGCAAGGCGCTGGTCGGCTCCGAGTCCACCCTCGTCACCGTGCTGCACGCCGAACTCGACCTGGTGCCGGTGCCCCCGCCCGCACCTTCCTGGTACTCGGCTTCCCGAGCATCGAGGACGCCGCCGACGCCGCCCCGGCGATCGCCGAGCACGACCCGCTGACGATCGAGGGGATCGACGAGGTGCTGGTGGAGGACCAGAAGACCAAGCGCCAGAACGTGGAGGCGCTGCACCTGCTGCCCGACGGTGAGGGCTGGCTCGTCTGCGAGTTCGGCGGCGACACCAAGGACGAGTCCGACGCCAAGGCGCGGCGGATGGTGGAGGCGCTCAAACAGCGGGAGATCGTCCCGGCCGACCGCGAGTTCGACGACGCCGAGCACCAGAAGGAGATCCTGGAGGTGCGGGAGGCCGGTCTCGGCGCCACCGCCTGGATCCCCGACCGGCCCGACACCTGGGAGGGCTGGGAGGACGCCGCCGTCCCCCGGAGCGGCTGGGCGACTACCTGCGCGACTTCGGCCGGCTCCTCCAGGAGTTCGGCTACGAGAACGTCTCCCGCTACGGCCACTTCGGCCAGGGCTGTGTGCACTGCCGGATCCCGTTCGACCTCGTCACAGAGGAGGGGATCGCGCACTACCGCGCGTTCATCGGCCGGGGCGCCGAGCTGGTCGCCCAGTACGGCGGCTCGCTCTCCGGCGAGCACGGCGACGGGCAGTCGCGCGGCGCGCTGCTGCCGATCATGTTCGGCGACGCGGTCGTGCGGCTGTTCGAGCGGTTCAAGGCGCTGTTCGATCCGCAGGACCGGATGAACCCCGGCAAGGTCGTTCGTCCCTATCTGCCGACCGAGAACCTCCGGCTCGGCGCCGGTTACGGCCCGAAGGTCGACGTGGAGCTGCACTTCTCGTACCCGAAGGACCGCGGGCGGTTCGACCGCGCGGCCCTGCGCTGCGTCGGCGTCGGCAACTGCCGCAGCCACAGCGGCAACGTCATGTGCCCGTCGTTCCGCGCCACGAACGAGGAGGAGCACTCCACCCGCGGCCGGTCGCGGCTGCTGTTCGAGATGCTGGAGGGGCAGTACCGGCAGAGTCCGATCACCGACGGTTGGCGCTCCACCGAAGTGAGGGACGCGCTCGACCTGTGCCTGTCGTGCAAGGGCTGCAAGACGGATTGCCCCGTGAACGTCGACATGGCGACCTACAAGGCCGAGTTCTTGTCGCACCACTACGCGGGGAGGCTGCGGCCTGCGGCCCACTACACGATGGGCTGGCTGCCGATCTGGGCGCGGATGGCGAGCGTCGCCCCGGCGCTCGTGAATCGACTCGCGCGCATTCCCGGCCTCTCCCGCGTCGCCAAGCGCCTCGGCGGCGTGGAGCCCGACCGGCCGGTGCCGCGGTTCGCGCCGCAGCGCTTCACCGACTGGTTCGCCGCCCGGCCTCCCGCGCCTCCCGCGCCGCTCGGCGACGTGATGATCTGGCCGGACACCTTCACCGACAACTTCCACCCGTCCATCGGGCGCGCGGCTGTCACCGTGCTGGAGGACGCCGGCTACCGCGTCGTCCTGCCGCCCGGGCACCTGTGCTGCGGGCTGACCTGGATCTCGACCGGCCAGCTCGCGACCGCGGCCAGGATGCTCGCGCACACGGCCGCGGCGCTCGCCGAAGCGCTGGGAGATGACGTGCCGCTGGTCGGGCTGGAGCCGAGCTGCCTCGCGGTGTTCCGCTCCGACGCTCCCGAGCTGCTCCCGGACGACCCGAACGTCGCCGTCGTCGCCGAGCGCGCGACCTCGTTCGCCGAGCTGCTGCAGCGGACCCCCGAGTGGTCGCCACCGCACGTCGGCGGCTGCGCGGTCGTCCAGCCGCACTGCCACCAGCATGCGGTCGGCGGCTTCGGCGCCGACCAGGCCATCCTCGACGCCGCCGGCATCGAGACCACGACCGTGGAGGGCTGCTGCGGCCTCGCCGGCAACTTCGGCTTCGAGGCGGGCCACTTGGACGTGTCGGCGGCTGCCGCGGAGCACGCGCTGCTGCCGGCGCTCCGCGAGGCGGGCGCCGAGGCGCGCGTGATCGCGGACGGCTTCAGCTGCCGCACGCAGGTGGAGCAGCTCGGCGACGCACTCGACCCGGATCAGCGGCCGCTTCACCTCGCCGAGGTGCTTGCGCTGCAACTCGGTGCGCGTCGCGGCGTCCCCGTGCGCGTCGACCGTCCCGGCCGCACCGCCGAGCGCATCCCGGCAGCGGCGGTCGAACGGGCGCTGTCCTCCGACCGGGTGAGGCAACGCTCATGAGCGGGCAGCTCGACGGGATGCTCCCGGTGATCGACGCGGTCGAGACCCGCGTCTTCCGCATCCCCACCGATGCCCCGGAGGCGGACGGGACGGCCACCTGGGACGCGACCACGCTCACCGTGGTGCTGCTGCACGCGGGCGACGTGACCGGCCTCGGCTACACCTACAGCTCGGCCGCCGCCGCGACCGTGGTCGACGACGAGCTCGCGCCGCTGCTGCGCGGAAGGTCGCTGACCGACCTCGGCGCGATCGTCGCCGACCTGGAGCACGCGCTCCGGAACCCGGGGCGCCCGGGGATCGGCGCGTGCGCGCTGTCGGCCGTCGATGTGGCGCTCTGGGACGCACGGGCCCGCGCGCACGGGATGCCGCTGGCCGACCTCCTCGGCCGGGTCCGCGCCTCCGCGCCCGCGTACGGCAGCGGCGGCTTCACGACCTACGACGACGAGCGGCTGCACGACCAGCTCGCCGGCTGGGCGCGGGACGGCTGCCGGTGGGTGAAGCTGAAGATCGGCGAATCGTGGGGCACCCGTGTCGACCGCGACCTGCACCGCGTGGAGGTCGCGCGGCGCGCGATCGGACCCGACGTCGGCCTGTTCGTGGACGCCAACGGCGCGTACGGCGTCGGCCAGGCGCTGCGCGTCGAGCGCGCCCTGCGCGAATTCGACGTGACCTGGTTCGAGGAGCCGGTGAGCTCCGACTACCCCGACCAGCTCGCTGCCGTGCGCGCGGGAGCGTCCGCCGACATCGCGGCGGGGGAGTACGTGTACCGCCCGTCCGACGCGGTCGCCCTGCTCGGGTCGGTGGACTGCCTCCAGCTCGACGTCACCCGCTGCGGCGGCTACACCGGCTGGCTCCAGCTCAGCGGACTCGCGGCCGCCCACGGCGTCCCGGTCTCGGCGCACTGCGCGCCGCAGCTCGCCGCGCACGCGGGCTGCGCGACCCGGAACTTCCGCCACCTGGAGTACTTCCACGACCACGCTCGGCTCGAGCCGATGGTGTTCACCGGCGCGCTGCCGCTGGTCGACGGAGCGCTCACGCCCGACCGGCGCCCGGGGCACGGGCTCGCGCTGCGCGAGTAGCGCCGGAGACGGACGACGCACGACGCACGACGCACGAATGTCGATGGCTCGGTGCTGCGCGCCCCATCTCACGCGCGGCATGATTACCCCATGAGTTCACGTCCTCCTGCCGTGGTCGTGCGCGGCCTCCGCAAGTCGTACGGGTCGTTCGAGGCCCTGCGCGGCGTCGACTTCGAGATCGCCGAAGGGGAGACCTTCGCACTGCTCGGGCCGAACGGCGCGGGGAAGAGCACGACCATCGAGATCCTGGAGGGCTACCGCGACCGGTCCGGCGGTGAGGCGAGCGTGCTCGGCACCGATCCCGGCAAGGCGGGCACCGTGTGGAAGGCCCGGCTGGGGATCGTGCTGCAGTCCGGCGCCGAAGCCGCGAACGTGACCGTGCGCGAGCAGCTCACGCAGTTCGCGCGGTACTACCCGCGCAGCCGCGATGTCGAGGAGGTCATCGCCGCCGTCGGGCTGGAGGAGAAGGCGAAGGTCCGCATCCGCAATCTGTCCGGCGGCCAGCGCCGGCGGCTGGATGTCGCGCTCGGCGTGATCGGGCGTCCCGAGCTGCTGTTCCTCGACGAGCCGACGACCGGGTTCGACCCGGAGGCGCGGCGACAGTTCTGGGAGCTGGTCCGCACGCTCAAGCGCGAGGGCACGACCATCCTGCTCACCACCCACTACCTGGACGAGGCCGCGCAGCTCAGCGACAGGGCCGCGGTGATCGCCCACGGTGCGCTGCTCGACATCGGCGCGGTGGACGCGCTCGGCGGGTCTTCCGCCCGTGTGCCGATCGTCCGCTGGCGGGACGCGGCGGGCGCGCCCCACGAGGAGCGCACCGACGCCCCCGGCGCGCTCGTCGCCCGGCTCGCCGCCGAGGCGGGAGGGGAGCCGCGCGACCTGGAGGTCATCCGGCCGAGCCTGGAGGACATCTACCTCGGGCTGGTGCGGGAGGCCGACGAGCGGGCGGCCACGGCGAACGACGGTCGCGCCCGGGGTGCGGCGTCCGGCGAGGAGGTGGCCGCATGACCTCGGTCGCGCTGGGGTGGACCCGGATCCGCTACGAGGTGCTCATGTACTTCCGCCAGGCGGACACCATCTTCTTCACGTTCCTCTTCCCGGTCGTCATGCTCGGGATCTTCTCGGTCGCGTTCCAGGGCCTCGGCAAGGTCGGGGCCGCGCCCGACGGCAGCGGCGGCATCACGCAGGCCGCCTACTACCTGCCGGGGATGATCGCCGCGGGCATCCTGCTGAGCGGTGTGCAGAACCTCGCCGTCGACATCGCCGTGGAGAAGAGCGACGGGACGCTGAAGCGCCTGGGCGGCACCCCGCTGCCGGTCGTCTCCTACTTCCTCGGCAAGATGGGGCAGGTCATCGCGACCAGTGTCCTGCAGATCGCACTGCTGCTGCTCGTGGCCCGGGTGCTGTTCGGAGTGGCGTTGCCGACCGAGCCGCAGGCCTGGCTGCGCTTCGCGTGGATCTACGCGCTCGGCATCGTCACCTCCGCAGTCCTCGGCATCGCGCTCTCCGCAGTGCCGCGCACGGGCAAGAGCGCGACGGCCGTCATCATCCCGATCGTGCTGGTGCTGCAGTTCATCTCAGGTGTCTACCTGGCGTTCAACCTGCTGCCGACCTGGCTGCAGAACATCGCCAGCCTGTTCCCGCTCAAGTGGATCGCGCAGGGGATGCGGAGCGTGTTCCTCCCGGCGAGCTTCGAGTCGGCCGAGCCGAGCGGAAGCTGGCAGCTCGGCTGGATCGCGGTGGTGCTGCTGATCTGGCTGGTGGCGGGGCTGATCGCGTGCCGGCTGTCCTTCCGGTGGATCCGGAAGGACGGCTAGCTAGCCCGCCCGGTCACGCGATCGGCGTGTCCGGGTCGTGCCCCCACTCCGCCCACGAGCCGTCGTAGACGCGCGCGGCCTCGTGCCCCAGCAGGTAGCGCAGCGCGAACCATTCCGCCGAGCCGCGGTTGCCGATCGTGCAGTAGGTGATGACGTCCGCGGCGGGGTCGATCGCGGCGAACATGCCCGCCAGGGTGTCGCGGTCGCGGAACCGGCCACGCTCGTCGAAGACGCCTGCGGCGTCCACGTTCACCGCCGACGGGACGTGACCGGCGCGGCCGCGGGGCTCCGGGGTGCCGGACGGCCAGAAGCGCTCGCCGGTGTACTCGGCGGCGCTGCGGGCGTCCACGATCGCGGTGCCGGGGAGCCCGATCGCCGCGAGCACGTCGGCTGCGGTGGCCCGGATCGAGCCGGCCGGAGCGGGCAGCGGATAGACGGTGGGCGTCACCTCGGACGCCTCGGTCGTCCAGGGCCGGCCGGCCTCCTGCCAGACCGCGCGGGAGGTGTCGAGGACGCGTACGTCCGCGTGCCGGTAGAGCTTCATCAGCCAGAACCCGAGCGACGGCGCGTAGCCGTAGAGGACGACGGTCGTGTCCGGGGTCATCCCGGAGCGTTCGAAGAGCGTGCGGATCGCGTTATCGCCGACCGGCCGGTAGTCGGGCCCCTTGAGGTCGGCGTACGGGTTCCAGAGCACCGCGCCGGGGAGGTGGCCCGACGTGTAGGCGGTGGCGTTCACGTCCACCTCGACGACCCGGACGCCGGGGTCCGCGAGGTGGGATTCGAGCCAGTCCGGCTCGACGAGGGGAGCCCCGGCGCGCACGTCGCGTGCATCGGCTCGGGTGGTGGTGGAGCTCATGGTGGGCTCCTTGCGGCTCACTCCAACTGGATCCAGCCGAGCAGGTCCTCCCGCGCGACTGCCTGGAAGAGGGCAGGATGGTCGGACCGCATGTGAGCGCTGATGTCGTCCACCACCTCGGCGTCCGTCTCGCCGCGGGCGATGTAGCCGCATTCGCACCGGATGATCCTGGTCATCTCGTCCTCCCTCATAGTTCTACGCAGGGGCCGTTGGCAGAATGTTGTCATGACCTTGGCGTCCGGTGGGGTCCGGGTGCAGCTCTGCGGGACCCTGCACCTCGAGCGTGCTGGTGAGCGGCTGGAGGCCGGCCTCCCCGGCCGGCAGGGTCGGCTGCTGTTCGTGTACCTCGTGCTCAACCGGCATCGGCCGTGCACACGCGAGGAGCTGGCCGAGGCCGTCTGGCCGGGCGCGCTCGAACAGCACGGCGCGGGGCTGAACCCGCTGGTGTCCAAGCTGCGGCGGCTGCTCGGCCCGGACGCGCTGGAGGGCCGCTCGGCGCTGCGGCTGGCGCTGGGGGAGGACGCCCACGTGGACGTCGAGTGGGCCGAGCAGGCCGTCCACCGCGCCGAGTCGCAGGTCGCGCTCGGGCACTGGGCCGCAGCCTGGGGGCCCGCGATCGGCGCGATGCTCGTGGCGCAGCGGGAGTTCCTGCCTGGCGAGGACGCCGGCTGGATCGAGGAGGAGCGTGGCGTGCTCGCGGACATCCTGGTGCGCGCGCTGGAGGCCTACGCCGTGGCGGCCCTGGAGATGGGCGGCACGGAGCTTCCGGCCGCGGTACGGGCGGGCCGCCGCCTGGTCGCGGTCGCGCCGCTGCGCGAGACCGGCTACCAGGTGCTGATGCGCGCCCTCCGCCGGCAGGGCGATGCCGGGGCTGCGGTCGCGGTCTACGGCGGACTGCGCTCGCTGCTCCGCGAGGAGCTCGGCATCTCGCCGAGCGCCGCGACGCAGCAGCTCTACGCCGCACTCCTCGCAGACCCGAGAACGCCGTAAGGCATGTAAACGCCCCTGAAACCGCGGGAAAAGGCCGTTGACGTCCTCCTTGACGTCAGGCCAGGCCTGTGGCGAGCATGCTTTCGGCCGCCGCGGTCACCGCCTCCTCCCATGGCCGAGGGCGGAACCCCAGCGCGCGCCGCGCCTTCTCGCTCGACACCTTCTTCCGGTACCCGAGCTCGGCCGCCAGCGGACGCATCCCCGGGTTCGCCTCCGCCGCCGAGCGCACCGCCGCGTCGGGGAGCAGCGCCGTCGCCGGAGGCACGCGGCTCGCGCGCTCGCCGAGTGCGTCCCGCAGCACGGCGCCGACCTCCGCCAGCGGTACCGCGTCCTCCTGCGACGCCAGCAGGAAGCGCTCGCCCGCTGCACCCTCCGCGGTGATCGCCGCGACGTGCGCCGCGGCGACATCGCGCACGTCCACGAACGGGACGGCGAAGTCCGGGTACGCGGGCAGCTCGCCCGTGAGCACGCGCCGGACCAGGTGGTTCGCCCCGGAGATGCCGGTGCCGATCAGCGGCCCGACGACCGCGACGGGGAGCAGCGTGACGAGTTCGGTGGGGCCGCCGGCGAGCAGCTCCCACGCCGCGCGCTCGGCGAGCACCTTGCTGCGCCCGTAGGCGTCCATCCCCGGCCCGTCGAGCGGCGACCAGTCGGCCTCGGTGAACGCGCGGCCGAGCGGGGGATGGCCGAACCCGACCGCGTGGAAGGCGGAGGTGAGCACGACGCGCGGCACCCTGGCGTTCTGAGCGGCGCCGAGCACCCGGAGCGTGCCCTCCCGCGCCGGCACGATCACCTCGTCCTCGTCCTCCACCGGCCCCACGTGCACAGGGGAGGCGACGTGCAGGACCGCGTCGACGCCGTCCATCGCGTCCGCCCACCCGGCGTCGTCCAGGAGGTCGGCCGCGACGAAGCGCAGCGCATCGCCGTCGGTCATCCCGGCCTCGGCCAGGGCGGCGCGCGCGGCGTCCTCGCGGCCGAGCGAGCGGATGGTGGCGCGGACCTCGTGGCCGCTGCCGAGGAGCTGGAGGATGATGTGCCCGGCGATGAAGCCGGAGCCGCCGGTGACGAGGATGCGCTGGTCGGCCATGCTCGGTCCTTTCGGTTGATCGGGTGCTGACCCTTCGATGGTTCCTCCACACGCTCGAGGCAGCCAGCCCCTAACCACACTGGTAGTGGGAGGGACAGCCTCGAAGGTCCGGGTCCGCGTAGCGTGGACCGCATGAACGTGGAGACCGACGTGCCGGGCAACCTGCTGGGGGAGTTCCTCCGCGCGCGCCGCGAGCTCGTCTCGCCCGAGAGCGTCGGCATCCCCGTGCTCGGCACGCGCCGGGTGGCGGGGCTCCGCCGCGAGGAGGTCGCGATGCTGTCCGGCATCAGCGCCGAGTACTACCTGCGGCTGGAGCAGGGCCGCGACCGCAACCCGTCCGGGCAGGTGCTGCGGTCGATCGCCCGCGTGCTTCAGCTTGACGACGAGGCGACCTCCTACCTGCTCGGGCTGCCGGACAGCGACCGCGCGCCGCGACGGCCACGCCGACCGCGGGCCGAGACCCTCCCCGAGAGCCTGGCCGCCCTCGTGCCGCAGCTTCCGTTCCCCGCGTTCGTGGAGGGCCGCTACCTCGACGTGCTCGCCGCGAACTCCCTCGCGTCCGCGCTCTCGCCGCGGCTGGTCCCCGGCCGCAACCGGATGCGCGACGTCTTCCTCGACCCCGCCGAGCAGGCCCTCTTCCCCGACTGGGAGGCCGCCTCGGCCGTGCTGATCGCGGGTTTCCGGCGCTCGGTCGGTGCCGACGCCGACGACGCGCGCGTGGTCGAGCTGGTCGGCGAGCTGTCGATCGCGAGCCCGGTGTTCCGGAGGCTGTGGAGCCGCCACGACGTCCGCGAGCGCCAGGGAGCGACCTTCGCGTTCCAGCATCCCCAGGTCGGGCCGCTCGCCGTGCACCGCGAGAAGCTGCAGGTAACCGGCACCGACGGCATCGTGCTCGTTCTCTACCACGCCGCCACCGAGGCCGACGCGGAGAAGCTGCGGCTGCTGGGCGCGCTGGCCGACACGGCGGAGGAGAGACCGCGGCCACGCGCTCGAGCGCGTAAGGTGTAGTAGTCCGCGGGGGACTCGCCTATCGGGGCGACTTGTCTGGTTCGATTTCCAGAGTCCTCCACCACACGGTCCTCACTCGCCCCCAGGGTCTGGCGTTCTCGCGCCGAACGCGCTGAGATGGACCATGACGAACCTGACCCTGATCCAGCGCTCGCCGGATCCGGAGGCCGTCGGCGCGTCCCGCGACCGCCGGCCCACCCTGGCCGAGCGGTTCCGGGCGATGGGGCGCAGCCGGATCGGCGCGCTCCTCCTGCTCCTCGCGACGCTCGTCGCCATCGTGTGGGCGAACATCTCATTCGCCGGCTACGAGCACTTCTGGGAGACGCACCTCACGCTCGGGGTGGGCGACCTCCACCTCGACTTCACGTTGCACGCGCTCGTCAACGACGCGCTCATGGCGATCTTCTTCTTCACCGTGGGCCTGGAGGTGCGGCGCGAGTTCGCGATCGGGGAGCTGACCAGCTGGTCGCGCGCCGTCGTCCCCGTCGTCGCCGCGATCTTCGGGCTGGCGGTGCCCGCGGTCATCTTCGTGCTGTTCGCGATGGGGACCGGGCATGCGAACGCCTGGGGCGTCGTGATCTCGACCGACACGGCGTTCCTGGTCGGCGGCCTCGCCCTGATCGGGCCGCGCGCGGTCGGCCGGTTGCGGGTGTTCCTGCTCGCGCTCGCCGTGGTGGACGACATCGGCGCGCTGAGCATCATCGCGCTGGTCTACACGAAGGACTTCAACCCGGTGCCGCTGATCGTCGCGGCGGTCGGGCTGGTGGGCGTCTACTTCACGCGCTACCTCCGCGGCGGCCGCGGGCCGGTCTATGCGACGCTGGCGGTCATCATCTGGCTGGCGTTCCTGGCCTCGGGCGTGCACCCCACCCTCGCCGGGGTCGCGATCGCGCTGCTCATCCCGGTGTACCGGCCCAACCGGAGGGACGTGGAGCACGCGCTCGACCTCGCCCGGACGTTCCGGCAGTCACCGAACACCGAGTACGCGCGTGCGGCGGCGAACAGCCTCCGGGAATCCATCTCGATCAACGAGCGGCTGCAGTCGGCGTGGTCGCCGTACGTCGCATACGTGGTGCTGCCGCTGTTCGCGCTCGCCAACGCGGGCGTGCGGCTGAACGGCGACATCCTGGTCGGCGCGGTCGTCTCGCCGCTGGCGTGGGGCGTGGTCGCCGGGCTCGTGGTCGGCAAGTTCGTGGGCGTGTTCGGCTCCACCGTGCTGCTGCGGGCGCTCCGCATCGGCGAGTTCGGCCCGGGCCTCACGGTGGACCGGCTGGCCGGGGGCGCCGCCCTGTGCGGGATCGGCTTCACCATCTCGCTCTTCATCGTGGACCTCGCCATCCCGGAGGAGGGCGCCCAGAACGCCGCTCGGGTCGGCGTCCTGGCGGCGACGGTGATCGCGTTCGTCGTCGCGACGATCGTCTTCCGCCTCTCGGACCTGCGCCGGCCCAAGGAGGAGATGGGCCTCACCCTCGTGCGCCCGGTCGACCCGAAACGCGACCACGTCTTCGGCGACGCCGACGCGCCGTTCACGATCGTGGAGTACGGCGACTTCCAGTGCGGGTTCTGCCTCAAGGCGACCGGATCGGTGGGCGAGGTGCGCGAGGTCCTCGGCGACGACCTCCGCTACGTGTGGCGGCACGCCCCGCTGACCCGGTTCCACCCCAACGCGCTCGCTGCGGCGGAGGCGTCGGAGGCCGCGGCCCGGCAGGGCGAGTTCTTCGAGTTCGAGCGGAGCCTGTTCGCCGACCAGGAGCACCAGCTCCCGTCGGACATCCTGCGCCGCGCCGCCGAGCTCGGACTCGACCTGGAGCGATTCGAGGCCGACCTGAGCTCGCCGGAGGTGGCGGCGCGCGTGCGAGACGACATGCTCGACGCGGAGGCGATGGACATCACCGCCGTGCCGACCTTCTTCATCAACGGCCGCCGTCACGTCGGCCCGTACGACGCGCAGTCGCTCATCCGGGCGCTGCAGGCGAGCGTCGCGACGCCCTGATCCGGCGCCGATGCTCGGCTCACGCGACCGCCGCGCTCGGCTCACGCCACCGCCGCGCTCGGCACGGCGAGCTCCCCGGTCAGGTACTGCGACCTCCCGAAGCCGAACGACCAGTCCTCCGGCCCGTTCTCCACGTAACCGATGAAGACGTCCTCCCCGGCGACCCCGACCGTCCCGAGTCGCCGCGCGATCTCGGCGAACAGGCTCTGCTTGGCCTCGGTCGTGCGGCCGCGCTGCGTGAAGATCTGGATGACGACCACGCCCTCGGTGCGGTCGAAGCCGAGCCCGGCGTCCTCTGCGATGATCGAGCCCGCCGGGCGCTCGCCGACGATCTGGAACCGGTCGCGCACGGGGATGCGGTACTCGCTCACGATGGCGCCGTGGACGGCGTCGGCGATGTCGCGGACGGCCGCTGCGGAGCGGCCTTCCTGCAGGTCGATGCGGACGAGGGGCATGGGGTCCTCCGATGGTTCAGGACGAGCGATTGCTTTCATACTGGCAGAAAGCTTGTCAGTTTGATAGAACATACGGTGTAGGCTGTCACCAGCGAACACAGCACGACCCCGGCGAAGGAGTTCCACGACATGGCAGAGCAGAGGGAGCCCTTCGACCTGATCACCATCGGGCGCATCGGGGTCGACATCTACCCGCTGCAAGACGGGGTGGGCCTGGAGGACGTCGAGACCTTCGGCAAGTTCCTCGGCGGCAGCGCGACCAACGTGTCGATCGCCGCCGCCCGCCACGGCCTGCACTCGGCCGTCGTCACCGCCACCGGCGACGACCCGTTCGGCCGCTACGCCCACCGCGAGCTGCGCCGGCTCGGCGTGGACGACCGGTTCGTCGGCACCGTCGGCACCCTCAAGACGCCGGTGACCTTCTGCGAGATCTTCCCGCCGGACGACTTCCCGCTGTACTTCTACCGCGACCCGCTCGCGCCGGATCTCGCCATCACGGCGAAGGACCTCGACCTCGACGCGATCAGCCGGGCGCGCATCTACTGGTCGACAGTGACGGGGCTCTCCCGCGACCCGAGCCGCACCGCGCACCATGTGGCGTGGGAGGCGCGGGGCCGCCGGCCGCTCACCGTCCTCGACCTCGACTACCGGCCGATGTTCTGGCCGAGCGGGGCGACGGCGACCGCCGAGGTGGAGCGCGCGCTCGGCCACGTCACGGTCGCCGTCGGCAACCGCGAGGAGTGCGAGATCGCGGTGGGCGAGACCGAGCCGATGCGCGCCGCCGACGCCCTCCTCGAGCGCGGCGTCGAGCTGGCCGTCGTCAAGCAGGGTCCGCGCGGTGTGCTCGCCAAGACGCGCGAAGAGACGGTGGAGGTGCCGCCCTACTTCGTGGAGGTCGTCAACGGCCTCGGCGCCGGCGACGGCTTCGGCGGCGCGCTCTGCTACGGCCTGCTGCAGGACTGGCCGCTCGAGCGGGTCATCCGCTTCGCCAACATCGCCGGAGCCATCGTCGCCACGCGCCGCGAGTGCTCCACCGCCATGCCGACGACCGCCGAGGTCGAATCGGTGCTGAAGGAGCTCCAGAATGTGCCCAGCTGACCTGATCGCCGGCCCCGCTCCGATCCTCGACGCGGCGGCCTTCGAGCGCCTCCGTGGCCGCCGGCACACCAGCCCTGACGATGTCGCCACCGTGCTCTCCGCCCGTACCCGCCGCCCGCTGGTCCGCGACGACGGCCGTCTCTTCATCGTCGCCGCCGACCACCCCGCGCGCGGCGCCCTCGGCGTCGGCGACGACCCGATCGCGATGGCCGACCGGTACGACCTGCTCCAGCGGCTCGCGCTCGCGCTGTCGCGTCCGGGGGTCGACGGCGTGCTCGGCACCCCCGACATCATCGAAGACCTGGCGCTGCTCGGCGCCCTCGACGACAAGATCGCCGTGGGCTCGATGAACCGCGGCGGCCTCCGTGGGGCCGTCTTCGAGATGGACGACCGCTACACCGGCTACGACGTCGACGCGATGGTGCGCGACGGCGTGGATGCGGCCAAGCTGCTCGTCCGCGTCAACCTGGAGGACGCCGGAACGGCGCGCACGTTGGAAGCGACCGCGAACGCGGTCACCGCGGCGGCCCGGGCGCGGCTCCCGATCCTCCTCGAGCCGTTCATGAGCCGGTCGAACGACGGCCGCGTCGTGAACGACCTCACCACGAACGCGGTCATCCAGTCGGTGGCCATCGCCGCGGGCCTCGGCGCCTCGTCTGCGTACACCTGGCTCAAGCTGCCGGTCGTCCCCGAGATGGAGCGCGTCATGGCGGCGACGACCCTGCCCACGCTTCTGCTCGGCGGCGACACCGACGCCGCGCCGGAGGAGACCTTCGCGTCGTGGGAGGCCGCGCTGGCGCTCCCGGGCGTGCACGGGCTCGTCGTCGGGCGTACCCTCCTCTATCCGAAGGACGGGGATGTCGGCCACGCGGTCGACATCGCCGCCTCCCTCGTCCACGGCCGCTGATCCGGCCCGCTCACCGCACGCAGTACCGCGAAGGAACACGATCATGACCAGCACCGACGCCACCACCGACACCACCACCACCACCGCCGCCGTCGCCGCGGGCGAGCTGCCGACGATCCCGCACTGGATCGACGGGGCCGAGCGGCCCTCCGCGAGCGGTCGCACCGCTCCGGTCTTCAACCCGGCCCTCGGCGTGGCGACGTCGAACGTCGCCCTGGCCGATCAGGCCGAGATCGACGAGGCGATCGCTTCGGCGCAGCGCGGCTTCGAGGTGTGGGGGCAGTACTCGATCGCCAAGCGGCAGTCGGTGCTCTTCGCGTTCCGCGAGCTGCTGAACGCACGCAAGGGCGAGCTGGCGTCGATCATCACGGCCGAGCACGGCAAGGTGCTCTCCGACGCGATGGGTGAGATCCTGCGCGGTCAGGAGGTCGTGGAGCTGGCGACCGGGTTCCCGCACCTCATCAAGGGCGCGTACTCCGAGAACGCCTCGACCGGCATCGACGTGTACTCGCTCAAGCAGCCGCTCGGCGTCGTGGGCATCATCTCGCCGTTCAACTTCCCGGCGATGGTGCCGATGTGGTTCTTCCCCGTTGCGATCGCGGCCGGCAACGCCGTGGTCCTCAAGCCGAGCGAGAAGGACCCGTCTGCGGCCCTCTGGCTGGCGCGGCTGTGGAAGGAGGCCGGCCTCCCGGACGGCGTGTTCACCGTGCTGCAGGGCGACAAGCTCGCCGTCGACGGCCTGCTGAACAGCCCGGTCGTCCAGTCCATCTCATTCGTCGGCTCGACCCCGATCGCGGAGTACATCTACGAGACGGCGTCCAAGAACGGCAAGCGCGTCCAGGCGCTCGGCGGTGCGAAGAACCACATGCTGGTGCTGCCCGACGCCGACCTCGACCTGGTCGCCGACCAGGCGGTCAACGCCGGGTACGGCGCGGCGGGGGAGCGCTGCATGGCCGTCTCGGTCGTGCTCGCGGTCGAGCCCGTCGCGGACGACCTCATCGAAAAGATCACCGAGCGCATCGGGCGGCTCCGCATCGGCAACGGCGCGGGCGACGGCCAGGGCGAACCCGACATGGGGCCGCTGATCACCGGTGTGCACCGCGACAAGGTGTCCGGCTACGTCGACATCGCCGAGGCCGACGGTGCGGACATCGTGGTCGACGGCCGCGGCTTCACGGTCGAGGGGCATGAGGACGGTTTCTTCTTCGGCCCGACCCTGATCGACAACATCCCGACGACCTCCGCCGCCTACCGCGAGGAGATCTTCGGGCCGGTGCTGTCCGTGGTGCGGGTGCAGACCTTCCAGGAGGGCCTGGACCTGATCAACTCGGGGCAGTTCGGCAACGGCACCGCGATCTTCACCAACGACGGCGGGGCGGCCCGGCGCTTCCAGAACGAGGTGCAGGTCGGCATGATCGGCATTAACGTGCCGATCCCCGTCCCGGTCGCGTACCACTCGTTCGGCGGCTGGAAGGCCTCCCTGTTCGGCGATGCCAAGGCGTACGGCGTGCACGGCTTCGACTTCTTCACCCGGGAGAAGGCGATCACCAGCCGCTGGCTCGACCCGGCGACGCGGCACCATGCGGACAACCGCGGCATCAACCTCGGCTTCCCGCAGAACAGCTGAGGACCCGGGCATGGCAGAGCAGAACGAATGGTTCTTCCCGCGCGGCGCGCTCAGCGACCGCTGGTGGGAGTCCGTGGTCGACGACTCGCTCGACGGCTGGCAGCACACCGGTCTCCGCGTCGCCGAACTCGCCGGCAACGCGGTCGAGCTGGAGGCCGGCGACGTCGAGCGCATCGTCGTCCCGCTGGCCGGGTCGTTCGCGGTGGAGCACGAGGGGAGACGACCCACCTCGCCGGGCGGTCGAGCGTCTTCGACGGACCGACCGACGTGGTCTACGTGGGCGCCGGCAACGCGCTGACGATCAGCGGGTTCGGCCGGGTCGCCGTGGCGGAGGCGCCGACCAGCGTCCGCAAGCCGACGGCCTACATCGGCAGGAGCGAGGTTCCGGTCGAACTGCGCGGGGCCGGCCGGGACACCCGACAGGTGCATAATTTCGGCACTCCGGATGCTCTGGACGCCGCCGCCCTGATCGTCTGCGAGGTCATCACGCCCGCGGGCAACTGGTCGTCGCATCCCGCCCACAAGCACGACGAGGACGTGCCAGGGCACGAGTCCCGGCTGGAGGAGATCTACTACTTCGAGGCCGCTCCCGTCCGCGGCGCCGCGGCGCCGCCCACCGCGGACGCTTTCGGCAGCTTCGCCAGCTACCGCTCGGCGGCCGGCGACATCGAGACCAACGCGCTCGTCCGCACGGGGGACATCGCCCTCGTGCCGTTCGGGTACCACGGTCCCGCGGTCGCGGCTCCGGAGTACGACCTCTACTACCTCAACGTCATGGCGGGCCCAGGCGAGGAGCGCGCCTGGCTGATCAGCGACGACCCGCGCCAGACCTGGCTGCGGAGCACGTGGGAGGGCGCCGAGCAGGACCCGCGCCTCCCGTACGCGACGAGCACGGCGACCACAGTCACCGCCGCGACCGCCCCCGCCGCGACCGCCCCCGCCGCGACCGCCACCGCGAACGAAGGAGCCGCCCGATGACGACCCGCAGGATGACGGTGGCCCAGGCCCTCGTCGAGTTCCTCGCCAACCAGTGGACCGTCGACGGCGACACGCGCGAGCGGACCATCCCCGGCATGCTCGGCATCTTCGGGCACGGCAACGTCGCCGGCCTCGGCCAGGCGCTCAAGCAGGCGAACGTGCAGGACCCGACGCGGATGCCGTACTACCAGGCGCGCAACGAGCAGGCGATGGTCCACCAGGCGGTCGGCTACGCCCGCATCCACCGCCGCCGAGCCACGCTCGCGTCGGCCGCCTCGGTCGGGCCGGGCGCCGCGAACATGATCACCGGCGCCGCGCTCGCGACCGCCAACCGCCTCCCCGCCCTGCTGCTGCCGTCGGACACCTTCGCGACCCGCGTCGCCGACCCGGTGCTGCAGCAGCTGGAGCACCCGCACGACCTCGGCATCCAGGTGACGGACGCGTTCCGGCCGGTGTCGCGGTTCTTCGATCGCGTGCAGCGACCGGAGCAGCTCTTCTCGATCGCGCTCGCGGCGATGCGTGTGCTGACCGACCCGGCCGAGACGGGCGCGGTGACCATCGCGCTGCCGGAGGACGTGCAGGCCGAGGCGCTCGACGTGCCGGAGGAGTTCCTGGCCCCGCGCGAGTGGCACGTCCGCCGTCCGGCCGCTGAGGGCTGGGCGCTCCAGGCCGCGGTCGACGCGATCCGGAGCGCACAGCGCCCGGTGGTCGTCGCCGGCGGCGGCGTCCTCTACTCGGGCGCGGAGGATGTGCTGCGCGCGTTCGTGGAGGTCACAGGCATCCCGGTCGGCACCACTCAGGCCGGCGGCGGGTCGCTGAGCTGGGACCACCCGCAGTACCTCGGCGGCGTCGGTGCGACCGGCACAACCGCCGCCAACCGGATCACGGCGCAGGCCGACCTCGTCCTCGGGGTCGGCACCCGCTACAGCGACTTCACCACGGCCAGCCGTACGGTCTTCCAGAACCCGGACGTGCGGTTCGTGAACCTCAACATCGCGCCTTTCGACGCGTACAAGCACGGTTCGCAGCTCCCGCTGATCGCCGACGCGCGGGAGGGCCTCGCCGCGTTGATCGACGCGCTGGCGGGGTACTCCGTGCACGCCGGCTACGCGACCTGGATCGCTGAGGAGAAGACGGAATGGGACCGGGTGGCCGACCAGGCGCTGGCCCCGGCCGATCCGGACCCGACGGGCCGGCCCCCGCTCATCGGACAGCCGCAGATCGTCGGGGCTGTGCAACGCGCCTCCGACCCGCGCGACGTCGTCGTGCAGGCGGCCGGCTCCCTCCCCGGTGACCTCCACAAGCTGTGGCGGGTGCGTGACCCGCTCGGCTACCACGTCGAGTATGCCTTCTCGTGCATGGGCTACGAGATCGCCGGCGGCCTGGGCGTCAAGCGCGGGCTGGAGGCGGCCGGCGACGACCGCGACGTCATCGTCCTGGTGGGCGACGGCTCCTACCTGATGCTGCACACCGAGCTCGCTACCGCGGTCGCCGAGGGAATCAAGATCGTCGTCGTGCTCATCCAGAATCACGGCTACGCCTCGATCGGCCACCTCTCCGAGACCGTCGGCTCGCAGCGCTACGGCACCCGCTACCGGTACCGCGACGAGGCCGAGCTCAACTTCGAGCGCGGCGACTTCCTCCCCGTCGACCTGGCCGCCAACGCGCGCAGCTTCGGTATCGACGTGATCGAGCTCGCGCCCGGCCCGGACGCCGCCGCCCGGCTGGAGGAGGCCGTGAAGTCGGCCAAGGCGAGCCCGACCGCCACACTGATCCACATCGACTCCGACCCGTTCGTGTACGCACCGGACGGCGAGGGCTGGTGGGACGTCCCGGTTGCGGAGGTCTCCGAGCTGGAGAGCACGCAGACCGCCCGCACCGACTACCTCCGACAGCAGAAGCAGCAGCGGCCCCTGCTCGGCTGAGCGCGCCGCACCGAACCACGACGACCAGCGAAGGACGACGATGACCGACACCGCCACCGACCGCCGCCCTGCAGAGGCCCACACCTCCGGCCTCCGCATCGGCACCGCGCCCGACTCGTGGGGCGTGTGGTTCCCGGACGACCCGCGGCAGACGCCGTGGGACCGCTTCCTGGACGAAGCGCAGGCCGCGGGCTACAACTGGATCGAGCTCGGCCCGTACGGCTACCTCCCGACCGACCCGGCGCAGCTCCTGGACGAGCTCGCGAAGCGCGACCTCCGGATCAGCGGCGGCACCGTCTTCACCGGCTTCCACAAGGGCGCCGACCAGTGGGACCGCGCCGCCGAGCAGGTGGAGAAGGTCGCCGCGCTGACCCGCGCGGTCGGCGGCGAGCACATCGTCGTCATCCCCGACCTCTGGCGTTCGGATGCCACCGGCGAGACGCTGGAGCCGCGCACGCTGACCGACGAGCAGTGGGAGGCGCTGGCCGCCGGCCACGATCGTCTCGGTCGTATGCTGCTGGAGGAATACGGCCTCCGACAGCAGTTCCACTCGCACGCCGACTCCCACGTCGGCACGCACCGCGAGGTGGAGCGCCTCCTCGCGCAGACCGATCCGCGCTACGTGAATCTCTGCCTGGACACCGGCCACTTCGCCTACTACGGCGGCGACAACCTCAGACTCATCAGGGACCACCCGGAGCGCATCGGATATCTGCACCTCAAGCAGATCGACCCGGAGCTGCGCTTCGAGGTGCTCAAGAACGATGTCGCGTTCGCGGACGCCGCCATCGACGTGATGGTCGAGCCGCCCGCCGGCATCCCGGACTTCGCGCCGATCATCGAGGCTGTCGCCGCCATCGACCCGGAGACCTTCGCGATCGTCGAGCAGGACATGCCCGGCATCGACATCGACGTCCCGCTCGGCATCGCCACCCGCACCCGCCAGCACATCTTCGGATGCTCGCCGCTGACCCGCACCCGCTGACACCCTCCGCCCGCTGACACCCTCTGCCCGCTGACACCCTCCGCCACGCACAGAATCGAGCCACACCGTATGACCACCCCCAACCAGGACCTCCGCGTCGGCGTCGTCGGCGCCGGGCAGATGGGCGCCGACCACATCCAGCGCATCACCCGGACGATCAGCGGAGCCACCGTCTCGGCGATCGTGGAGCCGGATGCCGGCCGGGCGGAAGCCGCGGCGGCCGCTGCTCCGGGGGCAGCCGCGTTCGCGAGCGTCCAGGACGCGCTGGAGGCGTCCGCCCTCGACGCCGTCATCATCGCGACGCCCGGCCAGTTCCACGAGCCCGTCCTGGTGCCCGCGCTCGAGGCCGAGCTCCCCATCCTGTGCGAGAAGCCGCTGACGCCGGACAGCGCGTCGTCGCTGCGCATCCTGGAGCTGGAGCAGAAGCTCGACCGCCCGCACATCCAGCTCGGCTTCATGCGGCGCTTCGACGACGAGTACCGCGCACTGCGCGAGCTCATCGTCGGTGGCGACGCGGGGGACCTGCTGATGCTCCGCGGCGTGCACCGCAACCCGTCGGTGCCCGACAGCTACACCCAGTCGATGCTCATCACCGACTCCGTCGTGCACGAGTTCGACGTCATGCCGTGGCTCGCCGGGTCGCCCGTCCGCAGCGTCGAGGTCAAGTACCCGCGGCGCAACGACCGCGCGCCCGAGCGGCTGCGCGAGCCCATCCTGGTGCTCATCGAGCTGGAGAACGGCGTGCTGGTCGACGTGGAGATGAACGTCAGCGTGCAGTTCGGCTACCAGGTCGGCGCCGAAGCGGTCTTCCAGACCGGCGTCGCGCGGATCGGCCAGCCGTCCGGACTGCAGCGGTGGTCCGACGCCGCGTTCTCGATCGCCGAGCACACGACCTTCAAGACCCGGTTCGCCCGCGCGTACGACGCCCAGGTGCAGGCGTGGGTGAACGCGGTCCGCGACGGCTCGCTCATCGCCGGGCCGAACGCGTGGGACGGCTACCTCGTCGCCCTCGCGTGCGAGGCCGGCGTGAGGGCGCTCGACAAGTCCGGCCCCGTCTCCGTCGAGTCGCCCACCCGCCCCGCCTTCTACGCCTGACCCCGAGCGCCGAAGGGCACGTAAACGCCCCTGAACCGCGGTTTTGCGGGCGTTTTCGTGCCCTTCGGCGAGCGGCTCAGCGATCGACGAGGGTCAGCTCGAACGAGTACAGGTCGGGCCGGTACACGTGCCGCCCGAACTCCACGGCCCGGCCGGAGTTGTCGAATGCGGTGCGCGACATGGTCAGCAGGGGTGACCCGCGACGGATCTCCAGGAGACCGGCCTCGTTCGCGTTCGCGGCGCGCGCGCCGATCCGCTGGTTGGCGACCCGTATCGCCACGCCGCGCGCCTTCAGAAGCTGGTAGAGGCCGCGCGACTCCAGGTCTTCCCGCGAGATGTCGATGAAGTCCTCGGGCAGAGTGTTCTCGAGGATCGCCAGCGGCACGCCATCCGCCGACCGCAGCCGGGTGAGCTCCAGCACCGGGTTGCCGACCGGGACACCGAGCTCGCTCGCCGCGGTCTCGTCGGCGATCCCGATCTCGTACGAGATGACGCGGGTCGTCGGCGTCTGCCCGGACTGGCCGAGGTCTTCGTAGAGGCTGGTCAGCTCGACGTTGCGGGTCACCCGGCCGTGCACGACCTGCGTCCCGATGCCGCGGCGGCGGACCAGGAGTCCCTTGTCGACCAGCTCCTGCAACGCACGCCGGATGGTGGGGCGCGAGAGTCCGAGCCGGTGGCCCAGCGAGATCTCGTTCTCGAGCCGCGATCCCGGAGGAACCGTCTCAGAGCGGATCGCGGCCTCCAGCGCCGTCGCGAGCTGGTAGTAGAGCGGCACGGGACTCGACTTGTCGAGGCTGTCGAACAGGTCCACGGGCAGCGGGTACTCGGCTTGCATCCGGGTCCTCCACAAGTCGATCTAAATGTCAGAACAACCGTACACCTTGTGGATGATGTCAGCCTGTCAGGACAGCCGCACCTTCATTCGGTGGCGCTCAGTGCGATCGTCCCGATGCCGAGCGCGGCGAGGATCGCGGCCGAGATGCGCTCGAGCGTCTTCGTCACCGAGGGCCGCTTGAGCCAGAGGACCGCCCGCGACGCAAGCAGCGCCACCACCGTGAGGTAGGCCGCGGCGACGACCGCGTCGATCGCGCCCAGCAGGAGCGTGTTTCCGATCGCGGCGCCGTCGTGCGGCACGAACTGCGGCGCGATGGCGAGGAAGAAGAGGCCGACCTTCGGGTTCATCACAGTGGACAGCACCCCGGCGAGGAAGCCGGAGTGGAGGGCGGTCGTCCGTACCCTCGCCTCCGGGCCCTGGGCGGCGTGACGGCGGCTGGCGACGAGCGCGGCGACGCCGAGGTAGAGGAGGTAGAGGCCGCCGGCGATCTTGACGACGCGGTAGACCTCGGCGGACTGCTCCAGCAGCGCGGCCAGCCCGAGCGCGACGGCGAGCGCCCACAGCATCGAGCCCACGGCAGACCCCGCCGACGCCGCGAGCCCGGCGCCCGGCCGCGCCAGGCTGTAACGCAGCACGAGGAAGGTGTCGGGGCCCGGCGTCACCGCCAGGATCGCGCAGAGGCCCGCGAAGGCGAGGAGGGCGGGGGCTGTCATGCAGCAAGTGTAGGGGGCGTAGGCTCCCGCCATGACGGACGACCTCCTCGCCGCGGTGCGTGCCCGCTTCGACGGCCGGGCCGCGGAGTACGACCGGAGCGAGATGCACCGGGACCTCGCCGCCGCCGTTGCCGCCTTCGCCGACCTCGATGGCGTGCGGGACGTGCTCGACGTGGCCACGGGGACGGGCCTGGTGCTGCGGGCGCTCCACTCGCGTGACCGCGCGCTGCGGCTGACCGGCATCGACCTGTCGGGCGGGATGGTGGAGGTCGCGCGCGCGGCGCTCCTGGGCGCCACGCTGGTCGAGGGCGACGCGACGGTGCTCCCGTTCGAGGATGACGCGTTCGATCTGGTGACGTGCGCGACGGGCGTGCACCTGTTCCCGGACGCCGACGCCGCGATCGCGGAGTGGGTGCGCGTGCTCCGGCCGGGAGGGCGCGTCGTCACCGCGACCTTCGGCGAGGTGGACCTCTCCCAGCACGGCGGGCGTGCGGGCGCTGCCGTGGCCGGCGGCGCCCATGGTGCAGGTCACCAGGGCGCCGAGCCGCCGCCCTACCCCACGCACCACGAGCGGTTCCGCACCCCCGAGCTCCTCGCCGAGGCCGTCGTCCCCGCGGGCCTCGCACTGACCCGGCACGCCTGGTGGACCCACGCCCACGACCGCGTCCTCCTCGCCGAACTCCGCCCAGGGTGAACGGCGGAGGACGTGCCGCCCCCGCCCGCCACGATCTCCTCCGCTGACCGCGATTCTCGGATCAGGGCGCGCGGATCTCCTCCGCTACCGAGCCGCCAGCCCCGCGAGTGCCCGAGCGATCACCACCGCCCGTGCCGACACCTCGTCCGGCGCCCCGGTCGCCCCGGTCGCCGCCCATTCCCGCACCGCGATCCGCACCGCCCCGATGCACGCCACGACGAGCAGCTCGGCCTGCGCCTCCAGCGGGACCCCGGCGATGGGCGCCTCGCCCGTGGCCCTTTCGATCAGCTCCGCCACCGCCGCGACCACCCCGTTCCTCAGGTCGTCCAGCCTCCGCACCCGCCGCCGGATCAGCCCCGGGTTGCGCGAGGCGATCAGCATGCGTGCCTCCTGCAGCGCCGGGTCGGCCGTCTCGGCGGGGAGCACCCGGAACAGCGTCTGGATGATGGCCGCGACCACGCTGCCGTCGTACGCCTCCTGCAGCCGCGCTGCCACCAGTTCCCGGTCGCCCCACGCCCGGCGGACGCCGAAGAGCGCGTCCTCCTTGCTGTCGAAGTAGTTGAAGAAGGTCCGGTGCGAGACCGGGACGCGCGCGCAGATGTCGTCGACCGTGACGTCATCCAGGTCCCGGTCGAGTACGAGTTCGACGGCGGCGCGCTCGAGGTCGGCGCGGGTCTGCGCCTTCTTGCGCTCGCGCAGCCCGGGCTCAGGCGCCGCCGCTTCGGGAATGGTGGGCAAAGTTTGCATACTCGGAAATTTTACACCAATGCAGATTGTTAGTTGACGATGGTCCACTAATTATATATGGTTGCTTATTGTCAACCAATTGCGAAGGAATCACATGTCCACTGTCACCACGAGGGAGGACGCCCCCGCCTCGGCCATGTCGCACCGGCAGGTGCTCGAGTCCCTGTCCGGGCTGCTGCTCGGCATGTTCGTCTCGATCCTCGCGGGCACGGTCGTGTCGACCTCGCTCCCGCGCATCATCTCCGAACTGGGCGGCAACCAGACCGCATTCACCTGGGTGGTGACGAGCACCCTGCTCGCGACCACGGTCTCCACGCCGATCTGGGGCAAGCTCGCCGACCTGTTCAACCGCAAGATCCTCATCCAATTGGCGCTCGGGCTGTTCGTGCTCGGGTCCGCGCTCGCCGGTTTCTCGCAGAACACCGACATGCTCATCGGCTTCCGCGTGGTGCAGGGCCTCGGCGCCGGCGGTCTGACCGCGCTGAGCCAGATCATCATGGCCGACATCATCAGCCCACGCGACCGCGGCCGGTACATGGGCCTGTTCGGCGGCATCATGGCCGTGGGCACGGTCGGCGGCCCGCTCATCGGGGGCCTCCTCACCGACTCGGTCGGCTGGCGCTGGAACTTCTTCGTCGGCGTGCCCGTCGCGGTCGCCGCGATCATCCTGCTGCAGGTCACCCTCCGGCTCCCGAAGCGCCCGGCCCGCAAGGTCCGAATCGACTACCTCGGCGCGATCTTCCTCGCCGGCGGCATCTCGCTGCTGCTCGTCTGGGTGACCATGGCCGGCTCGCAGTTCGACTGGTGGAGCGCCCAGACGTTCTGGATGGTCGGCGGAGCCCTCGCGCTGCTCGTCGCCACCGTGATCACCGAGCTCGTGGTGACGGAGCCGATCATCCCGCTGGCATTGTTCAAGAACCGCACCTTCACGCTCGCGGTCATCGCCTCCATCTCGGTGGGTGTCGCGATGTTCGGCACGTCGGTGTTCCTCGGCCAGTACATGCAGCTCGCCCGCGGAGCGACCCCGACCGAGTCGGGCCTGCTGACACTTCCCATGATCGTCGGACTGCTGCTGTCGTCGACGATCGTCGGCAACCTGATCAGCCGGTTCGGCAAGTGGAAGGCGTTCATGGTCGCCGGCTCCGTGCTGCTGACGGTCGGCCTCTACCTCATGAGCACCATCGAGTACGACACGAACTACATGCTGGTCTCGCTCTTCATGCTGATCCTCGGCGCGGGCGTCGGCATGGTCATGCAGAACCTGGTGCTCATCGTGCAGAACACGGTGCGCCCCGAGCAGCTCGGGGCCGCGAGCTCGAACGTGGCGTTCTTCCGCAGCCTCGGCGGCACGATCGGCGTCTCGGTGATGGGCAGCCTCCTCGGCACGAAGGTCACCGGCCTGATGGCCGACCGGCAGCACGACCTCCAGGTCGCCATCGCGAAGCTCGGCCAGAAGGGCTTGGAGGTCGCGCAGTCGCTGCAGAGCGGCACGCTCCCCGAGGTCGGCGCGCTGCCGGTCGGCGTCCGGACCATCATCGAGGCGGTCTACGGCCAGGCGGTGGCGGACATCTTCCTGGTGGCCGTGCCGCTGGCGATCGTGACGATCGTCGCGATCCTCCTGCTGCCGAACACGAAGCTCGGCACGAAGACGGCGCTCCAGCAGCTGGACGAGAAGACGACCGCGGCGGCTCCGGAGTCGGCTGCCGAGAAGGCCGAGGAGACGGTCGTGGAGGTCGCCGAGGCGTTGATCGGGGCGCCGGCGACCGCGTCGATCGGCACTCAGGAACGACGCTGACGGGACCCGTTATGATCGCGGCCATGAACAACACGGAGCGGGCGGCGCTGGACCACGGCGTCGCCCGTTCCGGGTCGGCGCCGGCCGACCCGGCGGACGCGGCGATCGCATCCGTCGAGGAGCAGTTCACCATCCTCTTCAACCGGGTGAGCGCCGGGATGCGCGAGCGGTCCGCGCGCGTGCACCCCGACCTCCAGCCGGTCGGGTTCAAGCTGCTGAACACGCTGGTGCGGACCGGCCCCGTGCACGCGGGCGCGCTCGCCGGCGAACTCGCGACCGACAAGAGCGTCGTCAGCCGACAGGTGCGCATCCTGGAGGAGCTCGGCTTCGTGGAGCGCCGGGCCGACCCCGCCGACCGCCGCGCGAGCTTCCTGGTCGCGACACCCGCCGCGATCGAGCGCGTCAACGAGGCACGAGCCGCCGACCAGGCCCAGCTCTACCGCAGCCTCCGCCAGTGGGGCGCCGACGACGTCGGCCGCCTCGCCGAGCTCCTCGCCCGCCTGAACGCCACCACCCCCTCCACTAGCCGAGCAGCTATCTCTTCCTCACTTTCTCCCGCAACACGCCGGGCGGGAGCGGGAGAAAGTGAGGAAGAGATGGCTGGGTGCGTCGGGGTCAGCGGGCGGGAAGGCGCAACTCGAGGGCGGTGCCGTCGGGGCCGGTGGAGGCCACGCGGACCTCGCCGCCGTGCCGCACCGCGACCTCCCGCACGAGCGCGAGCCCGATCCCGAAGCCCGAGCGCGAGCGGCCGGTGGCCGTCGGCGCGCTGGGCGCGGCGCGCGCGAACCGGTCGAAGATCCGGGCCGGGTCGATGCCCTGGATGCCGGGCCCCTGGTCCGCCACGGTCAGGTACGCCGAGCGCCCCTCCCGCCGGATCGTCGCGGTCACCACACCGCCGGCGGGGAGTGGGAGACGGCGTTGTCGAGCAGCGCCGTCGCGCAGCGCTGCAGCGTCGTCGCCGGGACCTCGCTCGCGACCTCGTCCCGCACCTGCAGCCGCACCGTCACCCCGGCCTGCTCCGCGAGCACCCCGAGCGAGTCGACCGCCCGGCGCACCGGCTCGGCCAGCGGCACGGGCCCGTCTGACGCCGCAGCCCCCTCCCGCTCGGGGTCCGCGGCGAGGAGCAGGTCGTTCACGACCTCGATCAGCGTCCGCGTGTCGTCGCGCAGCTCGGCCACCGTCGCCGTCGACGGGTCGCCGTCCGGGAGCCCGCGCTGCAGCACCTGGAGGCGCGCGTCCAGCACCGCGAGCGGCGTGCGCAGTTCGTGGCTGGCGTCCGCGACGAAGTCCCGCTGCCGGCGGAGCGCCTCCCCGAGCGGCCGTACGGCGCGACGGGTGACCACGACCGCGAGCACGCCGGCGACGATCACCGCCAGCACGCCCACCACGACGAACGCGATCATCGCGTCCACGGTGTCGATGTAGATCTTGTGCTCGCCGGGGCGCGGGGCCTCCTGAAGCTCCTTCGGCTGAAGCTGGTAGAGCACGAAGAAGAAAGCCACCCCGATCGCCGCCACGACCAGCGCGCCGGACGCGATCGTGAGCTGGAGGCCGACCGTGCGGGAGGCGCGGCGGACCTCCCGGAAGTCCGAGTCGGCGCGCCTGGTCACGGGTGCCGCCTCACAACTGCCCCAGCCGGTAGCCCTCGCCGCGCACGGTCGCGATGATCTCCGGGTCGGTCTTCCGCCGCAGGTAGTGCACGTAGGTGTCCACGGTGCCGGGCTGCTCGTCCGCCTCGAACACGGCCTCCAGGATGTGCGCGCGCGAGAACGTCCGCAGCGGGCTCTCCGCCAGCAGGCGCAGGAGGTCGGACTCCCGCTCGGTGAGTTGGATGCGGCCCTCGTAGGGCGAGTAGATGCTGCGGCTCTCCGGGTAGAACCGCCACGCGCCGACCGGCAGTTCCCTGCCCTCGCCGCTGAAGGTGCGGGTCAGCGCCCGCAGTCGGGCGAGCAGCTCGTCGAACTCGAACGGCTTGACGAGGTAGTCGTTCGCCCCGGCGTCGAGGCCTTCGACGCGGTCCCGGAGGGCGCCGAGCGCGGTGAGCATGATGATCGGGGCGACGACGCGGCCGTCGCGCAGCTTGCCGACGAGGGTCACGCCGTCGATGCCGGGCAGCCGGCGGTCGACCACCATCGCGTCGTACCGTTCGCGGAGTCCGGTGGCCAGGCCGGCCTCCCCGTCGACGACGCGCGTGACGTCGTAGGCCTCTGACAGCACCTGTTCGATCAGCGGTCCGAGGCGCGGGTCGTCTTCGACCAGCAGCACGCGCAGTCGGGTGGCCTCCATGTCGTTCAACTTAGCGCGGTCGCTCAACTCAGCGCGGCCGCCGCGGTTCGCGGCCGTGGGCGGGGTCGAGCCCCGGACCGATGAGCGGGAACCGCTCGAGCCGTGGCGCGATCAGCCGCAGCACGCCGAGCACGAGGAGGACCGCCGCCGTCGCGTAGACGAGCGACGCCAGAACATCCGTGGGGTTGTGCACGCCGAGGTAGACGCGCGAGAACGCGGTGACCAGCGGCGCGGCGATCGCGAACGCCTGCAGCGGGCGCCGCAGCCGGCCTCGACCGAACACGATCAGCAGCGCGAGGGCGAGCGCCACCGCGAAGCTGGTGTGCCCGCTCGGGAAGCTGAACCCGGTGTCGGTGAGGACGTGGTGCGGCAGGTCGGCGGACAGCGGGCGGGGACGCCGCACGACGTCCTTGACGGCGGTGCTGCCGAGCCACGGGAGGAGGGCGAGCGCCGCGAAGGCGACCGCCGGCCCGAGCCTGCGCCGGGCGATCCAGGTCGCGGCCGAGATCAGCCCGACGATCGCGAGCGCCGCCACCGGCGAGAACAGGACGGAGTCGGTCAGCGTCACGGCGTCGAGGAACGGGGTGCGGGCCCCCTCGATGGCGCGGATGACGCCGAGGTCCCACGCGGTGATCGCGGGGGAGGCCACGATCGCGAGACCGGCGAGCACCACCAGCAGGAGGACGACGAACGGGAGCACGATGCCGCGGGCCGTGGCGGCGGGAGACGCGGCGGTCGGCACGTCGTCTCCGATCGGGCGGCGGGGCGTGGTGGCGGTCATGGGTGCCTCCTTCGACCATCCAGCCTGCGCGCCGCCTCCCCAGAAGCCGCTAAGGATTCCCGGCGCCCCTGCCTGTGGCCTCTCAGCGCCTGTGGCCTCTCAGAGGATTCTGGGAGGCGATGCGGAATGCTGTCGGGATGCTCCGCAACAAGGTCCCCGCTGTCACTGCGCTGTTCTGGGTCACCAAGCTGCTGACCACCGCGATGGGGGAGACGACCTCCGACTTCCTGGTCAAGAACTACGACCCGGTCATCGCGGTCATCGCGGCGTTCGTGGTGTTCGCCGCCGCCCTGGTGCTGCAGTTCGCCGTGCGCCGGTACATCCCGTGGGTGTATTGGCTGACCGTGTTGATGGTGGCTGTGTTCGGCACGATGGTCGCCGATGTCCTGCACATCGTCATCGGCATCCCGTACCTGGTGTCGACGGTCTTCTTCGCGGTCGTCCTGGCCGTCGTGTTCGTGGTCTGGTTCCGCACGCAGCGGACGCTGTCGGTGCACCACATCGACACCCGCACCCGGGAGTTCTTCTACTGGTGCGCGGTGCTCGCGACGTTCGCGCTCGGCACCGCGGTCGGCGACCTGACCGCCACGACCTTCGGCCTCGGCTACCTGGTGTCCGGGATCCTGTTCGGCGTGCTGTTCGCGATCCCGGGCGTCGCGTACCGCTGGTGGGGGTTCGGCGCGACCGCAGCCTTCTGGACCTCATATGTTCTGACCCGGCCTTTCGGTGCCTCGATCTCGGACTACCTGGCCGTCTCCCACGCGGGCGGCGGTATGAACCTCGGCACCGGGCCGGTCAGCCTGGTGCTGTTCGCCGCGATCGTCGTGTGCGTCGTGGTGATGAGTGTCCGCCGCCCCGGCGGCCCCGGAGCAGCGGCGGCCGAGGGACGCGTCAGCGCGTCCATCCCGGCCGACTAGGCGTCGCGAGCCCGTGTCCCCTGTCTGCGGGTGAAATAGGTTTTCCAAAACCCTATTTGTCCATTGACACAACATATCGATCCCGCGAAACTTCCCTGCGGACGCTCAAAGCCCGGGCGCCCAGCCGTACGAAGGAGTATCGCGTGACAATTCGAGGTCGATTGGTGATCGCCGGCGCCGCCCTGCTCGGGGCGAGCGCACTGTTCGTCAGCCAGGGCGCCGCAGTGGCGTCACCCCCGGGAGCACAGCGCCCCCATCGCCGTCCCAGCCCGCGTCCCTGCGCAATCTCGCCGCGCAGAGCGGGCTGCGTATCGGAACCGCCGTCAACATGGATGCGCTGGCGAGCGACGCGGCCTACAAGGCCATCGCGGCGAGCCAGTTCTCGACAGTGAGTCCCGAGAACGTCATGAAGTGGGACGCCGTCGAGTCCGCGCAGGGCAGCTACAACTGGGCCCCCGCCGACCAGCTCGTCGCGTTCGCCCAGCAGAACGGCCAGCTCGTGCGCGGCCACACGCTGGTCTGGCACAACCAGCTGCCCGCGTGGCTCTCCCAGGAGCTGCCGTCGATGTCGTCCGCGGATGTCCGGGCGCTGCTGAAGAAGCACATCACCGACGAGGTCACCCACTTCAAGGGCGAGATCTGGCAGTGGGATGTCGTCAACGAGGCGTTCAACGACGACGGCACGCTGCGCGACTCGATCTGGCTGCAGAAGCTCGGGCCGGACTACATCGCGGATGCTTTCCGGTGGGCGCACGCCGCGGATCCGAAGGCGCTGCTGTTCTACAACGACTACAACATCGAGTACACGGGCCCGAAGAGCAACGCGGTCTACGGCTTCGCGCAGAAGCTGAAGGCGCAGGGCGTGCCGATCGACGGCGTCGGCTTCCAGACCCACCTGGACACCCAGTACGGCCTGCCTGACCTGCAGAACAACCTGCAGCGGTTCTCCGACCTCGGCCTGAAGGTCGCGGAGACCGAGGTGGACGTGCGCACCACGCTCCCCGTGACCGCGGTGGAGCAGAACGCCCAGGTGGCCGGCTACACGAGCACACTGCAGGCGTGCCTCGCGGTCCGGAGCTGCCTCTCCTACACGGTGTGGGGGTTCGGCGACGCGTACTCGTGGGTGCCGAACACGTTCCCGGGCGAGGGCGCGGCGGACATCTACGACGCGAACCTCCAGCCGAAGGCCGAGTACACGGCGCTCCAGCAGACGCTGGCGCTCGCCGTGGCGCCGCCGGCACGAGGCGACCGGCACTAGCAGGCCGGCGGGAGGTCTCCGGGGCGCGCTCCCTGGAGATCTCCCGGGTTCCCTTTAAGCGAGCCGCTGGTACCCTCGATCGGGTATGACGCCCGCGGAACCCCCACGCATGCGCGGCCGCCGCTCGGCAGGCCGTCGCGCCGCCGTACCCCCGGCGAGGCCGCCCCGCGCCCGGACGGTGTCCCGGCCCGCGCCGGCAGCGGCCCGGAACACATCCGCACCCCGCCGACGCCGCCGTCGTCCGCTGCAGCTTCCGCTCCATCACCGCCTGGGCGTCTCGCTGGCCGTGATCGCGCTGGTCTGCGGCTTCTCGATCGTGCCGACGGACGCCGCGCTCGCCGCCACCGTGATCGGCCCGGAGGCCACGACGCTGGCTCCCGGAGCTCCCGCCTCGGACGCCGTGCAGCACCTCCTGGTGGACGCCACGATCGGCGCCCCCGTCGTGAATCGCGACACCCTCGGTGCGACGGACAGCATCGAGAGCCTCGCCCGCATCGGCACGAACGAGTCGTGGGCCGAGCTGGTGCTGATGTTCGGGGGCTGGCAGACGACCAAGGCCAACGTGGACTTCATGCTGCGCTGGATGCGCCAGGAGAACGGACCGCCGGACTGGTGGAACCGTAACAATCCTCTCAACAACGGCTACGGCTCCGGAGGCGGTGCCGGCTTCGGCAGCTACCCCGATCTGGTGACGGCCGCGAAGTACTGCGCAGAGAACCTCCAGCGCGGCTACCCCGCCGTCGTCGCCGGACTCACCGCGGGTACGAGTGCAGATGTGACGGCGGCCGCGATCTGGGCCTCCCCGTGGGCGAGCAGCCACTACGGCTACGGCTCGCACTGGAGCACGAGCCCCGTCCCGATCGTGACGGCCCCCGCCTCCGCGTGGGGCAACTGAACCCAGCGCCTCGGCGGTGACTCGCTAGCGGGCGACCTCCGACGGCGCGCCCTCGCGGGTGATGATCGCGGCGTCGCCGTCCTGGTCGAGCTTCACGCCGAGACGCTTGCGGAACGTGCGCGTCAGCACCAGCAGTGTGACGATCCCGATGGCCAGCCAGATCAGGCCGTAGGTGAGCGCGTCGAAGTGGAGGTTGGCCCACAGCACGCCCGTCAGCACCATCCCGATCCCCGGCAGCACGATGTTGCGCACGATCTGCTTCGCGCCGTGCACCTGCCGTTTGCGGATCGCGAAGTGGATGATGACCGTCGCGTTCACCATCGTGAAGGCGATGAGCGCGCCGAAGTTGATCATCGACGACACGAACTCCAGAGTGAACGCCGCCGCCAGCAGCGACACGGCGCCGACCAGCAGCACGGCCACCGCGGGCGTGCGGAACTTCGGGTGGACGAACGACAGCGTCCGCGAGATGCGGCCGTTGCCGTTGCGTGCCATCACGTAGATCATTCGCGAGACGCTGGCATGCGAGGCGAGGCTGGAGGCGACGGCCGCCGCGACCGCGGCCGAGATGAACAGGATCTGGAACAACAGGCCGCCGGTCTTGAGCGCGATCTCCGGCAGCGTGTCGTCGGTGAAGTGGAAGCCGGCCAGGGTCGGGAAGCGCGACTGAGCGAACCATGCGGCGACGAAGAAGATCGCGCCGCCGATCATCAGGGCCAGCACGATCGCCTTGGGCACCGTGCGGGTGTCCTTGGCCTCCTCGGTGTACATCGTGATCGCGTCGAAGCCGATGAACGAGAAGCAGACGACGGTCGCGCCCCCGATGACGGCGCCGAGGTGCACACCTTGGTGGAGCAGCGGAGCGAGGCTGAACGCCGTCCCGTTGCCGGCTCCCGCGTTCAGCGCGGCCCAGGTCAGCGCCACGAACACCGCGATCAGCACGATCTGGAACGCCACCAGGACGCCGTTGACCTTGGAAGTGGACGACATGCTGAACAGGTTCATCGCCGTGATCGCGGCGACGTAGCCGACCACCCAGATCCAGCCGGGCACCTGTGGGAAGAACGACTCCAGGTAGAGCCGTACGATGAGCGCGTTCACCAGAGGGAGCAGCAGGTAGTCGAGCAGCGACGACCAGCCGACGAGGAAGCCGACGTTCGGGTGGATGGTCTCCGACGCGTACGTGTACGCCGATCCCGCCGAGGGGAAGATCCGCGTCATCCGGCCGTAGCTCACCGCGGTGAACACCATCGCCACGAGCGCGAAGAGGTACGCGGCGGGGACGACGCCGTTGGTTTCGCCGGTCACGATCCCGAATGTGTCGAACACAGTCATCGGGGTCATGTAGCCGAGGCCGAGGCCGACGATCGCCCAGAGGCCGAGGGACCGGCGCAGTGCGGTGGGTGCGGGGTTGGTGGACACGCGAGCTCCTTCGCTGCAGTCGGGGACGTGCCATAGTAAGCCCAGTCCGCAACGAAATCCGAATCAAACGCGACGGATCGCATACCTGAATCGGCAAGTTCGCCACTGAATACGTGGTGATTTGAGGTTTTGAGTGTCGATTTCGATAGTCGGCGTAATCGCCCGAATCCGTCGCTGAGCTACTTCGCCAGCCACTCCCGCAGCCGCGGCAGCGGCCAGGTCGTCACGATGCGCTCCGCCGGAACGCCGTTCGCCGCCGCCCGCGCCGCGCCGTAGGCGAGGAAGTCGAGCTGCCCCGGCGCGTGCGCATCGGTGTCGATCGAGAGCAGGCAGCCGGCATCCAGCGCTCGCTGGATGAGCTCGTCCGGCGGGTCCTGCCGCTCGGGCCGCGAGTTGATCTCGACCGCGACCCCGTTCTCCGCGCACGCCGCGAACACTGCGTCGGCGTCGAACTCGCTCGGCGGCCGGGTGCCGCGCGACCCCTGGACCAGCCGCCCGGTGCAGTGGCCCAGCACGTTCGTGTGCGGGGCGCGGATGCCGCCGAGCATCCGCGTGGTCATCGTGCGGCTGTCCGCCCGGAGCTTGGAGTGGACGCTCGCGACCACCACATCCAGCCGGTCGAGGAGGGCGGGCGTCTGGTCGAGTGTGCCGTCCTCCAAAATGTCGACCTCGATGCCGGTCAGGAGGGCGACGCTGCCGGTGTCGAGGCCGGCGATGATAGCGAGCTGCTCCTCCAGCCGCTCGGCGCTCAGGCCGCTCGCCACCGTGAGCGTGGGGGAGTGGTCGGTGATCGCCTGGTACTCGCGGCCCAGCGTCGCCGCGGCCGCGGCCATGACGTCGATCGGCACGGTGCCGTCGGACCACTCGGTGTGGCTGTGCAGGTCGCCTCGCAACTGGGCCCGCAGCTCCGCGCCGCCCGAGTCGAGCGGCGCCGCGTTGCGCTCGCGCAGGTCGCCCAGGTAGGAGGGGACTTCCCCGGCGACGGCCTGCGAGATGACCTGGAAGGTGCGGTCGCCGATCCCCTTCGTGCGCTTGAGCCGCCCGTCCGCGACGCGCGCCGCGACCTCGTCCGTGCCGAGCGGCGCGATGATCGCGGCCGCCTTCCGGAATGCCTGGACTTTGAAGGACGGAGCGAGCTCGCGCTCCAGCCAGAAGGCGATCTCGTTCAACGCTGCGACCGGTTCCATGCCCACATGCTCCCACCCCGATGCCCGCCCCAGCAGCCATCGCTTCCTCACTTTCTCCCGCAACACGCCGAGGAGGAGCGGGAGAAAGTGAGGAAGCGATGGCTGGTTACGGGGGTTACGGGTGGAAGGGAGAGGTCCGGGGCGGGGTCGCTAGCGTCGGAGGGTGAGCGGTGCGATCGAGAACCTGGGGCGCGAGTCCCGCGTGTACGAGCCGAGCGCCGAGTTCGCGGCGCAGGCGAACGTCGGGCCGGAGGTGTTCGCGGAGGCCGGCGCCGATCCGGTCGCGTTCTGGGAGCGGCAGGCCGCCCGCCTCGACTGGGCGGAGCCCTGGCACACCGCCCACACCTGGGAGGCCGCCACGCCGGGCCCGGACGGCGAGCTCAGCGTTCCGCGCGCCGAGTGGTTCGCCGGCGGGAGGCTCAACGCCGCCGTCAATTGCGTCGACCGGCACGTCGCCGCCGGGGCCGGCGACCGCGTCGCGCTGCACTTCGAGGGCGAGCCGGGCGACCGCGAGACCGTCAGCTACGCCGACCTCCAGCGCCGAGTCGCCCAGGCCGCCAACGCCCTCACCGCCCTCGGCGTGGGGAAGGGCGACCGCGTCGTCGTCTACCTGCCGGTGCTGGTGGAGACCGTCGTCGTCACCCTCGCGATCGCCCGCGTCGGCGCCATCCACTCGCTCGTCTTCGGCGGGTTCTCCGCGGAGGCGTTGCGGTTCCGGCTGGAGGACACCGGGGCGAAACTGCTGGTGACCTCCGACGGCCAGTTCCGTCGCGGCGTCGCCGTGCCGGTGAAGGCCCAGGCCGACGCAGCGGTCGCGGGCGTGGACTCGGTCGAGCGCGTGCTCGTGGTGCGCCGCACGGGCGAGCTCACCCCCGATATCCCGTGGACGGCCGGCCGCGACGTGTGGTGGCACGACGTCGTCGACACCGCCCCGGACGTCCACGAGCCCGAGTCCTTCGACGCCGAGACTCCGCTCTTCATCATCTACACCTCGGGAACCACCGGTCGGCCGAAGGGCGTCGTCCACACCACCGGCGGCTATCTCACGCAGGCGTCGTGGAGCCATTGGGCGCTCTTCGACGCGAAGGTCTCCGATGTCTACTGGTGCACCGCCGACCTCGCTTGGGTGACCGCGCACACCTACGTGCTGTACGGCCCGCTGTCCAACGGCGCGACCTCCGTCATCTACGAGGGCACGCCGAAGACGCCCAGCAGCGGCCGGCACTTCGAGATCATCGAGCGCTACGGCGTGACGACGTACTACACGGCGCCCACGCTCATCCGCACCTTCATGAGCTGGTTCCCGGAGGGGCTTGCCGCAGCCGGCGACTGGGACCTCTCCAGCGTGCGGCTGCTCGGCACCGTGGGGGAGGCCATCAACCCGGAGGTCTGGGTCTGGTTCCGGGAGCAGCTCGGCGCCGGGCGCGCGCCCGTGGTCGACACCTGGTGGCAGTCCGAGTCCGGAGCGGCCATCGTCGCCCCGCTGCCCGGCGTCACCGCGCTGAAGCCCGGCTCGGCGACGCTCGCCGTGCCCGGCGTGACGGTGCGGGTCGTGGACGAGCACGGGGAGGACGTGCCGCGCGGCTCCGGCGGCTCCATCGTGATCGACGGCACCTGGCCGGCGATGTCGCGGACCGTCTGGGGCGACCCGGGGCGTTACCGCGACTCGTACTGGCGTGCCTTCGCCGAGCGCGGCTATTTCCTGGCCGGCGACGGCGCGGCCGTGGACGACGACGGCTACCTGTGGCTGCTCGGGAGGCTGGACGACGTGATCAACGTCTCCGGCCACCGCCTGTCGACCATCGAGATCGAGTCGGCGCTGGTCGCCCATCCGTCCGTGGCGGAGGCCGCCGTGGTCGGCGTCGGTGACGCGACGACCGGGCAGGCGGTCGCGGCGTTCGTCATCCCGGCCGGGGCGCTGGACGCCTCCGGCCTGCGAGACCAGGTCGCCCGCGCGATCGGCGCGATCGCGAAGCCGCGCCATGTCGTGGTGGTCGAGGACCTCCCGAAGACCCGCTCCGGCAAGATCATGCGGCGGTTGCTGGTCGACCTCTTCGACGGGCGCCCGCTGGGGGACACGACCTCCCTGCAGGACGAGACGGTGCCCGGGCGGATCGCGGAGGTGCTGGCGGCCCGTCGGTGAATCCGGAGGTCACTGCGATCCGGTCGGATCTCCGGAGTTCCGGCCGCGCCTCAGCGCTCGCTCACGGCCGGGCGGCCGATCGGAACAGGCCGAAGGAGGTCTCACCGACGATCACGCTCTCGCCGTCGTCCAGGGCGAGCTCGGGGTCGCTCGACAGTTCCAGCGACCAGCGGGCGCCCGGAGGGTCGGGCAGGACGAACTCCACGCCGTTCGCGGCGGCGTTGAGCAGCAGCAGGAACGAGTCGGCGCCCTCGTGCATGAGCACGAAGGCGATCGACCGGGCCTCCGGGTCGCCCCAGTCCTCGTCGGCGAACGGCTCCCCGTCGGCACGGACGATGCTCACCGTGTCGTCGCTGCCGTCCTCGGGGGCGTGCCGATACCACTCGGGGCGCAGCGCGGGCTCGGTCCTGCGCAGGCGGATGAGCGATGCCGTGAACGCGTGGAGGTCCCAGTCGGCGTTCGCCCAGTCGTACCAGGAGATCTCGTTGTCCTGGCAGTAGGCGTTGTTGTTGCCCTGCTGGGTGCGGCCGATCTCGTCGCCGCCGAGGATCATCGGGACGCCGGCCGAGAGCAGCACGGTGGCGAGGAAGTTCTTGCGCTGCCGGACCCGGACCGCGTTGATGGCCGGGTCGTCGGTCGGGCCCTCCGCCCCGTAGTTGCGGGAGCGGTTGTCCGATTCGCCGTCGCGGTTGTCCTCGCCGTTCGCCTCGTTGTGCTTCTCGTCGTAGCTCGTGAGGTCGGCGAGGGTGAAGCCGTCGTGGGCGGTGACGAAGTTCACGCTCGAGAGCGGCGCGCGGCGGGATTCCTCGTAGATGTCCGGGCTGCCGAGGACGCGCTGCGAGAGCGTCCCGAGCACGCCGGGGGTCCCGCGCCAGAAGTCGCGGACGTCGTCGCGGAACTTGCCGTTCCACTCCGACCAGTCGGCCGGGAAGCCGCCGAGCTGGTAGCCGGCAGTGTCCCACGGCTCGGCGATCATCTTGACTCGCGCGAGCACCGGGTCCTGCTGGATGAGCGTGAGGAAGGCGCTGTGCAGGCTGGCGTCGCCGCCCTGCCGGGTGAGCGTCGTGGCCAGATCGAAGCGGAAGCCGTCGATGTGGTAGTCCTCCACCCAGTAACGCAGCGAATCCATGATGAGCTGCAGGGCGGCGGGATGGCTGACGTTGACGCTGTTCCCGGTGCCGGTGGTGTCGAAGTAGTGCGCGCGGTCGCCCTCGACGAGTCGGTAGTAGGAGGGGTTGTCGATGCCTTTGAGGCTGTAGGTCGGACCGAGGTCGTTGCCCTCGGCGGTGTGGTTGTAGACGACGTCGAGGATGACCTCGAGGCCGGCCGCGTGCAGCGCCTTGACCATCCCCTTGAACTCGTCCACCTGGTGTCCGGTGTCGCCGGTCGCGGCGTACTCGTTGTGCGGCGCGAAGAAGCCGATCGAGTTGTAGCCCCAGTAGTTGCGGAGGCCCTTCTCCTGGAGGTGCGGGTCCTGGACGAACTGGTGCACCGGCATGAGTTCGACGGCGGTGACGCCGAGGTTCTTGAGGTACTCGACGGCGGCCGGGTGGGCGAGGCCGGCGTAGGTGCCGCGGAACTCCTCCGGCACCCACTCCATCAGCTTGGTGAAACCCTTGACGTGGGTCTCGTAGATGATGGTCTCGCTGAGCGGGGTGTACGGGCGCTCGTGGTCGCCCCAGTCGAACTCCTGACGGTCGATGACCACGCCGAGCGCGACATGCCGCGCCCCGTTCGTATCGCTGCGCCGCTTGGGCCGGCCGAGCTGGTGGCCGAATACGGCCTGCGAGTTGTCCCAGGAGCCGGTGACCGCGCGGGCGCGCGTCGGCAGCAGGACCTTGGCGGGCGAGAAGCGGAGGCCGTTGGCCGGGTCCCAGGGACCCGCGACCCGGAGCCCGTAGCGCGTGCCGGGGACGAGCCCCTCGACGAAGCCGTGGAAGACGTGACCGGTGCGGTTCGGCAGCTCGGTGCGTCGCTCGCGGCCGCGCGCGTCGAAGATCGACACGATCACGGTGTCGGCGTTCTCGCTGTAGACGGCGACGTTCGCGCCGCCCTCGACGAGGGTGAGGCCGAGCGGATACGGGTGGGAGCCGTCGGCGCTCACCGGGCCGTCCAGCGGGAGTGGACGCGCGGCGCGCGGGGAACGGGGCAGAGCTCGGGCACGGTGCCTCCGATGATCGATAGACCGACAGGCTACCTGCGCGCAGCCAGGACCGGGAAGCGGTTGACACGGGAGGAGCGGACCGCTAGCTGCGACGCCGCGGCTTCGTCCACGACGAGAAGGGCGTCAGGGCGGCGCTGAAGCACGGAGGCCGGGCACTCCACGGACAGGCGTCCCTCGACGGCGGCCTTGACCGCCTCCGCCTTCCGTTCGCCCAGCGCGACGAGGATGATCCGGCGTGCCTGCATGATCGTGGCGAGTCCCTGCGTCAGCGCGTGCGTCGGCACGTCGGCGGCCGTCGCGAAGAATCGCGCGTTGTCCCGCCTGGTCCGCTCGGTGAGCGCTACGACACGCGTGCGCGTCGTGAACTCGGAGCCCGGCTCGTTGAATCCGATGTGCCCGTTCGCGCCGATGCCGAGCACCTGGATGTCCACCTCGGACTCCTCGATGGCGCGCTCGTACTCCTCCGCGGCCGCGTCGAGGTCGGCGGCGGCGCCGTCCGGCACGCGCACGGCGCCCGGCCGCATCCGCAGCGGTGTCGTGACCGTGCGGTCGATGACCGTGCGGTAGCTCTGCGGATCGGCCGGGTCGAGACCGACGTACTCGTCGAGCGCGAAGCCACGAGTCCGCGAGAGGTCGAGCTCGCCGCGCTCGACCCGGCGGCGGAGCGCCGCGTAGGCGCCGAGCGGCGAGTCACCGGTGGCCAGCCCGAGCACCGCGCCCGGGCGCTCGGTCACCACCGCGGCGATCTCCGCCGCTGCGGCCTCGCCCACTTCGGTGGAGGTCGGCAGCACGACGACGCGCATCAGCGTCCCGCGGGTGCGAGCCCCGCATCCACGGGCGTGCCGCCGAAGAGCTCGGCCAGTTGCGGGTGCGCCGCCGTGTAGCCGCGAAGCAGCGCGCGCGCGGTCGGGACGCTCTCCACCAGCGGGTGCAGCGCGAAGGCGAGCAGGGCCTCCGACTCGGATCCGGTGAGCGCGGCGGCGATCGCGTGTCGCTCGACCTCCTTGACCTGCGCCATCAGACCGAGCTGGTGGAGGCTGGGGGCCGGGACGGACAGCGGATGCGCTCCGTTCGCGTCGACGAGCGTGGGCACCTCGACGACGGCGTCGTCCGGGAGACCCGCGATGGTGCCGCGGTTGCGCACGTTGAGGATCATGGTCGCCTGCTCGTTGCGCGTGATCGCGTTCATCACGCCGAGCGCCACGCCCGCGTAGCCCTGGTCCGCCGGGTCGACGGACGCCTCGTGGTGATGGGCCGGCTCGTCCTGCGTGCCGCCGGTCGCCTCCGCCATGTACGACGCGCTGCGGCGGTCGACGGTGCGCCGCCAGAGGTCGGCCTTGTCGCCGGTGTCGAGGGAGAGCGCCCAGAACTCGGACTGCGTACGGGCGAGGAAGTCGCCGCGCGTCGTGCCCGCCTCGATCATGGCGCGCACCGCGTCGCGGTTGAAGTAGTAGTAGTACAGGTACTCGTTGGGGATCACGCCGAGTTCGCGGATCCACTCGGTGCCGAAGACCTGGCCCTCCTCGAGTTCGCCGAGCAGCCGGTCGTCGGCGAGGAACTCGGGCAGCACGTTCCGCCCGTCGTGGTAGACCCCGCGCATCCAGCCCAGGTGGTTGAGCCCGACGTAGTCCATGTGGATGCGGCTCTGGTCGACGCCGAGCGCTGCCGCCACGCGGCGGCCGAGCCCCGAGGGCGTGTCGCAGATGCCGACGACGCGGTCGCCGAGCACGCCCTGCATCGCCTCGGTGATGATACCCGCCGGGTTGGTGAAGTTCATCACGAAGGCGTTCGGGGCGAGCCGCGCGATCGTCTCGGCGACGCCGACCATCACCGGCACGGTCCGGAGCGCGTAGGCGATCCCGCCGGGACCGGTGGTCTCCTGGCCGAGCACGCCGAGGTCGAGCGCGACGTGCTCGTCGCAGCGCCGGCCCTCCAGGCCGCCGACGCGGATGGCCGAGAAGACGAAGTCGCTGCCGGCGATGGCCTCGTCGAGCGAGGTGGTCGTGGTCAGCCGCGGCGCGCCGGGCGTCTGCGCGGCGAGCTGCGTGAGCAGCGCCGCCATGGTCGTGAGCTTCTCGGCGTCCACGTCGTAGAGGCACACCTCGTCGACGCGGGGGCTGCCCGTGTCCCTGAGAATGGCCTGCCACACGTAGGGCGTGCGGAATCCTCCGCCGCCGAGGATGCTCAACTTCATGCGATCACGACCTCTCCGCCGCTCGCGCGGCACAATTCGATGGCTTCGACCGGGACGCCGTCGGTGGTGACGAGCACGTCGACGTCGGAGAGCGTGCACACGCGGAGCGCGCCCGTCCCGGGGAACTTGGCTTCGCTGGCGAGCAGGACGACCTTGTCGCTCGCCGCGATCATCGCCTGCTTGAGCGGCGTCTCGACGGCCATGTCGTCGACGATCGCTCCTCCTGCCCGGACTCCGGTGCAGGAGAGGAACATGACGTCGGCCGTGATCTGCTGGAGGGACGCCACGGTGAGCGAGCCGACAAGTGTGCGCATGTTGCGGCGGAGTACCCCGCCGAGCAGCACGACCCGGACGGCGCTGTCGTTGCGCAGCTCGTCGAAGACGGCGAGATTCGAGGTGACGACCGTGATGTCCCGTCCGCGCAGCATCCGTGCGAGGAACGGGGTGGTCGTGCCGATGTCCAGCAGGACGACGCTGCCGTCCTGCACGTAGGCGAGGGCGGCCTTGGCCAGCCGGACCTTGAGGTCGATGTCGGCGCTGTCGTCGTAGGGCGTCTCGGGAGATTCCGCGCCCTCCTGGACCGTCATGCCCGTTCGGAGGACGGCGCCGCCGTAGCTGCGCGTGAGCTCGCCGTTGCGGTCGAGGATCTCGAGGTCGCGGCGGATCGTCGACGCGCTGACGCCGAGGGTCTCGGCCAGTTCGGGGACGCTGGCCGTCCCGCTGGCCCGCAGCTCGGTCAGGATGCGCTGCCGACGTTCACTCACGATCATGCTCATCACGATAGCTGAAACACGCACGAAATACGCAAACTCGAGCAAAGTTGGTCAAACCTGCGCAACAGTGTTACGTTGTCGGGCATCCCGTCCGGAGAAGTGCGAAGGAGTGAACTGTTGCATCACCGTCTGTCCCGACCTGGGGCCCTGCTCTTCACCGGGGATGTGTTCTGCGACCTGATCTTCACCGGCGCCGACGTCCCGGTCCTCGGGCAGGAGACCTACGCCGACCGCTTCGGCATCGCGGCGGGCGGGTCGGCGATCCGGGCGGTGGCGGCGGCGCGGCTCGGCGCGGACTCCCGGCTCGTCGCCACCATGGGCGACGATGTCATCGGATCGCACATCCACGCGCTGCTCCGCTCGGAGCCGAACCTCGATCTCGACGAGCTCCGGACGGTCGCGGGCTACCAGACCCCGGTCAGCGTGGCGATCTCCGGCCCGCACGACCGCGGCTTCCTCACCTACGTGGAGGAGCACCCGGTCGCCGTCCCGCAACGGCGCGACGACGTCGCGGCCGTGCACCTGGGCGTCTCCGACGCCGTCCTGCCGTGGGCCGTCGAGCTGCGCGAAGCCGGGACGGTACTGGTCGGCGGAGTCGGCTGGGACGCGAGCGGCGAATGGTCCAGCGGGCTCCTCGCCGCACTCGACCGGGTGGACGTCTTCATCCCGAACCAGGACGAGGCGATCGCGTACACCCGCACCGCCGATCCCGAATCCGCGGCCCGCGCTCTGGCGGACCACGTCGGCCTCGCGGTCGTCACGCGCGGCGCCGCTGGCGTCATCGCCGTCGACTCGGCGAACGGCGAGGAGGCCGACGTGCGCGGCATCCCGGTCGCCGCTGTGGACCCGACCGGCGCGGGCGACGTCTTCACCGCCGCCCTCATGACCTCCTTCGGCGAGGAGTGGACCCTCGCCGAACGTCTCCGCTTCGCCACCGCCACCGCCGCCTACTCGGTGACGGGCCTCGGCGGGGGCGCGAGCGCCCCGACTCCTCGCGAGCTCATCGGCTTCGTCGAACGACACGCCGCGGACTCCGAATGGGCCTTCCTCCACGACTGGAGCCGGCGAGCGCCGCTCCAGCAGACAACGGGAACAGAAAGGTAATCCATGAAGAAGCAGTTCACCGCGATTGCGGTCGGCGCGCTTGCTGCGGCGACCGCGGTGCTCCTGGCCGGTTGCGCGCCGGGGTCGTCCGGGTCCGGTAGCGACGCCCCGAAGGTCACCGCGTCCAAGACCGTGGAGTCCGGGAAGTACACGCTGACCGTCTGGGATCAGAACAACACGGGCGACATCGACACCGCGCAGAAGAAGCTCAATGCGGAGTTCGAGAAGAAATACCCGGATATCACGATCAAGCGGAACAGCCAGTCGTTCTCCGACCTGAAGACCACGCTGAAGCTCGCCCTCTCGGGCAACAACCCGCCGGACGTCGTGCAGGCCAACCAGGGCTACCCCGACATGGGCGCGTTCGTCTCCGGCGGGATGCTCACCCCGCTGAACGACTACTCGTCGTTGTACGGCTGGGATCACTACTTCCCGTCGAACCTGCTCGCGCTCAACACCTTCAGCGCCGACGGCAAGCACTGGCAGACCGGCAACCTCTACGGCGTCTCGAACACCGGTGAATTCGTCGGCGTCTACTACAACAAGAAGATCCTGAGCAGCCTCGGCGTCGAGGCGCCCAAGAGCCTCGACGACCTGACCGCCGCGATGGCCAAGGCGAAGGCCGCCGGTGTCCAGCCCATGGCGTACGGCGACCTCGAGAAGGTCCGTGGCATCCAGCTCTACGGCGTGGTCCAGGCCGCGACCGCCGGAGCCAAGGCCGTGCAGGACCTCGTCTCCGCCAAGGCGGGCGCGTGGACCGACAAGGCGAATGTCGCCGCCGCCGCGACCGTCCAGGGCTGGGCGCAGAAGGGCTATCTGCCCGCCGACGCGAACGGGATCTCCCAGGACGCCGCGGTCGCCGACTTCGGCAAGGGCAACGCCGCGTTCATCATCGACGGCACCTGGGACATGTCCACGATCGGGCAGGCGCTCGGCCAGTCGAACGCCGGGATGGTGGCGCTCACGCCCGCAGGGGCCTCCGCGCCCGTGACCCAGGGCGGCGAGGGCCTGGCGTGGGCGATCACGTCGAAGTCCGCCCACCCGAATGCGGCGGCAGCCTACATCGACTTCATCTCGGGCAAGTCCAGTGCTCAGACGATGATCGACGCGAACAGCCTGCCCACCGTCCTGCCGGCGGACCACGCCTCTCAGGCGGGGACCCTGAACGCGAGCGTCTACGACCAGTACACCTCGCTGACCGCGGGCAAGAGCATCGTGCCGTACCTCGACTACACGACGCCGACGTTCTACACGACGCTGACCGCGGCCATGCAGGACCTCACCGCCCAGAAGACCTCACCGCAGCAGTTCACCCAGACGCTGCAGACCGACTATTCGGGCTTCGTCTCCGGAAACAAGTGATGGCTCAGACCCTCATCGCGACTGCCACCGACGCCCCGCGCACCCGCGTGCGGCGCCGGTGGCAGCCGGCCGCCTACCTGTACGTCGCGCCGTCGGTGCTGGTGCTGGCCGCATTCATCGTCGTCCCGCTCCTCCAGACGTTCCAGTACTCCTTCTACGACTGGAACGGCATCGGAGCGTCGACCTGGGCCGGGTTGAAGAACTACGCGGCCGTGTTCACCGACGTCCAGCTGCGGGACTCCTTCCTGCACGTGTCCGTGCTGCTCCTGTTCTATGCCGCGTTGCCGGTCATCCTCGGCCTCGGCCTGACGATCGTCCTCTCGCACGCCAACCGGCTCCGCGGGATGGGCTTCTTCCGCACGGTGCTGTTCCTCCCGCAGGTGATCGCCTCGGTGGTCGTCGGCACCATCTGGGTGTCGATCTACGCGCCGCACGGACTTCTGAACCAGGTGCTCGGTGCCATCGGGCTGGGCGAGCTGACGCGCGCCTGGCTCGGCGACTACACCTTCGCGCTGATCGCGATCGGCTTCATCGGGACATGGGTGAACACCGGGCTGTGCCTGGTGCTCTTCCTCGGCGGTGTCCAGAACATCGAGCCCGCCGTCTTCGAGGCCGCCCGCATCGACGGCGCCGGACCGCTGCGCGAGTTCTTCGGGGTGACTCTGCCCGCGCTGCGCGGACAGCTCGCCATCGCGCTCACGTTGACGGTGACCGCGACGCTGAAGTCGTTCGACATCGTCTACATCACCACGCAGGGCGGCCCGGGCACCAGCACCACCGTGCCCGCGTTCGAGGCGTTCAACCGGGCCTTCAACACGGGCCAGGTCGGCTCGGCGGCGGCCGTCGCTATCGCCCTGACCGTGCTCATCATGGTGATCTCGTGGCTGATCACCCGCCTGCAGCCGAAGGAGAACGCATGAGAATCGGCCGGGTCGAGAAGACCGTCGACTACATCATCCTGAGCGTCTTCGCGCTCTTCGCGCTCCTGCCGCTCGTCGGCGTGCTGTTCTCCTCGGTGATCCCCGCGGCCGACAACACCGGCGGGTTCCAGCTCCCGCAGACCGTGCGGCTGCAGAACTACACCGACGCCTGGACGGAGGGCCACTTCTCGTCGTACATGGCCTCCAGCGTGCTCGTGGCGGTCGTCGTCGTCGTTCTCACGTTCGTGCTGGCGACCCTCGCCGGCTACGCCTTCGCGCGCATGACCTTCCCGGGCTCGGGCATCCTCTTCTTCGTCCTGCTCGTGGGGCTCATGCTCCCGGAGGAGGCGTTCATCATCCCGCTCTACTTCAACCTGCGGACCGCCGGCCTCACTGACACGTACTGGGCGCTGATCCTGCCGCAGACCGCGCAATCGCTGGGCTTCGCGGCGTTCTGGATGCGCAACCACTTCCGCGCGTTCCCCGGCGAGATCATCGAGGCGGCGCGGCTCGACGGCGCGGCGGACAGTCGCCTGCTCTGGCGGGTGCTCGTCCCCGCGTCCTGGCCGTCGATCGGCACGATGGCCGTGCTCGTCGGGATGTGGACCTGGAACGAGTTCCTCATCCCGCTCGTCATGATCACCCAGGACCAGTTGCGGACGGCGCCGCTCGGGCTGGCGTTCTTCCAGGGCCAGCACATGACGAACCACTCGCTGCTCTCCGCGGCCGGGGTGCTGATCGCGCTGCCGATCGTGATCCTGTACCTGGTCCTGCAGCGGCGTCTCATCAGCGGCATCGCGGGTGGAGTCGGGACGCGCTGAGCCGACACGGTCGGGCGACAGGAGCGGTCACGCCGCGTCGTCCGCTCGGGTCACGCGCACCGCGTCTCCGTAGGCGGCGAGCTCGGCGCCGGCCGCTCTGTCGCGTCCCCCTTGCTTCTCCGGCCTGCCATCCGGCAGCGGGCCGTCCAGGGCCACCTCCACTCGGAGGCTGCCACGGGTGAATCCGAAGACACCGCCGGAATACCCGACTGCGGTGGCGCGCGCGTCGGCCGGAAGCTCGCCGCGCAGCTCGATGAGGCGGCGGTACCACGCGAGCAGGCGGGCGTGGGCGGGCCGACCGGGTTCGGTCCAGTCGAGGCGGGCGCTCTCGAAGGTGGCCGGGTCCTGCGGGTCGGGGACGACATCCGGGTCCCAGCCCATCCGTGCGAACTCCGCGATGCGACCGGTGCGGGTGGCCTCGGCCAGTTCCGGCTCCGGGTGGGAGCTGAAGAACGGCCACGGGGTGGTCGCGCCCCACTCCTCGCCCATGAACAGCATCGGCGTGAACGGGCCGAGCAGGACCAGCGCGGCGGCGATCGCGAGGCGGCCCTCATCGAGCGCGGCCGTGAGCCGGTCGCCGACGGCGCGGTTGCCGATCTGGTCGTGGTCCTGGCTGAAGGCGACCAGCCGGGTGAACGGGATGTCGGCGTCGAGCGGCCGGCCGTGGTTCCGTCCGCGGAAGCTGGACCAGGTGCCGTCGTGGAAGAAGCCGCGCTCGAAGACCTTGATCAGCGCCTGGGGTCCGGCGAAGTCGGCGTAGTACCCGCTCGTCTCGCCGGTCAGGTTGACGTGGACGGCGTGGTGCACGTCGTCGTCCCACTGCGCGTCGAGGCCGTAGCCGTGGCTGCGCCGCTCGCGGATCAGCTTCGGATCGTTGAGGTCGCTCTCGGCGATCAGGGTCGCCGGCCGTCCGGTCGTCTCACGGATGCCGGCCGCCTCCCGCGCGAGCGCCTCCAGGATGTGCTCGGCGCTGCTGTCGCGGAGCGCGTGCACGGCGTCCAGCCGGAGGCCGTCGACGTGCATCTCGCGCAGCCAGTACCGGGCGTTGTCGAGGATGAGCCGCCGGACCTCGCCCGAGTCCGGTCCGTCGAGGTTGACGGACGAGCCCCAGGTGTTGCGGCCCTCGCTCAGGTAGGGGCCGAACTTCGGGAGGTAGTTGCCGCTCGGTCCGAGGTGGTTGTAGACGACGTCCTGGATGACCGCGATGCCCCGTCCGTGGCAGGCGTCCACGAACCGCTGGTAGGCGTCCGGACCGCCGTACGGCTCGTGCACCGCGAACCAGAGGACTCCGTCGTATCCCCAGCCGTGCGGGCCGTTGAACGCGTTGACCGGCAGCAACTCGACGGCCTCCACGCCGAGCCCCACCAGGTGGTCGAGCCGGGCGGCCGCGGCGTCGAGGGTGCCTTCGGGCGTGAACGTGCCCAGGTGGAGTTCGTAGATCACGCGACCTGTCAGCGGGCCGGGACGCCAGTCGTGGTCGGTCCACGCGAACGCACCCGGGTCCCAGGTGCGGCTCAGCGCGTGGACGCCGTCCGGTTGGCGCCGCGAGCGCGGGTCGGGGAACGGGCCGTCGCCGTCGACCACGAAGCCGTAGTCGAGTGGGGCGTCGTCGCCCTCGAGCGGGGAGGGCAGACTCCACCAGCCGCCCTCATCCTTCTGGAGGGGATGCCGACCGAACCCCGCGACCTCCACCTCCACCGCGTCCGCGCCAGGCGCCCATACCGGGAACGTGCGCGCGGAGAAGGTTCGCTCCGGGAACCCCTCGGTCTCGAGCCCGCTCATCGGCCCACCGCCAACAGCGCGACGGGATACCGGTCGAACAGCTCGGCGAGCCGTGTCCGGCCGCTCACCTCGCGTCCGGTCAGCTCGTCCCGATAGACCTCCGGTCCGACATCGACCGTGGTGTCGCCCCACCCGCCCGCGCGCGCCAGCCCCACCGGGAGCCGGGTGGCCAGCGTGACGGCGCCGCCGCGGTCGAACGCCACGAGGTGCTCCGCACGGTCGCCGTCCGCCACCACGGGCCGGTACTCGGCGAAAAGTTCCGGTCGCTCCCCGCGCAGTCGCAGCGCCCGGGAGGCCACCAGCAGTTTCGCCGCCCCCGACGAGTCGACGGGCGGCAGCCAGCCGTCGTCGAGGTGGGCGAGCAGCCCGGCGGCCGCGTCGAACTCCACCGGCCGACGGTTGTCGGGGTCGACCAGCGAGCGCTCCCAGCGCTCCGAGCCCTGGTAGACGTCGGGGACGCCCGGCATCGTGAGCTGGACGAGCTTCGCGCCGAGGCCGTTGCTCGCACCGGGTGCGTCGACGATCGCGGAGATCGCCGCGACCTCCGCGGCAACGCGCGGGTCGTCGAAGGCCGCATCCACCAGTTCGCCCATGGCGTCCTCGAAGACCGCGTCGGGGTCGGTCCAGCGGGTGCTCGCGCCGGCCTCCCGTGCGGCCTTGAGCGCGTAGGCCTGGAGGCGCTCCCGAGAGGCGGGCCACGCTCCCACGATCGACTGCCAGAGCAGGTTCTCGAGCGATCCGTCGCCGATCGACACGCGCTGCCGGACCGCCGTGAGGAACCGGCCCCACCGCTCGGGCAGCTCCGCGAGCACGGCGATGCGCGCCCGGGTGTCCTCACTGCGTTTGGTGTCGTGCGTGCTGAGCGTCGTCAGCGAGTGCGGGAGGTCGGCGAGGCGCCGTTCCTGCCGGCGGTGGAAGTCCGCCGGGGCCACCGCGAACTCCGACGGGTCCCCGCCGACCTCCGTCAGCGACACCAGCCGGGTGTAGCGGTAGAAGGCGTTGTCCTCCACGCCCTTGGCCATGATCGCGCCGCTGGTCTGCTGGAAGCGCGCGGAGGCCGGCGCCACGACGCCGTCGGAGTCCGCCGCGAACGCCGCGCCGAGTGCCCGCAGCGCGTCGGCGAGGTCCGGTCGCGTGACGGAAGCGGAGTCGAGCGCGGCCCGGAGCTGGTCGGCGCCGAACGGAAGGTAGCTCCGGTACACCGGGAAGGCCGCGGCCAGCTCGGCGACCGCGTCCGCGACGGAGTCGGGATCCGCGCGCTCGTCGCCCAGGTCGCGCACGACCCGCAGCACCTCCGACCGCAGGATCCCATCGGCCACCGCCCTTTTCCGGCGATGCACCAGCCCCGGCCAGTCCCTGCTCTCCTCGCGTGCGTCGTGCTCCACCGCCAGGGCCGTGAGCGGCTCCTCGCCCGCCGGGTCCACGAACACGCGATCCACGAGCCCGAGCGCGTCGTACCCGGTCGTGCCGGTGATCGGCCAGCTCGGGATGCGCTCGTCGCCCTCCAGGATCTTCTCCACCCAGATCGGGCGGCCGTCGGCCAGGTCTGCGAGCCGCCGCAGGTAGTCGCCAGGGTCGCGGAGGCCGTCCGGATGATCGACGCGGAGGCCGTCCACGAGCCCTTCGCGCAGCCAGCGCCCGATCTCGGCGTGCGTGTCGTCGAAGACCCGCGGATCCTCCACCCGCACGCCGGCGAGCGAGTTCACCGCGAAGAACCGTCGGTAGTTCAGCTCCGCGTCGGCCCGCCGCCACGAGATGAGCTCGTAGTGCTGGCGCGCGTGCACCTCGCGCGGCGACGCGAACTCGGTGCCGGGAGCGATGGGGAACCGGTGATCGTAATAGCGCAGCTCCCCGTCCACGACGCGCAACGCGTCCTCCTCGTCCGGTCCGTCGCCGAGGACGGGGAGGCGCAGCCGGCCGTCGCCGAACGCCCAGTCGATGTCGAAGTGCCCGGCGTACACGGACTCCTGACCGGAGCGGAGCACATCCCACCACCACGGGTTCTCGTGCGGCACGGCGACGCCGAGGTGGTTGGGGACGATGTCGACGATCACCCGGAGGCCGCGACGGTGCGCGGCGTCCGCGAACTCGCGCAGCGCCTCCGGGCCGCCGCGTGCTTCGTCCACCCGGGTGGGGTCGACCACGTCGTAGCCGTGTGCGGACCCCGCGGCCGACTGGAGCAGCGGCGACAGGTACACGGCGCCGACGCCCAGGCGGCGCAGGTAGTCGAGGACTTGCGCGGCGTCCCTCAGCGTGAAGTCGGGCGTGATCTGGAGGCGGTAGGTGCTTGGCGGGACGTCGTGGCTCACACTAGGGATTCTTTCGCGCGGCGCACCCCGCTGGAAGGGGGTGGACATTTCCGTGGACGACTCGCGCTTTCACGCTTGCTGTGGAGGAGGGAGGGGTTGAAAAACCCGCAGACCCGTGCAGCCTGGACCCGTCACCGGCAGCGTGGGAGTGTTTCGGGCGAACCTAGGGAAAGGGGATAACGATGGGACTCGACGACAAGATCGAAAACGCCGCGGAGAACGCGGGGGGCAAGGCCAAGGAGGCCACCGGCAAGGCGACCGGCGACGAGCGCCTCGAAGCCGAGGGCAAGGGCGACCAGGCCAAGGCGGACCTCAAGAACGCCGGCGAAAAGGTGAAGGACGCCTTCAAGCACTGACCCGTCCCGAACGATCAGCCCCCGCCCCCGTCCACGTGGGCGGGGGCTGTCGCGTGCGGGCCGGCCGTGCGCGGCCGCTCCAGCGAACTCAGGGCCGGTCCTGCGAACTCAAGGAGCCAGCGCCGCGATCGCGCTGATTTCGATCAGCGCCCCCGGCACCCCGAGCCCCGCGACACGTGACCCGGTCGCGAGCGGCGGCGCCCCTCCCGGGCGAGCTGCGGCGCGATGGCGCCGTACGCCGCGCCGACGTCGGCGGAGGCGTCGATGAGGACGAACCACTGCACCACGTCGTCGAGCGTCGCTCCGGCCGCCGCGAGGGCCACTTTCGCGTTGTCGAGAGCACGCGCGGCCTGCGGGCCGACCTCCGGCGACACGAGCGCTCCGGTCGCGTCGACGCCGTTCTGGCCGCCGAGGTAGACCGTCGCCGATCCGGGCGGGACGACGGCGACATGGCTGAAGGCGGGACTGCGCACGAGCCCGTCCGGCTGGAGGAAGGTCACGCTCATGGCCTCATGGTGGCAGCGACCACCGACCTCGCGACAGACGGCCCCACTGTCGCCCGAAAGACGACGGAGCGCGATTGGGCAGGTGAAATCCTGCATGTTCGCGCGCGCCTGACGGCGGATACGAACGGGCGGCGCGGCGCGGGCATCCGATACTCGCATCCATGAAATCGCAGTCTCGTGGCGTTCCGTCCGATGCCGGGCCGACCGTTCCTCACATCGAGCGCGCGACCAGCGTGGTGACCGGTCAGCCGATCCTCATCCGCTGCGAGTGTCCGCTGGGGCGCGACCACACGTACGCCGAATGGCAGGAGCGGTTCGGCGGCAGTGCGACGACCGAATGACGGCGGAAGGAGGGGCGCCGTCTGCGGACCGTCTGGTTCCGCCCGCTGCGCGCATGGATTCCGTGAGGATGCGCGCGACCGCGACCGAAGCGGCGTAGACCGATACCCGTGACGACGATCGAGCGACCTCCTGCTCGGGGGAGGACGAAGCGGTTCTTCGAAGGCGCCCACCGCTGGGGCTGGTTCGAGGAGACCTCTGCCCTGTACACCGCGCGCACCGGGGTCTGCGCGCGCCGGTTGTTCGTCTACCCGCCCGGGACGACCTCCGCCGAGCGCCGTGCCATCGTCTTCCGGCGGCGCTGGCCCGCCATCGGCGGCCTGCTCGCTCTCCTCCCCGCGCTCGTGCTCGCGCCGGCTCCTGCGGTGTCGGCGATCGGCGCGATGGTGGCCGTCTACGCTGCGGGCTTCGCCGTGGCCGCGGTCACGACGCGCCGCGTGTGGCGTGAGTGCCGGGTGATCCGCTGCTCCACGGTCTCGGTCGGCGACGGGAGCGAGACGTACGGCGACGAGCGTCTGGTCACGGCCTCCCTCGCATCGCTGCTGGCACTGGAGCGGGCGCGGGATGAGGGCCGGATCGACGAGGTCGGCTTCGAGCTCGGCTGGAGCCGCGTGTACGACCTGGCGCAGCCTCGTCGCGCGGAGTAGCTTGCGCTGCATGGGCGACCGTCTGGAGCGCGCCCGGGCGCTGCGTCGCGTCGGGCTGGGAGTGTTGTTCGCCGTCCTCGCGCTGGTGTTCACCGCCGCGCTCACCGTGCTCATCCCGACCGAGGGCGAGAACCCGCGGGCCTGGGGGGTCGTCGTGTGCGGGGTCGTGACGGCGGCTGTCTTCGCCCAGCTCGCGCGGCGCAACTGGCGGCTGCTCAAGCACTACCGCGGTGACGACCTCCCCGTCGCGCACGCCGTCCATCGGCGGTCGCTGCACCACTGATCGCGGCGCTTCACGGCAGCAGGATCACCTTGCCGCCGGGATGCCCCGACTCCACCAGCCGCGCGGCGTCGGCGGCCTCCGTCAGTGGGAAGGTTCGCGCGATGTCCACCTCGAACTCACCGTCGGCGAGGAGGTCGAGCGCGAGTGCGTAGGCGTCGTCGCGCAGCCGCAGTTCGTCGGGAGTGAGGGGAACGGGGTTCCCGCCTCCCCACGCGCGGATGCCCAGCTCGGCCGCACGCGGGCCGACGACGATCGTGCCGATCCGCGAGCGGTCGCCGACGAGCGCGAAGGAGGCCTCCAGCGCCTCGTCGGTGCCGATCGCGTCGAGGATGAGGTCGTAGCCGTCCGGCGCGACGGCGCGCAGGCGGTCCAGCAGTCCCGGACCGTAGGCAACGGGAGTCGCGCCGAGTTCCCTCAACCGCTCGTGGTTCGCCGCCGACCCGGTCGCGATCACGGCGGCGCCCATCCGCCGGGCGAGCTGGATCGCTGCCCTCCCGACGCTGCCCGAGCCGCCGTGGATGAGGAGTGTCGTCCCCGGCTCGACGCCCAGCGAGACCAGTGCCTGGTGCGCGGTTCCGACGGGGACGCCGATCGCCGCGGCCTGCTCCCAGCTCACCGCGGCGGGCTTGCGGACGAGGTGGGAGGCCGGCGCGGCCAGGTGCGTCGTGTAGGCGCCGCGCGCGTTGCGGACGACCACCTCGTCGCCGGGCGCCCAGTCGTCCACGTCGGCTCCCACCGAGAGAACGACCCCTGCCGCATCGGCTCCCGGCACACGCGGCTCGGTGATCGGAGCGCTCGGCCGCGCGCCGCTGCGCAGCTTTCCGTCGATCGGGTTCACGCCCGCGGCGCGCACCTCCACGACCACGCCGTCGACGGGAGCGACCGGATCCGGGACCGTGGCCACCTCGAGCACGTCGGGGTCGCCGAGCCGGGTGTATTGGATCTGCGTGGCCATGCGGGGGTCCTTCCGTCGCCGGTGGTCGTCTTGGAGTCAACCACCGGGCCGGCGGATTGTTCCGCCTCAGCGTCGCGCGAAGGCCGCCCGGTAGCGCGTCGGCGGCACACCGACCTCCGCATCGAAGTGGTGGCGCAGCAGCGTGGCGCTCGCGAACCCGCTGCGACGGGCGACCTCCTCGACGGGGATGTCCGTGGTCTCCAGCAGCAGCCGGGCGTGGAGGACGCGCTGCGTCGTGAGCCACTGCATCGGCGGTACGCCGGTCTCGGCCACGAAGCGGCGCGAGAAGCTGCGGGTCGACATGTGCGTCCGGGCGGCGAGCCCGGAGACGGTGTGGTTCTCGTCCAGCGTGGTGCTGAGGTGGTCGAGCAGCTCGCTGAAGGTGTCGTCCTCGCAGTCGGAGACCGGCCGCTCGATGTACTGCCGCTGGCCGCCGTCGCGCTGCGGCGGGACGACCATGTTGCGCGCGATCGTGTTGGCGACCGCGCTGCCCAGTTCGCGGCGCACCAGGTGGAGGCAGGCGTCGATGCCGGCGGAGGTGCCTGCGCTCGTGATGATCGTGCCGTCGTCGATGAACAGCACGTCCGGGTTCACCCGCGCGAGCGGGAAGCGGCGCTGGAGGGCGTCGGCGTGGCGCCAGTGCGTCGTGCTCTCGCGGCCGTCGAGCAGGCCGGCGGCGCCGAGCACGAACGCGCCGGAGCAGACGCTGAGCAGGATGGCGCCCCGGGCGTGCGCGCGCCGGAGGCCGTCGATGAGCTCCGGGGGTACTCGTCGCGGATGGTGGCGGCGGGCACGGCGATGAGGTCGGCGTCCTCCATCGCGTCCAGCCCGTACGGTGCGATGAGTTGCACGCCGGTCTCGTTCCGGATGGGCTCGCCCGGGGTCGCCGAGCAGACCCGGAAGTCGAACGGCTCGATCCCGGCGTAGCTGCGGTCGAGCCCGAACACCTCGCAGATGACCCCGAACTCGAACATCGCGAATTCGTCGATGACGGGCACGGCAACGCGCTTCAACATGGCTCCGAGTGTACTGGCCGTATCTTTGCGAAGATAGACCTGAAGCCATATGGTGGCCGAATATTTTCGCTCGTAACGTTGAAGACATGGCAAATGGAACCTGGGCACAGGGAATCGAACATAGCTGGGTGGCCCGCCCGGCCCGCACCAATGGCGGCGAGCCGGTCTCGCCGCGCCGTCGCCGTTTCGTGCTGAGCGACTGGCTCCCCGCGGCGGTCGCCGCCCGCGGCGGTCGCATCACGCGCGAGAGCGAACGCGGTCTCGCGGACCTCCGGGCCGCGCAGGACGCCCGCACGACCGGTCGCTGATCCGCGGCAGCCCGCGACCCTGGGTCGCGGGCGCCGCCTAGGCTGGTCCGATGGAGATCAGCGCATCCGGATTCCTCTTCGACATGGACGGCACGCTCGTCGACTCGCACGCTGTGGTGGAAGGCGTCTGGAGCGAGTTCGGCCGGCGTCATGGCCTCGACCCCGCGGAGATCCTGGCGTACGCGCACGGCAGACAGGCGGTCGACACCGTCGCGCACTTCCTGCCGGGTCTCGCGGCCGAGCGACGGGCCGAGCTGGTCGCCGGGCTCGTCGCCGAGGAGGTCACGCGCACCGACGGCATCGTGGAGGTCCCCGGAGCGGCCGCCCTGCTGACGGCGCTCGCGGAGGCCGGTGTGCCCGTGGCGATCGTCACGAGCGCACCGCGCGAGCTCGCCGTCGCCCGACTGGAGGCGGCGCGCGTCCCCGTCCCGGACGTGCTGATCGCCGCGGAGGATGTCTCCCGCGGCAAGCCAGACCCGCAGGGCTACCTGCTGGCCGCCGAGCGGCTGGGCGTGCCGATCCAGCAGTGCGTCGTGTTCGAGGACGCCGAAGCCGGCCTGGTCGCCGCGGTCGCGTCCGGCGCCCGGGTCGTCGCGGTGGGCGGCCATGAGTCCGCTACGACGGAGGGCCTGGAGCGCCTCCGGGATTACGCGGGCGACGTGCCCGGTGTCGCGAGCGCAGTCCTGCCCTCCTGAGCCGGCCATGAACGGCTTGACGGAACGGTCGTCTCGTTCTACTCTTTAATCAACCGATTAATTGATAAACGGATAGGTTGATAATGGGTGACGATCAGCTCGACCGCTCCTTCGCGGCCCTGTCCGACCCGGTGCGGCGCGCGATGGTCGCGCGGCTCAGCCGTGGTCCGGCGACGGTCAACGAGCTGGCGGAGCCGTTCGAGATCAGCCTGCAGGCGGTGTCCAAGCACATCAGCGTGCTCGAGTCCGCCGGGCTGGTCTGGCGCACCCGCGAGGCGCAGCGCCGCCCGGTGCACCTCGACGGCGCCGCGCTGGAGCGACTGACCTCGTGGATCGATCGGTACCGTCTGGAGGCCGAGCAGCAGTACCGCAGACTCGACGCACTGCTCGCCGCGCCCCCGGCATCCTCACCAGAACAGAGCAAGCGAACCAAGGAGAAGGAATCATGACCAACCCTGTCGTCATCGATGCCGTACCCGGCACCTCGTACGCCGACATCACGCGAGAGTTCGAGGCTCCCGTCGAGGCGGTCTTCCGCGCCCACGCCGACCCCGACCTGTACGTGCAGTGGATCGGCCCGCGCAGCCTCGACAACGCGATCACCCACTGGGACTTCCGCACCGGGGGAGGCTACGCGTTCGAGCAGAAGGACGCCGACGGCGCCGTCTACGGCTTCCGGGGCGTCATCCACACCGTGGTCGAGAACGAGCTCATCATCCAGACCTTCGAGTACCTCGGCGCACCCGACCAGGTGAGCCTCGACCTCCTGCGCTTCGAGCCGCTCCCCGGCGGACGCACCCGGCTCGCGGGCCACTCGGTGTTCCCCTCGAAGGAGGCGCTGGAGGCGATGATCGCCTCGGGCATGGAGTACGGGATGCGCGAGGGCTACGAGAAGCTCGACGAACTGCTGGCGCGGGGCTGATCGCGATGACCAGGGTCGTCGCCGACATCACCGTCTCACTGGACGGTTTCGTCACCGGCCCGGACGCCGGCCCCGGCAACGGGCTCGGCACCGGGGAGAGCCGCTGCACCACTGGGTGTTCTCGGACGACCCCGACGACAAGCGCATCCTCGCCGCGGCGACGGAACGCTCGGGCGCCGTGGTCATGGGCCGCAACCTCTTCGACGTCATCGACGCCCCGGGAGGCTGGAGCGACGAGATCGGCTACGGCGCCGCGGAGGTCGGCAAGCCGTCGTTCCTGGTCGTGACGAGCGCGGCTCCGCCGACTTTGCGCCTCACGGGACTGGACTGGACTTTCGTCACCACCGGCCTGGAGGATGCGGTCGCTTCGGCACGCTCGCGCGCCGAAGCGGTGTCCGCGGCGCGCGGAGCCGACCTGGACGCGATCCTCATGGGCGGCGGCGCCCTCATCGGCTCCGCGCTCGCCGCAGGCCTGGTCGACACGCTCGTCCTGCACCTGTCGCCGATCATCCTCGGTGCGGGAACCCCGCTGTTCACCGGCTCCGGGCCGCGCGAGCTCGTGCAACGGGAGGTCGTGGTCACGTCGACGGCCACGCACCTGACGTACGACCTGGGGTGAGCCGTTCCTGCTCGTTTGAGCAGAGGGCGTTGCGCTGCGCACATCATCGCCGAGGCGTGCCAAGCTCTTGAATAGTGAGGCGGGCCGCGACTGGCGACAACGGCCGGCGGCCCGCCGACTTACGCGACTCGCCGGTGAAAGTCGCGATCTAGCGGGTCCTACATTCTCGAGCGCATCGAACGTCGGCCACGCCGTTGAGAGCACCACACCGAGCGCCACGTTCCGAGCATCGCGGTGGGGGTACCTCTTCACACCGGGGTCTGACGGGGCAACAACGAAAAAGCCCCGGCTCTCCGCCGGGGCTTTCTCGACTGTCTCAACCAGTGTGCGCCACGAGGGATTCGAACCCCCAACCTTCTGATCCGTAGTCAGATGCTCTATCCGTTGAGCTAGTGGCGCATGACCCTGCCGCGTTCTCCGCGCGGGCCTGTTAGAGCTTACATGACCGTCTCGCAGACCGCCAATCAGCACCGGCGATCAGCTCAGGCGAACACCTCGTCCAGGAAGCACACCAGCGCCCGCCAGCTCCGGGCGTCCGCGAGCGGACGGTACCGGTCGCTTCCTGGGATGGTGAACGCGTGCGGCGCGCCCGAGTACGTCGTCAATTGCCAGTCGACGTGCGCCGCGGCGCGCAGCTCGTCCTGGAACGCGGCGACCGCCGAGTCCGGGACGACCGGGTCCGCGCCGCCATTGAGCACGAGCAGGGAGGCCGCGATCGCCGCCGCGTCGGACGGGTCGTGGGCGATGAGGCCGCCGTGAAAGGACACCACGCCGCGGGCCGGCGCCCCCGTGCGGGCGAATTCGAGGGCGGCCGTCCCGCCGAAGCAGTAGCCGATGACCGCGAGCCGGGCCGGGTCGACGGCGGGGTGCTGTTGCAGCCAGCTGAAGCCGGCGGCGACTCGCGAGCGCAGCAGCGGGAGGTCCCGGTAGTACTGTCCCGCGACCGCCGCCGCCTCCTCGCCGCTGGGCCGCACGTCCGCGCCGTACAGGTCCGCGGCGAACGCGACGTAGCCGCGGCGGGCCAGCATCTGCGCGCGCATCCGCACGTTGTCGCCGACGCCGTGCCAGTCGTGGAGGATCAGCACGGCCGGGCGGCGGTCGTCGGCCTGCACGTCCCTGGCGAGGTAGCCCTCCAGCGGGAGGCCCTCGTGGTCGTACGGGACGACCTCGGCGTCGATCACGGAGTGCTCGCCGATCGGGACCTGCTCGAGCAGGGCCTGGTGGGCAGGGGACAGGGCGGGCGACGGGTTGTCGATCGTCACGGGTGCGGCTCCAGCTTCGGGTGCGCGACGCGGGCGACGGTCGTCGCACGCGGCTGGCCTGCTGTGGCTGCATCGCGGAGTGCGCGCGGGCCCGAACGGTGCGGGTCGGGTCCCACCTCGTTCACGATACCTCCCCTGACGGGGAGGCGCGACGGACGTACGATGGGCGCATGTCCACGGAGTTCAGCAACGAGACCGACGCGAACCGCTACGCCATGCGGATCGACGGCGAGCTCGTCGGCATCCTCGACTACAGCGTCCTCGGCTCGTCCATCTCGCTCACACGGGCGTTCACGGTCCCCGCCCAGCGCGGCCACGGCTACGCGGCCGACCTGGTCGCCTACGCGGTCGACGACATCGAAAGCACCTCCGGGCGGAGGATCGTGCCGATGTGCTGGTACGTGGCGGAGTGGTTCGACCGGCACCCCGAGCGCGCCGGGCTGCTGCAGCGACGCGCCGGCTGACGGCGATGGGAGGCCGGGCGGAGCGCACTGTGGAACGCACGGCGGCGCGCGTGGTCCGCTTCGGCGACCCGTCCGCGATCGCGCTCGTGCACGAGACGCTGCGCGCGCCACGTGGCAACGAGGTCCTCGTCCGCGTCACGCATGCGGCCCTCGGGTCGACGGACGTGCTGGCCCGGCGTGGCGGCTACGTGCTCCAGCCGGTGCCGGGCTTCGTCCCCGGCTACGACTTCGTCGGCGTGCTGGAGACGGAATCGGCGGTGTCGGCGGCGCTCGGCCTCCGCACCGGCGCGCGCGTCGCGGGGTGCTCCCGCGGATGGGCGCGCACGCGACCCGGCTCGTCGTGTCCCCGACCTACCTGGTCGCCGTCCCGGACGCGCTGACGTCGGAGGCCGCCGCTGCCCTCCCGCTCAACGGGGTGACCGCCGCCCTGGCCCTCCAGTACGCGGGACCGGCGCGGAGCGTCCTCATCCAGGGCATCACCGGCGCCGTCGGGTCGCTCGCGGCCCAGCTCGCGCTGCGCGACGGAAAGACGGTTCTCGGGACGGGGACGACGCCACCTCCCGGCCTCTCCGCCGCAGACATGACCCTCATCGACTACCGCGACCCGCATTGGCCCGCGGTCGTCCGGGAGCAGACCGGAGGTGGGGCGGAGGCCGCGATCGACCACACCGGGTCGCCGCTGGTGCGGGAGGCGGTCGCCCCGTCCGGTGTCGTCGTCCGCACGGCGTTCGCGGGGCGCGCCGGACACGAGCGGGACGACGCGATCCGCGGTTCGGCGGCGGCCGTGCTGCGACGGTTCGGGCACCCGCGGGAGGTCGTCTGCTCGGTGCCATTCTGGGTACTGCGGAATCGGCCGGAGTACCGGCGCATGCTGAAAGGGCTTCTCGCGGATGCCGCGGAGGCGCGGCTGACGGTGTTCGAGCCGGAGGTGATCGCGTTCGACGCGGTGTGGGCGGCGCATCGCGCGACAGACGGGCGGCCGGCAGGGCGGACGGTCGTGCTGGGGATGTGAGGGAGGCCCTGGGGTGAACTGCCCAGACGTGACTGCGCCCGAGCTCAACCGCAAAAACCCCTTTGGGGGACATGACCCCTCGCTATTATTGAGATATTCTCACGAATACCACAACAGGGGGACCCGCATGCTGCAGCGCAGGCCGATGTCAGCCAGCGCTGGCCTCACGCTCTCAGGCGTGTTCGACCCGAAGCTGAACGCGCTCAACACCATCCGTCTCGTGCTCGCCGTGAGCGTCATCGTCTGGCATTCCTTCCCCCTCACCGGGGCTGCGCGGCCGGCGGCACCGGTCACCCAGCTCCTCGGCGACGGCGGAGTGGACGGGTTCTTCGCGATCAGCGGCTTCCTCATCGTGTCCTCGTGGATGCGCCGACCCCAGTGGTGGCCGTATCTGAAGGCCCGCTTCCTGCGGATCCTGCCCGCGTTCTGGGTGTGCCTCATCGTCACCGCCGCGGTCATCGCCCCGGTCGGGATCGGGCTCGCCGGGCAGTCCCTCCCGGACGGCTACGCGCTCGACGCGCTCGCCTACGTGGGGAAGAACGCGGCCCTGGTGATCAACGAGTACGGCATCGGAGGCACGCCGACGGGTGTTCCCTACCCGGTCGTGTGGAACGGCAGCCTGTGGACGCTGGGGTGGGAGTTCCTCTGCTACCTCGCCGTGCTCGGCTTGGGCGTCACCAAGCTGCTGAAGTTCCGTGCCACCATCCCCGCCCTGTTCGTGGGCTGCCTGGTCGTGACCGTCCTCGCCGACACGAACCTGACGCACAACTACTACCTCGTGAACGGGTCCCGGTTCGGGCTCATGTTCGCGGCAGGCGCGCTCATCTACCAGCTCCGCCACCGGCTCCCCACCCGAGCCGTCGACCTCGTCCTGTGTGCGGCGATCGTCGGCGGCGCTTCGCTTCTCCCGGACTACCGGGTGGCGGCGGCGCTGCCCCTCGCCTACCTGCTCATCGCCTCGGGCGCGGTGCTCCGGGTGCGTGCGCTGCGGCTCCGCAACGACATCTCTTACGGCACCTACATCTACGCGTTCCCGCTGCAGCAGGTCCTCGCCTCCGCGGGCCTCTACAGCCTGGGCGTGCCCCTGTTCGCCGCGCTTGCGATCCCGCTCACTTTTCTCGTCGCCACCGCATCCTGGTTCGCGGTCGAGAAGCCCGCGATGCGTCTTCGCAACAGGTCCGCCCGTGCGCCGGTGATCGCCGCGGCGAACTCGGGAGCGCCGTCCGGCTCCTGACACGGCCCGTTTCTCCCCAGGCCGTATGGGAGCGGACTTCGCCACTCCCATACGACATTCGGGTAAGACCCCGGCGCGTTACGAGACGCCCCCTGAACTGCGTGCGGTGCGCCGGTGACTGCTCCAGACTAACCGCAGAATAGACCGTACAGTTGACCCTGTTTCGGCGCGGCGGCCCGGGCCGCGGGACCGTCTCGCGACGGGGCTGCCCCGCGCGCCGAACCGCTGGCTATCATGTGCGCCATGAGCACCAAGAGCAGGCAGGCGCCGCACCAGGAGGAGACGCTGCACCTCGGCGCGCATCGCGGGATGTGGGGTGCGTTCGCCGGGCTGATCACGGCCGTCCTGATCGCCTACCCGCTGTCGGCGAGCGTCGCCTTCGCCACGCATCCGGCGACGCAGAAGCTTTTCGGGGAGCGGCTGGCGTCCGCGTCGCAGGCCGGCTTCCAGGCGTTCTGGTGGATCATCGCGCTCGGCTGCCTGGCGCTGCCGTTCATCGTCGGGTTCGGGATCGCGAAGATGTCGGGGCGGACGCTCGCCATCATCGGCGGCGTGGTCGTCGTGTTCCTCATCCTCGTGCTCGTGATGGGGCAGCTGTTCCTGTTCTGATGCGGTTCGCGGGCGCCACAGGCCGCGCAGGCCAGGCAGACGCCCGCAGCCTCCGAGGCCGACGCCTCAGAGGCCGACGCCTCAGAGGTCGACCTCGCCCAGGTCCTCCGCGCTCAGGTCGTCCGGCGATCCCATGACGGCCGGGACGCACTCCGAGAACGCGTAGCGCAGCAGCACGGGCCACTCGCTGGCGTCGACCAGGTCGAAGACGTCGACCACCGCCGCGCCCCCGATGTGGGAGGGCACGCGCAGCTCGAACGGGGGCTCGCTCGTGCGCTCGAACTCGATCTCGTACGCGACGTCGCCGCGCTCGAGGACAGCCAGCACGATGTCCATGCCTTCTGTCCTACCCGTTTCGGCGCGACGGCAGAACCCCTTCTTCGGAGCGGGGCGCATCCAGCAGCCGTTCGCGGCCGTCGAGGAGGTCCTCCCACCCGGGCGGGACGCCGGGCGGAGCGCCGCACGGCGGGCCGTGTCGAGTACGGCAGCGGGGGAGGTGGTGGTCTCGGTCATGTGTCCAGCGTCGCGGGGACCGGCGGGTGGCGGATCGACCGAACGGCTGGAGCGACCCTGTTGCCTCCACCCTCCCCGGGGTGTAGACGGGGTATGTCACCCTCACTGACAAGGAGGAGCAGGCATGTCTTCGATCGTGGTGCAGGCGTTCGTCACCCTCGACGGTGTCGTCCAGGGGCCGGGTGGCCCCGAGGAGGACACCGAGGGAGGGTTCCAGCACGGCGGCTGGCAGTTCGACTACGACGACGGCACCGTCGCGGCGTGGGAGAAGAACACCGAGGCGCTGCTGCTGGGCCGGAGGACGTACGAGCTCTTCGCGGGCTCGTGGGGCGTCTGGCCGGAGGATGCCGACGGGTTGCAGGGGAACTCACCCGGCGGTACAACCGCATCCCCAAGTACGTCGCTTCGCGCTCGCTGACGGAGGTCGGCTGGACGAACTCCTACTTGCTGGGTCCGGACGTCCCGGGCGCCGTGGAGCGGCTGCGCGGTGAGCCGGGCGGCGAGATCCGGGTGTGGGGGAGCACGGAGTTGATCCGCACGCTCGCCGAGCACGATCAGATCGACGAGTACCGGCTGTTGGTGCACCCGCTCGTGCTCGGCGTCGGCAAGAAGCTGTTCGGCGACGGTTTCCCCCACACCCGGTTCGCGCTCGTGGAGTCGCGCTCGACGGCCTCCGGCATCGTGATCAGCGTCTACCGGCGCGCGGCGGACGCCTGAGCGGGCCCCGTCACAGCGCATCGAGCGCCGCCGTCATCCGGCGGAACACATGCGAGCGCCAGTCGGCGGGGAGGTCGGGCTCGCTCCGCACCCGCCAGAGGTAGGAAGACCTACATATGAAGCCGCGGTCTCCGACCCGACCGCTGCAGCGGTCCTAAGCTGACCGCATGGCCGGTGGAGCTCAGGACGACCGCAGCGTTGCGGAACGTGTCTTCGCGATCGCCGACGCCTTCGAGCGCGGCGACGAGCTGACCCTCAGCGAGATCGCACGCCGCGCCGGCCTCCCGGTCTCGACCACGCACCGGCTCCTGGCCGAGTGGGTGGCGTGGGGCGGCCTGGCCCGCGGGGAGGACGGCCGCTACCGCGTGGGCATCAAGCTCTGGCGGCTGGGAGTCCGCCAGCCGACCGCGCGCCGCCTCCGCCAGGCGGCGCGGCCGTATCTCGACGACCTCCTGGAAGCCACGGGCGAGCACGTGCACCTCGCCGTGCGCGACGGTCTGGGCGCGGTCTATCTGGAGCGGCTGTCCGGACCGGGGGCCGTGCGTGTCATCAGCGACGTCGGCTCGCGGCTCCCGCTGCACGCCACCGGCGTCGGGCTGGTGCTGCTCGCGTACGCGCCGGACGGCACGCTCGCGGAGGTGCTCGCCGACCACCCGCGCAAGTTCCAGCCCAACACGCTCACCGGCGAGAAGGAGCTGCGGGCGCGGCTGGCCGGCATCCGCGCGACCGGTGTCTCCCACTCGGTCGAGGAGCTCACCCAGGGCGCCTTCTCCGTCGCCGCGCCGGTGCGGGACGCCACCGGGGAGGTCGTGGCCGCGGTGTCAATCATCGCCCACGCCGAGCGGGAGGCCGAGCCGCAGTTCACGCTGGGCGTCCGGATGGCCGCGCGCGGCATCTCCGGGGTCCTCGGGCTCGACTACGAGTAGTCGCCGGGGTGATCCTCGGGAGGAATCTCTTCCGCTCAGTGGAAACCGCAGCCGGACTGCCGCCGGATTCGCCCAGGATGGGACGACCTTCCCACTGAAGCGAAAGGCGGAACAATGCGCACCCAGGTCGCCATCATCGGGGCCGGGCCCGCTGGACTCCTGCTCGGGCACATCCTCCGGAGAGCGGGGGTCGATTTCGTCATCCTCGAGCAGAAGAGCCGGGAGTACGTGCTCGGCCGCGTGCGCGCCGGCGTCCTGGAGCAGGGCTCCGTCGACGTGCTGCGCGACCTCGGCCTCGACGCCGACCTCGCCGCGCGCGGGCTCACGCACCACGGCATCTACCTGCAGTACGAAGGGGAGCGCCACCACCTCGATTTCGTCGACCTCGTCGGCCGCACGGTCACCGTGTACGGGCAGCAGGCGCTCGTGCGGCACCTGCTCTCCGAGCACGACCGCGCCGGCTCCGACGTCCGGTTCGAGGTGGAGGGCGTCGCGCCGCACGACCTCGACGGGAACGCGCCCTACGTCACCATCGGCAGTGGGGGCGACGCCGAGCGCATCGACTGCGACATCGTCGTCGGCGCCGACGGCTACCACGGCGTCTGCCGCCCGGCCATCCCGGGCATCCGGGCCCTCGAGCGAAGCTACCCGTACGCGTGGCTCGGCATCCTCGCCGACGTCGCGCCGTCCACCGACGACCTCATCTACGCGCTGCACCCGGACGGCTTCGCGATGCACTCGATGCGCTCGCCGGCGGTCTCCCGGCTCTACCTCCAGGTCGATCCGGGCGAGTCGGTCGACGACTGGTCGGACGAGCGGATCTGGGAGGCGCTGCAGACCCGCCTCGGCGTCCCCGGCTGGACCCTGAGCGAGGGCGCGATCACCGAGAAGTCGATCACGCCGATGCGCAGCTTCGTGGCCTCCACGCTGGAGCACGGGCGCCTCTTCCTCGCCGGTGACGCCGGCCACATCGTGCCGCCGACCGGCGCGAAGGGGCTCAACTCGGCCATCGCCGACGTCGCCCTGCTCGGTCGCTCGCTGACGGCGCACTTCGGAGGTGACGACGCCCTCCTGAGGCGCTACAGCAGCGCTGCCCTCGCCCGGCAGTGGAAGGTGCAGCAGTTCTCCCAGTGGATGACGGAGATGCTGCACGTCCACCGGGAGGTCCCCGACGAGGCGGCCCGCGCCTTCCGTTACCGCAGCCAGCTCGGTCAGCTGGAGTACACCACCGGATCGCGTCACGCGCAGGCGGCCCTCGCCGAGCAGTACGCGGGCCTCCCCTTCTGAGGTACGAGATGAGCGCTGACAACACGGCAGAGCCGACACAGAACCAGATCACCGCGGAGATCGCGGCCGCGCATGCGGCGGCGGCGGCCGCGGGTCCCCTTCCCGTGCACCCGCTGCGCGACTTCGGGCCGTACCGCAGCTCGCGGCTGCGTCATCCCACCCATGAGCTGGTGCGGGCCGACCCCGAGGAGATCGAGCTCGTCTCGCCGGCGTTCGGGCACACCGACGTCGCGGCGGAGGAGAGCGACCTCACCATCCAGCACAGCGGAGAGCCGCTCGGCGAGCGCATCATCGTGACCGGCCGCGTGCTCGACGGCGAGGGCCGGCCGGTGCGCAACCAGCTCGTGGAGGTCTGGCAGGCGAACTCCTCCGGCCGCTATGTGCACAAGCGCGACCAGCATCCCGCGCCGCTCGACCCCAACTTCACCGGGGTGGGCCGCGCGATCACGGGCGAGGACGGCTCGTACCGGTTCGTCACCATCAAGCCCGGCCCCTACCCCTGGCGGAACCACCGCAACGCGTGGCGGCCGGCGCACATCCACTTCTCGCTGTTCGGGTCGGCGTTCACGCAGCGGCTCGTGACGCAGATGTACTTCCCGAGCGACCCGCTGTTCGCGCTCGACCCGATCTACCAGTCGATCGCCGACCCGGCCGCGCGCGAGCGGCTGATCGCCACGTACGATCACGAGGTGAGCGAGCCGGAGTGGGCGCTCGGCTACCGGTGGGACATCGTCCTGACCGGCGGCGCGGCGACGTGGATGGAGCCGGAGGAGGGTGACCATGCCTGAGAGCACCGATCGAACCCAGTACCTGCAGACGCCGTCGCAGACGGTCGGGCCGTTCTTCGGCTACGCCCTGCCCTACGAGGGCGGCGCCGAGGTCGCGCCGCCCTGGCATCCCGGCACGATTCGCCTGCACGGCACCGTGCTCGACGGGGAGGGCGCGCCCGTCCCCGACGCGATCCTGGAGGTCTGGGGCGCCGACACCGACGGAACGCCCATCGCGCGGCAGGGCAGCCTGCACCGCGACGGGTACACCGCGACGGGCTTCGGGCGCGCCGCCGTCGACCGGGCCGGACACTACGCGTTCACGACCGTCCGTCCGGGCGCCGGCGCGGGCCGCGCACCGTATCTCCTGGTGACGGTGTTCGCGCGCGGCCTCCTGCACCACCTCTTCACGCGCGCCTACCTCGAAGGCGGCGACCCGTTCCTGGCCACCGTGCCGGAGGGGCGGCGGAGCACGCTGCTCGCCACCCCGGACGGCGACAACAGCTACCGCTTCGACATCCGCCTCCAGGGCGAGGACGAGACCGTCTTCCTCGACTTCGTGGGGGACGGGCGTGGCTGAACCCTTCGACTGGGGTCTCCTCGAGCCGGCCGGTGCAGTGGGTGTCCCGGCCGGCGACGATCGTGTGCTGGCCGCCATGATCGCGGTCGAGGAGGCCCTGGCCGGAGCCTGGGACGAGCTCGACGGCTCGGCCGCCCGGCCCGGCTACGAGCCGCTCGCGTTCGACGCCCGCACCATCGACCGCGCGCGCCTCGTCGCGGGCGCGCGGGAAGCCGGAGTGCCCATCATCGCGCTCGTCGAGCAGCTCCGCGAACAGGCCGGAGCGCACGCGGGACGGGTGCATCGCGGCGCGACCAGTCAGGACATCGTGGACTCGGCTCTTGTGCTGGTCTCCCGCGAGTCCCTCTCACGCGCGCGGGACGCGCTCGCGGCCGCGGCCGCGGAGCTCGCAGACCGGGCGATCCGCTCGCGCGCGACGCCGCTGCTGGCTCGTACCCTGACGCAGCAGGCTGAGCCGACGACTCTCGGTGCGTTCCTGGCCTCCTGGCTGGACGCCGTGGTGTCGGCGCTGGAGGTGCTCGACCGGCTCGACTGTCCCGTGCAGCTCGGCGGCGCCGTGGGCACAGGCGCGGCGTTCGCGCGCCTCGCGGCCCGGGCCGATGCGCCGCAGACCCTCCGCGCGGGCGTCGCCGCCCGCCTGGGGCTCAGCGACCCGGGTCGGGCCTGGCACACCGACCGCGGCCCGGTGCTGGCGATCGCGGACGCCGCCGCGCGCGTCGCCGCGGTGGCCGGCCGGATCGGCCGCGACCTCGGACTGGCGGCGCGCGACGGCGTGCTCCTCCCCGCCACCGGCGGCGGCTCGTCCGCGATGCCGCACAAGCAGAACCCGGTCGACGCCGTGCTGCTCACCGCGAACGGCCTCCGCGCCCCCGGCCTGCTCGCCACGGTCCACACCGCAGCGCTCAGCTCGGACGCGCGGCCGGCGGGGAGTGGCACGCCGAATGGCAGGCCTGGCGCGCGCTGCTGCGCATCGCGGTCGAGAGCGCCGAGGTGCTGGCCCACGCGGTCGCCGACCTCGTGGTGGCGGACGGCCCGGGTGGCGCTGCGGGCTCCTCCGTCGCTGCGGCATCTTCCGTCGTCGCGGCCCCTTCCGTCAGGGGAAGCGACGCCGCCGACCTGGGCTCGGCGGGCGCCGTCGTGGACGCCGCCGTCGCCCGCTACCGTGTCCATGCCGATCACGACCGAGAGGTGAACCGATGACCATCCCGCGACTGCGCGGCGCGATGACCGCGGCCTCCCCGTCCGCCGCGGCGCCGCGCCTGCTGGTGCTGCTGCCCTCGCTCGGCACGACCGCCGAGCTGTGGGACGGCGTCGTGGCGCGGCTGGCCGCGGTGCCGGACGCCCCGCGGATCCTGCGCGTCGACCTCCCGGGTCACGGTGCGTCGGCCGCCACGCGCGAGCCCTTCACGATGTCCGAGCTCGCGAACGCCGTGCTCGCCCTCGTGGACGAGGTGGGCGGCGGTGCGTTCGACGTCGCCGGCGACTCGCTCGGCGGCGCGGTCGCCCTAGAGGTCGCGCTCGCCGCCCCGGAGCGCGTGCGCAGCCTGGCGATGTTCTGCTCCGGCGCGCACATCGGCTCGACGGAGGGCTGGGCCGATCGCGCCGCGCAGGTGCGCGCCTCCGGCACGGCCTCCGTGGTGGCCGGAAGCGCGCAGCGCTGGTTCGCGCCCGGGTATCTGGCCGCGCATCCCGACGGCCCGGGCGGCCACGCGCTGAAGACCCTGCTGGACGTCGACGACGAGTCGTACGCGCTCTGCTGCGAAGCACTCGGCGGATTCGACCGGCGCGACGCCCTCGCGGACGTGCATGTGCCCGCGCTCCTCGTCGCCGGCGCGCACGACCAGGTGACCACCTCGGCCCTGATGGCGGAGGACGCCGCGGCGCTCCCCCGCGCGCGGTTCGTGGAGCTGGCGCACGCCGCCCACCTCGTCCCGCTCGAGGACCCGGCCGAGACCGCCGCCCTGCTCGCTGCGCTGCTCGCGGGCCGCGATGCCGGCGCCGCCGCGGCCTTCGAGCGCGGCATGGCCGTCCGGCGGGCGGTGCTGGGCGATGCCCACGTCGACCGCGCCACGGCAGCCATCACGCCGGAGACCGCGGACTTCCAGGACTTCATCACCCGCTACGCGTGGGGCGAGGTCTGGGCCCGGCCGCAGCTCACCCGGCCGGAGCGCTCGATCGCGACGCTCGCCAGCCTGGTGACCGGCAGCCACGAGAACGAGCTGCGCATGCACGTACGCGCCGCCCTGCGCAACGGGCTGACCCGCACGCAGATCGCGGAGGTCATCCACCACACCGCCCTGTACGCCGGGCTGCCCGCGGCCAACGGTGCGCTGGCGATCATGCGCGAGGTCTTCCTCGAATCCGACCAGACGGAGGAATCAGATGGATAAAACGTTCGCGTCGGCGGCCGAGGCGGTCGCCGACATCCCGGACGGCGCTTCGCTCGCGGTCGGCGGTTTCGGTCTGTCCGGGGTGCCGATCGTGACGATCCGGGCGTTGCTGGCGCGGGGTGTCGGTGGCCTGGAGGTGGTGTCGAACAACTGCGGTGTGGACGGTTGGGGCCTCGGCGAGCTGCTCGCCGCCGGTCGCATCCGCCGTGTGATCGCCAGCTACATCGGCGAGAACAAGGAGTTCGCCCGCCAGTACCTCGGCGGCGAGGTGGAGGTCGAGTTGACCCCGCAGGGCACGCTGGCGGAGCGTTTGCGCGCGGGCGGTGTCGGCATTCCGGCCTTCTACACCGCGACCGGCGCCGGCACCGCGGTCTCCGACGGCGGTATGCCGATCCGCTACGCCGCCGACGGGTCGGTGGCGGAGGAGAGCGCGCCGAAGGAACTGCGTCCGTTCGACGTGTTCGGCCGCAACCGGGAGTACGTGCTGGAGACCGCGATCCGCACCGACTTCGGCCTGGTGCGCGCTGCGGTCGGCGACCGGCACGGCAACCTGCGCTTCGAGAAGTCGACCCGCAACTTCAACCCGCTCGCCGGGATGGCCGGGCGGATCACGATCGCGGAGGTGGACGAGCTGGTCGAGCCGGGCGTGCTCGGTCCCGACGACATCCACCTGCCCGGCATCTACGTGGACCGGCTGGTCGCGCTGACCGCCGAGCAGTCGGCGGACCTGCCGATCGAGAAGGTCACCGTGCGCGCCCGCCCCATCGCCCCGGAAGGGAACTGACATGCCCCGCAGCCGCGACGAGATGGCCGCCCGTGCCGCCCTCGAACTGGAGGACGGCTCCTACGTGAACCTGGGCATCGGCCTCCCCACGCTTATCCCCAACCATCTGCCGGAGGGGTGCACGTCGTGCTGCATTCCGAGAACGGCATCTTGGGCGTCGGGCCCTACCCGTGGGAGGGCGAGCAGGACCCCAAGCTGATCAACGCGGGCAAGGAGACGGTCACCGTGCTGCCCGGCGCCAGCTACTTCGACTCCGCCGCCAGCTTCGGGATGATCCGCGGCGGGCGCATCGCCACCGCCGTCCTCGGCGCCATGCAGGTCTCGGCCGCCGGCGACATCGCCAACTGGGCTGTGCCCGGCAAGATGGTCAAGGGGATGGGCGGGGCGATGGACCTCGTCAACGGCGCCGAGCGCGTCATCGTGGTCATGGAGCACGTCGCCAAAGACGGCTCGGCCAAGCTGGTCGCGCAGTGCACCCTCCCGCTGACCGGCCGCGGTTGCGTCGACCGGATCATCACCGACCTCGCCGTCATCGACGTCACCGACGACGGCCTCGTGCTCCGCGAGGTGGCGCCCGGCGTGACCGTGGACGAGGTGGTGGCCGCGACGGGCGCGCCGCTGAGCATCCCGGCCGCAGTGACCGCGGGGACGGCGGCCGCGCATGCCTGAGCTGCGCGAGGTCGTCGTCTGCTCCCCGCTGCGCACGCCGGTCGGCCGGATGGGCGGCGCACTGGCACCGGTCTCCGCTCTGTCGCTGGCGGAGACCGTGCTGCGCGCCCTCCTCGACCGCACCGGGCTCGACCCGGCCGCGGTGGAGGGAGTGATCGGTTCGCAGGGCTATCCCACGATGGAGGCACCCGCGTTCGGCCGTGTCGCAGCGCTCAACGCCGGATTCCCGGTCACGACGACGGGCTATCAGCTCGACCGGCGCTGCGGCTCGGGCCTCCAGGCGGTCATCAACGCCGCGATGGAGGTGCAGACCGGCGCGAGCGACGTGCTGATCGCGCTCGGCGCCGAGTCGATGTCGAACGCCCCCTTTTATACGGAGCAGGGCCGCCGCGGCCTCCCGCCCGGAGGTCTGATGCTGCACGACGCCCTCGCGCGTGGCCGCGAGACGGTCGGCGGGCGCAACTTCCCGACCCCGGAGGGCAACGTCGGCTCGGCGGAGACGCTGCGCCGCGAGTACGGCGTCCCGCGTGAAGCGCAGGATGGACTCGCGCTCCGCTCCCACCAGCGAGCGGTCGCCGCGCAGCAGTCCGGCGCATTCGACGCCGAGCTGGTCCCGGTCACCGTGCCGGGCCGCACGGGCGACGTCGTCGTCGGCCGCGACGAGCATCCGCGTGCCGACACGACGCTGGAGGCCCTCGCCGGCCTCCGCCCGATCCTCGGCCGCGCCGACGCCGCGGCGACCGTCACCGCCGGCAACTCCAGCGGCCAGAACGACGCCGCGGCCGCCGCCATCGTCACCACCCAGGAGCGCGCCGCGGCGCTGGGCCTCACCCCGGTCCTGCGCCTGCGATCATGGGCGGTCGCGGGCAACGACCCGGCGGTGTTCGGCGTCGCGCCGGTCCCGGCGGCGAACAGGGCCCTGGAGCGCGCCGGCGTCACCTGGTCGGACATCGATGTGATCGAGCTCAACGAGGCCTTCGCCGTGCAGGTGCTGGCGTGCCTCGCCGACTGGGGCATCGACCCCGAGGACCCGCGCCTCAACCCGCGCGGCAGCGGCATCTCGATCGGGCACCCTATCGGCGCCACCGGCCTCCGCATGCTGGCGACGCTCGCCCACGAGCTCCCGGCCCTCGACGGCACGCTCGCCGTCGAGACCATGTGCATCGGCGGAGGCCAGGGCCTCGCGGCCGTCTTCGAGCGCGTCTGATGTCATCGGAGGGGCACGTAAGCGCCCCTCCGACGCGGGTTTACGGGCGTTGACGTGCCCCTCGGCGCCGCGTGCCGCCCCTCGACGGGGGTGCGTGCGAGCGGATGCGGCGGCGCGTAGGGTGAGGTGGGCTGCGTCAGAGGAGCACGACAGCCCGGGGGAGGTGCGATGACGCAGGACGATGCGGTCGCGGTGGCGATCCGCGGTCTGCACAAGCGGTTCGGGGCGAAGACGGCGGTCGACGGGATCGACCTCGACGTGCCCTCCGGCAGCTTCTACGGGCTGGTCGGCCCGAACGGAGCGGGCAAGACCACGACGCTGAACATGGTCACCGGTCTGTTGCGGCCCGACGCCGGCCAGGTGCTCCTCCACGGTGTCGACATGTGGCGCGACCCGCTGGCGGGGAAGGCGCTCGTGGGAGTGCTCTCCGACGGCGTCCGGCTGTTCGACCGGCTCACCGGCGAGCAGCTCGTCGAATACGCGGGCCTCCTGAGCGGCATGGACCGGCCCACGGCGATCGAGCGCACCCACGACCTCCTGAATCTGCTCGACCTGGCCTCCGCGGGCGGCACCCTCGTCGTCGACTACTCCGCCGGAATGACGAAGAAGATCGCGCTGGCCGCCGCGATGGTGCACGCGCCGCGCGTGCTCGTGCTGGACGAGCCGTTCGAGTCCGTCGACCCCGTCTCCGCGGCCAACATCCGCGACATCCTGCACGGCTACGTCCAGGGCGGGGGCACGGTCATCGTCTCGTCGCACGTCATGGACCTGGTCGAGCGGATGTGCGACCACGTCGCCGTGATCAACGACGGCCGCGTCCTGGTCGCCGGCACCGTGGACGAGGTGCGCGCGGGCTCCACGCTGGAAGACCGCTTCGTCGAGCTGGTCGGCGGTCGCCGGGTCGGGGAGGGGCCGGAGTGGTTGCGACACTCGTAAGGCTGCGCCTGCTCGTCCTCCGCAACTCGTTCCGCCGCAGCACCTCGCAGCTCGTCGCGGTCATCCTCGGCGGGGTGTACGCGCTCGGCGCGCTGGTGGTCGTCATCGGCGGCCTCGTCCTGCTGGGCTTCGCCCCGATCGAGGTGACGCGCACGGTCGCCGTCATCGGCGGCTCGGCCGCCGTTCTCGGCTGGGCGATCTTCCCGCTGCTGCTCTCCGGCATCGAGCAGACGCTCGACCCCGCCAAGCTCGCCGTCTACCCGATCCCGCTGCGCCCGCTCATGCTCGGGATGCTGCTGAGCGCGGTCGTCGGCGTCGCCGGAGCGGCGACCACGCTCGCGTCGCTGGCGACCTCGCTGAGCTGGCTCCGGCTCCCCGGGGTCGCGGTGGTCGCCCTCCTGACGGGCGCGCTCGGCGCCGCGACCTGCGTCGTCGTGTCGCGGGCCGTCACCTCCGTGTCGAGCGGGCTGTCCGGCGGGCGGCGGTTCCGGGAGGCCAGCGGGCTGCTCATCCTCATCCCGCTCATCCTGGCCGGCCCGATCGTCATCGGCATCACGCGCGGCCTCCGCTCGTCGTCCGACGCGCTGCCCGCCATCGCGGACGGACTGTCCTGGTCGCCGCTCGGCGCCGTCTGGGCGGTGCCGTCGCAGCTCGCGCAGGGCGACGCGCTCGGCGCTCTGGCCCGGTTCCTGATCGCGGTCGCCACGTTCGTCGTGCTGTGGCTGGTGTGGCGCTGGGGGCTCGCCCGGTCGCTGACCACGCCGGCGCGCGCCTCCTCGCGCGTCCGGGCCCAGGGCAAGCTCGGCTGGTTCGGGATTCTGCCCGGCACGCAGTCGGGAGCGATCGCGGCCCGCTGCCTGACCTACTGGTTCCGTGACCCGCGCTACCTCCGGCAGCTGCTCGTCGTCCCGCTGATGCCCGTGCTGTTCTGGTTCTACTCGAGCCTCAACCACTCGTCGGTGCTGCCGCTGATCGGGGCGCCGGTCGTGGCGTTCTCGCTCGGCATCGGGATGATCGCCGACGTCTCCTACGACTCGACCGCGTTCGCGCTGCACGTCGCGAAGGCCGTGCCGGGTCGCGCGGACCGCTGGGGCCGGGCGGCCGCGCTGCTCTCCTTCGCGGTTCCGGCGATCGTGCTCGTGGCGCTCTTCGGTGCGGCCGTCGGCGGCGCCTGGCACATCCTCCCCGGCCTGATCGGCCTCTCGCTCGGCCTCCTGCTCACCGGGGTGGCGGTGTGCGCGGTGACCTCGGCCCGGCTGGTGTTCCCCGTGCCGGAGCCGGGCGACAACCCGTTCCGGTCGCGGCCGGGCGCCAACATCTCGCTGCTCGGCCCGACCTTCGCGGCGTGGGGCGTGATCGCGGTGCTGTGTCTGCCCGAGATCGTCCTGTTCATCGTCGGGCTGGTGACCGGCGACGCGCTCTGGCTCTGGGCGGCGCTCGTCGTCGGCGTGGCGCTGGGCGGGGTGCTGGTGGGCGTCGGCGTGCGGATCGGGGGCAACATCCTCGACGCCCGGGCGCCGGAGCTGCTGCTGCAGTTGCGGAAGGACGCCTGATCACAGCCGGCCTCACCGCTGAGCCCTCCGGCTGGAACGACCGCCCCGGCCGGCTGGTGGCGACGGCCTGAGGCCGCCCCTAAGCTGGCCGCATGGGCAGCATCGCAGTGCACGAGTTCGTCTCCCTCGACGGCGTCTTCGAAGACCCGAGCTGGACGGCCGAGTACGGCTTCGATCCCGAGATGGGCGACGACCTCGCGCGCATCACGGGAGCGTCGGAGCGCATCCTCCTGGGGCGCCGCACGTTCGAGATGTTCGCGCCGGCGTGGTCGGCGCGCTCGTCGGCCGACGACCCGGGAGCGCCCTTCTTCAACGACACCGAGAAGCTCGTCGTCAGCTCGACGCTGGACGACGCGGCCGCCGAGGCCGTCTGGGCCAACTCGCGGTCGCTCGGCAGATACGACGCCGACCGGGTGCGGGAGGTCAAGCAGAGCGTGGGCGGCAGCCTTTACATCAGCGGCAGCGGCTCGCTCGTGCGCGCCCTGATCGCGGACGGACTGGTCGACGCGCTGCACCTCTTCGTGTACCCGGTCATCCGCGGCACGGGCGCGCGGCTCTTTCCGGAGGGCATGCCCGAGACGAAGCTGCGCCTGCGGCAGTACGACGGCTACGCCAACGGTGTCCTCCACCTCCTCTACGCGCCGGCCTGATCTCCACAGATCTCGAATGCGGTCACTACCTGACCGCTGTTCCGGATAGCGTCATATCCGACGGCGACCAACGTCTCCTGACGGGGGCGGATGTCGCCGGTCCGCGCTAGCGTTAGCGCTGTACGGGGGTATCGCGCAGTGCCGTGTCGGCGGGGGCCGACGGCAGTGTGCGCCCGATACGACTCCACCAGAGAAAAGAACCAGGAATCACCGTGACTCTCCTTCGTTTGGCGCTGCGGTTCATCCGCCCGTACTGGGGCGCGGTCGCGGCCGTGGTCGTGCTCCAGCTCATCGCGACCATCGCCGCGCTCTACCTGCCCACGCTCAACGCCGACATCATCGACAAAGGCGTCGTCAAAGGCGACACGAACTTCATCTGGTCGACGGGCGGCATGATGCTCATGGTCTGCTTCGTGCAGGTCGCAGCGGCCATCACGGCGACCTACTTCGGTGCGCGCTCCTCGATGTCGCTGGGACGCGACGTGCGCCGCTCCTTCTACCGCAAGGTCGACTCGCTCCCGGCGCTCGACCTCGCGCGCTGGGGCATGCCGACCCTCATCACGCGCAACACCAACGACGTCCAGCAGGTGCAGATGCTGGTGCTGATGACGCTCAACTTCATGGTGTCGACGCCGATCATGTGCGTCGCGGGCATCATCCTCGCCGTGCGGGTGGACGCCGGGCTGTCCTGGCTCGTCTGGGTGTCCGTCGCCGTGCTGTTCGTCGTGGTCGGCATCCTGGTCTGGCTGCTGCTGCCGATGTTCCGCGTGATGCAGGAGCGCATCGACGGCGTCAACGGCGTCATCCGCGAGCAGATCGTCGGCATCCGTGTCATCCGCGCGTTCGTCCGCGAGAAGTTCGAGACAGCGCGCTACGACGACGCGAATGCCGCGCTCACCCGCATCTCGGTCAAGGTCGGCAACGTCTTCGTGCTCATGTTCCCGCTCATCATGCTCATCTTGAACGCCGCGACGGTCGCCGTGCTCTGGTTCGGCGGCCACCGGGTCGGCGCGGGCGACATCCAGGTGGGGGCTCTCACGGCGTTCCTGCAGTACCTGCTGCAGATCCTGGTCGCGGTGATGATGGGCGTGTTCATGGCCATGATGATCCCGCGCGCGATGGTCTGCGCGGAGCGCATCGACGAGGTGCTGAGCGCGGTGCCGTCCACCGGAGCGGGCGCCGCCGGCGGTCGAGTGCCCACGGACGGCAGCGTGGAGGTCGACGGCGTCACGTTCGGCTACCCCGGCGCCGAGAAGCCTGTGCTGAGCGACGTCACCTTCACCGCGGAACCCGGGCGGGTGACCGCGATCGTCGGCTCGACCGGATCGGGCAAGTCGACCCTCGTCTCGGTCATCGCCGACCTCTTCACCCCGCAGAGCGGGCAGGTGCGGATCGGCGGCGTCCCGGTGGACTCGCTGAGCCGGGAGCAGCTCTCCGGCGTGCTAGGTCTCGTGCCGCAGAAGCCCTACCTCTTCTCCGGGACGGTCGCCAGCAACCTGCGGTTCGGCCGGCCGGACGCCACGGACGACGAGCTCTGGGAGGCGCTGCGCGTCGCCCAGGCCGAGGACTTCGTGCGCGCCAAGGAGCACGGCCTCGAGGAGCGCATCGCCCAGGGCGGAACCAACGTCTCCGGCGGTCAGCGCCAGCGGCTCTGCATCGCCCGCGCCCTGGTGGCGGAGCCGAAGGTGCTGCTGTTCGACGATTCCTTCTCGGCTCTCGACGTCGCGACAGACGCCCGCCTGCGGAGCGCTCTGGCGCAGTCCACGGGCGACACCACCGTCATCGTGGTGGCGCAGCGCGTCTCCACGATCAGGGAGGCCGATCAGATCATCGTGCTCGACGACGGCAGAGTCGTCGGACGCGGCACCCACGACGAGTTGCTGGAGACGAGCGAGACGTATCGCGAGATCGTCGAGTCGCAGCTGAGCCTGGAGGTGGCCTGAGATGGCGCGCCAGAAGAAGAACCGCACCACCGGCACGGGCCGCACGGGAGCCGCAGAGCGGGACGGCGTCCTCTCCGAGGCCGGCGTCCAGACGGCGATCGACGAACTCGAACTCGAGTACGAGTACGAGCCCACCGAGGGCGACGGCGACATGTTCGGCGGCACGCCCGCCAAGAAGGCCGAGCACTTCTGGCCCTCGTTCCAGCGCCTGCTCGGGCTGCTCAAGCCCGAGTGGCTCGCCATGTCGTTCGTGACCCTCCTGGTGGTCGTCTCGGTGGCGCTGATCGTGATCGCGCCGAAGGTCCTGGGCAACGCCACGGACGTGATCTTCACGGGCGCTGTCGGCACTATCACCCCGACCGGCCTCGTGCCCGGCCACGGGATCGACTTCGTCGAGCTCGGCCGCCTGCTCACCATCGTGCTCGCGATGTACATCGCCGCGTCGCTCCTGCAGTGGTGGCAGGGCTACCTGCTGAACGCGCTCGTCATGCGGGTGATCTACCGCCTGCGCGCCGAGGTGGAGAAGAAGCTCAACCGGCTGCCGCTCAGCTACTTCGACACCCGGCAGCGCGGCGACCTCATGTCGCGTGTGACCAACGACGTCGACAACATCCAGACGGCGCTGCAGCAGGCGTTCTCGCAGCTCATCCAGTCCGTGCTGACGGTCATCGGCATCGGCATCATGATGTTCATCGTCTCGTGGCAGCTCGCCCTGATCGCGCTCATCTCGATCCCGCTCTCCGGAGTGATCGCCGGCGTGATCGGCACGCGGTCGCAGAAGCTGTTCAAGCAGCAGTGGAACTCGACCGGCGCGCTCAACGGGCACATCGAGGAGTCGTACTCCGGGCTCGACCTGGTGCGCGCCTTCGGTCGCGACGCCGTGATGCTCGAAGAGTTCGACCAGCGCAACGACAAGCTGTGGAAGTCCACCGTCGGCGCCCAGTTCGTGTCGGGCATGATCATGCCGGCGATGAACTTCGTCTCGTACCTCTCGTACGTGCTGATCGCGGTCGTCGGCGGTCTCCGGGTCGCCTCCGGACAGATGACCATCGGCGACGCGACGGCGTTCATCCAGTATTCGCGGGAGTTCTCCCAGCCCATCGGCCAGATCGCGGGCATGGCGAACATGCTCCAGTCCGGTGTCGCGTCGGCGGAGCGCACGTTCGAGTTCCTCGACGCGGAGGAGCAGTCGGCCGACGTCGAGACGCGGCACCTGCCCGAGCGCGCGGACGGCCGAGTCGAGCTGGAGGGCGTGGACTTCTCCTACGACCCCGAGACCGAGCTGATCCGAGACCTGTCGCTGTCGGTCGCGCCCGGCCACACGGTCGCGATCGTCGGTCCGACCGGCGCGGGCAAGACCACGCTGGTCAACCTGATCATGCGGTTCTACGAGCTGAACGGCGGCACCATCCGCCTCGACGGCATCGACACCACGGACCTGTCCCGCGCCGAGCTGCGCGGCCAGGTCGGCATGGTGCTGCAGGACGCGTGGCTGTTCTCGGGCACCATCCGCGAGAACATCCGATACGGCCGGCTGAATGCGACGGACGAGGAGGTCGTGGCAGCAGCGAAGGCGACGATGGTCGACCGGTTCGTCCGTCAGCTCCCGGACGGCTACGACACGAAGATCGAGGCGGACGGCAGCAACGTATCCGCCGGCGAGCGGCAGCTTCTGACGATCGCGCGAGCGTTCATCGCGAACCCGTCGCTGCTCATCCTCGACGAGGCCACCTCGTCGGTGGACACCCGCACCGAACTGCTGGTGCAGCACGCGATGGCTGCGCTGCGGAGCGACCGCACGTCGTTCGTGATCGCTCACCGGCTCTCCACGATCCGCGACGCGCACACCATCCTGGTCATGGAGCACGGCAGCATCGTGGAGCAGGGCGACCATGCGACCCTCCTGGCGCAGAAGGGGGCCTATTACGACCTGTACATGACCCAGTTCCGTGGCGCCGCCGCCGAGCACGGGACCGCTGCCGGCGCGGAGACCGAGGAGGTCCCGACCGCGTAGCGCGCGACGCCTACCCCGAATCGTTCGAAAAGTGAACGAGTTGTGGCGGCGCGGAGCAGGTCGTACAACAGAAGTATGACGACCGAATCCCGCGCCGAGCTCCCACCCGGTCCGACCTACGAGTACGGCGGCCACAGCGTGTGGATCGTGCCCGATCCGGATTCGACGACGCGCTGGCGCGTGATGGAGGACGACGGCTACCTGGGGACCATCGCCACGGCCGATGCCGTCAAGGGCGAGCCGGAGGTGCACTTCGCCGTGCACTTCGCGGGCGAGGAGGACATCCCGCCCACCAAGATCGTCCCGCTGTGGACGACCGCGGCCGAATTCCTCATCGACGCGGGAGAGCCGCAGCGTCCGCCGGCGACCTGACGTTCCAGCGGCGCGTGGCTCCTGCGCCGCGAGAGGGTGTGCGGGCGGCTTCGGGGTTGAACCGCCGCCCGCACCTCATCCACGAAAACACGATGCAACAGGTCGGTCGACACGATTGACAACGGCTTCTCACCGTGCCTGACGCGACTCGGCCCCGGCGCTGGAAGCACCGGGGCCGGGGAGGCGGGCGTCGCGTGGACGCCGGCTTCGGGTCGTCGCGATGGCACTCCCTAGGCGAGGGCGCCGATCGCGAAGCTCACCGCGCCCTGGTCGTCGACCTGGGCGTCGAGCACCTTGTCGTCGAGGGCGACAGCGGCGCCCGGCTCGAGGAAGAGTCGTGCCCCGTCGGACTCGACCACCTGGTCTGCGGGCTCCGGCTCGGGTGTCACGGCAGCCGCGAACGCGGTGTTCTGCGGGTTGCTGCTGCTGATGCGCAGCCCGGCGTCGTCCTGCGGCGCCTGTTCGGTGAGGGTCTTGACGATCGTGCTGGCGTTCTCGGTCAGGGTGAGCATGCGCTCTCCTTTCGTTGTTCCTCCAGGAGTGCCCCACGGTCCCGCGCTCCGCAGCGGAGTGCAACCCCGCCTTCGGCCATTGCCAGGAAACGTTCACGCAGCGCGGAGGCGGGGCGCGGCCGTGGTCAGGCGATGAGCTTGAGGAGCTCGCGGTTGAACGCGGGGAGGTCGTCCGGCTTCCGGGACGACACCAGCGTGAACGGGCCCGAATCGACCACGTACTCCTCGTCCACCCAGGTCGCACCGGCGTTCCGGTAATCGGTCTGCAGGCTCGGCCAGCTCGTCAGCGTGCGGCCGCCGACCACTCCGGCCTCGATGAGCACCCAGCCGCCGTGGCAGATCACCGCGATCGGCTTGCCGGCGTCCGCGAACGCCTTCGTCAGAGCGACGGCCTCGGGGAACGTCCGTACCTGGTCGCCGTTCGCGACGCCGCCGGGCAGCACCAGCACGTCGAAGTCGTCCGCAGAGGCGGCGTCGAGGGTGAGGTCCACCGGGAACTCGTCCGCCGGCGTCAGGTGGTTGAACGCCTGAACCGTCCCCGCGTCCTTCGAGATCAGTTTCGCGGTCGCCCCTGCGTCGGTCACCGCCTTCCACGGTTCCGCCAGCTCCGCCTGCTCGATCCCCTCCGGACCGACCAGGAATGCCACCCGCTTGTCGTCATAGGCCATTTCGGCTCCTTTCGTCTTCCCCTCTCTACGCCGGGGTCAGGGGAGAATGAACCCATGCCGAACATCCCCCAGGTCCCGCTCAACGACGGCAATCGCATCCCGCAGCTCGGCTTCGGCGTCTACAAGATCCCGGAGGCCGAGACGGTGGACGCGGTGCTGACCGCGCTGGAGGCCGGGTACCGGCACATCGACACCGCGACGTTCTACGAGAACGAGAGCGCCGTCGGCGAGGCCGTGCGGCGCAGTGGGCTGCCGCGCGGCGAGGTGTTCGTGACGACGAAGGTGTGGTGGACCGACAACGGCTACGACTCGACGCTGCGCTCGTTCGACGCGAGCCTGGAGCGCCTCGGCTTCGACGCGGTCGACCTGTTCCTCATCCACTGGCCCGCGCCCCAGCACGACAAGTACGTGGAGACCTGGCGCGCGCTGGAGCACCTGAAAGCGGAGGGCCGCGCCCGGTCGATCGGCGTCGCCAACTTCCACACCCACCACCTCGACCGCCTCGCCGCCGAGACGGAGACGGTGCCCGCGGTCAACCAGGTGGAGCTGCATCCGTGGCTGCCGCAGCGGGAGGTCCGCGCGTACGACGAGACGCACGGGATCGTGACGGAGGCGTGGTCGCCGCTCGCGCGCGGCCGAGTGCTGGACGACCCGCTGCTCGGCGGCCTCGCCGCGAAGCACGGCGTGACCCCGGCGCAGGTGGTCATTCGCTGGCAGCTCCAGCTCGGCAACGTGGTCATCCCCAAGTCGTCGTCGCCGGACCGCATCCGCTCGAACCTGGACGTCTTCGGCTTCGAGCTCGACGCCGACGACCTCGCCGCGATCGACACGCTCGAGTCGGGCGAGCGCACCGGCAAGGACCCCGACGACCTCGGCTGACCCCGCCGGCCGCTGCCGCTACCGGAGGACATCCACCCGCCAAGACCCCCGAATCGCAGCCAACGGAGGACATCCGCCCTCCCCGTGCCCCGATCTCCTCCGTTACCTGCGGATCGCCGGCGTACCGCCCCGGATCTCCTCCGTTACCGGCGCCGTCACTCCCCGGTCGGGTGCGCGCCCACCACGTCCAGCAGCCACGCCAGCGAGAACGCGCGCTCCCGCCACGCGGCGTATCGACCCGACACGCCGCCGTGCCCTGCCGCCATCTCGGTCTTGAGCAGCGCGTCGGCGCCGACCTCGCGCAGCTTCGCCACCCACTTCGCCGGCTCGACGTAAAGAACGCGGGTGTCGTTGAGGCTCGTGACGGCGAGGATGCGCGGGTACACGCTGTGGTGGATGTTCTCCACCGGCGCGTACGACTTCATGTAGTAGTACACGTCCTCGTCGTGCAGCGGGTCGCCCCATTCGTCCCACTCGATCACCGTCAGCGGCAGCGACGGGTCGAGGATCGTCGTCAGCGGGTCCACGAACGGCACCTCGGCCAGCACGCCGGCGAACAGCCGCGGCGCGAGGTTGGCGACCGCACCCATCAGGAGGCCTCCCGCGCTACCGCCCTGCGCGGCGAGCTGCGACGGAGTCGTCCAGCCCTGGTCGACCAGGTGCTTCCCCGCCGCCACGAAGTCGGTGAACGTGTTCTTCTTGTGGAGCTTCTTGCCGTGCTCGTACCAGAGCCTCCCGAGTTCGCCGCCGCCGCGCACGTGCGCGATCGCGAACACCACGCCGCGGTCGAGGAGGCTGAGGCGTGCGATGCCGAACGACGGGTCCATGCTCGCCTCGTACGAGCCGTACCCGTAGAGCACCAGCGGCGCAGGCTCGCCGGGCGTCACCAGGTCGCGCCGGTAGACGAGCGAGATCGGGATGCGCGTGCCGTCCTCGGCGGTCGCCCACTCCCTGCGCTGCTCGAACAGCTCCGGCTCGAACTCGCCGAGCACCGGCTGCTGCTTGCGCAGGGTGAGTTCGCGCGTGCGCACGTCGTAGTCGTACACGCTCGACGGTGTGACGAAGCTGCCGTAGCCGAGGCGCAGGAACGGCTGCGTCCACTCCGGGTTGCCGCCCGCGCCGACGGTGAAGAGCTCCTCGTCGAAGTGCAGCTCGTGGAGGATGTCATCCACCTCGCCGGCCACGCTGCCCTCCGTCGGGGCCGGCAGGCAGGCGACCGCGAGCCGCGTCATCCCCTCGCGCCGGTACTCGAGCGCGACGAAGTCGCGGAACGCGTCCACCCCTTCGATGCGCACGGCCGGGTCGTGGGGGAGCAGCGTCCGGCGCGGCCCTTGCGGGTCGTCGGCCGCGACGCTCACGAGCTCGAAGTTGACGGCGCCGTCGTTGTGGACGATGAGCAACCGGTCGCGGCCTCCCGCGACGACGTGCTCGATGTCGTACTCGACGCCCTCCCTGCGGGGCCAGACGACGCGGAACTCGCCTGTCGGGTCACCCGCGTCCAGCAGCCAGCTCTCGCTGGTGATGTTGGAGCCGGCCTCGATGACCAGGAACCGGCGGCTGCGGGTGAGGCCGACGCCGATCCAGTACTTCTCGTCGGGCTCGTGGAAGACCTGCGTGTCGGCTTCGCCGTCCGGACCCTGCCCGACCCCGTGCCGCCACACGGTGTCCGGCCGCCAGGCGTCGTCCACGGTCGTGTAGAACAGGTACTCGCCGCTCGGGTCGAAGAGCGCGCCGGCGCCCGTGCCCGCGATCTTGTCGGGGAATGCCTCGCCGTCGCCGGTCAGGGACCGCACCCGGATCGTGTACCGCTCGTCGCCCTCGGTGTCGACGGCGTAGAGCAGTCGCGTACCGTCGGTGCTGACGTCGAAGCTGCCGAGCGCGTAGAAGTCGTGCCCCTCGGCCTCCGCGTTGTCGTCCAGCAGGACCTGCTCGCCCGGGAGGCCGTGCTGCTGCGCTTGCTCATCCAGCGCCGGCGGCTCCCAGTCGTCGGGGCCGTCGATGGGCGCGCGGCAGTGGATGCCGTACTGCTTGCCCTCGACGGTGCGCGTGTAGTACCACCAGTCGCCTTCGCGGGTCGGGACGCTCAGGTCGGTCTCCCGGGTGCGCGACTTGATCTCGTCGAAGATCTGCTCACGCAGCACGGCGAGCTTCTCGGTGCGCGCGTTCGTGTACGCGTTCTCCTCGTGCAGGTGCGCGATGACCGCTGGATCGTCCTTGTCGCGGAGCCACTCGTAGTCGTCGACGACCACGTCCCCGTGGTGGCTGCGCTCGGTCGGTTTCTTCGCGGTGTTCGGCGGGGTGAGCATCCCCCCAGGCTACCGAACGACGATCGGCGCGGGCGCGGCGCACCCCCGCCTGCGCGCCGCGCATTCGTGACGAATGTCGCGTCTGGGGCCGGTGGTTTCAACTCGTGAGTGCAACACCTTTTAGATGCTCGTCGAGTTTCTCGGCTGGGGTGTGGAAGTTCAAGGTCTGACGTGGGCGGATGTTGAGCAGTCGTTGGGTTTCGGCGAGGTCGGTGTCGGTGATGGTGTTGAAGTTGGTGCCTTTGGGATAGAAGTCCCGGATCAGCCCGTTGAGGTTCTCGTTGCTGCCGCGTTGCCAGGGTGAGTGCGGGTCGGCGAAGAATACCGGGCAGCCGGAAGCGACGGTGAATCGGGCGTGTTCGGCCATTTCGGTGCCTTGGTCCCAGGTCAGGGTGTTGAAGAGAGCGGCGGGCAGCTGTTGGATCATTTCGGTGAGCCGGTCGATCACGGTGGCGGAGTCTCGCGTTCCGGGCAGCCGGCCTAGGAGGGCGAATCGGGTGGAGCGTTCGACCAGGGTGATGATCCCGGAGTTGCCGGGGCCGACGACGAGGTCGCCTTCCCAGTGCCCGGGAACGGCGCGGTCGGCGACCGTCGCTGGTCGCTCACTGATCCGGGCTCCCTCCAGCCAGGGCCGGTTGCTGCGCCGCGGCAGCTTGGACTGCGGGATGCGCCCCTTCCGCCCGGAGCGCAACGCTTTGACCACGGTCAGCTCGTGCCGCAACGCGCCTTTGCCCTGAACATAGAGGGCCTGATAGATCGTCTCGGAGGACACCCGCATATCCTCTCGCCCCGGAAACAAGTGCGGCAGCCGACCCGCGACCTGTCGCGGGGAGAACCGGTCGTTCAACTGCTCCACCACCGCAGCCCGCAACACCGGATGCCGGTCCAGTTTGCGCCGCTTGGGCCTGGCCCGCCGTTGCGCGGCGACCTGATGCGACACTCCCGCCTCATACTGCCACTGCCCCCGATGCAACCACCTCGACCGGGCGACCTCCCGCGACACCGTCGAGGCAGACACCCCGACCAGGGCGGCGATCCTGCGCATCGAGAACCCCTGCGCCAGCCCCGTCTGGATCAGAGTCCGATCCGCCAACGACAATCGACGCCCGTGACCAGTGGCCGCGCCCACCACCCCCGGCGGCCCGACACGCAACAAACCCGAACGACTCCCCGGCTCAAACTTCATGCCAGCAAGCCTCGCCCACCGCTCCACCCGACCCGGCGGCAACCCCAACCAGCCGCCCACGCCCGCAGCGGAAATGCCCTCCACCAACAACCCAAGCGCCGCAACGCGAGTCTCTAACGACGAATGCGAACCCATCCCAACCCCTCACCAAAACGAAGGGTGTTGCACTCACCGCCGGAACTCACCGCCCCGATTCACAACATTCGTGGCGAATGTGGATGAGCCGCTTTCGCGACATTCGGTATGAATCGCGTCGCGTCGCCGGCCGGCGGCGGGCTAACGGGCGACGGTGAACGCGAGCAGGCCGGCTCCTGCACGGCCGGCGTCGCCGCCCAGACCGCTGCGCACGATCGCCGGCCGTTCCCGCCAGGCCAGGCCGGCCGACACGGCGTGCTCCAGCGGGGCGAACAAGGCGTCGCCCGCGTGCGAGACGCCGCCGCCCAGCACGATCACCTTCGGGTCGAGCAACAGGGTGAGGATGGTGAGGCCCTGGGCGAGCACGTCGACGGCCTCGCCCCAGACGCGGTCGGCGAGCGGGTCGCTGCCGAGGCGCGCGACGATCCGGCGGGTGCTCAGCGGCTCGCCGCCGGCCTCCCGGTAGCGGCGCGCGACGCCGGCCCCGGACATGTACACCTCGAGACAGCCGCGCTGGCCGCAGGTGCACTGCTCGCCGCCGGGGATCACGGGGATGTGACCGAACTCGCCCGCTGCTCCGGTCGCGCCGGTGATCGTCCCGCCCGCGGTCACGAGGGCGGCGGCGACGCCGGTGCCGATCGGGACGAGGACGAAGTCGTCCGACCCCTGCGCCGCGCCGTAGGTGCGTTCCGCGAGGCCGGCGGCGCGCACATCGTGCCCGACCGCGACCGGGAGGCGCAGCTCCCCCGCAGGATGTCGTGCAGCGGGACGTCCCGCCAGTCCAGGTTGGACGCGTAGTGCACGATGCCGCGCTGCTCGTCCAGCATGCCCGGTGTGGCCACGCCGGCGCCGACGACTTCGCGCCCGGCCGCCGCGGCGACGCCGCGCAGGTCGTGGAACAGTGCCACCAGCGCGTCGAGGATGTCGCGACCCGGCGTGGGACGCGTCAACTCGGCGACCACTTCACCGCCCTCGGCCACCACAGCGCCCTTCATGGCTGTTCCGCCGAGGTCGACCGCGAGGGCGACGGGGAGTCGGAGCCCGGGGTCGCGCTGCGGTCGCCCTGTTCGTCGGCGAGCGCTCCAGCCACAGTCGTCCCGCTCATGCCGCCGCCTCCCGCACCGCCGCGACGACGGCCGCGACGATCGCCCCCGACGTCACCTGCCGGTGGCCCGGGTCGTACCGGCTCGTCGCGAGCGAGCCGCTCTGAGCCGTCCTCGCCGCCCGAAGGTGCACTTCCCGCACACCCGTCCGGCGCACCAGTTCGGCCACGTTCCCGGGACGGACTCCACCCGCGGCGAGCACCACGATCCGCTCGTCCGCCTGCGCGACCAGCGCGGTGAGTTCGTCGGCCCCCTCCAGCGCGGATGCCGCGCCGCCCGAGGTGAGGACGCGCGCCACCCCGAGTCCGACCAGTTCCTCCAGGGCGGCGCCGCGGTCGGGCACCTGATCGAAGGCCTTGTGGAAGGTGACCGGCGCGTCGCCGCACGCCGCGACCAGCGTGCGGGTCGCGTCCGCGTCCACCGACCCGTCGGGCCGGAGCGCGCCCACGACGAAGCCGACCGCCACACCGTGCGGGTTCGGCAGCGTCCGCACGGCCTGGATGTCGGCCATCATCGCGGCGAGCTCGTCGGCGTCGAACACGAAGTCGCCGGATCGCTGGCGCACCAGGACGTTGACACCCGTCCTCGTGACCGAGCGGAGGGCGGCCTCCACGGTGCCGATCGACGGGGTGAGGCCTCCGTCGGACAGGGCGCTGCACAGTTCGATACGGTCGGCGCCCGCGTCCTCGGCGAGGCGCACGCCGGCGAGATCCTCGAGGCAGATCTCCACCAGCACTCCGCTCACGCGACGCGCTCCAGCGCCGCCGCCAGGTCGGCGCCGACCTCGATCCGGCCGACCGGCACGCCGCCGCCGAGCACCGGCAGGTCGACCAGGGCGCCGGCGCCGGAGATGTCGGTGCCCAGCGCCTCCAGCACCCGGAGCGCGATGAGCGTCGTCGCTCGCGGGCTGCCGTCCACGATCTTCATCGCCACCGCGGTCCCGTCGGCCGCCGCGACGCCGATCACGCCCTCGGCGCCGCCCTTGGCGAGGGCGCCGGGGACGGTCTCCATGACGGTGGAGTTCTGGTGCCCGCTTCCGCCGACGTAGAAGGGGTTCTCGCGCATCGCGTCGGCGACCGCGCGCTCAGTGCTGCCGGGCGCTGCGGTCACCAGCCGCCCGAACGACCGTGCGACGCCGCGCACGGTCGTCCCGAAAGCGGCGCACCGCAGCCGTCGATCGCGTCGTGCCCGACGGGAACGCCGGTCACCGCGGCCATCGTCTCGCGCACGTGCTGCTGTACGGGATGCGAGGGGTCGAGGTAGCCCTCCGTCGGCCAGCCGTTCACGGCGGCGGCCAGCAGCATGGCGGCGTGCTTGCCCGAGCAGTTCATCCGGATGCGCGTGCGCGGCTCGCCGGCGCGGATCATCCGCTCGAAGGTGCTCTCGTCCTCCGGCCGGTCGACCGGACAGCCCAGCGCCGACTCGTCGACGCCGGCCGCCGCCAGGATGCCGCGAACGACACGTACGTGCTCGTCCTCACCGGTGTGGCTGCCGGCCGCGATCGCCAACTCCGGTCCGGCGAGCGGCGCGCCAACTGTGAGGCACGCGAGCGCCTGCAACGGCTTCACCGTGCTGCGCGGGAGGACGACCGCGTCCGGGTCGCCGAGCTCCAGCAGCGTCCCGCCGGCCGGGTCCAGGGCGACGAGGCTGCCGAAGTGGCGGCTCTCGATCAGCCCGGAACGGCGGACGGCGGCGAGCTCGGCGAGGCCCTGCACGGAGGCGGAAGAGACGGAGGCGGTGCTAGACATGGGACTCTTCCTGGTGCGGGGCCGCCGGCAGGGCCGGAAGCACGGGTTGCGCGGAGGCGCGCCGCCGTGGTCCGCGCTGCAGGCGGGAGGCGAACGCCGAGAGGCTGCCGTTGACGACCAGATAGATGACCGTCACGGCGACATACGTCGGGATGAGCAGGTGCAGGTACGACGCGAGCACCTGGCCGCGGTAGAGCAGCTCGGTGAACGCCACGATGTAGCCGAGCGAGGTGTCCTTCAGGAGGCTGACGAACTGGGTGACGAGAGAAGGCGCCACGTTGCGGGCGGCCTGCGGGAGCACCACGAACCGCATCGCCTGGCCCGGGCGCATCCCCAGGCTGAGGGCCGCCTCGCGCTGACCGCGGGGGAGGCTCAGGATGCCGGCGCGTACGATCTCCGCGAAGACCGCCGAGTTGGCGATCGTCAGCGGGACGACCAGCTTCCACAGCACCGGCAGGTTGATCCCGAGCTGCGGGAGGCCGAACAGCATGAGGTAGATCACCAGCAGTACGGGGACCGTGCGCGCGATCTCGATGTACAGCCCGCTCAGGAACCGCACCGGGCGCAGCCGGCTGATCCGGCCGAGGGCGAGCAGCACGCCGAGGACGCCGCCGAGCACGGCGACGATCGCCGCGGCCTCCAGGGTTCCGAGCAGCCCGACCAGCAGGTAGTTCCAGATCGGCCACTCGGTGAACGGCGCCCAGCGCTCGGGCGCGAGCTGCCCATGGGAGGCGAACTGCCAGAGCCCGTAGCCGAGCAGTCCGGCGATGGCGAGGCAACTCAGTACGGTGCCGATCAGGATGTTGCGACGCCCGCGCGGGCCGGGGGCGTCGTACATGAACGCCGCGGCATATGCCTTCCGCGGACGCTTCGTGCGGGCGGCGCGCACCGGCGCCGGGCGGTCGGGGATGAGTTGAGCGGTCATCGGGCGATCGCCACCTTCCGCTCCACCCAGCCGGCGGCCAGGCCGATGGCCAGCGCGACGGCCATGTAGAGGATGCCCGCGCTGGAGAAGATCAGGATGGGCTGCGCCGCGACGAGGTTGATCTTGTTCACCTCGGCGGTCAGCTCCACCACGCCCACGGCGGCGGCGAGGGCGGTGTTCATCGCGAGGGCGATCATCACGTTGCCGATCGGCTGAACGACCGCGCGCAGTGCCTGCGGCACGACGACGAGCCGCAGCGACTGGCCGAGGGTGAAACCGAGAGCACGGGAGGCCTCCACCTGCCCGACCGGAACGGTGTTGACGCCCGAGCGCACGGCCTCGGCGACGTAGGCGGCCTCGTAGACGGTGAGGACGATGATCGCGGTCGGCGTCAACGGCAGCAGGAGGCCGGCGTCCGGGAGCGCGAACACGGCGAGCAGCAGCAGCGCCAGCAGCGGCACGTTGATGAAGAACTGCACGTACAGGAAGGCGGCGGCGCGCAGCACCGGGATCGGGCTCACGCGCGCGATCGTGACCAGCACGCCGAGCACGATCGAGCCGACGCCGGCCACGACCGCCATCATCAGCGTCGTGCCGAGGGCCTGCAGAAGCGGCCCGAGGTTGTCGATCAGGGGGTTCATCGCTCGCTCACTCGTGAGGGGAGTCGTGGGGTGGGCGGAGCCGGAGGACCGGCTCCGCCCGGGGGTTCCCGGGCTCAGTGCCCGGGAACTCGGGGGTCGGATCAGACCCGAGGATCAGGAGACCCGAGGGAAGGGGCGCGGGTCAGGAACCCGGGACCGAGCCGATCTCCGGCGGCGTCGGGATGGCCGAGTCGGTCACGGTGCCGAGCGTGGTCTTCCACGCCTGGCCCCACTGGCCGCCCTTCTGGATTGTCTTCAGCCAGTCGTTGACGAACTTCTTGAAGTCGCTGTCGCCGTGCGGGAGGCCGATGCCGTAGGGCTCCTTGGTGAACGGCTGGCCGACCACCTTGATCTGCTTCTCGCTGGCGGCGTCGCTGGCGAGGAGGGTGTAGTCCTGCACGTACGCGTCGCCGCGGCCCTGGATGAGCGCCTGGACGGCGGCCGGGTCGGTGCCGAACGCGGTGACCGTGGCCTTCGGGGCGATCTTCGGCACCTCGGTGACGGCCGGCGTGTTCGCGCCGACGATCACGTTCTTGCCATCGAGGTCCTTCTCGCTCTTGATGGTCTTGTTGTCGCTCTTGACGGCGACCGACAGCCCGGACTCGAAGTAGGGGCCGGCGAAGTCGACCTGCGTCGCTCGCTGCGGGGTGATCGTGTAGGTGTTGAAGACGACATCGACGGTGCCGTTCTGCAGCATCGCCTCGCGGGTCTCCGACGCCGGCGGGACGATCTCGACGCTCGGCTTGCCGAGGATGTAGATCGCGAGCAGCTTGGCCAGGTCGGCGTCGAAGCCCGTGACCTTGGTCGGGTCGGTCGGGTCCTGCTGCGAGAGCAGCGGGGCGTCGAGCGCCTCGGCGACGATGAGCTTGCCGCGCTTCTTGATCTTCTCCATCGTGGAGCCGGGGATGATCAAGGCGGCCTTGGCGACGGGGGCGCCGGAGAAGACCGTGTCGGTCTTGGCCGTGGAGCCGGCTCCCTCGCCGGGAAGGGCCGAGGTGCCGGAGGAGCAGGCCGTGACGGCGAGCGTCACGGCGGCGAGCAGGGCGCCGGCGAAGGCGGCCCGGCGGCGGGTCGTGCGGGTCGAGCTGCGGGTCATTGCATCCCTTTCTGAGTTCGGACGATGTGGTGCTGTGAAGCGTTGGTGCTGTGGAGCGTTGGTGCTGCGGCCTCAGTGCGAGAGCACGGAGGCCAGGAACGACTTGGCCCGCTCGGTGCGGGGCGAGTCGAAGAACTCGGCGGGCGTCGACTGCTCGACGATCTGCCCGTGGTCCATGAAGACGACACGGTCGGCGGCGCGGCGGGCGAAGCCCATCTCGTGCGTGACGACGATCATCGTCATCCCGTCGCGGGCGAGGGAGGTCATCACGTCGAGCACCTCGCCGACCATCTCGGGGTCGAGTGCGCTGGTGGGCTCGTCGAACAGCATCACCTTCGGCTGCATCGCGAGGGCGCGGGCGATGGCGGCGCGCTGCTGCTGGCCGCCCGAGAGCTGTGCCGGGTGGCTGCCGGCCTTGTCGGCGATGCCGACCCGGTCGAGGAGTTCGAGGGCCTGGCGCTCTGCCTCGGCCTTCTTGACCTTGCGCACCTTGACCGGCGCGAGGGCGACGTTGTCGAGGACGGTGCGGTGCGCGAACAGGTTGAACGACTGGAACACCATGCCGACCTCGGCGCGGAGGCGTGCCAGCTCGGCGCCCTCCTGGGGGAGCAGCTCGCCGTCGACGCGGATCTCGCCGCCGTCGATGGTCTCCAGTCGGTTGATCGAGCGGCAGAGCGTGGACTTGCCCGAGCCGGACGGGCCGACGACCACGACCACCTCGCGCGGTGCGACGTCGAGGTCGATCGAGCGGAGGACGTGCAGGTCGCCGAAGTGCTTGTCGACGCCGCGCAGGCTCACCATGGGTCGAGCGTTCGGTGTTTCCATCGGGTTCCTCGTATCGTCATCGGTCGGGATGCGATGAGCGTACTAAGTAATTCATGTTCGTGCAATTTCGAATTTGGTTGGTTCGAAATCGAAGAAAGTCGGTACAGTATTCTCAACCGAGACCAGGCACGCGACGGATGCGTGCAACAAGGGGGATGCGCTGAAATGAGCGGCACGAACATCGCGGCACCCGGGAACGCACCGGCCACACCCGGCGGCATCCTGCACCTCGTCCGCTCGGGCCGGGCCGGCTCCCGCGCCGACATCGCCCGCCACACCGGCCTGTCGCCCTCCACCGTCGCGCAGCGGGTCGACGCGCTGCTCGCCGCCGGCTTCCTGCGGGAGGCGGGAGAGGGCGTCTCGCACGGCGGCCGCCGCCCGCGGGCCCTGGAGGTCGACGCCGGGTCGGGCGTCGTGGCCGCGGCGGACCTCGGCTCGCACCACGCCACCTTCGGACTGTTCGACCTGTCCGGGCGGCTGCTGGCGTCCCGCACCGAGGCGATGGACATCGGCTCGGGACCCGACCGCGTCCTCTCCTGGATCGCCGCGAGCGCCGAGGAGCTCCGGGCGATGCACGGGGCCCCCGGCCAGGAGCTGCGCGGCATCGGGATCGGCATGCCCGGGCCGGTCGACTCCACCACCGGCCGGATGGTCTCGCCGTCGCGGATGCCCGGCTGGAACGGCCTCGACGTCGCAGCCGCGCTGGCCTCCCGCACCGGCCTGACTGTCGCCGTGGACAACGACGCCAACCTGATGGCGCTGGGCGAGTTCGACGCCACCGCACACACGCCGGAGGCGCTGAGGGCCGACGGCCAGCTCGTCTTCGTCAAAGCCGGGTCGAGCATCGGCTGCGGGATCGTCGCCTTCGGCGGCGTCTACCGCGGCCATCACGGTATGGCGGGCGACATCAGCCACGTCACGGTGCCGGGCGCCCCCGACGTGTTGTGCTCCTGCGGCCGGGTCGGCTGCCTCGACGCCGTCGCCGGGGGCGCCGCCATCGTGCAGGCCCTGCGTGGAGCGGGGGTGGAGGTCGTCGACACCCGCGACGTCCTCGCGCTCGCGCGCGACGCGCACCCGCTTGCCACACTCATGCTGCGGGAGGCCGGCCTCCGCACCGGCGGCGTGCTCGCGACGATCATGAACTTCTTCAACCCGCAGCGCCTGGTGCTCGGCGGCATCCTCGGTGAGGCGGAGGCGTTCGTCGCGGGCGTCCGCTCGGCGATCTACTCGGACTGCCTGCCGATGATCACCGACCAGCTCGACATCGCGGTCAGCGTGGCGAAGCAGGAGGCGGGCATCCGCGGCGCCGGCCGGCTCGTGCTCGACGCCCTGTTCGATCCCGCGCAGGTCGACCGCGCGGTGCGATGAAAGGGGAGCGTGCCGCGACGCACGGCGCGGTCGTGGTCGGCGCCGGCCGGATGGGCCAGGCGCACGCCGAGGCCTGGGCGGCATGCGGCGTGCCGGTGCGGTGGGTGGTCTCGCCGCGCACGCGCCCCGACCTCCCGGCCGCGCCCGACGCGCGCTGGACGACCTCCCTCGACGACGCGCTCGCCGACCCCGCCGCGGACATCGCCTCGATCTGCACGCCGACCCCCACTCACGCCGACCTCGCCGTGCAGGCTCTCGCGGCGGGCGGGAACGTCCTGCTCGAGAAGCCGATCGCGCTGACGCTCCCCGACGCCGAGCGCGTCGCCGCCGCCGCGGCCCGCGCGCCCGGCGTCCTGATGGTCGCCCACGTCGTGCGCTTCTTCCCGGGGTACGCGGCGCTCGCCGAACGCGTCGCGGCGGGGTCGGTCGGCCTCCCGCGCGCCGTGCTCGGGTCGCGCCTGTCGGCCGCGCCGGCCGGCGCCGAGTGGCTGGCCGACGAGTCCCGCTCCGGCGGGATGGTCGTGGACTTCGCCATCCACGATGTCGACCAGGCCAACGCGTACCTCGGCGAGCCCGTCGCGGTCACCACCGTCCGCGCGCCCGGGGACCGGTTCGGCACACCGGCCGCGATCACCGTCGAGTACGCCGCCGGTGGTGTGGCCCAGCTCCTCGCCGTCTCCGACCTCCCCGCCGGTTCGCCGTTCCGCACCACGCTGGAGGTCGTCGGCGACCGCGCCTCGGACTCCCTCACCGACCTCCCGGGCGACGCGTTCACGGCGCAGGCCCGCTACTTCCTGGAGTGCGTCGAGACCGGCGCCGAGCCGGCCCGTTCACCGGTGGCCGCCGCGATCGACGCTCTGCGGGTCTGCCTGGCGGCGCGGGAGTCGGCGCGGACGGGCGCGCGCGTAGTGCTCGTTCCCGGGGCCGCCTGAGCGGCCCGACGCCCCCGGGTAAGGTGGGCGCGTGAGTGAGACATGGTGGAAGTCAGCGGTCGTGTATCAGGTCTATCCGCGGAGTTTCGCGGACAGCGACGGCGACGGCATCGGCGACCTGCGCGGCATCATCCAGCACCTCGACTACCTGCAGGAGCTCGGGGTGGATGTTGTCTGGTTGTCGCCGATCTACGCCTCGCCGCACGACGACAACGGCTACGACATCAGCGACTACCGCGCGATCGACCCGCTGTTCGGCACCTTCGACGACTTCGACGAGCTGCTCGCCGGCCTGCACGCGCGCGGCATCAAGCTGGTCATGGACCTCGTCGTCAACCACACCTCCGACGAGCACCCGTGGTTCATCGAGTCCGCCTCCTCGCTCGACAACCCGAAGCGCGACTGGTACTGGTGGCGGCCCCCGCGCGACGGCCGGCAGCCCGGCGAGCAGGGCGCCGAGCCGAACAACTGGGGCTCCTTCTTCTCGGGTCCCGCCTGGCAGCTCGACCCGGCCACCGGCGAGTACTACCTCCACCTGTTCTCGCGCAAGCAGCCCGACCTGAATTGGGAGAACCCGGAGGTCCGCGGGGCGGTGTACGACATGATGAACTGGTGGCTCGACCGCGGTGTCGACGGGTTCCGGATGGACGTCATCAACTTCATCTCGAAGGTGGTCGAGCTCCCCGACGGCGAGGTTCCCCCTGGCGGGCTGTTCGGCGTCGGCTACCCGTTCTTCGGTCAGGGGCCGCGCATCCACGAGTTCCTGCACGAGATGCATGAGCGCGTCTTCGCGGGCCGCGCCGACCGCATCCTCACCGTGGGGGAGATGCCCGGCGTCTCCGTCGAGCAGGCCCGGCTGTTCACCGACCCCGCCCGGGCGGAGGTCGACATGGTCTTCCAGTTCGAGCACGTCGACCTCGACCACGGACCCGGCGGCAAGTGGGACGACCGGCCCGCGAGCGTGCTCGACCTCAAACGCAACCTCGCCAAATGGCAGGAGGGCCTCGCCGACACCGGCTGGAACAGCCTGTACTGGAACAACCACGACCAGCCCCGCGTCGTCAGCCGGTTCGGCGACGACCGCCCGGAGCATCGCGTCGCGTCCGCGAAGGCGCTCGGCACCGTGCTGCACCTGATGCGCGGCACGCCCTACGTCTATCAGGGCGAGGAGCTCGGGATGGCGAACGTGCCGTTCGAGTCCATCGACGACTTCCGCGACATCGAGACGCTCAACCACTATGCGGAGGCCGTCGACATCCAGGGTCAGGACGCCGGCACGGTCATGGCGGCGCTGCGCAAGACCAGCCGGGACAACGCGCGCACGCCGATGCAGTGGTCGGCCGCACCGGCGGCCGGCTTCACCACGGGCACGCCGTGGATCGAGGCCAACCCGGACTACGTACTGGTGAACGCGGAGGCCGAGCTTCACGCGCCCGACTCGGTGTTCGCCCACTACCGGCGGCTGATCGACCTCCGGCATCGGTCCGACGTCGTGGCCGACGGCGACTTCACCCTGGTGCTGCCCGAGCATCCCCAGCTCTTCGCGTACGTGCGCGAGCGGGGTGGCCGCCGCCTGCTGGTCCTCGCCAACCTGAGCAGCGAGCCCGCGAGCTACGACCCGTCGGAGCAGGCGGGCTGGGAGGGCGCGGCGCTCGTGCTCGGCAACCTGGACGACTCGGCCGGGCGGGGAGTGTCCGGCTCGGTGGAGCCCTGGGAGGCGCTCGTCTTCGCGGACGCGTGAGCCGCGGGGTTGTGCTCCCCGCACCGTGAGGTGTGTGATGGGCGTCAACGTCGCCCGAGGCGGCGACGGGAGCGGGAGTGGCGCGTCATGGGGAACTACGTCGCGAGAGCCGAGGCGGACATCCGTGCGCCCCGGCGGGAGGTATGGAACCTGCTGACCTCGAGCGGGTCCCATCCCGAGATCCTGTTCGGGGCGGAGGTCGTCTCCGACTGGAGGCTCGGCTCGCGCATCGTCTGGCGCGGCGAGTGGCAGGGGAAGTCGTTCGAGGACCACGGCCGGGTGATCGAGCTGGAGGACCGCGAGGAGCCCTGGCGGATCGTGCTGACGCACTTCAGCCCGTTGAGCGGCCTGCCCGACGTCCCCGAGAACTACCACGCGCTGCACTTCGAGCTCGACGCGACCCCGGAGGGCACCCACGTCACGCTCGATCAGGACAACAATCCGACGGTGGAGGCCGCCCAGCACTCCCGCGACAACTGGGTCGCCATGCTGCAGGGCGTCAAGACGGTCGCTGAGCGCTCAGCGGCGAACTGCCCGCCCGCGTGAGTCGCCGCGTCAGGGCTTCTTCTTCCCCTGGCCAGGGGTGTGACCGGGGCCGGAGCGGGGTTGGTCTGACCTGCACCGGGCGCGCTCGGCGCCGGCGCGGCCGCCTTCGGCGGCGCGGACACCCCGAGGAACTTCGGGAGCGGAGCGGGGAACGCCGACCCGCCGTAGGCGGCGTCGAGCGCCGTCTGGATGCGCTTGACGATCGCGAACTTGACGTCGCCGCCGCCGACGCCCTGGAAGTTCTGGCTGCGGAGGGCGACGCCGCCCGAGATGTTGCCCACCCACGTGGCTTGCGCGATCTTCGTCGTGGAGGTGACCAGCCAGTTCTCGACCGAATTGTCCGTCGTTCCGGTCTTGCCGAAGAGCGGAACGCCGTCGTTCGGGTTGGCCGAGGACGCGGTGCCGCCTCCGCGGAGCACGCCCTGGAGGGCGTAGATCGCGGCGGCTGCGACGCCCGGGTCGATCGGGGTGGTCGAGCACTGGGTCTTCGGAACGGCGTGCGCGACGCCGTCGGTCGTGATGATCTTGTCGATCGCGACCGGGCTGCACGCCTTGCCGTTGTTGGCGATCCCGGCGTACGCCGTCGCCATCGTGATCGGGGCGATGTAGTTCGTGCCCAGCACGGACGACGGGTTGGCCATGTACGGGTTGGTCGCCTCATCCGCGCCGTGGACCAGGAGGTCCTGGGCGCCTTCCTTGATGCCGCAGAGGTCCAGCTTGGTGGCCATCATCGCGAAGATCGAGTTGATGGAGGCCGCCGTCGCCTGCATCACCGACGTCGAGGTCACCGACTCGCCCTCGTCGTTCGCGACGTTCCACGGCGCCCCGCCGATGTCGTTGCAGGGGTCGCTCTCGTGGAACGCGGTCTGCGGGAAGGTGTGCTGCGTCCCGTTCACCACCTCGTTGAGGGTGTGGCCTTCCTTCAGCCATTCGAGCAGGTCGAACGCCTTGTACGACGATCCGGTCTGGAAGCCTTCCGAGCCGCCGTAGTCGTAGTCGGTGTTGTAGTTGACAGCCGTGGTGCCCGCGGCGGGCGCCGCCGTGTTGTCGTACGGCCTGTTCTGCACCATCGTGACGATCCGGCCCGTGCCGACCTCCACCGAGACGTTCGACGAGCCGAGGTCCAGGTTGGGGCTGGAGGGCGGGATGTACGCCGACACCGCCTGCTGCGCCTGCGACTGGAGGTCGAGGTTCAGCGTCGTGTAGATCTTGAGGCCGCCGCGCGTCAGGTAGCTGGACCGCTCGTCGGCGGTCTTGCCGAAGATCGGGTTCTGCTCGATGGTGCGCTCGACATAGTCGCAGAAGAACGCCGCGTTGAACTGCTGCGCGGTCATGCAGCCGTTCGACATCTGGCTGATCTTGGGCACGACCTTGGTGGCCTTCGCCGCGTCGTGCTCCTCTTTGGTGATCTTGCCGTTCACCAGCATGCGGTCGATCACGTAGTTGCGCCGGGCGAGGGTCTGCGCGTAGCCGTTCGCCGCGCCGTTGTCCTTGTTGGCCGGCCGGTCGATGCGGAGGTTGTCCGGGTTGTTCAGGATGGCGATGAGGGTCGCCGCCTGGGGGAGCGAGATGTCCGCGGCCGACACCCCGAAGTAGTACTCGGCCGCCGACTGGACGCCGTAGACGCGGCCACCGAACAGAGCGATGTTGAGGTAGCTCTGCAGGATGTCGTTCTTCGAGTACTCCTTCTCGAGCCCGATCGCGTAGCGCATCTCCTTGAGCTTGCGCACCGGGTCGACGGCGGTCGCGTCGTTGTAGCAGGCCTGATACGCCTTGTACTGCTTCTTCTGGACGGCGTCCGCCGCGGTCGGGTCCGGCTGCTTGTTCTCGCAGCGCTGCACCAGGATGTTCTTGACGTACTGCTGAGTGATGGACGAGCCGCCCTGCACCGATTTGTGCAGCGCCGTCAGCACCGCGCCGCGGATCGTGCCGGTGACGTCGACACCGCCGTGCTCGTAGAAGCGCGGGTCCTCCGTGGCGATCGCCGCGTCCTTGAGGTTCTGGGAGATGGCGTCCCAGCCGACCTCCACGCGGTTCTGCGAGTAGAACGTGGCGATCGGCACCGGTTTGCCGGCGGACGTCGCGTACATGGTGGACGCCTGCGCCAGCGGCTCCACCTTCATATATTCGGGGAGGCCGTCGAAGACGCTGATGGTCGAGTCCGCGGCCGAGCCGGTGAGGGCGACGGCGGGTGTGACCGCCGCGGCGGCGAGGAGTCCGGCTACGCCGCTCAGCGCCACGAATCCGAGCAGCGCGGGCGCCCACTTCCATCTTCTGCGTCCGTCAGCCATGCGCGCAATAATACGCGTGCCCGATGTCGCGTCCCCGAGGGTCCGCCCGCGTTGTGGAGAACTTATTCAGGAATGAGAATGTGGAGGAGGATCGGGCCGTCAGTCCTCGCCGCGCAGTTTGTCGCACAGGGCGGCGAGCTGCTCCAGCTCCTCGGTGTCGAGCCGGGTGCCGACCCGCTGCGCGATGGAGCGCATGTGGTCGAACGCGACGCGACGGAACATCTCGAACCCGGTGTCGGTCATCGTGATGATCGTGCCGCGCGCGTCGGACGGCTCCGGACCTTTGACGACGAGCCCCCGGTCGACCAGCCGGTCGACGAGCCTGCTCACGCTCGGCTGGGTGAGGAGGACGTGCTTGTTGAGGTCGCGGAGGCGCAGCGAGCGGTCGGCCTGGCGGGAGAGGGTGAAGAGGACGTCGTACTCGTTGAACGAGATGTCCCTGGTCGGGAACTCGGCGGCCAGCGTCCGCATGACGGCGACCTGCGCCCGGAACAGCGACTCCCATGCCGAGACCGCGGTCGTCCTGGATCGCTTGGCCGGACCGGCCGCGGTCGTCCCCGTGCTCATGACGCCACCCCTTCGCGCTCGATAGTCGATGCGTTCGCATCATCTCATCATGCGCCGACAGCGCTCATCCGTGCCAGCACGGCGTTCGCGGAGGGAGGGGGTTGGAACGGTCGTGCGACGAAAAGATTGAGGGCCGGCCGCAGAGGCTAGCGGCCGGCCCTCTCCCTTGCACCAAGAGTGTCCTGCAATCACATTCCGCGATGGCTGCCACAGCAAACAACCATTGCTCTTGAACTATATAACGAAGAGGTAACGGGTGCTAGTTATCAAGTCGTTATTTTTGCTGCGAATTCTCTATGGGGCGGTTATCCCCACGCTGAGGGTGGACAGGTCGGTCTTGTATATATGCTAAGGGTTAAAATGTAAACACTGTCTGGCGTTGAGCGGATTCGTCGTCATAGTGGTCGTCTCGCTCCTTGCGTGGCGCTCGGCGAATCAAGCCGCGAAGGCGGTCATCGCCCAGGGCAATCCTCGGCCGGAATAGATGTTCCTGGGTGGATGGATCTGCCATCTACTACGTAACCCGAATGGAGATGTTCGGAGTCTCTGGGCCACTCGGCTCGATTGCGCTCGCGATCACGGCTACCCCGGTCGGAGCGTTCCTCATCAGCTCCGGCACAATTGCCGTCGAGATCGCCATCGCCGTGCTCATTTGGGTACCCGGAAAGGCGCGAGTACTCGCGGTCGCGTTCTCCAGCGCACTTCACCTGGCGATCATCGCGCTCATCGGAATCGGCAGCTTCGGCCTGATCATGATTGGCCTGGTTTTCACCTCAGCTTTCTCCGTCGACATGTTCGCCGATCGACGGGGCGCCCGAGGGCGAACCGCTCCGGCAGTAGGAAGCCGCTTGACCCGCCACTCCAAACCGAATACTCTGAGCAAAGTATCCGGAGGTGAGTAATGAGTAAGCGAGCGGTGTCCAACCCCCTGGCGCTGGCAGTGCTGGCCTGCCTCTGGGAGAAGCCGATGTACCCGTACGAGATGACGACCACCATGCGGGAGCGCGGCAAGGAGGACAGCATCCGGCTCAACTTCGGCTCCCTCTACGCCGTCATCAAGTCGCTCGAGAAGCACGGCTTCATCCGCGTCGCGCAGACCGAGCGGGAGGGCAACCGGCCCGAGCGCGTCGTCTACGAGATCACCGACGCCGGCCGAGCGGAGGCGGACGAGTGGATGCGGGAGCTCATCGCGTTCCCGGTGAAGGAGTACCCCGCCATCGAGACCGGGCTGTCGCTGCTCCCGATGCTCGCCCCGGAGGTCGCCGTCGAACTCCTCGAACGGCGGCGCGACCTCCTGGACGCCGAGCTCGCCGAGCGGGCCCGCGTGTTCGACAGCGCGCTCGCCCTCCCGCTGCCCGAACTGTTCATGATCGAGTCCCGCTACCGGGTCGCGATCATGGAGGCCGAGCGCGCGTTCATCGCCGACCTGGCCGCGCGCATCCGCGACCGGACCCTCGGCGGAGTCGACTGGTGGGAGCGGCTCTGGGAGCTGTTCGGCGAGGGCCACGACATGGCGGAGATCCGCGACCGGATCGCCGCCGGGGATTTCGGACAGGAGGTGGCCGACCTGATGGGCTCCGCGGAAGCGCCGAGCCCCGCAGGCACCTGAGCGCCGCACAGACAGAACGATGGCCGGAGAGCGGCAACTCTCCGGCCATCCACACCTTCGATTCGTTCCTTGCGGAACCTGCGTCAACAGTCACCGAGGGCTTTCTCCATGATAGGCCCGCGACGGTGGCTGCCCGAGATGAAAGGAAGCCACCCGTGGCACCACACACCGGCTCGGCGATCGCCGCCGAGCACCTCGTCAAGATCTACAACGGAGGCCGGGGCACACCCGCCGTCCGCGCTGTCGACGACCTCGGCTTCGAGGTCGCCTCCGGCACCGTCTTCGGACTGCTCGGCCCCAACGGCGCCGGCAAGTCCACCACCATGAAGATCCTGTCCACGCTGGCCCGTGCCGACGCCGGTACGGCCTTCGTGGCCGGCATCGACGTCAGCCGAAACCCCGGCCGCGTGCGCCGCGCGATCGGCTTCGTGGCGCAGAAGCCGGTCTCCGACCCCAACGACACCGGCGCCGAGAACCTCGTCCTCGCCGGCCGCCTGCAGGGGATGAGCGGCCGGGACGCGAAGGCCCGCTCCCGCGAACTGCTCGACCGCTTCGGGCTCACCGACCACGCCAAGCGCCAGGTGAAGGCCTACTCGGGCGGCATGGCGCGCAAGCTGGACGTCGCGATCGGGCTCATGCACCGGCCGGAGGTGCTCTTCCTCGACGAGCCGACCACCGGGCTCGACCCGGAGGCGCGCGCCGAGCTGTGGGCGGAGCTGGATCGGATGACCGGCGCCGAGAACCTCACAGTCCTGCTCACGACGCACTACCTGGACGAGGCCGACCGTCTCGCCGACCGGCTGGCGATCGTGGACCACGGACGCATCGTCACGGGCGGAACCCCGGAGGAGCTGAAGAACGGCCTCCGCGGCGACGCCGTCATCGTGGAACTGTCGCCGGACGCCGACCCGTTCGCGGCTCTCACGGCGCTCGAGCGCGTCGACGCCCTCCACGAGGTCGGCGGCGACGGCCGCACGCTCCGCGCCCGGGCGGACAACGGGGCGGCTACCCTCCCGGCCGCCCTCGCCGCGCTGGAGGCCGCAGCCGTCGCCGTCGCCTCCGCCACCGTCGCGCGGCCCAGCCTCGACGACGTCTACCTGCGGCACACCGGCCGCACCTTCACGCGGGCGCAGGAGTCCGCCGAGCACGTTCTGGAGACCGCATCATGACCGCCATCGCCGTTCCCGCGCGCGCAGCGCGCCGCACCGGCCCGACCTTCCTCACCCACACGCTGCTGCTCACCGGCCGCCAGCTCCGCTGGGCGATTCGGATGCCCGCGTTCCTGGTGATGAACCTGGTGCAGCCGGTCATCTGGCTATTGATCTTCGGACAGCTCTTCAAGTCGGTCACCGAAATCCCGGGATTCGGCGGCGGCCAGAGCTACCTGGAGTACCTGACGCCGGGCGTCGTGATGATGCTCGCGCTGTTCGGGAGCGCCTGGTCGGGCACCGTCTACATCCAGGACATGGACCGCGGCGTGATGGACAGGTTCCTCACCTCGCCCACCAACCGCGGCGCCATGATCGTGTCGACGCTCGTCTACCAGTCGATCCTGGCGGTGGTGCAATCGCTGATCGTGGTGGGGATCGCCTTCTGGGCGGGCGCGCGCTTCGACGGCGGCGCGGGCGGGATGCTCCTCCTCCTGCTGGGCGTCGTGCTTCTGACCGCGGTGTTCTGCTCGTTCTCGAACGCTGTCGCGCTGCTCGCACGCGACCAGACCGCGCTGATCGGCATCTCGCAGCTCATCACGCTCCCGCTGATGTTCCTCAGCTCGGCGATCATGAACACGACGCTGTCGCCGGAGTGGGTGCGGAACGTCGCGGCTTACAACCCGTTCGAGTGGGCGGTGATCGTCGGCCGCGAGGCCCTCAGCGCGGCCCCGGACTGGGCGAGCCTGTGGGCCCACGCCGGCCTGCTCGCCGCACTAGCCGTCGTCATGGCCGCCCTCGCGACCAACGCCTTCCGCATCTACAAACGCTCCGCCTAGCCGCCGAGTACACCCGTTTCAACCGCGAACCGCCGAGTAGGCAGACGATCTGCGTGCTCGGCGGTTTGCGACGCAGTTTGCGCGAACTCGCTGGCGCTCGACGGCTGCCGAGGCTCAGAAGAGGTCGGGGGAGGGGGCGCTGGCGTGGCGGATGGAGACGTCCGCGTGGCGGTCGAAGCGGTAGCCGACGCCGCGCACGGTACGCACGATGTCCTCGTAGCGTCCCAACTTGGCGCGCAGGCGGCGGACGTGGACGTCGATGGTGCGCTCGTTGGGGATCTCGCCCTCGTCGGCGTTCGACCAGAGCGACGAGATCAGCTCGGCGCGCTCGATGGTGCGGCCCTCGCGCAGCACCAGGTACTGCAGCAGCTCGAACTCCTTGTACGTGAGCGACACGGTCTGGTTGTCGAGGACGAGGCGCTTGCGGGAGATGTCGACCACGACGCCGGAGGCGGCGCGGTCCTCGTCCTCGTCGACCGTGGCGGTGTGGCGGTGCTTGGCGATCGCGGCGGGGTCCTGCAGGGCGAGGCGGACCACGTCGACGTCGCGTCCGCCGGCGCCGGCCGGGGCCAGGGCCACGGCGGCGTAGGTCTCGGCGGCCGGGGCCAGCTCGGCCGTGAGCTGCTTGAGCGCCTCGACGATGCGGCCGAGGTCGGTGCCGGACGCGGCGGCCTTCAGCTCGTCGATGCCGACGTAGAGGACGAAGCCGCGGGCCTCGGTCCCCTCGGGGACGGCGCGGAGGCGGGGCGCCGTGGCGGCAGAAGCTGCCGGGGCGACGGGAGTGGAGGGACGGAGGGTGTCGACGGTTGCGAGAGACATGGGAGGGAGAGCCCTTCGGTGATGATGATGCGTCCGGGCCCGGATGCGGCTGTCTCCTGCGAGGATCTGCTGAGGAGGGTGCGCCGGATGCGGGTTTTCCGGTGTGACGAGGTGTCCCTGTTCAGAAAGGGACTGATGCACGGGTGCGTTCGTGTGGCGCGCCCGAGGAGCTGTGCCCGGAGCCGACGCTCGTCTGCGTCGGAGGGCGACCGCTCGGCGAAAGGGTCGTCAGATTAGCGACACATTCGGCAACACATGACCGAGTCGCGGCCGGGCATCATCATGCCGGCATCCCCGGGGGCCTCGAAGGAGGTCAGGGTGCGCGAGTTGTCAGTCATGTTGAGAAGTAAACCGTCCCGTGACACGTCATGTCAAATCGTTACGGAATGTTGCGGGAGTGCTCGACACCCTACACAGTGCCGTACAAACGGTCACCAGCGTCGCCGAGACCGGGCACAATGTATCCGTTCTCGTTCAACCGCTCGTCCAGAGCGCCGAGGACGATGGTGACGTCGCGGCCCTCCGTCGCCTTCTCCAGAGCCTCGAGTCCCTCGGGCGCGGCGAGCAGGCAGATCGCGGTCACGTCCACCGCGTTGCGGGTGAAGAGGAACTCGATCGCGGCGCCCAGTGAGCCTCCCGTGGCGAGCATCGGGTCGAGCACGAAGCACTGGCGGTCGGAGAGGTCCATCGGCAGACGCTCGGCGTACGTGGTCGGCTCGAGGGTCTCCTCGTTGCGCACCATGCCCAGGAAGCCGACCTCGGCGGTCGGCATCAGCTTGACCATGCCCTCCAGCATCCCGAGCCCCGCACGCAGGATCGGAACGACGAGCGGCCGCGGCTGGCTGAGGGTGACGCCCATCGTCGTGGTCACCGGGGTCTGGATCTCGACGGGCTCGACGCGCACGGCGCGGGTCGCCTCATAGGCGAGGAGGGTGACGAGCTCCTCCGTGAGGGCCCGGAAGACGGGCGACGGGGTCTCTTTGTTGCGGAGCACGGAGAGCTTGTGGGTGATCAGGGGGTGGTCTGCTACGTGCACTCGCATAGGCTCAAGGCTAGCCGAACCCGCCCCGGGCGAGGACCCCAGCCAGGAGCAGCCGTGACCCTTCCCGTGCCCGCCGACTACGAGCGGTGGATGCGCCGCGCCGTCACGGACGCCCGGCTCGCCTTCGACACGGGCGACGTCCCGGTCGCGGCGCTCGTGCTGGACGAGAACGGCGAGGTCATCGGCACCGGACGCAACGAGCGCGAGCTGCACCGCGACCCCACCGCGCACGCCGAGGTCCTGGCGCTGCGCGCGGCCGCCGCGACGCGTAGCGACTGGCACCTGGAGGGCTGCACCCTGGTCGTGACCCTCGAGCCGTGCGTGATGTGCGCCGGCGCGGTGCTGGCCGCCCGCGTCCCGACCGTCGTCTTCGGCGCGTGGGACGAGAAGGCCGGCGCGGCGGGCTCGGTCTACGACGTGCTCCGCGACCGCAGGCTCAACCACCAGGTCGCCGTCTACCCCGGCGTCCTCGCCGAGGAGTGCGCCGACCTGCTGCTCGACTTCTTCCGCGCCAAGCGCTGACCGCAGCCATCGTCTCCTCACTTTCTCCCGCTCGCGCCCGGCGCGTTGCGGGAGAAACTGAGGAAGCGATAGCGGCTCAGCGGGGAGGGCCTCCAGCCACTCGGAGAAGGCGGCGCGGGAGGCCTCCTGCATCCGGGCGGAGTAGAGCTCGCGATCCTCGCGCAGCGCCTCCGGGTCGAGCGCGTGCTCGTCGAGTTCGTTGTACCCGTCGGCGACCCACTCCTCGTGCATCTCGTCCGTCACCTCGGGATGGAACTGCACCGCCAGCGCGAAGCCGCCGATCGCGAACGCCTCGTTGGAGTAATCGCTGGACGACGCCAGGCGGGTCGCCCGCTCCGGCAGCTCGAAGGTGTCGCCGTGCCACTCCACGACCGGCACGCCGTCGAAGTGACGGATCGGCGACATCGCGCCGGCCTCCGTCGGCTCCACACGGCGGAAACCGATCTGCATGGTGTCGCCCTTGTAGACGCGCTCGCCGAGCGCGCCGGCCATGAGCTGCGCGCCCAGGCACACGCCGAGGGTCGGGCGCTCGGCGTCGAGGCGGCTGCGCAGCAGGTCCTGCTCGGCGGCCAGGAACGGGAACTCGTCCGTCTGGTACGCGCCCATCTCGCCGCCGAGCACGACGACGAGGTCGGCCTCCTGCGGGTCGAGGGCGGACACATCCTGCGTCGTCACGTCGACGATGCGCAGGTCGTAGCCGTGCTCCACAAGCACCGGGCCGATGTTGCCGAGGTGGATGGACGGGTCGTGCTGCAGGATCAGCGCGGTGCGGGTCACTCGAGTCCTTTGACGATGATGGTGTCGGTGGCGGGGTGCTGCTCGTTCGGGTCGACCCAGACGTCCGGCTCGATGTAGATCACCCGGGCGACGGGCACGGCGTCGCGGATGCGCCGCTCGATCGCGTCGATCGCGGCCGAGACCTCCAGCATGCTCTGCTCGCCCGCGACGGCGAGCTTGGCGCCGACGAGCAGCTCGTCCGGCCCCAGGTAGAGGGTGCGCATGTGGATGATGCGCTCGACCTCGTCGCCGCCCAGGAGGATCGCCTTCTCGATGGCGGCGACGTCCGCGTCGGAGGCGCCCTCGCCGACCAGGAGGCTCTTGGTCTCGATGCCGAGAACGATCGCGACTGCGACCAGCAGGAGGCCGATCAGCACGGTGCCGACGCCGTCCCAGACGCCGTTGCCGGTGATGATCGTGAGCCCGACGCCGATCAGCGCGAAGACCAGGCCGGTGAGCGCGGCGACGTCCTCCAGCAGTACCACCGGCAGCTCCGGGGCCTTCGCGCGCCGGATGAACTGCGGCCACGACATCCCCTTGCGGAGCGGGTTGGACTCGCGCACGGCCGTGCGCAGCGAGAACGACTCCAGGCCGATCGCGATGAAGAGGACCAGCAGCGGCAGCCACCAGTTCTCCAGCGGGTGCGGGTGCGTCAGCTTCTCGACGCCCTCGTAGAGCGAGAAGACGCCGCCGACCGAGAACAGGATGATCGAGACGACGAACGCGTACACGTAGCGCTCGCGCCCGTAGCCGAACGGGTGCTCCTTGTCGGCTCTCTTCTTGGCCTGGCGTCCGCCGAGGAGCAGGAGGAGCTGATTGCCCGAGTCGGCGACCGAGTGAACGCCCTCGGCGAGCATCGAGGAGGAGCCGGAGAAGGCCCACGCGATGAACTTGGTGAGGGCGATCCCGAGGTTGGCGGCGAAGGCCGCGACGATCGCCCGGGTGCCACCTTCTGCGCTCATGACCTCATCCTAGGATGGGCCCATGAGCGACACGCAGAACGTCACGCTGCCCACCATCGCGATGCTCGGGGCGGGCTCGATGGGCCGCGCCATCCTCTCCGGCCTGACCGCGCCGGGGGTGACCGTGGACGGCGGCATCCGGGTCACCAATCGGTCGAAGGCGCGCGCAGCGGAGCTCGCCGGCATCCCCGGCGTGACCGCGTACGCGACCGAGCACGACGGGGACGCGAACCGCGCCGCGGTGGACGGCGCCGAACTCGTGATCGTCGCCGTCAAGCCCGGGATGGTGCCCGACCTCCTGCACGAGATCTCCGACTCGCTGACGCCCGGAGCCATCGTCGTGAGCGTTGCGGCGGGTGTCACCATCAAGACGTTCGAGTCGCTGCTGCCGCCGTCGGTCATCGTCGTGCGGTCGATGCCGAACACGCCGGCGGTCGTGGGCAAGGCCGTCACCGGGATCAGCCCGGGCACCCGCACGGAGCCCGACGACCTCGCGCTCGTCCGCGCGCTGTTCGAGACCGTCGGGGAGGTCGTCGAGGTGCCCGAGTCGCAGCTCGACGCGCTCAGCACCATCTCCGGCTCGGGCCCGGCGTACGTGTTCTTCCTCGTGGAGGCGCTGACCGCCGCGGCGATCGAGAAGGGCTTCACGCCCGCGCAGGCGCGCACCCTGGTGAACGGCACCTTCCTCGGCGCCTCCGAGCTCCTGGTCTCGTCCGGCGAGGACCCGGCCGAGCTCCGCCGCCGCGTCACCAGCCCCAACGGCACCACCGAGCGCGCCATCGCCGTCCTCGCCGACGCCGACCTCCCCACCCTCTTCACCCGCGCCACCGACGCAGCCCTCGCCCGCGCCCGCGAACTAGCCGCCCACTAACCCCCCACCCCCGCAGCCATCGCTTCCTCACTTCCTCCCGCAACACGCCGCGTCGGAGCGGGAGAAAGTGAGGAAGCGATGGCTCAGGCGCGGAGTGCGCGGGCGTAGGCGCGGCGGACGATGAGGGTGGCTCGCGGGGTCGGTCCTTCGAGGTCCGCAACGGTGAGGAATACGACGTCCCATCCGGCGGCGGTGAGCCGCTCTCGGCGATAGATGTCCTCGCGATACGCGTCGGCGTCCGTTCGGTGGTGATCGCCGAGATACTCGATGGCGAGGCGTCGCTCCGGATACGCCAGGTCGACCATCGCCACCCGGCTGCCCCGGTCGTGAACATGATGGTTGAGCGCGGGTTCGGGGAGCCCGGAACGGACGAGCTCGAGGCGCAGCCTCGTCTCCTGGGGCGAGAGAGGGCCGTAGCGAACGAGTTCGAACGCCTGGCGCAATGCTCGAATGCCGGGCCGGCGCCCATGATGACGGATTGCCGCCTCGAGGTGGTCCCGCGAGAACGGTGTGGCCGCGCCGGAATGCGGCTCGTCTCCGGTGATGAGCCAGTCCCCGATGGTAACCAGGTCGTCGATCGGCAGGAACGTCGAGAGCTGGGCCCACGCGTCCTCCGGCGCGACGACGTGCAGACCGTCCATCTCGATCACGCGATGCCCGGCAGGGCGGAGTTCGTGGCCGATCACTCCGGCCATGCGCGGCGGCTTGCGAGGGGCGAAGACGGCGAGGTGCAGATCCCGAGGTTGCACAGACCACCGGAGTGGAAATCCGTGCAGTGCGGCCGCCGAGTGGTGGCTGAAGATGTGGCCAGGCCTCTTGAGCGCAGCGTAGGCGCGGCAGCGCGACCGGTGATCGGTGAGATCGGCATCGATGGTCCTGACCCCCGAAAAGATCGTTGGACACCATCGCCGTACAGTCGGCGACGCGAGATTCCGCCCGCGATTCCCTCGGCAAGTGTGAACCCGGTGCGGTCGATGAGCTCCTCCATCCGACCATCCTGAGGCCGGCCTCCCCCGCACACGCAGTTATCCACAACCCGGCCATCACTTCCTCACTTCCTCCCGCAACACGCCGCGCAACTGAGGGAGAAAGTGAGGAAGAGATGGCTGCTTGAAGGGGATCGCGACGCGCGATGGGCGGATATGCCGTGCCGATCGGTCGTTCCTTCCGGCGGTCTCGGACCGACAGCTTCGGGCGTGGTACTCGGGGAGCCGTACGACTAGCCTGGTGCAATGGCCGACATCTTCGACGTGATCGCCGACCCGACGCGGCGCGAGATTCTCAGAGTGCTGCTCGACCGCAACTCGGATGACGCGCGTCCCGTCGGGGAGATCTCGGTCTCGGAGATCGTGGCCACCCTGGAGCTCAGCCAGCCCACCGTGTCCAAGCACCTCAAGGTCCTGCGCGAAGCGTCGCTGGTGTCCGTCCGCGAGGAGGGCCAGCACCGGTACTACCGGCTCGACCCGACGCCGCTGGAGGCGGTGGAGGATTGGGTCATCCCCTTCACCGCGTCGGATGTCGACCTCTCCGCGTTCTCGGTGCAGCTCGCCGACGAGACGCGCGAGTTCGCCAGCACGGTCGGCAAGGTGCTCGCCGACACCCGTCGACGGGTGGAGCGCGTCACGCCGAAGAAGTGGCGGAGGGAGTGAACCGGGGCTGGAATCCAGCCCCGCACACGGACTAGAGTTCCCTAGTTCGCCGTCGTCGCGACCCGAGTACGATGACGGGCAAGAAAGGGACACCGCATGGTTCACGATGGGGGCTCGAACGCTCTTCGCGAGGTGCGCTTCCTGACGGTCGCAGAGGTGGCCGACATGATGCGCGTCTCCCGCATGACCGTCTACCGGCTCGTCCACTCCGGTGAGCTCCCGGCGATCCGGTTCGGCCGGTCGTTCCGCGTTCCGGAGTCCGCCGTGGCGCATGCGCTGGAGGCCGTGACGCCTCACCTGGACGGCGGCGTCGCAGACTCGGCGTGAAGTCGGGTAGACTGTCTGCTTGTGTCGCCGCGTATCCCGCGGCAAACCACTAACTTTGTGAGGTCTACGTGGGTTCCGTTATCAAGAAGCGTCGCAAGCGTATGGCGAAGAAGAAGCACCGCAAGCTTCTTCGCAAGACGCGCCACCAGCGTCGCAACAAGAAGTAGACCTCAGCGTCTGCTGCTCGAGCGCCGGTCCGTCAGGTCCGGCGCTTTCTGCTGAGCACGGGCGGCCGGGTTAGGCTTGACCGCGTGTCCACCGTCACCGTCACGCTCATCGGCAAGCCGGGCTGTCACCTGTGCGACGACGCGCGGGAAGCGATCCGCTCGGTGATCGACGCCCTCCCCGCCGGCGCCCCCGAGGTGCGCGTGGAGGAGCTCAGCATCCTGGAGGACGCCGAGCTGCACGAGCGCTACGTGGAGGACATCCCGGTCGTCCTCGTGGACGGCCGGCAGCACACCTACTGGCGCGTCGACCAGGCGCGCTTGCGCACCGCCCTGCTGGAGGAGGCCCGTTGACTCTGCGTCACGTCGTCATGTGGAAGCTCGCGTCGACCGAGGAGGCGGAGCGCGCCGACCAGGCCGCCCGCGTCAAGGCGGGGCTGGAGTCCCTTCCCGCGGTCGTCCCGGAGATCCTGCGCTTCGAGGTGGGGCTCAACTCGCTGCCGGCGAACGAGTTCGACATCGTCCTCGTGAGCGATTTCGAGGACGAAGCCGCCCTGCAGCGGTACGTCGAGCACCCCGAGCACGAGAAGGTCGCGTCGTACATCCGGTCCGTCGTGTCCGGCCGCGCGTCCGTCGACGCCGAGCACTGACCCCGTAACGCAGGCGTGCCCGGCGCCTGAAGGCAGGCGCCGGGCACGAATGCGGTCGGTCGACTAGACCACGGGGCTCTCTTCGATGTCCTCGTTGCTGCGGCGGTAGTCCGAGAGGAACTGCGCGAACGTCGGCGCGTACAGCGCACGGACCAGGTCGCCGGCCTTCTCGCCGTCGTGCGCCTTTGCGGCGTCGTGGATCTCGGTGACGCGGGCGGGCAGCTCGTCGGTGTCGAACGGACGCTTCCACACGGAGACGTAGCGCAGCACCTGCGGGCTCAGGCCTTCGCTGATCGCGAGCAGCACGTCGTTGCCGCTGTTGCGCTCGAACTCGAGGAAGAAGTCGTTCACCGCGCGGCCGAGGGCCGGGAGGTTGTTCGACTTGGCGGCCTTGCGGATCTCCTTGACGGCCTTGTCCTGACGGCCGAGCGCCGCGGTGTCGAGGTTCGGGACCGAGGTGCGGGCCGCGTACTCGTGCAGGAGTCCTGTCGTGTAGATCGCTTCGTCGATGGCGCGGAGGTCGATCGGGGCGACGCGAGTGTAGCGGTTCGGCGCCATCTCGACCAGGCCGATGTCGGCGAGCTTCATCAGCGCCTCGCGGATCGGCGTGCGGGAGACGCCGAGCCAGGCGGTGAGCTTCTCGTCCAGCAGGGTCTCGCCCGGCTCGAGCGTGCCGTCGAGGATGCCCTCGTAGAGGCGGTTGTAGACGACATCGCGCAGGAGCTGGCGCTCGACGGGTGCGGAGTCTTTGACGGGGAGCGGCATCAGCGCCCCTCCTTCCCAGAGAGTGCGGCCTTCGTTCCGAATTCGTCCACCACGGTGACGAGCCCCTTGTTCCAGAAGTCGGAAACGCCCTTGGCGGCCTTGGCGCCGTTGCCGGCGATGGCCGCGTCGACGGCGGACGCGAGGTGCGGCGCCCCCTTCGTGAACGCCTTCGAGGACGGTGCCGCGATCAGCGCCCGGCGCACCTCGGGGAGGTGGCGGGTGAACAGCTTCGCGAGCGTGCGGTTGTCGAGGCGGCGCAGGAAGACGTTGACGAAGCCGTCGGTGAGCACGCGCTCCTTGACGAGCTCTGCCATCCCGTCGCCGTCGCCGAACCGCTCCGTGAAGGCGCGGAGGGCGTCCCTGTCGTCCTCGGTGAGGAGCGGCGTCGCGTCGCGCACGATGCCGACGAGGAGGCTGCCGACGGTGTCGATGAGCGCCCGGAGGCGCACGGGGTCGATCGGAGTCACGCGGGTGCGTTTCTGGGGCATGATCTCCACGAGCCCCATTGCCGCGAGCTGGTTCAGGGCTTCGCGGACGGGGGTGCGGGAGACTCCGACCCACTTCTCGATCTCAGCGTCGTAGAGCTGCTCTCCTGGCGTGAGGTCCCCGTCGACAATGGCGTCGAGTAGACGAACGAAAACTTCGTCCCGGATGAGCCGTCGGGGACTGACGGCCTCTGCGATGGGTACAGGCATACATGAATATTACATCCACCTGCGTCGGATGCAAGCCCATCTCGTAATGAAGTCAGGCGTGTCGTATCGCAGGATAGCCTGTCGGGCGCTCAAAAGTCCCTGAATCGTGCGGAAAGGAGCTCGAGTCGTGCTCAGAATCGGTTTCCGAGCGCCTTCGCCTTGAGCGCGTCGAACTCGTTCTGGCTGATCACGCCCTTGTCCAGCAGAGCTTTCGCCTGCTCGATGTCGGCAGCCGGCGTGGCCGATGGGGTGGGATGCGTGTAGTAGTCGGTGTCTTCCGGGACGGTCCTGCGGTCGCGTGCGTTGCGCTCTGCCATGCCGCGGCCGCGCGCGACCAGGTAGACCAGCGCGGTCAGGAACGGGAGGAAGATGAGGAAGATCACCCACACGGCCTTCCACCAGCCGTTGAGCTTCTCGTCGCGGAACAGGTCGACCAGGATCGTGAACAGCACCATCAGGTAGGCGACGAAGGCGAACGCCCAGAAGATCAGCCAGATGACGTTCCAGAAACCGTTCACGATGGGCTCCTCCCGGTTGGTGTGCACAACCTAGCGTTGCCGCGGCGCGCCTGGCTAGACGGCAGTGCTCGGCCGTCGCGAGGGCGGGCGCGGTTAGGCTGACCGCATGCTCAGCCAGCTTCCCCGCGCGTGTGGCGCGGGAGGACGCCCGGCGGCTGGGCGGGGCTCGTCGCCGGCCTCATCGTCGGAGCCCCGGTCGCGCTCGCGGCGGGACTGGCACTGGTCGCGCTCGGTGCCGTCGCGGTCGTCGTCGCAGCCGTGGCGGCTCTCCTGGCCCTCGCCGCCGAGTGGCTCCGGTTCGCCGCACAGCGCGCGTCACGCGTGCAGTACCCGTTCCCCGTCCCCGAGCCGCACCGCCGCCGCGCGAGGCGCACGGCCCTGAGCGCCCTCTACCTCACCGCAGCGCCGCGGCTGACCGGTGGGCTGGCCCGGGTCGCCGGCTGGGCGCTCGGTCCTGTCGCCCTCCTCATCGGGCTGGTCGGGATCGTCCTGCCCCGCTGGCGCGCCCGGCCCTACGTCGCCGTCTTCACCCTCCCGGCGCTGCTGCGCAAGACGGTCGCCCTCGGGCGCAGGCGCGGCCTGCTGCGTGACGGGCACGACGCCGTGCTGCTCGGCTACGACGACCTCCTGGAGCGCCGGTTCCCGCTCCTCCACGACTTCCTCGGCTGGTGGGGCGACCCGGGACGCGGCGACGACTACACGCCGACGCCCGGGCTCCCCGACGTACCGGCCGGGCTGCTGGGCCTGGAGCTCGGCCCGTCCCCCGACCCGCTCGGGACGCCCGGGCTCGCGGCCGGTGCGATGCGGCGCCGGTCCGTGCACACGCTCCGCGACCTGATGCTCAGCCAGCGCGAGATCGACGACCTCTGCGACCCCGATCTGGACGAGCGCATCGACACCGGAGTCATCCGGCTGGTGGAACGCGAGCACGAGGGCGTCCGGCACTGGATCGTGCAGTTCCCGAGCACGAAGTCCTGGAGCCCGCGCCCGGGCATCGCGCCCAACGACCTGACGGCGGACCTCGTCATCGGCGGCGAGCACGAGGCGACGATCACGCGGGCGGCACTGGAGGCGATGCGGGAGGCCGGCATCCGGCCGGGGAGCCCGTCGTGCTGGCGGGCTTCAGCCTCGGCGGGATGGTCGCCGCGCAGGTGGCGGTGCGCGCGCACGCCGCCGGGTTCGCCGTGACGCACCTGGTCGTCGCCGGCACTCCGCTCGGGCGCCTGCCCGTACCGGCCGGCATCCGCACCCTCGCCGTCGAGCACGTGCTCGACCTCGTCCCGCGCATCGACGGCCGGGAGAACCCGGTGCGGCTGGACCTCCACGGCTCGCGGGTGCTGGTCACCGTCAAGGCCGGCCCGGCGCTCGCCCCCGGCTTCCGGCTCGGCGCACTGCACCAGGCGACCGCGTACGCCGACACCGCCGGCGCGATCGAGGCCGACCCGCCGGGCGACGCGGTGGCTGCGCTCCTGGGCGAGCTGCGGCCGTTCTTCGGGCCGGGGCAGCGCGTCCACGACCGCGCGGCGCTGCGGGTGGGGAGCCTGACGGCGCAGGCCGCCGTCCCGCTCTATCTGCACAGCACCGTGGACGAGGGCATCACGCGCGGCGCCTTGCGGCAGTCGCTGCGCCGCCTCGCGGGCGTCTACGCGGTGGACGTGTACCAGTCGCGCGGCGGCCTCGCGACGACGATCCTGTGGAGCGCCGATGTGCTGGTGCGCGCGCTGGAGCCCTGGCTCGCCCCGACCAGGCGCGCGGCCGTCTACCGGGGGCTGCTGTCGCTGCTCGGCCGGCGGCGCGCGGTCGGCATCCACCTGCGGCTGCAGGCCCGAGAGACGCCCGGGCTGACCTGGGAGGCCACGCTGCAGCGGATGCCCGACGGACGCTGGCGGGAGACCATCGACGTCATCGTGGACGACCGCGCCCGGCCCGAGGCGGTGTCCCGGCTGTTCCCGGACGGTGTGAGGACGCGGGTGGTCCTGCACCGGCCGGACGCGTTCGAGCCGGTGCTCGACGCGGCCGGGGTGTGACCGGGGGCGTGACCGGGTCGTACGATCAGCGGTACGGTCCACCGAAGAGGGTGTGAGCGGCGGCGCGAGGAGACGACATGGGACGCGAGACGTTTTGGGCCGAGGACCCCGACCCGCTGCTGCGCGTGGGCGAGGGCTTCCTGCTCGCCGAGCAGGACACGGCGGGGACTCCGGGGTTCGACGGGCGCAAGAAGGACGGCCGGGCGGCGCTCGCCGAGGGCGCCGCGATCCTCGCCGATCTCCAGGAGCGACTGTTCGCCGCCGGGACCCTCGGCGACCGGCGCAGCGTGCTGCTCGTCCTGCAGGCGATGGACACGGCAGGCAAGGGCGGAATCGTGACCCACGTCGTCGGACAGATGAACCTGGGCGGCGTGCGGTATGCGGGCTTCACGAAGCCGACGCAGGTGGAACTCGCCCACGACTTCCTCTGGCGGATCTGGAGCCACGTGCCGGCGGCGGGGGAGGTCGGCGTCTTCGACCGTTCGCACTACGAGGACGTCCTCATCGGCCGGGTCCGCAAGCTCGCCCCGGAGGACGAGATCGAGCGTCGCTACGACGCGATCAACGAGTTCGAGCTGGAGCTGGCGGAGTCGGGGACGACGATCGTCAAAGTGATGCTGCACCTCGGCAAGGACGAGCAGAAGAAGCGCCTGGGCGACCGGCTGAAGCGTGTCGACAAGCAGTGGAAGTACACGACGGGCGACGTGGACGAGCGGCTGGTCTGGGACAGCTACCAGGACGCTTACCAAGTGGTGTTCGACCGCACGTCGACGGCGTACGCGCCGTGGCACGTCGTGCCGGCCGACCGCAAGTGGTACGCGCGGCTCGCGGTGCAGCACCTCCTCATCCACGCCCTGGAGGAGCTGAGGCTGGAGTGGCCCGCGCCGGACTACGACGTGGAGGTCGAGAAGGCGCGACTGGCGGCGAGTTAGAGCGCGCTCGCTCAGGCTTCGGTCGGGCTCAGCCGAAGGCTTCGACGATCGGGCGGAACTTCATGGTCGTCTCCGCGTACTCCCTGGCGGGGTCGGAGTCCGCCACGATGCCCGCGCCCGCGTAGGCCGTCAGGTCGCCGGTCTCATCGAGCTGCGCGCAGCGCAGGGCGATCGCCCACTCCCCGTCGCCGTCGCCGCCGACCCAGCCGACCGGCCCGGCGTACCGCCCGCGGTCGAACGGCTCCAGCTCGCGGATGAGCGCGATCGCCTCCGGCTTCGGCGTCCCGGCCACGGCGGCCGTCGGGTGGAGCGCGTCCGCGAGGTCGAGCGAGCTCGACCCGTCGCTGAGCGTGCCCGCGATGTCGGTCGCGAGGTGCCAGAGGTTCGGCAGCTTGAGGGTGAACGGCTCGTCGCTCGCGCCGAGGTCCGCGCTGTGCGGGCGCAGCGCGTCGAGCACGCTGGACACCGCGAAGCGGTGCTCGTCCTGGTCCTTGGCCGAGCCGGCGAGGGCCTGAGCCGACGCGCGGTCGCTCTCGGCGTCGCGGCCGCGGGACATCGTGCCGGCGAGCACACGGGCGGTCACAGTGCCGTGGTGCACGCGCACCAGCGTCTCCGGGGAGGATCCCACCAGCCCGTCGACGGCGAACGTCCAGCAGTCCGGGTAGCCGAGCGCCAGCTCCACCAGTGCGCGCCGCACGTCCGACTCGAGCGGCAGGTGCGCGGACAGCTCCCGGGCCAGCACCACCTTGGAGAGGTCGTGCTCGCGGATGCGCTCCACCGCGGTCGCGACGGCGGACTCGTAGCCGCCCTCGTCGAGTCCCGCGGGGAGGAGGGTGAGCCGGTACTCGTCCCCGAACGCGATCGGCCGGGGAGTTCGCTGCGCGCGGCGTCCGTCTGTGCCGGCCCGTCGGCCGCATCCGCTGCTGCGGGGGAGTCGTCCACGGGCGTGATCCGGGTGATCCAGCTCCGGCCGCCGCGGCGTCCGAGAACGAGCCGCGGCACGATCAGCACGCTTGTGGCCGTGCTCTCGTCGTCGAACGCGAAGGTCCCGAACGCGACCAGCCCGGTGCCCGGCGTGCGCACGGAGTCGGTGACGGTCGCCGCCTGGACGGTCGCCCGCCACACGGCCGACGCCTGGCGGATCCGGTCCGCTCCGCGGAACTCCAGCCGCAGCGCCTCCCCGATGCCGGCGATCCCCTCGCCTTTGCGGATCCACACGAGGGGTCGGCGGGAGTCGAGGAAGGGAACGAGATGCCGGACGTCGTCGAGGGGGTGGTCTCGACCGACAGGGCGGTCACGCCCGTAGCCCGGCGGGTGGTCGAGGGTGCGGTCACCGAACCAGCCTACGCCCGGGCCGCTGGGCGCCGGATGCGCGGCGGCTGGGCGTTGGCCCGATGGCGGAGGCGCGGTGCGGGGCCGTGAAATGCACGGCATGTCGGGGCAGCCTAAGCTGGGGGGTGAGTAAGGCCGACCTCCGCAAGCAGCCCTCCCAGGTCGCCGCCATGTTCGACGAGGTGTCGACCCATTACGACCGGACCAACACGGTCCTCTCGATGGGCAACGCGACGCTCTGGCGCGTGGCGACGACCCGAGCCGTCGGGCCCCGCGCCGGCGAGACGATCCTCGACGTCGCGGCGGGAACGGGCACCTCCAGTGCGTCCCTGGCGCGCAACGGGGCGAGCGTTGTCGCCGCAGACTTCTCGGAGGGCATGATCGAGGTGGGCCGGCGCAGGCAGGTCGGCAACCCGTTCATCACGTTCGTTCAGGCGGACGCCACGAAGCTCCCGTTCGACGACGACACGTTCGACGCGGTGACGATCTCGTTCGGCCTGCGCAACATCGTCGATCCGCGAGCCGCGCTCGCCGAGTTCTACCGGGTCACCAAGCCCGGGGGACGGGTCGTGGTGTGCGAGTTCTCCCAGCCTCCCCTCGCGGCGATCCGCGCGGGCTACGGTGCGTACCTGCGCTACGGGATGCCCGTGCTGGCCCGCGTGGCGAGTTCGAACCCCGCGGCGTACGAGTACCTGATGGAGTCGATCGAGGCGTGGCCGAACCAGCCGGCGCTGGCCTCGTGGCTGCGCCAGGCCGGCTTCGAGCGCGTGGCCTGGCGCAACCTGACCGCGGGGATCGTGGCGCTGCACCGCGGGTGGAAGCCCGTGGCGGTGCCGAAGCCGGTGGAGGTCGCGAAGCCGGCTGCGAAGAAGCCTGCTGCGGCGACGCCGGCTGCTGCGAAGAAGCCTGCTGCGAAGAAGCCTGCTGCGGCGACGCCTGCTGCGAAGAAGCCTGCTGCGGCGACGCCTGCTGCGAAGAAGCCTGCTGCGAAGAAGCCTGCTGCGAAGAAGCCCGCCGCGAAGAAGCCCGCCGCGGCCAAGCCCGCCGCCCGCACGCCCGCCACCGGGTCCGGCGCGACGGCGCGATCCGACCGCGCCGTCGGCTCCGAAGACTCGACGACCGCCGTCCCATCCGAGGGGGAGTAAGTGCCACGTAGCGTTCCGGTCGTGCGGCGACCCGCGTCGCTCAGCAGCCAGCTCGGCCTGACCGAGCGGATCTTCGTCCGCGGAGAGGACCGCCAGGTCGCCAACGCCGTCGACGACGGCCTCGCGCAGGTCGAGGAGGCGCTGCACCGCGAGATGCGGTTCGCCGACAACCTCGCGGACGTCACCACCCGGTACCTCCTGGAGGCGGGCGGCAAGCGAGTCCGTCCCATGCTCACGCTCCTCACCGCCCAGCTCGGCGACGGCAACACTCCGCGCGTCCTGCAGGCCGCGCAGGCGGTCGAGATCACCCACCTCGCGTCCCTGTACCACGACGACGTCATGGACGACTCGCAGATGCGGCGCGGGGTGCCCACGGCCCAGTTCGTCTGGGGCAACTCCGTCGCGGTCCTCACCGGCGACCTCCTGTTCGCCCGGGCCAGCAAGCTCGTCTCGGCTCTGGGGGAGCGCGCCATCCAGCTCCAGGCCGACACCTTCGAGCGGCTCTGCCTGGGCCAGCTCCACGAGACCATCGGGCCGCAGGACGGCGAGGACCCGATCGCGCATTACATCCGCGTGCTGGAGGACAAGACCGGCTCCCTCATCGCCGTAGCCGCGCAGATGGGCGTCGCGTTCTCGAATGCCGACACCGCCTATGAGCAGCCCGTCGTGACCTTCGGCGAGAAGATCGGCGTCGCGTTCCAGCTGATCGACGACGTGATCGACCTGTCCTCCGTCGGCGTCGCCGAGACCGGCAAGACCCCGGGCAACGACCTCCGCGCCGGTGTTGCGACCCTCCCCGTGCTGAAGCTGCGGGAGCGCGCCGACGCCGACCCCGAGTCGCGTGCTCTGCTGGAGCGGCTGGAGCGTGACGTGATGGGCACGGCCGAGGAGGGCGAGATCACCCCGGAGGCCACCGCGGCGATCGCCGCGCTCCGGGAGCACCCCGTGACCGCGGAGACCCTCGAGGAGGCCCACCGCTGGGCCCGGGAGGCCGTGGAGGCGCTCGAACCGCTGCCCGACGGCCCCGTGAAGAAGGCGCTGGTGCGGTTCGCCGACACGATCGTCGAACGTTCGAGCTGAGCACGAAGGAATCAACGTATGACCAAACTGCGACTGGCGATCGTCGGCGCCGGGCCGGCCGGGATCTACGCCGCTGACATCCTGCTCAAGGCGGAGCGCGGCTTCGACGTCTCGATCGACCTGTTCGAGGCCCTCCCCGCGCCGTACGGTCTGGTGCGCTACGGCGTCGCCCCCGACCACCCGCGCATCAAGGGCATCATCACCGCGCTGCGCGAGGTGCTCGACCGCGGCGACATCCGCATCTTCGGCAACGTGACGTATGGCGTCGACATCACGCTCGACGACCTCAAGCGCCACTACAACGCGGTGATCTTCGCCACCGGAGCGGTGCGCGACTCCGATCTCGACATCCCGGGCATCGACCTCGGCGGCTCCTACGGCGCGGCCGAATTCGTGAGCTGGTTCGACGGCCACCCCGACGTGCCGCGCACCTGGCCGCTGGAGGCGAAGTCCGTGGCGGTGATCGGCAACGGCAACGTGGCGCTCGACGTCTCGCGCATCCTGGCGAAGCACGCCGACGACCTGCTGCCGACGGAGATCCCCGACAACGTCTACGAGATCCTGAAGAACTCGCCGGTGACCGACGTGCACGTCTTCGGGCGGCGCGGCCCGGCGCAGGTGAAGTTCACCCCGCTGGAGCTGCGCGAGCTCGGCGAACTGCGCGATGTCGACATGATCCTCTACGACGAGGACTTCGAGTACGACGAGCACTCGAAGGACGCGATCGCGAGCAACAAGCAGGTGATGGTCATCGACCGCGTGCTGCAGCAGTGGCGGAAGCGCGAGGTGGGCTCGGCCTCCCGGCGCCTGCACCTGCACTTCTACGCCAAGCCCCTGGAGGTGCTCGGCTACGAGGACGGCAACGTGCGGGCGATCCGCTACGAGCGCACCGAGTCCGACGGAGCCGGCGGCGTGCGCGGCACCGGAGAGATCCGGGAGCTGGAGATCCAGGCGCTCTACCGCGCGGTGGGTTACTTCGGGTCGCCGCTGCCCGGGATCCCGTTCGACAAGAAGCACGGCGTCATCCCGAACCACGAGGGCCAGGTGCTGCGCAACCGCGACAACGAGCGGATGTACGGCGTGTATGCGACGGGGTGGATCAAGCGGGGCCCGGTGGGCCTCATCGGTCACACCAAGTCGGATGCGATGGAGACGATCAAGCATGTGATCAACGATCAGGGCAACTGGTGGTCTCCCGCTGACCCCTCCGAGGAATCTGTGGAGAACCTCCTGCGCGAGCGCGGTGTGGAGTACACGAACCTGAACGGCTGGCACAACCTCGACGCCCACGAGCAGGCGCTCGGCGCCGAGCGCGGCCGCGCCCGCATCAAGGTGGTCCCGCGCGAGGACATGCTGCGCGCGTCGAACGGCGCCGCGGTGGAGGCCACGGCGGCCGACTAGGCCGGGTTTCGGCGTCGCGGCGGACTCCCGCTCGCGGCGGAACCCTCTCGCGTGCGGCACCTCCGGTCTGGCACGCTGGTGTCATGGTCGGCCCAGCGGAGTGGCGCCCCGACGTCCTCGGCGCCGGGTTCCAGCAGATGACGCTCCCGCTCGGCCACGACGCCGAGGGCGAGGTCGTCGCGACGCTCGTGCGCTTCGAGCCGTGGCCGCACCTGGCCGACCTGCGGCCCGGCCGTCCCGCCGAGGAGACCGATGTGCTGTACGTGCACGGCTGGTCGGACTACTTCTTCCAGACCGGGCTCGCGCGATTCTGGCACGAGCAGGGCGCGCGGTTCTTCGCGCTGGACCTGCGCAAGTACGGCCGCAGCCTCCGGCCGGGCCAGACTCCCGGGTTCGTGGACTCGCTGGACACCTACGACTCCGACATCGAGGCGGCGCTGAGGGCAATGGGCCACGCTGAGGGCGAGCGCTCGCACCGCCGACTGATCCTGCTCGGCCACTCGACGGGAGGCCTCACCCTGAGCCTCTGGGCCGACCGGCACCCCGGCCGGGCGTCGGCGCTCGTCCTCAACAGCCCGTGGCTGGAGTTCCAGGCGCACTCGGCCGGCCGGGCGATGCTGGCGCCGCTGGTCGACCTCCAGTCCCGGATCGAGCCGAGGGCCGCGATGCCCAACGTCGACCTCGGCTTCTACACCCGCTCGGTCTCGCGGACGCTCGACGGCGAGTGGGACTACGACCTCGCCTGGCGCCCCGTGCGCGGCTTCACCGTGTATCCCGCCTGGCTCACCGCCGTCCTCGCCGGGCACACCCGCGTCGCGGCCGGACTCGCGATCGACGTCCCGGTGCTCACGCTGCTGTCGGCTCGCTCGACGCTGCAGCCGTACTGGACCACGGACATGCTGAGCTCGGACGTGGTGCTGCTGGTGCAGGACATCGCCGTGCGCTCATTGCGGCTCGCGCCGACGGTGACCGTCGCGCGCATCGACGGCGCGCTGCACGACGTGTTCCTGTCGCCGGAGCCGGCGCGCTCGGCGGCCTACGGGCAGGTCGCCCGCTGGCTGAGGGGAGCGCTCAGCGGAAGTTCACGAACTGCAGGGCCACATCCAGGTCGGCGCCCTTCAAGAGGGCCATTGTCGCCTGGAGGTCGTCCCGGCTTTTCGAGGTGACCCGAAGCTCGTCGCCCTGGATCTGCGACTTCACGCTCTTGGGCGCCTCGTCGCGGATGAGCTTGTTGATCTTCTTGGCGGCGTCCTGCTCGATGCCGTTCTTGAGCCCGACCTCGATGCGGAACTCCTTGCCCGACGGGTACGGCTTGCCCGTGTCGAGCGACTTGAGGGTGATGCCGCGCTTGATGAACTTGGACTCGACGACCTCGAGCACCGCCTTCACCCGCTCCTCGGTGTTGGCCTTGAGCAGGATCTGCTCGCCGCTCCACTCGACCGAGGCGCCGACGTTCTTGAAGTCGTAGCGCTGCTCGACCTCCTTGCGGGCCTGGTTGACGGCGTTGTCCGCCTCCATCTTGTCGACCTTGCTGACGACGTCGAACGAGGAGTCTGCCACTGTTCCATTCCCTTCGGTTGACCGGACCCCAGCTTACGCGGCCAGGAAGGACGGACTCCCGGCGTCCCGCGGTTTCAGGCCGTCTGCTGGAGCTCGGCGTAGTAGGTGACGTGGCAACCGTCGCCGTCGCACTCGACGCAGACGGCGATCTCCTCGGTGTGCTGGCGGGGGTCGGCGCCCGTCCCGTCGCACCGTTCGCAAATCTCCAACGTTCTCATGCCCCCGATTGTGCGCGCAGCCACCGACATCGGCGGCAGGAGGCGGGGAGTGTCGCGAAGTCGCGCGGGTCCGGTCGGATTCTGCTGTGGGCGGAATCCGAAAATCGGATCGGCGCGGAGCCGGGGCGTCGGCTTAGGCTTCAGGCATGTTGATGCGGCACGCGATCGGCTCCGTGCTCCGCCGGCTGCGGACGGAGCGGGGCGCGACGCTGCGCGAGCTGTCGGAGACGTCGCGCATCAGCATCCCGTACCTGTCGGAGATCGAACGCGGCCGCAAGGAAGCGTCGTCCGAGATCCTCGCGGCGCTCTGCCGGGTGCTCGACGTGACCGAGCGGGAATTGCTGGCGCAGGTGGTCGTGGAGTTCGCCGAGGCGGAGGTCCTGACGCTCGTGCGCGACGGCGCCGACACCCGGCCGGCCGACGCGCCGACGGTGCTCCTCGCAGCCTGACCCGCCCGATTTCGTTCGGCGGCGCGCGCCGAGTATTCTTACATGGCGCCTTCGGGCGCAATGGCGAGTTACCCAAGCGGCCAAAGGGATCTGACTGTAAATCAGCCGGCGTAGCCTTCGGGGGTTCGAATCCCTCACTCGCCACCCCAGTGAAACAAAGGGGGACTCGGCAATGAGCCGGGTCCCCTTTGTCGTGCGATCGCGCAATGTGTGAGCGATGTGTGTGCACAGGGCTGATTCTCGATGGCTTAGGGCGTCATGCCCTGCCGAATCCAGGTCTCTGCCGCCCACAGCAGGTTGTAGAGGTTCCACGGTGCGATGTCGTACGCGTCCCACGGCTGCCCGACGCGCGCAGTCCACTCGGGTACGCGGCAGCAGACGCGGTGCCCGAACATCCGGAAGAGTGCTTCGCAGAGCAGGCGCCGGGGGTTCGAAGGCGGCGAATACAGGTGGTCGCCGTAGACGAGGCGAAAGAGAAGATGGCTGAGCGCAGACTTCATAGGGACTCCCTAATCGGTGTCGCCGGCCGCCGGATGCGGCTAGCGTTGCTGCGCGCTCATATCGCCAGGATAGCCCCGAGCGTGAGGAGACGGCCATATGGACGACGAAAGCGGGAGACCGACCCGAGAGGAGTGCATGCGCGCCTCCGGCCGTGTGCTCCTGCAGATCGCGATCCGGCTCGAACTCGAGCGGCGCGAGGCCGAGGCGGCCCAGCTTGCCTGAATCACGCTTGGCCGTCTCACGGTGCAGGATGTTGGTATGCGTGAGTACGAGGTCACCGTCACCCGCGACGGCGTGTGGTGAATGATCGCTATCCCCGAGTTAGGCGGCCTAACTCAAGCAGCGGATCTCGCCGACGTGCCTCCGATGGCGCGGGAGTTCATTGCGGTGACCCTGGATGTCCCAGCTAGCTCAATCGAGGTCCGGGTGACGCCGGAGCCCATCTGAGGGTGTGTGCTCTCACGCACCTGGCGGTACCAGAGCGGACACCGCGAGCGCAAAGGCGGTACGGTGTGCTCCATGACCGAGGTCGATGAAGCCCAGGATGGCGCTGAGCGCGCCGAGGTTATGGTCCGGTTCCGCGAGCACTACTCGTTCCTGATGAAGAGCGCTCGCGAGTTCGACGCCGGGGATCATTCAGAAGCACTACGGATGGCACTGTCGGTTCGCACTATCTCGTACGACGACGGCCCCGGTGATAGCGCTCTCCTCCAGCTCGGTGCGAAGCGGGAGATGCTGTGGCGCTCGTTCTACATACCGCCTGCGCTCGATATTCCAGAGGACACTCCGGAAATCGGGTCGTCGCTGCATGGCATCGCCTATGCAGCGGACGGGTCGACCTACCTCGAGCCGCTGGACTTCGGTCCAGATGGCCGCTATGTCCCTTACGACGACTGGTGGACTGGTGAACCTGTCGTGCAGTTCGGCGATGCCAGCATCACCCGCAAGCAGCTGGTCCTCGGGCTCGCGAACCAGGACGGCGGCGCCCACGTGGACCTCGCCGGCCATCACATCTCTGCACTCTTCGCGGGCTCGCCCACTTTCCTCAGCCGCGACGGCGCGGAGAAACAACGTTCTGAACAGCGGGCGTCCCAGCGCGACTTGCTCCAGATTCAGATGCGAGCGGTAGCGAGCGAAGTGCTCCACTCCATCAACCGTGCGGAGCAAGCCGGGCTGATCCATCTCTAGCGGGCGTCATCCGCCTGGTGTGGGCTCCTGTCCGATGCCGCTGCGCTGGCACCGCCGACGATCAGGTCTCACCGACCCCGAGCGCTTGGCCCAGCCGAGTGAGCAGGCTAGTCGCGTCGTCAAGGCCTGCGGCCCCGTTGGCCGCCTCAAGCTTCATCGCGGCTGAGATGTGCGTTCCACGCCGACGTCGGCGCGGACCAGGGTCTTGAACTTCTGCGCTTCGAGGCGGTCGTACATCCGCTCGACTCGCGTGTACGCCCGCTCCTGCAGCGCCAGGCGCCGAGCCTTCCCGTCGATCGCTTTCGCCGGATTCGCGGCCGCGACCTGGGCGCGGTCGAACTCGACGCCTTCACGCGTCGCCTACGTCGAGATCGTCGCCTTCGTAGACCGAACCGACGAGAGCCCAGGCCGCGCGCATTGCGGGCCGGGTCTCTCTCATGTCCGGGGGCGCTGTGTGTGTGCATTTGTGTGAGCGAACTGCTCGAACCGGCCTGCACTGGATGCCACGGAGCCCTCAGATATACCCCAGAAATCCGCGGAATTGCGCCACAGTGAGTGACCTGCTGGACTCCTCAGCGCGCTCTCAGTGACTGTAAATCAGCCGGCGTAGCCATCGAGGGGTTCGAATCCCGCACTCGCCACCCTCAGCAAAGGGATCCGGTTCGTCCGGATCCCTTTCTGCGTCCCTGTTCCGCTATCGGGGCCGTCCCGGCAACTGTGCCAGGCTTGTCCCCATGCCCACCCCCAACGAACTGCTCGAGATCGCCACCACCGTCGCGCGTCGCGCGGCCGCTCTCGCGTTGCAGCGGCGGAGGGACGGGGTGGAGATCGCGGCCTCCAAGTCGACCATCACCGACATCGTCACGCGGGCCGATCGGGAGTCCGAGGACCTCATCCGCAGTGCGCTGGAGGCGTCGCGGCCGCGGGACGGGTTCCTCGGGGAGGAGTCCGGCGGCGATGCGGGCAGCAGCGGGCTGACCTGGGTGGTCGACCCGATCGACGGGACGGTCAACTACTTCTACGACATCCCCGCGTGGGCGGTCAGTGTCGCCGTCGTGGAGGGGGACCCCGACCCGGCGACCTGGCGGACGCTGGCGGGGGCGGTCGTGAACCCGGTCACCGGAGAGGTGTTCACGGCGGCCGCGGGAGGCGGTGCCCGGCTGAACGGCCGGCCGATCCAGGTGAACAGCGGGGTGGAACTGCCGCTCGCGCTGGTCGGGACCGGATTCGGGTACGACCCGGAGATCCGGCGCAAGCAGGCGGCGTTCGTGCACGAGCTGATCCCGCAGGTGCGCGACATCCGGAGGATCGGGGCGGCCTCCCTCGACCTGTGCTCGGTCGCGTGCGGGCGCCTCGACGCCTATTACGAGCGCGGGCTGAACCCCTGGGATCACGCGGCCGGCGCGCTGATCGCGCAGGAGGCGGGGGCGACGCTCGGCGGCCTGGACGGGGCCCCGGCAGGCAAGCGGCTGCTGCTCGCGGCAGCGCCCGACCTGTACGCGCAGCTCGACCCGCTGGTGCAGGGGTACTACCGGCACTGGGAATGACCGGGCGGCCCTCCCGAATGGTGAGGCAGTTACCGTTTCGTTATATTGGGTCGGGTGCCCCACCACCTGACCCGCCGCGAGCTCCGGCAGCGTGAGCGAGCGGCCCAGCGGGCACGCGAGCCGCGCTTCGGCCGCGGGGTGAGCACCCTCGCGATGCTGTCGGTGCTCGGGATCGCGGTCGCCACGACCGTCCCGGCGATGGCACTCCTCACGGAGGACCAGGTCCGCGCGCGCACCGCCGACTCGCACTTCTCCAGCGCACCGGCGTCGGAGAGGGAGGTCCAGGCGCTCGACAGCATCGCTCCGGCCGAGCGGGAGGGCATCGTCCGCGACGGCGGCGCGGCGACCTCCGGCGAGCAGCTCGCCGCGATCCGGTCGTTGCGGATCGCGGACACGTTCCGCAACAACCCGGCCGGCGCCGTCCAGTGGCCGTTCCCGGTCGGCGTGCCGATCACCTCCGGTTTCGGGCCGCGCGAGGCGCCGACCGCGGGCGCCTCCACCGACCACCTCGGGGTGGACTTCGCGCCGGGGGCGGGCGTCCCCATCCAGATCATCGCGGACGGCGTGGTGCGGGAGGTCGTCACCCGCGACCGCGGCGGCTGCGGCGTGAACGTCACGATCGACCACCTGATCGACGGACGGATGGTCAGCAGCAGGTACTGCCATCTCCAGACAGGGTCGGTGCGGGTCGCCGAAGGGCAGCGGGTCGGCGTCGCCGACATCGTGGGCGCGGTGGGCAACACCGGCATATCGACCGGGCCGCACCTCCACTTCGAGATCCGGCTGGACGGCACAGATCCGGTCGACCCGGTGGCGTGGCTGCAGGCGAACGCGAGCTGACGCGCGCGGCCGGTCGGTGGCGGAGGAGATCCGGGCCGAAACGCCGGCGGGAGACAGCGAACGGAGGAGACCCGGGCCTGATGGGGGCGGGTCTCCTCCGTTCGCAGCGGGGGACGGGGGCGGCTCAGACCAGCCAGGCGGTGGTGTCCTGCGGCAGCGAGCCGTTCTCCAGCGGGCCGCTCGCCAGGATGACCGTGCCCTCCGGCAGCGGCAGCGGGGCTTTGCCGAAGTTGACGGCGACCGTGACCTTCCCCGAGCGGAACAGCAGCGCGTCCTCGCCGGCGTTCGACCACTCCAGCTCGCCGAACGCGAGGTCGTGCGCGCGGCGGGCGGCGAGCGCCTCCTGGTACATGGACAGCGTCGAGCCGGGCACGCCCTCCTGCGACGAGCGGGTGTACTCCGCCCAGGTCGCCGGCTGCGGCAGCCAGCTCTTCGGGCCGGGGCCGAAGCCGTACGAGGGGTCGTCGCCCTCCCACGGGATGGGCACGCGGCAGCCGTCGCGGCCGTAGCGCTCGCCGTTGGTGCGGAACCAGGTGGGGTCCTGGCGGGCCTCGTCGGGGAGGTCGATGGCCTCCGGGAGGCCGAGCTCCTCGCCCTGGTACAGGTACGCCGAGCCGGGGAGCGCGAGCATGAGCGCCGTCGCGGCGCGGGCGCGGCGCAGCGCGAACGCCGGGTCGGGGATGCCGTGCGACTTCGGTCCGATGCCGTGACCCTGCGGGTTGTCGCCGGTCAGCGCGAGCCGGGTGGCGTGCCGGACGACGTCGTGGTTGGAGAGCACCCAGGTGCTCGGGGCGCCGACGCTGCCGAACACGGCGATCGAGCGGTCGATCACCGCGCGGAGCGCGACCGCGTCCCACGGCGTCTCCAGGTAGCCGAAGTTGAAGGTCTGCTGCATCTCGTCGGGGCGGACCCAGTGCGCGAGCGTCTCCAGCGGCTCCACCCAGGCCTCGCCGCAGAGCACGCGGTCGCCCTCGTACTCCTCCAGCACCGTGTGCCAGTCGCGGTAGATGTCGTGGACGCCGTCCTGCCCGAAGTAGGGAGGCGTGACGGGCTCGCCCTCGGCGTGCGCGCTGATCTCCGGCTCCAGCACGATGCCGCCGGTGGTGGTCGCGACCGCGCCGCCGCCCATGCTGCCGGCGTTCGCGGGCGGGGTGTAGTCGGGGAGGCCGGCCTCCTTGATCATGCCGTGCGCGACGTCCACGCGGAAGCCGTCGACGCCGCGGTCGAGCCAGAACCGCAGGATGTCACGGAACTGCTCCCGGACCCACGGGTTCTCCCAGTCGAAGTCGGGCTGCGACTTGTCGAACAGGTGCAGGTACCACTGTCCGGGAGTGCCGTCGGGCTCGGTGATGCGGGTCCAGGCGGAGCCGCCGAAGATGGACTCCCAGTTGTTGGGGGCCTCGTCGCCGTTCGCGCCCTTCCCGTCGCGGAACAGGTAGCGCGCCCGCTCGGGGCTGCCCGGGGCAGCGGCCAGGGCCTCCTGGAACCAGACGTGGTCACTGGAGGAGTGGTTGGGGACGATGTCGATGATGACGCGCAGCCCGAGGCTGTGCGCGGTCTCCAGCATCGTGTCGAAGTCGGCGAGCGTGCCGAAGCTGGGGTCGACGTCGCGGTAGTCGGCCACGTCGTAGCCCGCGTCGTTCTGGGGCGACGTGAAGAACGGCGACAGCCACACGGCGTCGACGCCGAGGTCGCTGAGCGCGGGGAGCCGGCGGGTGATGCCGGGGAGGTCGCCCATCCCGTCGCCGTCGGCGTCCGCGAACGAGCGCGGGTACACCTGGTAGATGACGGCGGAGCGCCACCACTCGCGGCCGGGAGTGCTGGGCGAGAGCGTGCGGGAGGATTCGGAAGTTATGGGGATCACCTGTCTTGGCGGAGGACGGGGCGTCGCTGCGGGCACGCGTGGCGGAAACGATCGGTGGGGCGCCGTCGTTCCTCGCACGCCGCCGCTCGCGGCACCGGGATCGGCGCGCCGTCGTCGGCGCTGGCAGCAATGCTAGCCCCCTCGACTGAACGGAGGCATTTGTGACGGATTCTGCCGTCGACGCCCGAGGGCCGCCTCGGCTCAGTTCGAGGCGGTGTTCCAGTGCGACGGGCGCGTGAGCGCAGCGGGCAGGAGGGTGCGCTCGTCGCCCTGTGCCGCGTCGACCTGCGGCTGGGTGAGGAAGAGGGCGCGGTCGAGGGCGGCGCCGTCCAGCCGCGCGTCGCGGAGGTCTGCCCCGATGAGCTCCGCGGCGGTGAGGTCGGCGTCGCGGAGGTCCGCGCCGATCAGGAGCGCGCCACGCAGCTCGGCGCCGCGGAGGTCCGCGCCGCGCAGGTCCGCGCCGAGGAGGTCGGCTCCGGGGGCGAGGCGGGAGCGCTTGACGCGGAGGGGGAGGAGGCGGGCCGGGGCCGGTCGGTGGCTGCGTCGCGTGCGGCCTCGCGAGTCAGTCGGGCGGCCTCCCGCAGCAGGGCCGCCGCGGGGGTGCGGAGCTCATCGATGTCGAACTCGAGGATGAAAGCGGGGGCGGCGTCCGCCGCGGCCGCGACCTCGTCCCAGGAGGCGCGGAGCGCGTCGTGGAGGGGCGCCGCGGCGGGCATCGCGAGGGCCTCGCGGAGGTACCAGAGCAGTTCGTGGAGCTGGCGGACGATCGGGAAGACGGCGAACATCTCGGCGCGGACGGCCGCGTCGTCGCGCCATGACCTGCCGCCGAAGGTGTGCCGCGTGACGAGCTGGCCGGCGCCGAAGCAGTCGAACACGGTGCAGCCCTTGAAGCCGCGCTCGCGGAGCTGCGGGTGGATGCGGCATCCGAAGCCGTCCTCCAGGTTCACGCACTCCTCACCGGCCGCCTTGTCGAACGCGAAGTCCGCCGAACGCGCGAAGGCCAGCGCGACGCAGCAGAGTCCCGTGCAGGAGGCGCAGTCGGCGGCGAGTGGGCGCTCGGGGGCGAGGGCGGTGGCCATTCGTCCACGGTACTGCCCTCCACAGCAGGGCCGCACGTGTGACCTCTCCACATCTTCGACACATTCGGAATAGCCACGGGGAGGCCGCGTTAGCGTCAAAGGACAGCCACGAAAGGATCACGGAATGACTTCACCGCGCCGCGCCATCGGAACCTCCGACCTCCAGGTCTTCCCGCTCTCACTGGGGGAAACGTCTTCGGCTGGACGGCCGACCGCGACACCTCCTTCGCGGTGCTCGACGCTTACACGGCGGCGGGCGGCAACTTCGTCGACACCGCGGACGGCTATTCGGCCTGGGTGCCGGGAAACACCGGGGGTGACTCGGAGCGCATCCTCGGCGAGTGGTTCGCGGCGAGGGGCCGCCGCGACGACGTCGTGCTCGCGACCAAGGTCAGCCAGCACCCGGACTTCAAGGGTCTCGCCGGAGACAACATCCGCCGCGCCGCGGACGCCTCCCTCGAGCGCCTGCAGAGCGACTACATCGACCTCTACTACGCCCACTTCGACGACGCGTCGGTGCCGCTGGAGGAGACCGTCGCCGCCCTCTCGGGGCTCGTGGACGCCGGCAAGGTCCGCCACATCGGCATCTCCAACTATTCGCCGGAGCGCATCGAGGAGTGGTTCGCGATCACCGAGCGCGAGGGCCTCCACCGCGCCGTCGCCCTCCAGCCGCACTACAACCTGGTCGAGCGCGCCTACGAGGAGAAATACCGGCCGATCGCCGAGCGCGAGGGCCTCGGCGTGATGCCGTACTTCGCGCTCGCCGCGGGCTTCCTCACGGGCAAGTACCGCGACGGCGTGACCGTCGACAGCCCCCGCGCCGGCGGTGCGGCCGCGTATCTGGACGAGACCGGCCGCAGCGTCCTCACCGCCCTGGACGAGGTTGCGGCCGCCCACGGCGTCTCGGTCGCGACCATCGCGCTCGCCTGGCTGGCCGCCCAGCCGACCATCACCGCCCCCATCGCGAGCGCCCGCACGCTGGAGCAGCTCCCGGACCTCCTGGCCTCGGCGGACGTCGTACTGACGGCCGACGAGCTGGACGCGCTCGACGGCGCATCGGAGGCCGCGAAGGCGGCGTGAGCCGGGCCTGATCAGGTTCGAATCCGAGGTTGATCCGGGGTCGAATCCGGGGTCCGGGTGGTACGGAGCACCCTCGCGGGGATGGTATCCTCGTACGGTTGCCGAAAACGGCCCGGACCTTTCCGGATGCCCGGCTTCGCCCCCTTAGCTCATTGGTAGAGCACTTCCTTGGTAAGGAAGAGGTAGTGGGTCCGATTCCCACAGGGGCTCCGTCTCCCGGTCGCGACGACGGGAGACTACGGCGGGGTAGCTCAGGTGGTTAGAGCACACGGCTCATAATCGTGGTGTCGCGGGTTCGAGTCCCGCCCTCGCTACATAGCTTGAAAACACTGGGAGCGGCGGCTGATGATCAGCCGCCGTTCTCTCGTTGTCGGGGCGATTTGGACACAATTTGGACACACTCCAATTCAGCGGGGCTGGTTCCGGGCACGCTCAGTGACTCAGATCGGCCGTACTACGTGGTGATCCCGTTGAGTGATTCAGCGCGATCGAGGCGGCCTCGTCGAGACGGTAGGCGACGTCATCGAGATCGTCGTTGAAGAGGTCCGCGTAGACGTCGAGGGTCATGGCCGCGGAGGCGTGACCGAGCATGCGCTGCACCGCTTTGACGTTGGCGCCGGCGGAGACTGCCAGGCTGGCCGTGGTGTGACGCAAATCGTGAATCGTCATCGACGGTAGACCTGCCGTAACAAGTGCTTTGTCGAACCAGGAGTTCTGCCGAATGGTGGGCGTCGTCTGGTGTTCGCCAAATCGCCCGGGGAAAACGAGGTCGTCAACGCTCTTGCCTTCCAACGCCTCGCCGAGCCCTTTGCTGAGGAACGCTGGGAACGGCACGCTGCGCCGCTTGTGCGTTTTCGGGGAGCCGACGATCACCTCGCCGCGGACGAAGACGGCATTCTCTACGATGTGCAGTCGCCTCCGGGAGAGGTCGACGTCCTTGACGCGAAGCGCCGTCGCCTCACCCCAACGCAGACCCGTATACCCGAGGAGGAGGATGAGCGTTCCGTGTTCGCCGCTCGCGCCAGCTAGTCGGTGGAGTTGCTCGTGTGTGAGGTAGCAGTGTTCCCTGGAGACCTTGCGAGGCAACGCGACCCCGCGCGCCGGGTTTGAAGCGAGACGATGGTCGCGGACGGCCACGTCGAGGATCCCGGCGAGAATCCCGTAGCAGCGGTGCACGAGCGCGGGCGACTTGGGCTTACCGAAGTCGTTGCCGCCGGCGCTCAGCCCAGAGACCCATTGTTGAACGTCGCTGTGTCGGATTTGTCCGATCGACTTCGAGCCCCACGCAGGTCGGACGTGCAGTCTCCAAGCCGATTCGACGACAGCAACAGACGACGGCTTCAGGTGGGTCTGCGACGTCATCCACTGCTCACCGAGTTCTTCGATCGTGGCGCGCGCTTGAGCTACGTCGATGTAGTCGCCTCGAGCCTTCTTGACTTCCACCGAGGCGAGATAGATGTCGGCCTCACGCTTCGTGCGGAAGCCGCGCTTGCTGGCCTGACTGTGATCGGGCTTTCGATACCGGACTCGATAGCGGCGCCCGTTGGCGCTCTCGTAGGCTTCGACGCTTCCCATCGGTGTTCCTCTCGCCTTCTGATGCCACGAAGATCGTTGGGTTACGACTCCGCCGCTTCTGCGATTCCAGTCAGTCCCGCGCTCGTAAGCAGCTCGGCGACATCCGCGATTTCCTTCGCGATTCGGTCGATGCGTTTCTGGACCGCAGCGTTGGTAGCGATCAGGTCGGGATCGCCGGACGCGTCCTGCGTCCTCAGCACGATTTCTAGGCGATCGAGTTCCCGCCGAAGGGTGCCGAGCTCACGCAGGGAGTTGAGAATGGCGATGTCGGCTCGTTCAGACGCCAGACGTGGTCGATACGAACTGGCTGGGGTGGATGAGAGCCAGCTGTCGAACTTTGCCGCTGTCATGCCAGTGAAGTCGTCGCTGAGGTTCGCAAGATCCAGTGTTGCGTCTGGCCTGCCGATCGGCGCGAGGAGCATGGTCACCGGCACATTCAGTCCGCGTGCGATGTTCAGCAGCTGACTAATGCTGATGTCGGCTTTCCTGCCTGACTCGATGTTCTCCAGGATCGCCTCGGTCACGTTCCCGCCTGGAATGGCCTCGGCCAAGTCTGCCGTCGTGCGATAGCCGCGTTCTCGGCGCGCCAATCTGATCCGCACACCGATGCTGGTCTCCGCTCGAAAGTCTGCCATTTCAACAGCCTAGCGCCCGACCTGTTGTCAAGCGTGCAATTCTTTGCTACCGTGCTTGCAACAACTCAGTTGCTCCTAGGTTGTCGAAACGAAGGAGACAAAATGACAGGAGAATTCATTCAGCCAGCAGAAGTGGTTGAGCTCACAGGGTTGTCCATCGCTGCGCTTGCGCAGCTGCGTTATCACGGCAAAGGGCCGCGGTTCTACAAGCCGACCCCGCGCACCGTCCTCTACAAGCGGTCGGAGGTGTTGGCATGGCTGGAGGCGAGCGCCCAGACGAAGACCGGAGTGTACGTGTAGCTGAGCCGACGCCTGCAGGCCCCGGCGTCATCCAGGACTTCGTCGATGGGTACCTCGTGCCGGTCGATCCAATGGATGACTTGCAATGTGAGAGCTGTCAGTAGAACTGCTGGTGCACCCCGGCGTGCCATCACATTGCGTCCCCTATTCGGGGGTAGCGTGCGGCACCAAATGGAGCGGCTGATTCTTACCCCGATCACCGTGACGCCCGGCTCCCAACTCGAGTCAGAGCGGCGGTAACCCATCGTGACTGAGACTCCCGAACTTCAGAGTCGAAGTCGCTGCTCCATCACCGAATCCGGGCTCGCCGCCCCAACCTCCCCGGCGATGCTCGGCTCATCCACCCACTCATCTTCACGGGCGCTCCCACGCGCCCATTCGCGCTGACCCAGGCGCAGTCTCACGAGCCGCCCGGCTCGAACCCGGTCCTTCGTAGTAGCCACCTCCATGCAAGGAAGGTTGTGATCTCGTGGCTGAAGGAACCCAAGTCCGCACGCGGACGGATGCGCTTCTCACGGAGTTGCTCCATGAAGTCGACACCCTGCGACCGTACGTCCGCTTCCAACTGCGCGGCTGGCCGAATGAGGTCGACGCCGTTCTACAGCTCGCCCGGGAGACGGTCTGGCACCGGTCCTCCACCTTCGACCCCAAGCGCGGGTCGCCGCACGCGTTCGTGTTCGGCATCACCCGTCACGTCGTTCTGCGGGAGATCGAGCGGAAGCACGTCCCGATGGACGACGTTCCGGACGACGTCGAGTCCGACTCGGATATCGACCCATTGGAGGCGATGATCCGGCGGTTCAGCGCGCACCGATGGATGGTGCTGGTCGCCGATTTCGTGGGCCCATCCGACTGGCACGTGATGAGCGACCTGAGCCTGGCAGACGGTGATACCGATCGGGTGGCCGAGGCCCATCAGCTGTCCAAGCGCGGTGTCCGCACGATCCATGATCGGGTGTGCCAGACCGCACGAACCGTGCTCGCGGCCCTTGCTGCCGCGGATGCGGGACTACCGCTGACGGGTTCGGTGATCGTGTCGTGCGTGCCCGAGGTCGGTGGGTTCCGGGAGGTCGCAGAAATGATCGGCGACGACGCAGGCACCATCGCCGCTACACTGCACATCCACCCCGGCTCGGCGCGGGCCCGGATCGCAACCGCGAAGCGGCTGCTGATGATCGCCCAGACCGTCCTCGAACAGGAGCTGGCGGCATGATCAGCGTCGGCGCGGCTGCCGCTCACGCGGTGTCACATCCGAAGACGACTCGGAATCTGCTGATCGTCGCGGCGGTCATCGTTCTGGTCGTCCCTATGGCGCTCGTCGCCGTGCCGGTGTCGTTGGTGCTCGCGATGGGTGCCAACGGCTTCGGCGGCGGTGGGGGAGCGTGCGGCGGATCTCCACCGTCTGTGGAAGCCGGCCAGAACGTTGACGGGTACGGACCCGTGCAGCTGAAGATCGCAGCGACGATCATCACGGTCGGCCAACAGATGAGCGTGCCCCCACACGGGCAGACCCTCGCGTTGATGGTCGCAATCGGAGAGTCCGGACTCCGGAACCTCAACCACGGCGACGCCGTCGACAACACCACCATCGGCGTCTTCCAGCAGGGGGCCGGCTACGGCACCCTGCGCAGCGGATGGACCCGGCGACCGCGGCCGCCGCGTTCTACACCCGCATGCTGCACGTCCCCGACTGGCAGACACTCGCGCCTACCCTGGTCGCTCACGCGGTTCAGAGCAACGCCGACCCCAATCACTACGCCCCGTTCTGGACACCCGCAGAACAGGTGTTCACTGCCCTGACCGGGGCGAGTGCGAGCACGTGCCAGTTTCCGGCGGATGCCCGGGCGGCCGCGGCCGTCCTGCTGGGCGCGATCCAGGCGAAGAAGCTGAACTTCCTCGAGCCCCGCTACCAGCAACAGGTCATCAACATGGCCGACGGGACGGCGACACCGGACTGTGCGATCGACACGCACGTCCTCCAGCTGATCGTCGCCGCAGTGCAGTCCTTCCAGCAGGTTGGGGTGAGCGATCTCAACCGGCGCTGCACCGGTATGACTCCGGGCGCGGGAACCGCGTCCGCGCACTGGAAGGGCAAAGCGGTCGACTTCTACGCAATCAACCGGCAGTCCCTCACCGGCGCCGACCCACTCTCGGTCCAACTGATTCAGGTATTGGACCCCTACGCCCCGCATGGGTCATCGGTCGGTCAAAGCGACTGCCGATCACGCGCCCACGTGTCGCTCGGCCCGCTCGTCAACTTCACCAGCGACTTTCCCGATACCTGCAACCACCAGCACGTTCAGGTGCCCTGACCAAACAAATCTCCGAAATGCGCGCCAAGAACCGCCCCGAACCGGAAGTACTAAGTGAAGGGCGCATACGAAACCGAGGCGAATCGAGATGAACAAGAAGCTGATCGCAGTCGCGGCGCTCCTCCCATGCCTCGCCCTTGCCGGTTGCGCCGCCACGACGCCCGCACGCAACCCGTCGTTCACGACGGTCGCGCCGGCCAAACCGACTACGACCCCCTCGAGCGGTGCGACCCCGGCCGCCGACGGCATCGTTGACACCGTCTATGTCCAGGTCTTTCCCGGCCGCACCTTCAAGTCGAGGCACGGCTGCCGATGCACACTCCCGCACTCTCCGCAGGAGCTTTTTCCGGCTGGGACGCCGGTGGTGTTCATGAGGATCACCATGACGGGGGAGTGGAAGCCGTCTCAGGGCGGCCAGACCTACCAGGACGTCACAGGCACGACCTTGAAGGGCACCCAGTTTGACGGCCGCCCCGAGCCGGCGGTCCTGGACACCATCGATGGCCCGGCGGCCGCGAAGGCAGCCGGGCTGCCCTGGCTCCCGTCGGGCCTGTTCGCGAAGAAGTCCGATTGGACGATCCCTAACGACAAGGAACGCTCCTTCGGCGCCGCTTGGTATCTGCCAGCCGGCGTCGACCGGCTTGTCCTCACGGTGGATGTGCCCTCGGAAGGGCAGCCCCTGCAGCTGGTTGTCCCGCTGCCATCTTCGGCAACCAGCGCCGCGAACGCTAGCGGTGAGTGACCGTCATGGACCTGATCCTCAACCTGCTTCGCCTCCTGCTCATCGTCGGCATCGCCCTGCTCGGGATCCTCGGATCCGGGCTGCTGGCCGCATGGCGGATGAGCGAGCGGAAAGAACCCGAACCGTCGACCGACCCCACGGAAAGGAACCAAGAATCATGAACGCACTCAACGAAGCCCTCGTCACCGTCCACGCACGCATCATCACCGTGGCGGCCGTCCCGAACCCCAGCCCGGACTTCTCCGGGCCCGGCGTCGGAGCACTCCAGGCCATCGCGAACGTCGTATTCGCCATCGTGCTCATCCTCGGCGTGATCGGCGGCCTGATCGCCGGCGGGTTCATCGTCGTCGGCCACATCTCCAGCAACGGCCGCGTCCAAAAGGCTGGAATCGTCGGCGTGCTCAGCTGCGTCGCCGGGGTTGCCATCGCTGGCAGCATCGCCGGACTGATCAACTGGGGCCAGTCCCTCCACGTGGCGTGACCATCATGATCGACATTGCTGCTGCTGCTCCGCCGGATCCCTTCGCGCCGAACTACGGCTGCTTCGTGGCCGACTTCGGCTGCCAGGCGTCCCAGACGCTGGCGCAGTTTATGGGCTCGACGATCCGTAATCTCGGCGACTTCATTGCCACGATGATCGCTGGTTCGTTCAACACGAACATCGATCAGGGCAGCTGGAACATCGCGCATTCGCAGTTCCTGTTCTGGATCGCCGTCACCGCCCCGGTCATCCTGATCGTTGCGCTCGTGCAGATCGGCATTGCGATGATCCTGCAGGACTGGTCCCGGATCGGGCGTACCGCTGCCGGTGCCGCCCTGGCCATCCCATTCTCGGCGATCTGTGTATGGGGGATGCAGAAGGCCTCTGGGATCACCGACGACATCACCAGCAGCCTTACGACGGTGGCCCAAGGCGGGGATCTCGCTAAGGGGCTGCTTCGTGTGGTCGGGCTGCTCGACCTGCCCAGTCAGTCCGCCAACGCGGTCATGCACAGTTCGCAGTTCACCCAGGGAGGCGTCATCTACACGATGGCCGCGCAGGGGGCTCACGGGCCGGCCGCCGTCGGCGATTACGTCGTCGCGCTGCTCGTGGTCGGGCTGATGATGATCGCCTCCCTGTTCCTCTTCATTGCCATGTCGATCCGGGAGTTTGGCCTCCTGGCTCTCGCGGCGATGGCGCCGGTCGGGTTGATGATGATCGGGCAGCCCAAGCTCACCGCCTGGGCCCAGCGCTGGATGAACCTGACCGTCGGACTCCTCATCGCCAAGCCGCTGGCCGCCGGGGTCGTGCTACTGGCCGTGGAGCTCACGAAGGCATCCCTGAGCGTCGGGGTCATCCTCGTGGCCGCCGGCGCGGTGATCGCGGCCTCGTTCAGCCCGTTGTGGGCGACAAAGCTCGTCTCGTTCGCCGGCGCCGAGGTCGGGACCGCGCTTCATCATCGGTTCTCGGTCCGCGACCAGTTCTCGCGTGCCAGCACCGCCGCCGCACCCGTCCGCACCGCGGCACGGGTCGTCAAGGTTGGGAGATAACTCATGACCACCCTCATCGCCGACCAGATCCTCACCGAGGAGGGCGCGCCCCGCGTCCGCTTCGCCGCCAGGGAACGCCGCGGCATCTTCCTCGGACTCACGTTCCTGCAGCTGATCGTGATCGGCGCCGCCGTCGCGGTCCTTCTCTCCACTCTGTTCATCGACAGCAACGCGATCTGGGTGATGCTCCCGATTGTCGGTGTCGTGGTGTTCTTCGCGCTTGCCAGCTACCGGCGTGAACCCGTGATCGTGATCGTCACCCAGGCCGCCCGCTACCTGCGCCGGAGCATGGCGGGGCAGACGGTGTTCCGCCGCGATGTCTGGCTCCGAGTGAGCGTCGCCTCCCTCAACGTGGGGCACGCCCAGGTCGCCGCGGTGACCCCGGTCGTGACCTCGAAGTTCCTCCTGCCTGGGGCGCTCGGGGACGTGCAGATCGTGCAGATCCCCGGTGCCGGCGGCTTTATCTACAACGCCCGCGGCCGGCTCGCTTCCGTCACGGTAAAGGTCGGGTCGAAGGCATGGGCGCTGCGAGACAAGGGCACCCAGGAGGCCGCCTATGACGGGTTCGTGGAATGGCTCAGCTCGCTAGAGAACCTGCCCGGCGTCCGTGAGACTACGATCCGGATCCGGGTCGACCGTGCCTCGTCGAACGAGCTGCGTGACTACCTGGTCGGGCGAGAGAAAGAGCATGACCCGAAGGTCACGTCCGAGCTGCGCGAGCAGTATTGGGCACTCACACAAGCGGCGTCGAAGCGGTCGATGGGGTTCACGAACTACATCACCCTCACCTTCGACACGGCAGCCCTCAACGGCGCGATCCGTGATGCGGGGAAAGGACTTACCGGCCTGGCCGCGGTTTTGAAGGAGCGCGTGGCCGGGGTCGAGACCTCGATGGAGCACGCCCGGCTCACCCCGGCCGGTTGGCTGACCTCCGATGAGCTCGACGAGTTGAGTGCGCTGTCCGCTGACCCGGTCGCGGCTGCGACGCGGCGTGAGCAGGAGTCAGGCTTTGCATCTGCGCCGTCGCCAGTGATGGGGATCGATGAAGGTTGGGATGTGATGCGCGTGGACGAGTCCTGGCATCAGACGTTCTGGGTCGCCGAATGGCCCCGCACCGACGTTCGCACCGGGTTCCTGGAGCCACTGCTCTACGCGGGAGACGCTACGCGGGTGATCACGCTGCAGGTGCGACCGGTGGCCACGCACAAGGCGCTGGCCCAGCTGAATCGTGCCCAGTCGGACATGGAGACCGCCGCGACGATCCGGATGAAGCTGTCCTCCCGGATCCCGCTCACCCATCTCCGCGAAGAGGAAGACCTTGCGGTCAGGGAGCACGACCTCGTAGACGGCTTTGGGGACGTGCAGTACCGCGGGTTCGTCACGATCTCCGCCGAGTCTAAGGACGCCCTCGCCAAGGCACGAACCGACATTGAGCAGGCCTCGCACCCAGCCCGACTGGTGCTGGCGTCGATGTCGGGTCAGCAGGCCGCCGGGTTCGTCACTGCGGCCCTCCCCGTCCCGCTGGAAGGGGAGTGACCATGAAGCAGTCAGCCGTCATCGGGCGCATCCCGGCCGGCGAGAAGGGCGGCTCGAACGGACGCCACCGGCGGTCCAACCCGACGGACAAGAACTCGGGCTGGAAGCTGCAGACAGCCGAAATGCCGGCGTCGAAGATGCCGGCGTGGGGGTGGAAGCAACCGCACAACTTGCGTGGGCCGCTGCGAGCCACCCCACCGGCACACCGCTGCTCATCCAAGGTGCTCGGCGGCGCGTACCCGTTCCTGGCGGAGACCGGGGACATCCTCACCGGTGCGTATATCGGCGAGAACCTGCTCTCCCGGGCGCCGTTCTGCTTCGACCCGTGGGACGCGTACTCGGCCGAGGCCGTCCGCTCTCATTCGGTCGCGATCCTCGGGGTGAAGGGCACCGGCAAGTCGATGCTGGCCAAGTCCTGGTCGTCGCGCCTTGCCCGGTTGGGTCGCAAGATCGCGGTCCCGCACGACCCGAATGGGGAGTGGGTGCGCGTCGCCGCGTACGTCGGGGGCCGTTCGATCAGCGTCGGTCCCGGGAAAGCTGCCCGGATCAACCTTCTCGACGAAGGCCCACGCGACAGGTCCTTGTCTGACGAGGACTGGAATCAGAACGTTCTCCAGTATCGGCGGGCGACGGTGAAGACGATCATCCGCCGCCTCCGTGAAGGCGGGAACCTGGAACCGGTCGAGCACACCGCGCTCGATGTCGCGCTCGACGCGTTGCGTGGCCAGTCCACCGTCACCATCACCCACGTCTACGACCGGCTCGTCGACCCGAACCAGAGCCAGCCGCTTGAGGTGGTCGAGGCCGGCCATCGGCTGGCGCACTCGCTGCGCCGGATGGTCTCCGGCGACCTCACGGGGTTCTTCGATGGACCCTCCACTGTCCGGTTCGACGCCGACGCCCCGATGATGGTCGTCGACACCTCCGCACTGAAAGGCGCGTCGCCGGAAGCGCAAGCATTGGCGCGGCTGGCGACAGCGAACTGGATCCGCCGCTCCAGCCTCGGCGCGAACCGACAGGCCCGGGTGATCATCCACGAAGAGGCCGCCGTCGAGCTGCTCAACGACGTCTCCGGGGGCGATGGCCTCGCGGACCGGGTCGAGGACGAGAAGGTCGCCCGCCACCTCGGCACCTCCAACTGGTACCTGCTGCACCGGGTCGCCGACCTCGACGCGCTGGGCGACCGAAACAGCGCCCTCCACTCGAGGGCGCTCGGTCTCTTGGCCGACTGCGAAACCCGGATCTCGTATGCCCAGCACTCCGGGGAGATCGCGCGGTCACGGGAGATCTTGGGCTGGAACGACACCCAGGCCGACCTGGTCCGCAAGCTGCACAAGGGTGAAGGGCTCTGGCAGATCGGCCAGGACCGGGTGGCCAAGGTGCGCAACATCTGCACCGACTACGAACTCGCCGTCTTCCGCACCGACGCGATGGGTGGAGAACGAGCATGAGAACCCAAAGCTCGCCCTGGATGCACGTTGCTCTCTACAGCCTCTTCGCCATCGTGGTCGCCGGCGCGCTCGCCACCGGCGTCGCCAGCGCGACCATCACCGCAACCTGCGGTGGTGGCGGCCAGGCGGGCAGCGTCTTCGCAGGCCTACAACTCGCGATGGGCGCAGACCCAAGCGGCTTCACCCTCCTGCCGGGATGCACAGCGCCCGTGACGTTGATCCGAGTCCTTGATCTGCTAGCCGTCTTTCTTCTTCTCTGCGCGGTCGCAGTCGGGGTGGTGTGGTGGCTTCGCTATCGGCAGACGGATCGCTACTTCATTCGTGAGCTTCGGGGACGGGACGGGCTCGCCAAGCCCGGCGAAGTCCGCAAACACACCTCCGCCCGCACCGCACTGCACCGTGCCAAGACGCTACGCCCGTCACTGATCAACCCCACGCCGTCTGCATCCGGGTGGAAGGTCGGCAGCGCCCACAGCCAAGACGTGTACGTGTCGATCGAGGACTCGATCGTCGTCGAGGGTGCACCCCGTTCTGGTAAGGGATACCGGTTTATCATCAATGCCATCCTCGACTGGGACGGCCCGCTGATCACGACCTCCACCCGTAACGACAACCTCTCGGTCACCATGCGCGAACGCGCGCGGGTCGGCGAGGTCACCGTCTTCGATCCTCAGGAGCTCACCGGCATTCGCTCCGGACTGCGAATCTCACCGGTCGCCGGATGTGAGGATCCGCTCGTCGCGGACCAGCGGGGACAGGCGATCATTGCGGGAACCGCGCTGGGAGCGTCGAAGACGAACCAGGAATGGGCGCAGGTGTCCTCCAATGTGCTGTCGCGGCTCCTGCACGCCGCCGCAGTCTCGGGCCGCGGCACCGACGCGTTGGCGCGGTGGGGATCCAACCCGCGGATCGCGCGGGAAGCCGTCAGCGTGCTAGCTAATCAAGGAACGCCTGGCTGGTCAGAGGACCTGGACGCGATCATCAATGGCGACGAGAAGCTACTGGCCAACTCCTGGTTCGGTGTATTCGGCGCTCTCCGTCCGCTGTCCATCCCCGCGATCCGCAAGGCGATGACACCCGGCCCGGGTGAGCAGTTCGACCTCGACGCGTTCCTCGCCAGCTCCAACAGCCTCTACCTCGTCGGCACCGGCGCCGGTGCCGGGTCCGTGGGCGGCTTCCTCGGCGCAGTCCTGGACGACATCGTTGAGACCGCACGACGCAAAGCGCTCGCCTCGCCCGGCTCGCGGCTCGACCCTCCGCTCGCGCTCATCCTGGACGAGATCGCGAACATGTTCTCCTGGCCGGCGTTGCCGCGGATCATGGCCGACGGCGGTGGCATCGGCATCTCCACCATCGTCGTCCTCCAAGCCCTCTCCCAAGCCGAGACCGCATGGTCCCGGTCCGAAGCCGACACGATCTGGTCTGCCGCCACCGCCAAGCTCCTCCTCGGCGGCGCGTCGGACGTTGACCACCTCCGCGACATCGAATCCCTCTTGGGCACACGCCGGATCCGGAACACCGGGCACTCCTACAACGACAACGGGTCCTCCACAAACGTGCAGAACGAGAAGGTGCCGGTGATGACCCTCGATGAGATCCGTCGTATGCCCGAACCCGTCGGGCTCCTTGCCTACCGGAACCGTCGCGGGATCCTTCTCGACCTCCGCGGGTGGACCGACCGCGACGACGCCCGTCAGGTCAGCGCGGGCAAGAAGCACACGGAACTCGACCAGCAGGTCGTGTTCGCCGAACAGTATCAAGCCGCGCTCGATCGCCGTGGATCAGCGGGGGAGGGGAACTGATGTCCAACGGTCGCCGTCCCGCCCGGGAGAACACCTACCGCAGCCGCTACCTGCACTCCCGAGCCTGGTTCGCCCGCCGCGATCGCTGGTTCATCGAAGCAGAACACCGCAACGGCACCATCCGCTGCGCCCTCTGCCTCGGCTCCGGCAGCGCCCGCTCCCTGGAGCTGCACCACCTCGACTACCGCGGCGTCACCCAAACCCCCTACGGCTGGACCGCCCTTGAGCAGCACGAGGACCTGACGGCGCTGCACCCACGCTGCCACGAATACGTGCACCAGCTCATCGAACGAGACCGCGCGCTTTCTGGGTTCGTCTCCCGCCGCACCGCGTCCGTCCAGGCGATCGCCCGGCTGCAAGCCAAGATCGCACACTACATCGAAGTCTCTCTGGAGCAGCGGTGAGCGACGACATCCCTCTCGACGACCTCGTCGCCTCCCTCGCCGAGAGCTGGGAAGACCAAGCGCCACGGCAGACTCCGGGGATGCTCGGCATTCGTGTCATCAACTGGCGCACCCTCGAAGACGAGGACGCGCCGCAGGTCTGGACCGACCTGCGGGAATGGGTAGTCTGGTTCACCCACCGCTACAACATCGCCTCGCGGAAGGTCCCGCCGTGCTGGTTCAAGCACGGCGCTCTCGTCGAGGAACTTTCGGCGCTTCACACCGCGTGGCTGGTCTCCTACGACAGTCTCGACGCCGGCTACGGACCCATCGGATGGCACGAACGCCTCGCCGTCGCCATCCCACGACTGGCGACTTGGTATAACGGCGAATGCCACAACGGCCACTCCGAACTTCCGCAAACCGGCGACACCGCTGACTTGCCCGAGTGGTCCGCTTGGATCGGTCGCTCGCACGCCGGATCCTGACTACGGCCGGTGGGATCCCGCAGCTACGAAGGAAGTCGGCATCAACGTTCGCGGTGCTCGGGGAGTCGTGCGGTACGGTGACAACATGCAGGCGCAACCTGGACGCGGTGGCCGATGAGCGTTCACTACAAGAACCCTCCACTTATCGAGCTGATCGCCGAGTTCAGGTGGGACCCAGACGAGGTCAATCCGCCCATTCACTCGCAGCAGGCGGGTCCGATTCAATTTCAGCTCGTAGATCCCTCCGTGCAGGAGGCGTTCTACTCGCGATTCGGCGATGCATGCCATGCACTCGGGTTCACGTATACAGAACGACTGCTTCCGCCTGGGATGGCGGCGCAGTTGGGGCAACCGATGTACCGGTACCGCTCAGATACGGATTCGGTTATTGCGCAGGTCGGTAATGGCATTGCGACGGTCAACGCGCTACCGCCATACAACTCGTGGGATGGATTCGCCCCGAAGGTCAGCGAGCTCGTGAGTGTTCTCCTCGAAACTCGAGGGTCGGCGACCCCATTCGAATCGGTCAGCGTCAGATATCTGAATGCCTTTGGGTCGCGATTCTTGCAGGGCAAGACCCCGTTCGAGTACGGAAGAGATGTCCTTGGATTTTCGTTCGCTTATCCGTCTGCAGTGAAGTCACTCCTGGACCCGGCCTCTCCGACGCAATTTGCTGGCTCTTTCGCATTTGCCACGAAGGATGGCCTCCAGGTTCAACTGCAGGTCTCAGAGGGCTTCGTGAACAATGAACCGGCATTCATTCTTGATATGACTGCCAGGAGCGGAAACGGTATCAATCCCGATCGGGACGCGGTGATGGATGTCCTGAACCGCGCGCATCTCGTAATTCACAAGATCTTCGTGGACGCTACAGAGTCGCAGCGCGAGATACTCGAACCCGTGGGAAAGGAGTAGCTGGTGCCCTATCAATTGAGCGCGACATCGATCGTTGACGGCATGTTAAGGATCATGGCGCCGCGCGCTCCTCAACCGGATGTCCAGAGCTATCTAATCTCCGCAATCACAAGCGCCGCTTCGGAGAGAGATTCAGGCCGTGAAGCTGGGGTCAACAAATATCGTCCATCGTCGTCGATCGCGCTTTCGGGAGCCCGGAACGGGGCGCAGTTTGCATCGATCGGAGCACTCACCGACGGGTGGAATGGCGAAGGCAGCCTGGCCCCGTCGACGGAGACGCTCGAATCTGTCGGTCGGCTAATTCGCCAACTTCCATCTGAACTCTCATCGCCAGAATTCACGCCGAACGATAATGGCACCATCTCGATTGAGTGGGAGAACACACGCGGTTATGTGCATCTGGAGGTAGGCACCACCCGATTCGCAATGACGGCCGCCGCCGCTCAATTTGCGCCTCGCTTCTACAACGGATCAACCGCAGCCCTGGACGTAGACTTTGTCGCTGAGCGCGCGTCTGGCGTGCTATTCCAGACGAGACGCGAGTATGGCGATGTGACCCTAAGCCGCTTTGTCGACAGCTTCGCTCTTCAGAGTGCTTGAGCTGCCAGACGAGGTGGGACTCGACGAGTGCGTCGAACGAGTTGTTAGCAGCATGCACCTACGGGCAGACAAGACTCTCAAGTGGCAGTCCCTCAAGCCGAGGACGACAGAGGCAGGTGTGTCTGTAATTCGTCAACGCATTGGGGATACGCCAGTAAAGAAGACCGCACAGAGGGTGAACAGCCAGACGTATGCTGGCCTTGCGGAAGCACGTGTGGGTGAACTAAGACACGCTGGACTCACGGTAATCGCGGTTCAGCGGCCTGGAGACTACGAGGGTCACGCCGAAATTGAGTTTCCTACGTACCCCGAGCCCTTGGAACCCCATGAGCCGCAGCTGGCTGGCGATGGCGATCTTGCGATGGTGAACTACTACAAAAGTCATCTTCGCTTGTTCTGTTTCCGCGCGGATTCGGAGCCGTATGGGGAAACGTGGATCGATGATCCGCTTTGCGAAGCTTGCTGAACTCGGCTCACTCGACGGCTAGTTCGCGGATGCGCGCCTGTTGCGCGCGTTTTTTCGTTGTGATCCGGAAGTTCTAAGTGAAAGGCGATCCAACCTGCGGACCGCCCCAACGAAAGGCAAGATCAATGAGCACACGAGTCCCGATCAGCATCGAAGGCAACCTCGTCGCCGACCCCGACTACGGCGAATCCCAGAACGGCACCAAATTCGCCAAGTTCACCGTCGCCGTCACCGACCGCAAACTCGAAGACGGAAAATGGGTCGACGGCGACACCCAGTACCACCGCACCACCGTGTTCGGCCGCACTGCCGAGAACGTCCGCGCCAGTCTCGCCAAGGGCGACACCGTAATCGTCAACGGCAACCTCGAATTCCGCCACTGGACCGACCAGGCCACCGGCGAACCCCGAGCCGCCACCGAAGTCGTCGCCGACAGCGTCGGCCCCTCCCTCCGCTACACCACCGCGGAGGTCACCCGGCGCGCCCCAAAAGCTAACGGCCCGGACGCATCCGCGACCGGGCCAACGGCAGCCATCGCAGTGACAGGTGTCCCGCCCGTCCTCTCTTGACCATCAGAGAAGGGGGCTGCAGAACGCAGCCCCCTTCGCTGTGCAGCCAGCCGTCGGCATGGCTTCACTTGAGGGGAAGGTCTATACAACATGATCGCCGGCCGCGTCAAGTAAATACCACGATTGTCAATTAGCCGTCAAGTAAAGTTGACGAACCAAATGCCTGGTCAGAATCAACAATTGATGCGCCAGTCGGGCCTAGAGCAGCTTTCCCATCAATTAGGACTTAGCCCTGCTCGGCAGCCCAAAAGGGGAGGTAGCGTCGGTTCCGAGGTCCCGTCGATCCCTCCTCGATCACCAGAAGTCCGTCTTCCACTGCCTCGCCGAGCAATCGGGACGCTTGGGCGCTATTCTTCGAATCGATTCCAAATCGCTCTCGCACTGATGCGTTGGTGATGCTCTCGTCCGAAACCTGTCGCAGGCACGCGTGCATGTACACAGCTCGAAGCCGTTCAGCTCGCGTCATCTTCTGGAGAGGCTTGGGGGCGAACAGCGTGACCTTTGTACTTTCCGTAACAGTGACGTCCGGAGATGCCAGTTCATGGTGTTCGGCAAGAGACGCGATCTTCTCCCAGCCTGAACCGCGTTGTTCGGATACTCCAATCGTCGTCATGAATTCGGCCAGCTTCTCGTTGCGAGATCGCGCCGGATAGTCCACGAATCTCTTCGCATCGATGACGGGGATGCCGGGATTAGTGATCTCCACCCGTCCATCGAATATCTCGACCATCGGTCCTGCACCCGTGACAGTGAAGTCCTGGTGGATCAGCATGTTCGCTAGCAACTCGCGAACGGCGAGTTCCGGGTACATCACTGTTTGAGTGCGTAGGGCTTCACCGATCACCTCCCGTCGGGGCAGTCGGGAATTGACGTACTCAACAAGGCCCTCGAAACCGCTTGCGTAGCCTCGTTCCCCCTGCTGTTCGTGTTTGGTCACGACTCGGTTGTTACCGTCGTAGTGAACTACGCGAACGCGTTTCCGGGACAGCGAGGAAAATCGGCTTAGATCTCGGGCAAAGAGAATCGCCCCGAGATTGGTGATAGACCAGCCAACCGAGCCGCGGACTATCAGACCATCATTCTCGAACTGTTCGAGATAGCCGCGCCGAGCGCGCGGCAGGGGAAGCCTGTTGAGTTCGTAGTACGCGGAGTAATCCAGAAGTTGCAGAACCTCTTCTTCACGCGCGCCGTCGAGCGCAGATCCTGCTTCGAAGACATCGGTCTCAAACGACTTCCAAAGCTTCCGTTCGATCTCGTGGAACTTGCTTAGTTTGTGCTTGTGGGGCCCTACACGCACCCATTCGGTCCCGTAAAACGACACTGGCCGGCTTCGAGCTGCTTCAATCTCGAGTATCCATACGCGGACGTCTGGGGCAGTGTTTACAGATCGGAATTCGAAGTGCACCTGAGGTTCAAGCAAACGGCTTAACCAGGGCTGGAGGGCCTCGTTGCCCTTCTTTGCCGCTGTTGGATTAAACGACGTGCCAACGACCATGTGGTCGCTGTCGCGAACGCCCCACACCATGTACGCGTGTGCGCGACGCTCGAGGACAGCCGCATTAGAGAGGGCGGAGATGTACTCGCCGATCAATTGAGGGTCGCCGTTGTTCTGTTTGAATTCGAGCCAAGTCGCCTCAACGGGCTCGCTCGTGAGACTTTGGAGCAGTGCCAGCTCATCTCGTTCCCGCGTCACAACTAGAGTCTTGCAGAGGGTACGGACACCGCTAGCTGGAATCGCTGCTTCAAGAAGATCCTCCCAACTTGGGCCGAGCCGAGTGGCCGAGGCGTGTCGGTTGCTCATTGCCCGGGGCGTGACAGTCCTGCGCGAGCGTGAGCGCGACCGACAGACCGATCGCACCAGAGTTGAGCCGAAACGGTGAATGCCGTTCCTCCTCGACGCTCATCGCCGTCATATCGATTGCCGGGAGCGCGTCCGCGTTGTCGACCAGGTTTCGGAAATCCTGCAGGTCGTCGGGATCTCGGTAGACAACGAGAATGTCTAAGTCTGCGGCGCTGCCAGGGTTGCAGAGGATTGAGCCGAAGATGAGGACGCGCACTGCTGGCACGCGTCCCGCGATCTCGGCCAACTGGCGAAGCGCTCGCTTGTTATGCACGATGCAAATAGGCGAGGAATGGTGACCACTTCAGGACTCCGACGCCTGCTGCGGTTCCCGCCGCTATGGCCTCAGGAGTTGGGTCGCTATTGGGGTTAGTCGCAACGAAGACGTCGAAAGCGTCGTAGCGGGCTACTGCGTTCCGAACCGAATCCGCTGTCGGCTGGTATTCAGGCGCAATGAAAGCTACCAAGGCGGGAAGGCTTCTCCGCTCAATTCTGAGACGCTTGTCGTCGAGCCTGACGACTTTTGCAATAGCGCTGTGTTGATTTAGTCCGCGCGAGACGAATGCGTATTCACGGCTCACGTGCTTTGAAGGATCGTCTTCGTCACGGATTGCCCGCATGGCGTCGCCGACGTGGCCGATGCCCAAACCTAGTTCGGAGCAGCGATTGAACGCGCTTCCGAGGATGCGACCATCCCGCGGGACGCTAATGACAAACTTCACGTCATTGTGGATATCGTGTGCGGCGGTGATCTCCGCATCAGTAGTCGGGTCGGCGCTGGTCAGGACAAGTCTCACTGGAGGGCGCCCCAGGCGATGAACAAGGACCGAGGCATCATCCAGTTCGATGTCAGCGACAAAATCGAGATCGGTGAAGGTCGGCATCAACCATTCGTATTGGCTAGGAGGCAAGGATGTCTTCCATTCCTGATGGGTAGCGCTGGGTTACTAGCCCTGGTTCGTGCTTTACGTGACGGCCTTCCATATCGCGAACGTGTAGGCGGAACTCTTCGAGCGTCTGCTTTTCATCCAGCGTGAGAAAGTCACGGTTGGCATCAAGCACTCGCAGTACTGCGCGGAGATTGGGTATCACGGTCTCCGTCATGTCTCGTTGCCACATTCGAGCCTGCTCGCTCTCCGGATCAAACTGGTAGTCGTTGTGTGGTCCTCTAGTTTCGAAGATCTTCCAGTTCTGGATGAGCATTGGTTCGATGGCCGCCCGTGCTGCTTCTCGTGAGGGGAACGAATTAACACCAAGAGCCGCTTCGATCTTCTCGAGATGAGATGTCTTCCACGACTGGAGGAGGTCCTCAGGGAAGTCTTCTTCTGCCCTGTCGATCATTGTGTGGCAGCTCGCGCACAACAGAACGAGGTTGCTCCACGCGCCTAGGTCTTCGGCTTCAACCGTTCCGTCTCCGCGCGGTCCTCCAGCGCTGGCGGCGATAATGTGCGCAATTTCTCCGAAATGTACGTCCCCCGCAACCGGGAGATCGACAAAAAGTAGTCGTAGACATTCGGGGTTCTGGCAGCGACCAGCAGAATCGGAAAATAGTCGATACCGCGTTGCCGTCTTGGGATCTGCGCTTCCCCTGCTGCACGACATGGTCGCTAGTACTTTCTCCGAGACGACTTTCTGCCGCGGCCAGCCTAATGTCCGCTCGCTCGTTCCGTCATCTGCGCGGGTCAGTCTGCTCGGACCGTAGTGGAGCTTCGGTGGACTGTTGGACACTAGTTACATGGGAGCGCAAGAACCTCCGTTACCGAGACCACTTGGTGTTTCGGACGGTGAAGCGATTGAGTTGTGTCGACAATGGATGATCCATCTTGGCGCACTCGATTCGGTGACGGCTTCAGGCCAAGCACGAGATGTCTGTGATCTGTACAGCTCGCACTTCCTCGGTTGGGTCGAAAACCGACGGGGCAACCTTGATGTCGACCTTGTTGAACGTGCAGCCGCAACCTCAGCCGGAGACGGGCGGTCCCCTCTGCTGTTTACGCCGGGAGGCGTATTCCCAGAGGCCCGCGATCGAGCTGACGCGCTTGGCGTTGCGCTACTTCGGTTTCGGGCGCAGGACGGCGCGCTAGACGGCATCAACGAGCGCGGCCGGCAGGCTCGGACTGCTGGACTGGCTAAGCGATAGTCCCCGTCATCGGTCGAGGATCGCAGTTCTGTCCGGATGCGCCATGGTTGATGGCCCCGTCTGGTTCTGGGCCGCGCGATTGAATTCAACTCGTGCGGCAGCTCGCGACGCATCAAGGGTCTCTTCGATTGACTGCCGCTGCATCATTTCGACGAGTTGCGTTCTCGCTGAAGCTTCGGTCGGTGCAACGAGAACGATGTCGTTCTCCTCCTTGCCCCGTGTAAGCCCAACGTAGAGTCCTGCGGCGTCTACACCGGGTCCGACGAGCGCGCGATCGGTGGTCTCGCCCTGGACTGCGTAGACCGTTGATGCATAACCCAGGTGCATGTGAGCGTTGGCGTATTCGTGGGTGACCCTCTTGAGGTCGGTCGAGTCCGACGAGGAGGCGAGAATCACATGTCCTGCCGTGATTTGCTTGACTACCCAATGCTGACGATTCTGGACATCTGACCCGCGATCGTTTCGTCGGGTCTGAACGATGTCGCCCACGAAGATGGGCTGACCACATTGACCCGAGGTGGATTCACTGGTGTCGATCTCGCCGGCATGGATTCTCCGACTCTGGATATCCTCACTGATTGCCAGCGCTTCAGCGTGCGTCGCGACGACGAGCGCTATCGACTTTCGCTGCTCCTCCGCATCGAACCAGGCTGAGACCATTCCGATTCGGGCCTCGGCATCATTATTTGCAAGGACGACATGCCCAGTGTCCACGAGATCGTCGGCGACGCGCTCGGACGCTGCGCGACCTTGCGGATCGCGCAACCTCAACGTCAAGTCTGCCCAAGCGGGATCCTTGAATCGGTGGATGTCCATGAGCTCGACCTGGTCCGCCGAGTGGGCCCAGAAGAGAGCCATCGCGCCGGAGTGCCCCACAGGCAGCGCCTGACGTTGGTCGCCGACTAGTGCCACCGTCGCCTGAGTTCGTTCTAGCACCTCGACGAGGGCATTAGCTGCCTCGAGATCGAGCATTCCGGCCTCGTCTACGACGATCCGATCCCCGGGATGGATCGTAATCCGAGGACCGTCGTACGCGTGCCCGGTGTCGTGATCGACTTCTCCGATCTGGAGGCACCGCCAATCAGTTCCCCCCGCCCTATTCGTGCCCCAACGCCAGCCATAGTCGTGGAGTAGTTGATGCAGCGACGAAGATGCGCTCCGTGTTTCACGGCCAGCCACGGCCGACGCCTTCTTTGTTGGCGCGACGATGATCATGTTGCGGCCACGTAGACGAAGCGCTGCGCCAGCGACTTTCAGCATCGTTGTCTTGCCCGTTCCGGCAGCGCCCGACACCGCGACGCTTCTCGAGGTGCCGGCGATTGCCGCGGCGCCAGCGAGTTGACCTCTATCTAGCGAACGTTCCGGTTCTATTGCTTGTCCGACTGCCTTCACCTCGAGGGTGTTCAGTGCTGCGCCGGGAGCAGAGATTCGTTCGATCCTATATGCGAGGGAGGCTTTCAAAGTCGCCGTTGAAGTGGCCATTCGTCGCTTGATGTGCGCCGGGATGTTCGCCTCACTAAGCAGGCTCACGCTGTAGGTGCGGGTGGCGAAGGAGGCGACTCCGTCAGCGATTTCAGCCAGGCGTTGCCTATCGGCGACGACGCCGGAACTTGCGATCGCTCGAATCGCGCCGGCCAGAACGTCCATGTCGCTGAACCTGCCTCCCGTGCGAGTCGACCGGGCATCGGCGTCGACGATCGCCTTTGACGCGAGGAGCTCGATGTCGAGGTCCTCGATGGCGATCGACCGTGCAACTTTCGCATTGCGTGGCTGCCCGAATTCCGGGTCGACGTGTAGTAGTTCGGCCATCACGATGGACGCCCAATCCTCCTCTTTTAGCTGGCTCGGCTTGTTTGGCCGGCCAGCCGCCCACGCCCACTGATCGATCTGGGTCAGGACGGTGGCGGAGGGCTCCTCACCGGGGTGCTGTTCCTTCCATTCGCGCAGGTGGGCTGCCTTGTTGGCTTCGATCTGCGCAGAGCGCTTCGACAGCGGCCGCACGAGATGCTGCAGCTCCGCGATCTCACCGTCCGAGTTCAGCGTGAAGCCCTTGGCAGCCAGCGCGGCGATCCAGGCTGGGTCGGTCCTGGAGGCAAGATCACCTTCAGCGTTCACGACGTTCTGGAACCGCAGAGCGACGCGAGTGTCGACGTTGGACCACTTCCCGTCGAGCCCTTGGACTTTAACGTTCAGCCAGAGGTGGCGGTGCTTGTGCGGGTCTAGCGAGCGGGACCGCTCGTGGCGGAGTTCGACGATCTCGATGCGAGCCAGGTCTTCGCGGATGGCACCTTGCTTGCCGCGGCGGGCGTTGAGTTCGGTCTGCCACAGCTTGATGATCCGATCTCGCAACCGGTCCTGCAGATCCTCGTACGCGGCAGCCAGTTCCGGGTCCAGCACCGCCGCGATCGAGAACGACTTCGGGGCGTTGATGGTCGCATCCAGAATCAGGTCTGCGACGGGCGACTCCAAATCCCGGCCGCGGCGCTCACTGGTGAGCGGGTCGATACCGTCGACCCAATCCTTCAGCTGGGAACGGGTGAGGAGGTCGTCGCGGATGGCGCCGTTCTCGACGATGTACCGGGTCATTACCGCATCCGCATAGCCGGCCGCCGCCATCGCGCCGTCGGTGGTCTTGGCGGTCAGGGTGGCGTCGCAGACCCCGCCGAAGGCGTAGTGCACGGCCTGCTTGGCCCCCTGGGCCGCCTGTCCGCGCTTCCACCGCGCCACTCCACCTCTCACACTTAGAACTTCCGGTTGCCCGTGCATTTCGGCGCGCATCGCGCGCGCACATCTCGAAGTGTGATGTCTCAGGACATCGGAAGCGGAACTGTCTCAGGACATCGGAAGCGGTTGGTGTCTCAGGACATCGGTGACGGTTCGTCTGGCTTGGGGGCGGGGCGGCGGCCGCGGGGTCGGCCGTTGCTGACGTATTTGACGCCGGGTGAGGGCCAGGGTTGTTCGATGATGAGGGTGCCGTCGAGGTCGAAGAACATGACGGTGGGGCCGGTGTCCATGATCGCGATGCGTTTCTTGCTGTAGTCGCGGCCGATGCCGAATCGGATGCCGTGGAACTCGACGCTGCCGCCGAGGTCGACGAGCTTGACGCGAACGCCGTCGTCACGGCGGCCAAGTCGGGAGTCGTGCGCAGGCGGCCTGGGCGATTCGGCTTTCGGGGTGGCCTGCCAGGCCTGCTGCGGAGTGATCCGTCCGGGCAGGGCTTGGTGGGGTCGTTGGGTGTTGTAGATGATGTCGAACGCATCGACCTGCTCCTGCAGCTGGGCAAGGGTGGCGGCGATGGGCTGCTTGTCGAGGTAGCGGAACAGGGTCTGGTGGAAGCGCTCGATGCTCCTATGTTCGTCAAGTGCCGATTTGGGGCAGGTTGGCGTAGATCTCTCGAGCGATGTATCGCTTCAGGCAGCGGATGATTTCGCGTTTGGTGCGACCCTCGGCGCTGCGGCGTTCGACGTAGGCGAGCGTGGGTTCGTGTCGGCGCATTCGGACGATCGCGACGATGTAGAGGGCGCTGTTCGCGGCGCGGTCTCCGCTGCGGGAGAGCCGGTGTCGTCCGGTGGTTCGGCCGCTGGAGGCGGGTTGTGGGGCGACGCCGCAGAGCTTGGCGAAGGCTGCCTCGTTCTTGATGCGGTTGGCGTTGTCGCCGGCGGTGACTAAGAACTGGGCGGCGACTTCGACGCCGACTCCGTGTAAGGCGACGAGGTCGGGAGCGGTCTGGTTGACGAGGTCCGCGATCTGTGTGCTGAGCCGTTTGGCCTCGTCGTCCAGGGTCTTCCAGCGTCGTGCGAGGTCGCGGAGGGCGAGCTTCGTGCCGGCCAGGTGCAGACGAGCAGGATCCGACAACAGCGAGAGAAGATTCTCTGTCTCAGGTCGTAGGTGGAGGCATCGGTTCACCAGTGTGCGCTTGGTCAGATCGACGAGCTCGTCGCGCAGCTGCGAGGGCGCGCCGATCATCACGCCGAACAGGGCGTTGAAGGCCTGGGTGCGTGCCTTGACCGCGCCAGAGCGCGCGACCCGCAGGGTGCGGATCACCTCGATCGCGCCGGACTTGCTCTTGGGAACAGCGGTGGAGGTCTCGCCGAGCACTGCGCGGGCGATCTGCTCGGCGTCCAGGCGATCGGACTTGCCGTCCATCCGCCTTGCGATCCGGTTGGGCCGGTTCACTTCGATGACGTGTTCACCGCTTCTCGTCAGCTCGCGGGCGAGCGCGGCGCCGAACGAGCCGGTGCTTTCCACCCCGATAGAGGCGAGGCTGCCGTAGCTGCGCATCCAGGACCGAAGAGCGTCGTAGCCGGGTCCGGTGGCGGGGAACTCGTGGTGGCCGAGCAGCCGACCATGATCATCGATGGCGGCGGCGTAGTGGGTGTGCTTGTGAGTGTCGACTCCGCCGATGACCGTGACATCGGTCAATTCAATTGTCATGCTGGAGGTGCTCCTTCCGTGCGCGCTGGTTGAACGGACGGGGCGAGCCGGTCGGGCGGGTCGACAGAACTGTGATGGGGCTTCTAGTCCAAGCTCCTATCAGGTCAGATCCGGTCGGCCGGCGCGCTCCTGGATACTGCGCCGGCCCCGGTCGACAAATCGAACGAAGGACACCATGGTCAGTTCTTGGCCTGAGTCAGACCGAGACCGTCGCAGCACCATGACAAGTCTTCACAATTCTTGCCCTGGGTGGTCGGTTTGAACGGTTTGCCGGTGATCGCCTCGACACCGAACGAAGCCAGGTACGTGGTCAGCTGGCCGGCGAACCCGCGCCGGGACGGGTTGAGGGCCATGCCGTTATCCGACAGCAGCCGCTGGGGAACACCGTGGAGTCGGATGGCTTTGGCGACGACGGTGATCGCAGCTTCGGAGCTCTCGGTCAAGGCGACGTGGGAGGCGACGGCGAGGCGGGAGTGGTCGTCGATGAGCTGGAAGATGACGCACTTGCGTCCCTCGGTGAGGACGTATTCGGTGGCGTCGATCTGCCAGCACGCGTTCGGTGCGGGATAGACGAACCGGCGGTAGGAGGCCCGTGGTCGTTTCCGCGGCTCGAGCCGAGCGACGCCGGCATCGCGGAAGATCCGCGCCAAGGACGACACCGCAGGAACCGGGGTGATTCGAAGGAGCCGCATCCGGTCGTGGACGCTGATCGGACCGTGGTCCAGGCCCGACTGTTCCAGCGCCGCCCTCACCTGGATGGCCTGCCGATTGATCTCCTCAGTGATCTTGCTGGGGCGGGCTCGCGGGCGCCTCGATCGGGGCTCCAGCGCGGCGGCGGGGCCGTCTTCGATGGCCCGTTTCCGGATCTCGTAGAACGTCTTTCGGGAGATGCCGTGTTCGGCGCAGAACGTGGTCACCGACCCTCTCGGAGCATCCGGTGGCCACTGGGTGATCGCGAGACGGACACGGTGATCAACGGGTTCGACACGGCTCATGCCTCAAAGATCGAGGAGAAGTGTCACCACCAAACAGCACCGAAGTGTCACCGATGTCCTGAGGCAGAATCGTCACCTATGTCCTGAGACATAACAGCGCACATCTCGAAGAGTGCCTACGTGCATTCGCTCTTTCCTTCTCTGTCTCCTGCTTCTGCTTTCCTTCTCTCTCCTTGGTGTTCCCCCGTTTCTTCGGTCACTTAGCATCGGCCTTATTGGTTCGGGAGGTTGGTCTTTATGGCTAGACGTTTCCCAAGGGAGTTCCGTGTTCGTGCGATCGAGTTAGTCCGGATCAGCGACCGACCGCTTTCGCAGGTCGCCCGCGAGCTCGGCGTCTCGAACATGTCAGCGCTCGTCAGGAATTGAGCACTTTCGCTCGTGAGGAATTGAGCACTTCGTTGTGTGGTTAGTTTGCCGCGTTTTCGGCGCGGACGGAGGGTAGCGTCTCGATCTCGGTGTTTCGGAGTCGATAGCTGGAGCCCTTCAGTGTGACGACTTCGGCGTGGTGGACGATGCGGTCGATCATGGCCGCGGCGACGACTTGGTCGGAGAAGACGTCGCCCCAGCGGGCGAAGGGCATGTTGCTGGTCAGGATCAACGACGCGTGTTCGTAACGGGATGAGACGAGTTGGAAGAACAAGTTCGCGGCGTCCTGCTCGATCGGGATGTAGCCGACCTCGTCGACGATGATCAGCCCGTAACGGCGCAGCTTGGCCAGCTCAGCGCCGAGCTTGCCAACCGTGTGGGCGGCTTGCAGGCGGGTTACCCATTCGGTTGCGGTGCCGAACAGAACCCGGTGACCCAGGTGGGCGGCTCTGATCCCGAGCGCGATCGCCAGGTGTGTCTTGCCAGTCCCGGGCGGACCGATCAGGACGACGTTCTGCCCGCCCGCGAGAAAAGCCCCGCCGGCCAGGTGCAAGATCGTGTCGCGCTTCAGCGCGGGTTGGTGATCGAACACGTAGTCCTCGATCGTCTTGCGGGCGGGGAACCCGGCCGCCCGGATCCGCAGATCCGATCCGGAGGAGTCCCGGGCCGAAACCTCCCGATCCAGGACGGCAGCTAAGTATTCCTCGTGGGACCACCCGGCGTCGCGGGCCTGCTCGGCCAGCCGGGCAGCGTGCTCCTGGATGCGCGGCGCCTTCAGCGCCCGGGCGAGATGGTCGATCTGCTTGATCGCGGTGCTAGTCATGCGGTGTGCTCTTCCTGGTCGAGGGTGATGCCGAAGAAGGCGTCGTAGTCGGCCAGATCCCGCAGGATCCCGGCATCCTCGATCGTCTTCGGCCACGGTTGCTGGAACGCGACCCGCAGCCGGCCGGCGCTGCTGACGTGTTCGGGGTCGGTGATCCGTCCGGCGCGTCCCCAGCTGCGGGGATGGTCGGCGACCAGCCGACCGGCGAGACGCGCTTGGACCCGCTCCAAGTCGGCGCTGACATCGACCATCCGATCGATCGCCGCCGGGTCGACGGAGTAGTCATTGCCGAGCACGGGCGTGTAGTAGTCCCGGCCGACCCGGATCCGGTTGCGGAACCCGGCCTGCGGGTCCAACGGCGGCAACGCCAGCATCGACCTCCGGTCCAGCTCGATCAGCTGAGTCGGCCGGGTCTGGAGCGATCGGACCGTTCGTTGATTCGCTCTGGTCAGCCAGGTCGCCAGCTGGGCGTTGAAGTCGTCGGGGTGCTCGAACTGGCGGCCAGGCATGAACGAGGTCTCCAGGAACTGGTTCGCTCGTTCGACGATGCCCTTGGACTCCGGATCGAAGGGCTTGAGCTGAACAATCCGAGTGGCCAGCGTCCCGCAGAACCCGGTGACGCCCTCCGCGAGATGGTTGCGGCGGCCAATGCCGGCCTCGTTATCCCAGATCAGTCGTCGGGGAACGGCGCCCAGCTGCCCACTCAGCAGCGACCACATGCCGGCCAGCAGGTCCGGTGTCTTGCGGGTGGGTAGCATCCGGGCGGTGATGAACCGTGAATACGAGGCGACCATCACCAGCACCGGGAAGGACGCCCATTGGCCGGTCCCAGTCGGAATCCGCGCTGGCGGGAACCAGAGATCGCACTGGACCTGGTCGCCCGGGGAGTAGTCCAGCCGGTCGGCTGGGTCCTTCGGTGAATACTCCGGCCGCAGCAGGGCGACCCGTTTCCGGAACCACGACGGCGACCCTGCCCAACCGACTCGTTCGGCGATCACCGTCGCCGGCATCGTCGGGAACTCGGCCAGCAGCGACCGGACCCGCGGCTCGAGCTCGTCGAACGCCGACGGTCTCGGCGGCTGCTGATAGGTCGGCGGCGCTGGCGAGGCCAACGCCCTCGCCACCGTGTTCCGCGACAGCCCGAGCTGTCTGGCGATCTGCGCCTTCGGCACTCCCTCTGCCAAGTGCAGCCGCCGAATCAAGGCCCAATGCTCCAAGGTGATCACCCGTCCAATCTGGATCAGGTGCTCAATTCCTCACGAGCGTTTCTGCTCAATTCCTAACGAGCGCCGACAAACAGTGCGCTCTCGAGATGGGTGGCGGAGGACGACTTCGTCAAAGCGCAGGCGGAGAAAGCCGCCGGAGTGGTCCCGGTGCTGGATGCGGATGAGCAGGCGGAGCTGGTCCGGTTGCGTCCCACTCCCCGGCGGACTACGAGAAAATCGTCCCGACGACAGTCACCCTGGCTGCCTGAAACGACACATCAAACTGTCCGAGGAACCGGGGGAAGATCAGTCGCTCCTGTTCCTCGTTCTTTTGGATTCTTCTCCCGCGCCCTTGTTCCTTTTCGCCGGTACGTCGCCTTCGCGCGACGTGGACAGGACAGCCCCAGGCAAATGGGATGGGTCCCGGTTCTGCCAGGGTTCGCATCCTCCGGACCGCGCCACGCGACCGGAGGAGGAAGAGCTGCGGCTTGCGATCAAAAGCTGCGTTGCTCGGGATCCCGCGTCAACGCCTAAGTGTGCAACTGACTGAGACCTGCGGCGGCTGGTCCTCTGCTCGGATGATGCAGCGGAGCAAAGACCCGAGCAGGCCGCTCGGCGCAGCAGGGCCTTCACTACCTAGTTGGCGTTAGCGCGGAGAACCACAGGCGATGATCGCCCGAGCCGTCATGGCCCACCCGCGCGGGCGAGTCTCAGGCGGATTGGCGACGGACGATCTCTGGGTCGATGGCGGTGTGGCGGGGCTCTCCGCTGTACCCGCCGTCCATCCGTTGCAAAAGCAGCCGGGCACATGCCCGTCCTTGTTCGTGGGCGAATGCTTCAATTGTGGAGAGCGGGGGATCGCCATTTCTGCCGCGTCGATGTTGTCGTATCCGGTGACAGCGACGTCGTCGGGTATTCGCAGCCCGGCGCGGCGGAGCGTATCCATGGCGCCGATTGCGATCATGTCGTTCGCGCAAACGACTGATGTTGGAACAGGCCCGGACGCGAGGAGCTCGGCCATTGCCTCGCGGCCGCCCTGCCAGGTGTATGTGGTCTGGGTGAGAGACCAGTCGGATCCTGGAACGTTTAGGGCTCTGATCGCATCGAGGAATCCGTCACGTCGAGGGTAGGAGGATCCTTCGTTGTCGGGGCCGCCGATGTAGGCGATTCTGCCGCCGCGGCGTTGCCAGACTTCTGAGGTGATTTGGCGGATCGCGGCCCGCTGGTCCACTCGGACGGTGTCCCAGTCGTGTTCAGGAGGGCCGTCCAGGCCGCCTTCGACGAACTGGACGCCCGCATCGGACAGAATTGCTGCTTTGGCTGGAGTCAGTTCGTGACCGAAGATTATGGCGCCGTCGACGTGCCGGTCCACGAGCGTTGCGAGCACGCGCTGCTCGATGTCGTCCTGGTGATCGGTGTCGTAGAGGGCTACTTGGTAGCCCAAGGGGCGCAGGATTTCGCTGACACCTCGAGCGACCATGGGGTACAGAACGTGGGTGATGTTCGGGACCACGATGCCAACAGTGTGCGATCTCTGCTGTCGGAGGGCTCGGGCGAGCTGATTGGGGCGGAAGTTCAGCTCGTCAATTGACTGCTGCACCCGCTCTCGGGTCGCGGCGGAAACGGGCCGGGAGCCGCCAAGGACCTGAGACACGGTGGCCGGGCTCACGCCGGCGTGGGCCGCCACGTCCGCCACGGTGATGCGCCGCTCGGGCTGCGACATTCGTACCTCTCGTCCTCGCGACATTTGCATTTTCGCAAATCGATATGACCCTCGTGTTGACAACTCCGAAACTAGTTCATATTGTAACCACAACGCAATTCGATTTGCGTTCCGCAACGAACCCGAAGAAGAGGTTTCCTGTGACACGAGAATTTTCGCCTCGTCCCCGCCTGGCTCGCTTGGCCGCGCTGGTCACCGTCACCGCTCTGGCCAGCGTTGGCCTGGTTGCGTGCTCCGGATCTGGCGGATCTGAGGACGCGTCCGGACCGATCACCCTGCAGACGTGGGGTGATGTCAAGAATGCGCAGAACCAGTTTGCCGCCTATAAGGCGGCTTTCCCCGCCGACGCTAAGGGCCAGAGCCTGAAGGTGGAGTCGGCCGGCGCCAACGACTCTGATGCCGTGGCCAAACTGCGACTCCAGCTCTCCAGCGGGAAGAACATTCCCGACATCGTCGAACTGAACTATTCCGAGCTTCCTGAGTTCGCTGAGTCGGGCGTCCTGGCGGACCTGACCGAACTCGCGAAGCCCTATGTCGGGAATGTGACCGACTCCGCCAAGACGCTGATGAAGTACAACGGCAAGGTGCTCGCCTTCCCGTATGAGGTGAAGGAGAAGCTCTGGTTCTACCGCACTGACATGTTCCAGAAGGCCGGCATCGACGTCGCCTCGGTCAAGACGCAGGACGACTTCATCGCCGCCGGGAAGAAACTGCAGGCCGCGTTCCCGTCCAGCTTCATCTGGAATGTTGCTCCGAACCCGCAGCAGTATCAGTGGGGGATGATCGTGTCCGGTAATGGTGCGAAGTACTCCACTAAATCGCCAAAGTGCGGGATCGCCGTTGGCACCGATAAGGGCACCGCCGAGGCCTTCACCGCTTTGAAGGCCCTTCGCTCCTCCGGCGTGGTCGACACGACGCACGATGACTTCACGCCGGAATGGCAGGCAGGACTGGCCAATGGCTCGATCGCGTCCAGCCTCGGCGCAAGCTGGCTCCCTGTCTTCCTTCAGCAGTACGCGCCGGATCTGGCCGGGAAGTGGGGCGTGACTACGTGGCCCGAGATCGGCGGCGCCAAGGGCGGAAGCGAAGCCGGGGGTTCGCTGTTCGTCATCACCGACGCCAGCAAGCACAAGCAGGCCGCGGCAAAGTTCCTTGGGAGCACGCTGATGACCAGCAAGGGTACCGCTGAGTTCATGAAGACCCAGACCGGCTACATCCCCAACGTGACCGACCTGCTCAATGACCCCAAGGTCCAGAACAACGCGTACTTCGGCCCCAGTCTGATCAAGGCATTCGTCGACTCCTCGAAGACGTACAAGCTTTTCGCCTTCGACCCGGCAGCGAATAAGGAGACCATGGTCCTGAGTGCCCAGCTCGCCAACTACCTGAGCTCGTCTGATGCCAGCCCGGAAGCTGCTCTCGCGACGGCGCAGCAGCAGCTGGCCTCGCAAGTCGGCTGCCCGTACGGCAAGTGATTGCCTGCTCCATTCTCTACCGAGGGATCTGATATGACCGCCCATCTGCGGGAGAGCGACCGGACTACCCCGGCCGCTCTCCCCGCGGAGACCCCGCGAACTAGAAGCCGGACACGCCGTCCACGCCGTCGGCTGCTGGAGGGCTGGGTCCCCTATCTGTTCATCGCCCCGTTCCTCCTGTCATTCCTGATCTTCTTCGCTGTTCCGTCTGCATTCTCGATTGCGCTGAGCTTCTTCAAGTACCGCGGGTACGGACAGGCCAGCTGGGCCGGTATCGACAACTACGCTTCCCTGTTCCAGTCACCGGATTTCTGGCAGAGCGTCTCGAATACCCTCTTCTACTGGCTGGTGCCGGTGGTTCCGCTGATCGGAGGAGCGTTTCTCCTCGCGCTGCTGGTCCGATCTCGCCTGTCCGCATGGCCTCGGGCATACAAGCCGCTCCTTTTCGTGCCACAGGTGATGGCTCCCGTGGCGGCCGCAATCGTGTGGCGTGTCATTCTCAGCAGCGAGGGGGTGCTCAACTCCGTTTTCGGCATCAACATCAACTGGATCAGCGATCCTACCGCGGGCAAGTGGGGCGTGGTGTTGTTGCTGATCTGGCGAGGGATCGGCTGGTACTTCGTCATCTTCTTGTCCGGGCTCACAAGCGTCCCCGATGAGCTGCTCGAGGCAGCGGAACTGGACGGTGCAGGCACCTGGACGCGGATCCGGTACATCATCGTGCCGATGATGCGCCCGATCTTCCTCTTCGCCGTCGTTATCGACACGATCTCCTCCCTTCAGTTGTTCACCGAACCGAACCTGTTGCTTGGCAACGCCTCCTCACCAGCGGGAGCCCCACCATCGGCCGCGCCGATCATGAACCAGGTGGTCCTGAACATTACGAGTGGACAATTCGGCCTGGCCGCCGCCGTCGGTTGGCTGATGTTCATCGCGATCGGGATCTTCTCGATCATTCAGTTCCGACTCTTCCGCGAGGACAACCGATGACCACGATCACACGCCCCTCGACCGGCCGCCGCCCTTCCCGGAGTTCCCGCTGGCTAGGAGCCCGGGGAGCCGTCAATATCGTGCTGGTCGGGTTTGCGATCCTCGCCGTCTACCCGTTCGCCGTGATGGCGTTCGGCGGTTTCAAAAGTCCAGGGGAGCTCACCAGCAACCCCGGCGGCCTGCCTCAGTCTCCGACGTTCGCCAACTTCATCGCTCTCTTCACCGGCGCGACAGGGGCTCAGATGTGGCGCGCGCTGTTCAACAGTGTCATCGTCGCGATTCCTTTCACCGCTCTGACCGTGTTGCTTTGTGCGATGGCGGGCTACGCATTCGCGCGCTACAAGTTCCGGGGCAGGGGCGTCCTGTTCGCCATTCTGATCGCCTCGATGCTGGTGCCAGCTGAGGTCAACATTCCCAGCCTGTACCTCTTCTTCGCGCAGATCGATTGGCTCAACTCCTACCAGGTGCAAATCCTCCCAGGCACGGCGAGCGTCTTGGGGATGTTTATGGCCCGCCAATTCATGGCAGGGATTCCCGGGGAGGTGCTCGAGGCCGCCCGCGTTGACGGAGCGGGGCACTGGCGGACCTTCTGGCAGGTGGCTCTTCCGATGTCGACGCCCGTGCTCGGCGCGATCGCCGTGCTCACTTTCGTCGCCAAGTGGAGCGAGTACCTGTGGCCGCGAATCATGGTCAGCGACCCGGACTACCAACCCGTCATGGTGTTGCTTCCGGCGCTGAGCACGGGTGCCGACGGGTACATCGTGCACTACGAGATTCTGCTGGCCGGCGCGCTGGTGATCACGCTCCCGTTGCTACTGATCTTCCTGCGCTATCAGGACAAGCTCATGGCCGGCACCACGGCCGGAGCCGTGCGTGGCTGAACCGACCAACCACCAACTTAAAGGACACCCATGACCGAAATCACCGCGCAGACTCAATGGAAACGCACAGGACTTGTCCTCGCCCGCAACGCGGAGGGCTACGGCGCTCATGTCGTCGGCGATCCCTGCGTTGTCTGGGACTCGGAGCTCAGCGCGTGGCGGATGGTGCTTTTCTACGACAGGCCCGGACACGGAACTTCCATCTCCCACGACCCATCCGCGGCACCGGGAACGTGGGCTACCCCCACCCCACTGGATTTCACCAACCCCGAGCTTCTTCCCGCGGGCGGCGGCACGCACAAGCCATTCATCGTCTCAGACGCGCACGAACCCAACCAGGCCAGCTTCGTCGACGGCCGCTATTGGCTCGTAACCGTCAGCTTCACCGGAAACTCGCGCGAGAAGCGCGTCCAGAGGGCTTGGTCTACGTCCTTGGCTGGCCCCTGGACGCTCGAACCCGAGGAGCTGATCAGCCGCGGTGCTCCCGGGGCATTCGATGAAAACCATGTCGACGCCGTCAGCGGATATTGGCTCGAAGAGACGGGTGAATTCATCTATTACTACATGGGCTATCCGTTGCAGCCGCAGCCGTGGGCCCACTCGCCCTACGGAAATGCCATTGGGGTCGTTACCCAGAAGCCAGGCGGTCGAACGGTCGCTCACGGGGTAATGCTGAACCCGAGCGATACGGAAGGCCACTGGGCATCGGGCTATCTCGGGGGCTTCCAACTGCTCGACGGAAGCCATCCCGCAATGAAGCCGTTGGCGGCGGGGCACCGATGGGTGGCCGTGCTCAATGCGTCACCGACCCCGCCCCGGCGGGACGGAGAGCTGACAAGCGAGGAGCCCGCACCTTCCCTTGGTGGTCTCGCCTTCTCCGACGCCGACTCTCCGGTCGAGGGCTGGGAGCTGGCGCCGGAACCGTTCGAATGGATCGAGCAGATCCCTGCTGATGCGATCGCAGCAGGTGAGGGCGTCAATCTCTGGCGGCAGCACCTGATCGTTACGCCTGACGCCACCCGACTGCTGTACAACAGCGGCTTTTACGGTGAAGAGCAGATGTACTCAAAACTACTGCGATGCCCCGAGGTGGCAAGGCAAGTGCCGGGTCGATCTCTCAAGCGCGACCCGGCCTTCACGCCGGTCGGCCTTAGGTCTTAGCGTCAGAGCACCGGGCGACTGTGACAGGCGACACGGCACGTGTGCCATGCGTTTCGCTGAGACGGTCGCCGCAGTTGCGGCGACCGTCATCGTGCAGACGGTGCAAGCTCGGCAGCCCGGCGAGCCCAATTGACCTTGAGGGCCCTGCTGTGAGGCGGGCCGCCTGTGGGTCTCACCCTGTTGAGGTTGCTCTCTTTCTCGGGCGCAGTCGGGTTGTCGCGGACCCCACCTGGCCGAATCTGGCGCAGGCGGGGTGCAAGGGCACCCCGCGGACCCGCAACCATGAGAGTCTGGATGCCATGCGCGTAGCAGCCATCGGCGCCACCTGCCACGTCGGAAGCTATCTCGTCCCTCGGCTGGTCAGGGCCGGCCACGACGTGGTGGCCGTGAGCCGCGGACGGCGTGAGTCCTATCATCCCGACTTCAGGGTGTCGGCGATCGCATCTCCCGCATGACGATCGGGTGATGCCCAGCGCCCCCAAGCAGGGCGCTCTGGAGATGCACGTCGCCATATCGGTGGTCGGCGTCGCATATAAAACTGACGGAGGTTGTTGACAGTCGGGTCTTCCACTTGGGAGGAAGACTGCATGACATCAACACTCTCCGCCTCGGCCCTGCGGGCCATTGAACGGCGGGCGAATCACCCGGCCGATGGCCGGGCGCTTCTTGTTGGTTCTGCACCGCGAAACGCTCCTCCCGCACCGGGGCCACTACGAGAATCCTCAACGATCCGAGTTCGCCCCGACTCCTCAATTAGGGGTGAATTGACCTGACTCGGCCGACAGTAGGCGCACTCGGCGCCTAACGCGAAGCGTCGAGCGCAGAACGTAGGTCCATTGCCTCGGCAAGCTTCTCGCTGGCCTCTTGAGCATCGAAACCGCGTTCGATCATGAGGATAGCGAGCTTGACCGACCCGCCCGCGGCGTCGAGCGCGCGGGTTGACTCGGCAGGGGCCCGGCCCGTGACACGCATCACTGCGCGTTCGGCGCGAGCGCGGAGCTTGCTGTTGGTGGCGCGTAAATCAACCATGATGTTGCCATATGTCTTCCCGAGACGAATCATGGTGATCGTAGAGATCATGTTGAGCACCAGCTTCTGAGCAGTGCCAGCCTTGAGCCGGGTCGACCCCGCGATAATCTCAGGGCCGACGATGACCTCGATGGCATGATCGGCGATCTTCCCGATCGCGGAGTCTGAATTGCACGCCACTGCGACGGTAAGCGCGCCGCACGATCGTGCGTACTGCAGTGCACCAACGACATAAGGCGTCCGTCCTGAGGCCGAAATACCAACAACGGAATCATTTGGCCCGAGATCCATCGAATTCATGTCCGCCTCGCCCGCGTGAGGATCGTCCTCGACCTCTTCGACCGCGGTACGGATGGCGATGTCTCCGCCGGCGATGAGACCGACCACGAGCGAGGGATCGGTGTTGAACGTGGGTGGGCATTCGCTGGCGTCCAGGATGCCTAATCGGCCCGGCGTGCCAGCGCCTACGTAGATCAACCGGCCGCCCCGGCGCATCGACGCAGAAATGTCGTCGATAGCTGCTGTGATCCGGGGAAGCGCAGCAGCGACAGCCACCGGCACGTCCCGATCGTGCTCATTCATGATGGCGGCGATTTCGGCGGTGGGGTATGTGTCGAGATCGCGGAGTGCATCGGTCGCGACCTCGGTCGTGAGCGTCTCGAGTTCAGCGCGCAGAGCAGCGCGCGCGTCAGAGCCGGGGTCGGGGAGGCTAAGCACGGATGGCATACCTTTCGTGTGGCAAATCATTTCGGACGGCGAGGAGGGCTGCCCCGTCGAGAGCTGTTCCGATCGCAGGTCGCCGCGTGAGTCCGCGGCCGGCGAAAGCGGCGTCGATCCGCGCGCGAAAATAGGGGTGATCCGCGAGGCCGCCCACGACAGCCACCGCGCCCAGCGCTGGAGTGGTGGCGGCGACGGTCGCAGCAAGGAGTTCGGCGGCGTCATCGATGATGTGTGTCGCGAGCGCATCCCCATCGGCTGCGTGAGCGAGGACAACCGGCGCAAACGAGGCGAGCCGGCTCGCGGAGTCGGCTGTCCCCACGAATGAGGGCAGCTTGTCCAGGCCACCTGCTAAACGGGCGGCGTCGTGCGTGAGGGTGGTGCGCTCGCCTCGACCGTCCTCGGCGCGGAGGGCGCCTGACAAACCCTGTTGTCCGATCCAGCGCCCGCTACCGTCATCGCCCAGCCAGGGACCCCAGCCGTCGGCGCGTGCGCGAGTGCCGTCCGGATCCACATGAAGAGCTACTGAGCCCGTTCCCATGATCAGCACGGTTCCAGCGTCACCGTCGAACGCTCCCACGTGGGCCGTCAGCACGTCGGAGCCAACGACTGTAGGCGCGTGCCAACGCTCGCGCAGCATCCGCGCGAGTTGCAGAGCCGCCGATGGTTCAGATTCAGCGCCGGCAGCCCCGACACCAATACAGGTCAAGACCGGGCTGTCCGTCACAGGAGAAGCGCGACACAACCGGTCGAGAAGCGGTGCGATTGAAGCGACCGCGCGGTCGGCGCCATCAGAGGAGGCGAGCCCGGGGAACCCGGGCCCCAGTTCGAGTCGGTCATCGAGGCGTAGACGGCAGGTCGTTTTGCCAAGGTCGATCGCGACCACGCGCTTCGTTACCGGTACGACTTCGTCCACTCGCACTGTTCCTCCTGATGAGAATAGCAACAATTTACAGCATCAGCCTCAACACGGTAAATGATTGACAAAGACGGAGCGAAATCAATAGTGTGAACCGGCGATCACTGTGAGGAGGGAGACCAGATGGCACTTGCCGAAAGCCTCACTAGTGTTCTCTCCGTGAGCATTCAGACAAGCATCCAATCGCATGCCGTCTCCCTTCCTCCCACCATGAAGCGCGTTGCGGACGTGATCCTGGAGCGGCCGCAGATCGTGGTCGAGAACACCATCAGCGAGCTGGCGCGTGCGTGCAACACGTCTGAGGCCACGATTGTGCGGTTCTGTCGCGCCCTCGGAGTCAGCGGATACCCCCAGCTCAAGCTGCAGCTGGCCGCTGAGCTTGCGAAAGAGTCGGCGGAGTTCGGGGCTACCGACGGGACCTACGGTGCCGACATCAGCCCGTCGGACACCCTGCAGGAGATGGTGGCAAAGATCGCCAGCAGCGAGATCATGGGCATCCGTGAGACCGCTGACAACCTCAGCATCGAGACCCTCCAGCGTGTCATCCGTCGCCTCGAGCGCGCCAAGCGAGTGGTGCTCTTCGGAGTGGGAGCTAGTAATGGCGGCGCGCAGGACCTTGCCCAGAAGCTGCTTCGGATCGGACACGTGGCCCTTGCTTTCCATGACGCCCACGATGCCCTCGTCTCCGCTGCCCTTTTAGGGCCGGGGGATGTGGCCGTCGGGTTCTCGCACAGCGGGCGCACGCGAGAGACGATCGCTTTCCTGAATGCCGCGGGCACGAAGGGGGCGCACACAGTTGCGATCACCAACATCCCCGACTCGCCGCTGGCCGAGCTGGCCGATGCTGTTCTCCGGACGGCGGTGCGCGAGACGATCTTCCGCTCTGGCGCGATGGCTAGCCGGATCGCACAGCTCACGATCGTCGATTATCTCTTCGTCGGAGTCGCGCGGGGCCGCTACGACCTCACCGTCCAGGCGCTCAAGAGCACGTACGAGATCGTCAAGGACCTTCGCGACGACAACTGATTGCCGCGGCCCTGTGCTGTTGTGCGCGGGTCGAGCGGCCCGACAGGGAGGAACAAATTTTCATGACCCGCACCCGCACCGGCGCCGAACTCGCCGCTGAGAACCCAGGGCTCCTGGGATCCGCCCCGATCGGCCTGCTGACGAACTTCACAGGAACACTTCCCGATCTGAGCAGGACAGCGGACGCTCTCGTGGCGGCGGGCGCCCCTGTCACGGTTCTCTTCGGCCCCGAGCACGGCTTGAATGGGTCGGTACAAGCGGGTGAGACCGAGCTCGAAGGATACGATGCGCGGACCGACCTTCCTGTTGTTGAGACCTACCTGAAGTCCGGTGGCGCGCTGGACGACATCGTGCGGGAGTCTGGTGTCGAGACCATCGTTTTCGACATGCAGGACCTCGGCGTTCGCTTCTACACATACATCTGGTCGATGTACGACGCGCTCGAGAGCGCGGCGCGCACCGGTGTGCGGTTCGTGGTTCTCGATCGTCCCAATCCGCTCGGCGGGTCAGTGCTAGAAGGCCCCGGCCTCGACACTGCGGGATTCGAGAGCTTCGTCGGACGGAGTGATATCCATCAGCGGCACGGGATGACGGCAGGAGAGCTCGCCAGACTTTTTGTGTCCCGCGACCTGGCCGCGCGCGGACTCTCGGTCGAACTGGAAGTCATCGGAGTAGACGGATGGGACCCCACGTCCGACTTCGGCGCGACGGGCCTCCCATGGGTCCCGCCATCGCCGAACATGCCGACGCTCGATACCGCATTTGCCTTCTGCGGCACTGGCCTGCTCGAGGGGACGAACGTCAGCGAGGGCAGAGGCACGACGAAGCCGTTCGAGATTTTCGGCGCACCCTGGATCGATGGCCGGCTCACGACTCGTCTGCGCGAGGCGGATATCCCCGGCGTGCTATTCCGCGAGGTCTGGTTCACACCCACGTTCCACAAGTACGCGGGCGAAGTGATTCGTGGGGCTCAGCTTCACGTCGTCAACCGCCGCGTGTACAGGCCCGTGGAAACCGGTTTGGCGATCCTCGACGCGCTTGCTGAACTCTATCCGGAGGAATTCTGGTTTCTTCCTCCCGGGGAGCGAGTCGACGGGCCCGACGGGCGTCACGCTATCGACCTGCTCTGGGGCTCCGACCAACTCAGGCTGACACGCCATGCAGGTGGATCTGTGGGGGCCTTGTCCGAGTCTTCTGTGTCAGTCGATGCTGTTTACGGGCCGGAAACGCTCCTTTATTCGCGACAGTGACGCCCAAAAGCTGAAAATCATTACCGACGTCATGCGAATGGCTGAAAATGCTTGACGTGACCTCGGTAGTGAAGGTAATTTCTATCCCACTGGCCGACGCTGTCCCGTACATAGGCAGTGCCGATGCCCGCTATAACCCACAGTGAAGTGACCGAGGAGAGCGATGCTGCAGACCACTGAGACCGTGTCGACCGTGACTATCCGTTCCTTTCGCGCTGGCGACGGTCCGCTAATCGCGGAGGCGTGGACGCGCTCCGCGCCCACTGATGGCATCACGTACGACCGGTTCCGGGACATGTTCCTGCTCGACCGCAACTTCGATGCGAAGGGCCTCTTTGTCGCTGATCGCGCCGGAGAGATCGTCGGAGCTGCCTATGCCGTGCGCCGCCGAATCGCGGCAGATGGAGCAGACCTCGAAAGCGAGGCGGGCTGGATCCCGTTCTTCTTCGTCGTGCCCGAGGCCCGTCGCTCCGGGATTGGGAGCCGTCTTATCGGCGACGTCAAGGATTGGCTCTCATCCCACGGCGCGCTCACTGCATACTTCTCCTCCTACACGCCCAACTACTTCCTTCCCGGTCTGGATGCCGAACGCTACCCCGAGGCGGCGCGGCTGCTCGCGCGCCTCGGCTTCACCACCCAGTACGAGTCTGTCGCGATGGACCGGACGCTCAACGACTACTGCTTCCCTGAGCGGACGCGGGAGCGGATCGCTGCCCTCGAAGCGGAAGGCTGGACCTTCGGCTCGCCGACAGGCGACGATCTCCCGGAACTCATCGAGATCGCAGGCGGCCGGTTCAACCCCGACTGGGCTCGCGGAATCCGTGAGGGTGTCCTGGGCGGCCAGGCGCTGGAGCGGATCATCGCCGTGCGCGACCCGCGTGGGCGCATGCTCGGCTGGGCGATGCACGGCACCTACGAGAACGTGCTCGAGCGATTCGGACCATTCGGCGTCCTCCCCGAGAGTCGCGGCACGGGCCTGGGAGAAATTCTTCTCCACTTGACCCTCGAACGCATGCGAGCCCTCGGCGCCCACAGCGCTTGGTTCCTGTGGACAGACGAGGACTCACCGGCCGGACACCTCTACCTCAAGAACGGCTTCAGCATCACCCGAACCTTCGCGATCCTCCACGCACCGCTCGCCCGTCTGAGTTGAGCCCCGCACACACACTCGCGAAGCATCCCCACTGAGAGGAAAGCAATGAAGAGAATACTGACCGGACGACGCCTCCGGGTGGCAGGCGCCGTCGCCATCGCCACCGCAGCAGCCCTGGCGATGAGCGCCTGCAGCGGTGGCGCATCCGGAGGCAACGACAATGGCAAGGTGACGCTGACCTTCCTGAGCCACTACGGCGACGAGCCGATGAAGAGTGGGATCAGCAACCTGATCAGCGCATGGAATTCATCGCACCCTGACATTCAGGTGAAGCAGCAGACAGTCTCCTTCGATGACTTGCTGACGACGCTCAACGTCCGCCAGACCGGAGGCCATGGCGCGGATATTCTGAGCTCCTACGCCCTCTGGGGCGGCCAACTCGCAGCCAACGGCGTTCTGGACACGCCGCCAGCAAACGTCGCGAGCGACATCAAGTCGAACTACAGCCCGGCCGCAGCTGCAGCAGTCACGGGTGGTGACGGACAGGTGTTCGGTTACCCGACCGAGTTCAACACCTACGTTCTCTATTACAACAAGAAGATTCTGGCCGACGCCGGCTTCAACGCACCGCCGGCCGACTGGGCCCAGCTTGAGCAGATCGCCGAGAAGACGACAAAGAAGGACGCATCAGGAAACTACCAAGTCGAGGGGCTCTCGCTTATCCAGGACGGTGACAACCAGACGGCCCACCCGTTCCTCTCCCTGTTGAATGCCGCGGGCGGAAAGTTTCTGAAGGCGGGCGGCAGCTCCGCTCTCGACAGCAAGGCCAAGTCGGTTATGCAACTGGAGTCCGATCTGGCTGCCAAGGGTGCGACGACCACGTCGATCATGCCGACGAAGGCCTTCCCGGCCAATCAGGTGGCGATGGCCATCCAGGCGAGCTGGTGGATCGGCAGCCTGAAGGACCAGATGAAGGACCAGTACGCGAACGTCGGCACCGCTCCTGTTCCCGGACCGAAGGCCGGCGAGCAGGGCTCCCTGGCGTACGCCTTCTTCACAGGAGTTAACGCGGGCAGCAAGCACAAGCAGCAGGCGTGGGAGTTCCTCCAGTGGTTCAACGCGCACAAGAACAAGGACGGAGTCACCGAGATGGGAAACTTCCTCGCGACGAACGGGCTCATTCCGCCGAGGAAGGCCGACGCGGCCATCCTCGGCCCGAAGCTCCAGGCGCAGGATCCCAACCTCAAGCCGATCTACGACGCAGCCTCATACGCGATGGCCGAGTCCAACGCCGCCAACGCTTACAAGGCGAAGACATCGTTGCACAACTCCCTCAACCAGATCCTCGTGAATCACGCGCCGGTCAGCCAGACCCTCGACTCGCTGGTCACGGAAATCAACCGCAAGTAAACCAACCACAGCCGTGAGGGAGGGAGAGACTCCTCCCTCACGGTGGAGACTCACATGACTGGCACATTAGCGACCGCCACGACGGCGCGAGAACTCAGCACCAGCGGGATGCGAACCGCATCGGCGAACAGTCGTCGGTTCCGCCGCGAAGGTCGGGCTGGGTACCTGTTCCTGGCGCCGTCGCTCCTCTTCTTCCTGATCTTCCTCATCCTGCCGTCGTTCTTCGCCATCTACCTGTCGCTGTCGCAGTGGGGTGGATACGACCTCACGAAGATCAAGTTCATCGGCATAAACAATTACGCCGACATCCTCAACTTCAACGGCACATTCGTGTCGCCGATCCTGGTCAACACCTTCGTGTTCGCCGGCCTTTCGGTCATTCTCGCGGTCGGGGCGTCTCTCCTCGTCGCCCAGTGCATCGAACGGCTCCGCTTCCAGGGCTTCTGGCGATTCCTTTACTTCCTTCCCGTGGTCGCGACAGTGGTTGCGGTCGGGAACGTCTGGAAGATGATGTACCAGCCGTCAGGCCTGGTCAACGGCCTGCTCAACGCGCTGCACATCAACTCGATCGGTTTCCTCTCCGATCCCAAGATCGCGCTGCCGTCGGTCGCCGTGGTACAGGCATGGGCATCCCTCGGCGCGGCGGTGCTCATTCTCACGGCCGGTATCAAGGCGATCGACCGCAACGTTTATGAAGCGGCCGAGATCGACGGTGCGAACAGTTGGACTACCTTCTGGAGCATTACGCTGCCGTTGCTGCGGCCATCCCTGGTGTTCGTGTTCATCACCCAGTGCATCGCCGGGCTGCAGTCGTTCGCGCTGATCATCGTGATGACGAAGGACGGGGGCCCGGTGAATTCCACCAATGTGGCGGCGTTTGACATGTACCAGCAGGCGTTCAAGTTCGGCGCGTGGGGCACGGCGAGTGCGATGGCGATGGTGCTGTTCGTGATCGTCTTCATCATCACCCTGGTCCAGCTCTGGATCAGCCGACGAGCAGGAGACGACGACTGATGCACATGCGCAACAAACGAGTCCGGACCCCGTGGCTCGCTTATTTCATCGTCGCAGTCGGCGGTGTCGTGATGGCTCTTCCCTTCTTCGACATGGTGTCGAGCTCGTTCAAGGGTTCAGGCGAATACGGGATCCTGCCTTACCACTTCCTGCCGCAAGCGTTCACCTGGGACAACTACGCAGCAGCCTTCTCGCAGTTGCAGTTGGGCAAACTGTTCATGACCAGCGTGATCGTGACGGTCTCGGTGACGGCGTCGGTTCTGATCACCTCAGCTATGGCGGGCTATGCGCTGGCCAAGCTGCGGTTCCGCGGCCGGGATGTGATCTTCCGCTTCATCCTGGCGACGATGATGCTTCCGCCGTTCCTGCTGCTCATCCCGGACTTCCTCATCATGCTGAACTGGCCGTTGGCCGGAGGGAACAACATCTTCGGACAGGGTGGCGACGGCGGCATGACGACAAACATCGTTTCGCTGATGCTCCCCTTCCTCGTCAGCGGGTTCGGAATCTTCCTCATGAGGCAGTTCATGGTCGGTATTCCGAACGAGATGCTCGAGGCCGCGCGAATTGACGGCGCGGGGGAGTGGAGGCTGTTCGCCAGCATCGTGCTCCCTCAAGCTAAGCCGGTCGCGATCACGCTCGGCCTCATTACGTTCGTCGGCCAGTGGAACGAATACATCTGGACGTCGCTCATGGCCTCGGTGAACCCCGACCTGATGACGCTCCCTGTCGGCATCCAGTTACTGCAGAGCTTCATCGACCCCAACCGGACGATGCCGATCGTGATGGCCGGCATCGTCATCAGTACCATTCCGGTGCTGATCCTCTTCCTCTTCCTGCAGAAGTACTACGTCCGTGGCGTTGTGCTCTCGGGAATGAAGTAAACAACGTGCTCGAATCACGAGCCACCGAAACAGAAACGGAGCGAATTTGATGAGGACAGTCCTGGCCATCGGCGGACACATCGGCGACATGGACCTCACAGCCGGACCGACGCTAGCGAAGCTCGCATTGGAAGGCGCGCGCACGATCATACTGGCGTGCACGTATGGCGAGCGCGGACATCCCCGGCTTCATCCGGACGAATATCGCGTCCAGAAGGTGCAAGAGGGCAAGGAGTTCGCTGCCGGAATCGGAGCGGAGTTCCGCGTTCTCGACTACTCCGACGGCTTCCTGCCCGACACCGACGAGGCCGCCGAACAGATCGCGGACATCATCCGTGCCGAGAAGCCGGACACCATCATCACGCACTGGACAAAGTCCATCCACCGTGATCATGAGCGAGCTGCGATCCTGGCCGAGCGTGCACGCTTCGTGGCGTCGCTCCCAGTGGACAGCCCACTCGGCCGCCACAGTGTCGAGAACTTCCTCCACGCTGACAACTGGGAAGACGCAGAGGACTTCGTGCCTGACCTATACGTCCCGATCCCGGAGGAGGCGTTCCAACGCTGGGCCAGCGCGATTCAAGGCCAGGCGTTCGCCCGCGGAGAGACCTACGGCTTCCGTTACATCGATTACTACACCGCGATGATGTCGGCGAAGGGCTGCCTCGCGGGCGTGGATCGCGCGTGCGGTTTCAAGCGTGGCGGCGACAAATTCGAGCTCGCCGGGCCGTAAACCTGACTCCCCGAGATGGCTCAGTCCGGCTTGAGTTGGAGGAAGATGTCTGAGTTCGCGCGGCCACCACTGCCTGGGCACACTGTTGCGTGTTTGGAGTGCTGGCAGGTGAGCTACGGCGTATTTCTGCCCGCCGGACTCGTCGAGCGGATGACGCCGCGGGGGACAGCTCTGTGGCAGGAGCCCTCACCGACGCACGCACCGAATTGCCCGGTGGTCGAGAGATGCTCGATGTGGGGGTGAGCCACATGTTCGCATAGCAGCGTCGCCGACGCTGTTGCCAGAGCCCGACGCCATCTTCGATTCCTCGCAGCGGGAGTACGCCGGTCAGCTGATGGCTGGCATTCCCGGGCATTCGCCGGCGATCGCGTGATCGCGGTGATCAGGCATCGTATCGACGAGAACAGGAGTGCCTCCATGTCGACCGACACGGAACTCACCGCGAAACTCGAACAACTCGCGCCCGGGACGGTTCGCGGCCGCGCGATCGATCGGCTGGCGATGTCGCATGAGGCGTCCCATTACCTGATCACCCCGTTGGGGGTCGTCACCGTCGAGGATCGACACCATGTGAGCCGGCTCATGCGGTTCGTGGCGGAGAACGGCGTACCGCTGAGCTTCCGGTCCGGAGGGACCAGCCTTTCGGGGCAGGCCTCGACTGATGGACTCCTTCTGGACACCCGCAAGAACTTCCGAAAGATCGACGTGCTCGACGACGGGGCGCGGGTTCGGGTGCAGCCGGGGGCGACCGTGCGTCAGGTCAACACGCGGCTGGCTCGCTACGGGCGCAAGCTGGGGCCGGACCCGGCGAGCGAGTCGGCTTGCACGCTCGGCGGCGTCATCGCGAACAACTCCAGCGGGATGGCCTGCGGTACTGAGCTCAATACCTACAACACCATCGAGTCGGCGGTCCTTGTCCTTGCAGACGGCACCGCCATCGAGACCTCGGGTCCCGACGCCGACGATCGGCTTCGGATGGCCGCACCGGAGCTCTGGGCAGGGCTCGTCGAACTGCGCGACGAGGCCCGCGCCGACCCGCAGATCGTGGCCGCCATCCGGCGGCAATACGCGATCAAAAACACCATGGGCTACGGAGTGAACTCTTTTCTCGATCACGATTCGCCTACGGAGATCCTCCTTCACCTGATTGTGGGCAGCGAGGGGACGCTCGCGTTTGTCGCCGAAGCGACGCTGAGGACTGTGCCCGTGTGTCCGCACGTCGCTACCGGGATGCTCTATTTCCGGTCGCTCGCCGATGCAACGGGCGCGCTCCCCGCGCTCGTCGCGTCAGGGCTCGCGACGGTGGAACTGCTTGACTCGACGTCGCTTAGGGTCGCACAGCGCGATCCCGGCGCCGACGAGCAGCTACTGACCCTCGACGTGGACGGGCACGCTGCACTCCTCGTCGAATTTCAGGAAGAGAACAGCGTCGCGTTGGCAGAACGGCTGATCGCTTGGGAGGCGGTCACCGCCGCGCTCCCGCTTGCCGGGCCCGCCGCGCTCACCGAGGATGCTGTACGACGCAACGCGCTGTGGCATATCCGCAAGGACCTCTACGCCACTGTCGCTGGCAACCGGCCGTCAGGGACGACTGCTCTGCTGGAAGACATCGCTGTCCCCGTGCGCGCGTTGCGAGAGACCTGCGAGGGCCTGACCGAGCTCTTCGACCGGTACGGCTATGAGGACAGCGTCATCTTCGGTCACGCCAAGGACGGCAACATCCATTTCATGCTCACCGAGCGGTTCGATCTCCCCAACGCCAAGAAGCGCTACGCGGAGTTCACCGAGGAGATGGTGGCGCTCGTGCTCCGTCACGGCGGCACCCTGAAAGCCGAGCACGGGACCGGCCGGATCATGGCCCCCTACGTTCGACGCCAGTTCGGCGACGAGATCTACGGCTTGATGCTCCGCGTCAAGCAGCTGGCCGACCCCCGAGGGCTGCTCAACCCTGGCGTGCTGATGAACGAGGATGCAGAGGCTCCGCTCAAGAATCTAAAGGTGACGCCCACCGTTGAGGCCGAGGTCGATCGCTGTGTTGAGTGCGGCTACTGCGAGCCGGTCTGTCCCAGTAAAGACGTCACCATCACGCCACGTCAGCGCATCGTGCTGCGCCGGGAGCGAGAGCGCGCACGACTTGCCGGCGACGCAGAGCTGGTGGAGGCGTTGGATCGCGACTACGCATACGACGGTGTGGACACATGCGCTGCGGACGGAATGTGCCGGACGGCTTGTCCGGTCCGAATCGACACCGGAAAGCTTGTGAAGCGCCTCCGCGCGGAGCAAAGCAACACTGTCGTCTCAAGTGGCTGGAACGTGGCAGCCCAGCACTGGGGAGCGATCACCCGAGCGGGCAGTATCGCCATGACCACCGCCAGGGCGCTCCCCGCGCCGCTGGTCACCGGGGCCACATCAGTAGGCCGGGTCCTGCTCGGCGCGGACAACGTTCCGCGATACGACCGAGGGCTGCCAAGGGGAGGGTCGCGGCGACGCCCGCACGCGAGGCCTGACGCGGTCGCCGTCTATGTTCCGTCTTGCATCGGTGCCATGTTCGGTCCTGCCGAATCGTCGCTCGGTGTGCGAGACGCATTCCTTTCGCTCTGTGCGCGCGCGGGCGTCACCGTAACCATCCCTGCGGGCGTGGAGTCGATGTGCTGTGGGACGCCGTGGACCTCGAAGGGGAACCTCCTAGGACACAAAGTGATGAGCGAGCGCGTGCTCGCGGCCCTCCGCGACGCCACCCGGGGCGGCGAGTTGCCTGTCATTTCGGATGGCGTCTCCTGCACGGAGGGGTTCCTGAACATGGCCGCAGACACGGGCCTCACGGTGATCGACGCCGTCACATTCGCGGAGCGCGAGCTGCTTCCCGGGCTCGTCATCAGCTCGGAATTCGAGTCGATCGCCGTGCACCCTACGTGTTCATCGACCCGTCTCGGTGTCACCGATCCGATGCTCGCTCTTGCTCGCGCGATTAGCGATGACGTTGTCGTGCCCGACGACTGGGGTTGTTGCGGTTTCGCAGGCGATCGAGGGATGCTGCACCCGGAACTCACGGCTGCGGCCACCCGTCCGGAGGCGGCGGCGCTCGCGGACCGGACTTTTTCGGCGTATGCGTCCGCCAACCGGACATGCGAACTCGGGATGACTCGCGCCACAGGAAAGCCCTACCGGCACATTCTCGAGCTTCTGGACGATGCGACGCGAGCACCCAGGGCAAGCGGTCCCGCTGATGAGCGAGAGGGACAATAGAGACAGATGGCTGAAGTCGTCGTCGTAGCAGACAAGGACGCCGCGGGCGAGCTCGCGGCGGAGTCGATCCAGCGGCTGATCTCCGCCAAACCGGACGCGGTGCTCGGGCTGGCGACCGGGTCCACCCCGCTCCCGGTGTACCGTGCGCTGGCCCGGCGGATCGCCGCGTCGGGCCTCGACGTCTCGCACGTGCGCGGCTATGCCCTGGACGAGTACGTCGGCCTGCCCGCGCGGCACCCTGAGTCGTATCGCGCCGTCATCACCCGCGAGGTCGTGGAGCCGCTCGGGCTCACCCCGTCGCTGATCCATGTGCCCAATGGCGCCATCGCGACGATCGAGCACGCCGGAGCCGACTACGAGAAGGCGATCGCCGAGTCCGGCGGCGTCGACGTGCAGATCCTCGGCATCGGCACCGACGGCCACATCGGCTTCAACGAGCCCGGCTCGTCGTTCGCGTCGGTGACGCGGGTGAAGACACTGACCGAGCAGACCCGCAAGGACAACGCGCGCTTCTTCGCCAGTGAAGCCGACGTACCGATGCATTGCATCACGCAGGGGCTCTCGACGATCCTGCGCGCCCGGCATCTGCTGCTGCTCGCGTTCGGCGAGGGCAAGGCGGAGGCGCTGGCCGGGGCGGTGGAGGGTCCGGTGTCGGCCTCCAACCCGGGGTCGGCCATCCAGCTGCACCCGCACGTCACCGTCCTGGTCGACGAGGCGGCGGCCTCCCGACTCCGCAACATCGACTACTACCGCTACGCCTACGACCACAAGCCGGCCTGGCAGAAGCTGTAGGGATGCCGCAGCGCGCGCGCTGAAGGGAACCTGGTAGCCGCGCGACGACTATGTCCACATCGGCGGTGTCGACCGGGGCGCGATCGGCGTGGTCAGCAAACGCATCGCCGCCCACGGCGCCCCGAACGGGTGCTCTCCGACCACGGGCCGCACTGATCGCCTCGATGGGCAGTGTCGGTGACTGCTACGACTGTCAGTCTGTTTCTGCCGGATCCCGCGAGGATCGGGTAGTCCTGGCCGGCGCGGTCTGACCCGTGCTTATGGCTGACCCAGATGGTGTCTTGGCGTTGATCTGTCGACCGTCCGGCCGGGCATGCAAGAACCGCTGCCGCCGGACGGGCGTGACCTAATAGGAGCCTGGAGCAGACTTTTGAGAGCGTCCCCGTGACAGTCCTGTCCACCCGCCGGCGACAGCGTGACATCAACGCTAACCGGCAAGGAGACAGCACGCTATGACAGCCCTCGGAACGGCCCGCTCCGGACACGTCGTTGTCGGCATCGACACACATAAGCACATTCACGTTGCCGCCGTGATGGACACCATCGGAGGGATCCTCGCAACACTGACGATCACGACCGACCAGGCGGGATTCAAACAGGCACTGGAATGGGGTGAGTCGTTTGGGAAGATCCTCGCGTTCGGCATCGAGGGGACCGGCTCCTATGGGGCAACCTTGACATCGTTCCTGCGCCGCCACGGACACAAAGTCGTCGAGGCAGGGCGACCCGATAGGCGGTCCCGACGAGTGAACGGGAAGTCGGACACGCTCGATGCGGAGAACGCTGCCCGATCCGTTCTAGCTGGGTTTGCGACCGCGACACCGAAGACTGCGGACGGGACGGTTGAGATGATCCGTCAGCTCAAGATCGCCCATGATTCCGCGGTCGCGGAGCGCTCCGCGACGATGGTCACGATCAAAGCAATGCTCGTCCACGGCTCCGACGAGCTGCGCAGGGAAACGAGCCGCAAGTCCCAGATTATGCTCGCTCGTCACCTCGCGGCACTGCGCCCGCGAGCGTTGGAGACCCCCGACGATGCGCTGCGACACTCGCTGCGCTCCCTCGCGCGGCGCTGGCAGAACCTGGACGCCGAAGCCAAGGAACTCACCGCGATGATCCAGCAACTCGTCACCGACACCGCCCCGCAACTGGTCGAGCAATTCGGGATCGGCATCGACACCGCAGCGGAGATCCTCATCGTCGCAGGCGACAATCCCGAACGGATCCGATCCGAGGCAGCATTCGCGAAACTCGCCGGCATCAGTCCCGTTCCAACAGGGTCAGGCATGACAAGCGGGCGTCACCGAATCAACCACGGCGGACACCGACAACTCAACGCCGCCATCTATCGCACGGTGATCGTTCGGATGCGGTTCCACGAGCCCACAATCGCCTACGTCGCCCGCCGCACCGCCGAGGGAAAGAGCAAACGCGAGATCATCCGCTGCCTCAAGCGCTACGTCATCCGCGAGGTCTATCACCTCATCAAAACCAACCCAAGAACCGGCGAAATCGGAAGTTGACAACTATAGGAGCGTCAACGCGATGATGGAATCGTTTTGGTCCGGCGTGCAGATCGAACTGCTCGACGCCCAGCCTTGGGCCACCAGGCGGCAACTGGGGACGGCGATGTTCTCCTGGATCGAAGCCTGGTACAACCCGCGCCGACGACACTCCGCGCTGGGCTACCACTCCCCGGCGGACTACGAGAAAATCGTCCCGACGACAGTCACCCTGGCTGCCTGAAACGACACATCAAACTGTCCGAGCAACCGGGGGAAGATCATTTCGCCAGCGGTCCGCGGCACCCAAAAGCCCCGACCCAAATCTTGGGTTTTAGCGGTCGTTGCAACACCTGGAAATTCTGGGAGTTGCAACGACCGTGGCCCGTTTGAAGAGTTCTTCGAAGGATCGACGCCGCTTCACGCAGGAGGATAAGGACGCCTTCTTCGTATTGTTCGAGGCGTATGGGAGCACGACGATCGCCGCGCGTGAGCTGGGGCTGAACCCAGCGACGTGTTCCTCGTGGGTGTGGAAAGCCGGGCTGCGCAGTCGCGGGAAGCCTGGCGCCGGCCCGCATCCCGGAAAGGACAGTTACCTCGAGTTGCGGCGCCAGGGCGTTTCCCGGCAGGAAGCAGCGGTCGCCGTTGGCGTGAATATTCGCACGGCTCGGGATTGGGACAACGGCGTCCGCAGGCTCGGTCCCCGTCGCCTTTATCCGGACGGTCGCCTCGTCGACTACAAAACCGGTATGACGACGTTTCTGGATAGCGCCGAGACGACTCCGTCGGCGACGATCTCCCAGTTGCAGAAGAAGCTGGATCCCCGGTTTCTCTCATTGGAAGAACGCGAGCAGATTCGGGATCTGCTCCGTGACGGGTTCTCGTTGAGGAGCATCGCTCTCCAGCTCGGGCGATCGCCGTCGACGATCAGTCGCGAGCTCTCCCGCAACCGGTCCTCGAGTGGAACATATCACCCGTTCGCAGCCCATCGCCGCTCGGCAACCCGTCGCCCAAGACCGAAGCCGCGGCGTCTGGTGACACAACCACGGTTGCGTGCTTTCGTTGAGTCGAAGCTGGCGTTGCGGTGGTCTCCTGAGCAGATCAGTCGCGCACTGAAACGCCAGTTCCCGGACGATGTTGGGATGCAGGTGGCGACCGAGACGATCTACCAAGCGCTCTATCTCCAAGGACGCGGGCAGCTGCGCCGCGACCTTGCCACCGCGCTGCGGACCGGACGCGCTCGTCGCCGACCGAATCGAAGCCCTGGCACCCGCCGCCCGCGGTTCGTTGACCCCATGATCATGATCTCAGAGCGTCCCGCCGAAGTTGAAGATCGCGCCGTTCCCGGACATTGGGAAGGCGACCTCATCATCGGTGCTGACCATGCCAGCGCGATCGGCACCCTCGTCGAGCGCACCAGCCGATTCGTAATGCTCGTCCATCTCCCGAACGACCACGCAGCCGAGACCGTTCGCGACGGCCTCATAGCGACAATGAGCACCCTGCCGGTCGCGTTGAAGAAGTCGCTGACCTGGGACCAGGGAGCAGAGATGGCAGCGCATAAGTCGTTCACGATCGCGACCGACATGGACGTCTACTTCTGCGACCCAGCCTCACCCTGGCAACGAGGATCGAACGAGAACACGAATGGGTTGCTGCGGCAGTACTTCCCGAAAGGCACCAACCTCTCCGCCCACACCCAAGCCGATCTCGCCCGCGTCGCACACGAGCTGAACACCCGCCCACGCAAAACGCTCGACTGGGAAACTCCAGCCGAGCGTCTCGCTAAGCTACTCGCCAACTAACCGCCGTGTTGCAACGACCACTGGAATCCGCCAATTGGGCCGGGGCTTTTACTTCCTCAGTGGGGCTAATCGACGTGGTCGACGATCTCCGCGATCGAGTGCGCTGTCTTCAACACGCGTGCGGCCGTGTCTCGAATAATGGTGGCGTCTTGATTCGCCCATCCGGTGATGTAGCCGATGCTGTACGAGCTGGTGTCGAATCCGGTCAGTCCAGCAACGATAAAGGCCACCGATTCGGCTTCGACCTCCATTCGTCCTCGATGAGCGCGGTACTCGTCGATGTCGTCGATATGGTGCAGCTCAATGTGCGCTGTCTCGTGGATGAGGGTCTTGGCCGCTTGCTCGATCGCTAGGTTCTCGGCCAGGGTCACCTGGTGTGACTCGGGGTCGGTGAATCCGCTAGCGCTAGTAAGCGGTGCGCGATGGATGCTCCATCCGTGTGCCTCAAGGTGGGCCGACAGCGGAGCGATGATGCCGTGGTCGTCTTCACCGGTGAGGCGACGGGTCGGGTCTGCCGGCAGCGGCTCGGCTCCCTCGATCGGATCGGTTTGAGCGATGTCGAAAACTGACAGGGTGGGGAAATATCGTGCGACTCGCTCATCGCTTTCTGCTGCCTCGTCGGTGTCGCTGTCGGGCCTCGCCGTCTTCTTTTCGCGGTATCCGAAGATCTTGATCGACCTTTCGCCCTTGCGCACTTGGCGTCCTTTGGCCTGCCATTGCCGGAATCCGGCGACCATGGTCGCGTCTGGGTTTTGGGACAGGATCAACAGCACGTTGTTCAGGCTGTAGTTGTGGAAGGAGCGAGCGAACTCCAGGAATGTGCGCCATTGTCCGCTGTCGGCTAGCTGCTGGACTTGCTCCACGATCGACGCATGCAGTGCCTCCGCCTGCGCTTGGCGCTCCTCCGCATGCCGGGTGATGACCTTGCTGCTCATGATCCGTGCCTCCCGATCGACCCTGCTACGGGCCTGTGTCAAATCCGCGGGTGTTGATTTGGTTGTCCCGCCGATCAGTTCTTTTGCCGTTCCGGCACAGAGATCGAGAGCGCGTGGAGGCAGCGCAGTGCCCGGAGGGGTGGCGTCCCTTGGGGTGGTGTAGTTCTTGGGCTTGAGTGTCACGTCGTTGACGTGGCGAGCCATCGTGCGATGGTCAGTGAGAACTGTCTAGGAATCTCACGAAAGGACACAAACGCACGATGGCTCTTGACCAGTCTGCCCTCCTCGAGCTGCTCGGGGAACTCAAACTCACCGATGTGACCGATCGGATCCGGGTCGCGACCGAGACGCTCTATCAGGAGTTGATCGACGCGGAAGCGGCCGCGTTCATCGGCGCAGCCCCGTTCGAACGCAACCCGGATCGGGTGGCCCAGCGCAACGGGACCCGACCGCGGGCGTTGACCACGACCGCCGGCGAGCTGGAGTTGAAGATCCCCAAGCTGCGGCAGGGCAGCTTCTTCCCGTCGCTGCTGGAGCGGCGCCGCCGGGTCGACCAAGCGTTGTTCGCGGTGGTGATGGAGGCCTATGTTCACGGTGTCTCAACCCGGAAGGTCGATGATCTGGTGAAGGCGCTCGGCGCCGGCACCGGGATCTCCAAGTCCGAGGTGTCCCGGATCTGCGCCAACCTGGACGAGGACGTCGCCGCGTTCCGGGACCGGCCGCTGGCGGAGACGACCTACCCGTATGTGTTCCTGGACGCCACCTACTGCAAGGCCCGCGTCGGCCGACGAGTGGTCTCCCAAGCCGTCGTGGTCGCGGTCGGTGTCGCCGCCGACGGCCGCCGTGAAGTCCTCGGCTTCGAGGTCGGCGAGACCGAGTCGCAACCGTTCTGGACCACGTTCCTGCGCTCATTGAAAGCGCGCGGACTCGACGGGGTGAAGCTGGTGATCTCCGACGCTCACACCGGTTTGATCGCCGCCATCGCCACCGTGTTCGCCGGCGCAGCCTGGCAACGCTGCCGCGTCCACTTCATGCGCAACGTCCTCGCCAACGTCCCGAAGACCGCCGGGCCGATGGTTGCCTCGATCATCCGCACGATCTTCGCCCAACCCGACACTGAACACGTCACCGCGCAGTTCGGCGAGGTCACCCAGATGCTGGCCCGGTCCCATCCGAAGGTCGCGGACATGCTCGAGGACGCCCGTGATGACCTGCTCGCCTTCACCGGGTTCCCGACCGCGCATTGGCGGCAGATCTGGTCCACGAACCCGTTGGAGCGGGTCAACAAGGAGATCAAACGCCGCACCGACGTCGTCGGCACCTTCCCCAACCCGGCCGCCCTGCTGCGTCTGGCCGGGCACGTCCTGATCGAGCAGCACGACGAGTGGGACGGCGCCGACCGCCGCTACTTCAGCGAGCACTCCATGAAGCTGCTGGACGTTCAACCCGAGGAGGTGGCAATCCCCGAACTCACTGCGGCATAATCACCAACAGCTGATCCCGCACGGTGTCGAGAAACTCCACCACTCAACGGGACGCCACCGCCCGGAGGGGAGCGGTTGCTAAGCGGAGGGAGCGCAGCGAGCGGAGTCTGCAAATAGCGACTGGAGGGAACGGAGCTGGTGGAGGAAGCTACGATCGGCCGGCCGGAATGGCAAGAAGTCGGCTGCAAGGGCAGGACGCCGAGGCGTTCCGAAGGGGGTGGTCGCCGAAGGCACCTTCGGACGCAGTGCAGGGCTCGAATGGCGTCGTTGATTGGGTCCGAATGTCCGAAGGTTCTTTAATATCATGATCCGATATCGGACTGCGATAATGTTGCCTCGTGCATGAGCTTCAGAAGGCGGCGATCGTGCTGCACGTGCTGCACCATGCATCCGAGGAACCCGTTCACGGGGCGTGGATGAGCGAGGAACTCGCGCACCACGGCTACAACCTGTCGCCCGGGACCCTGTACCCGACCATGCATCGAATGGAACGCGACGGCCTGCTCGTCTCCGAGCGGGTTGTTGTCGACGGCCGCACGAGACGCATCTACAGAGCCACCCCGGCCGGAGTTGCCGCTCTGGAAGAGGGCCGTCGAGCCACTCGCGAACTCGCCAATGAAATCCTTCCGGAGGAAAAGAAGCCATGACGAACACTCCGGCTGCTGCTGCCAACGATGCGCTTGCCCGTCGCCTGAACCTAGGTGACGCGGTCGTCATCGGCCTGGGGTCGATGATCGGCGCGGGCATCTTCGCCTCCTTCGCTCCCGCCGCTGCAGCCGCCGGGGCGGGGCTGCTGATCGGTCTCGTGATCGCGGGGTTCATCGCGTTCTGCAACGCGACCTCCTCCGCCCAGCTCGCGGCGCAGTACCCGACCTCCGGTGGCACATACGTCTATGGGCGGGAACAGTTGGGCGAGTGGTCGGGGTTCTTCGCCGGCTGGTCGTTCGTTGTCGGCAAGACCGCCAGCTCGGCGGCGATGGCGATCACGTTCGCCACCTACGCGGTGCCCGGCCCGTGGGTGAAGCCGGTCGCGATCCTCGCGGTCATCCTGCTCACCATCGTCAATACGCTGGGCATCACCCGCACCGCGCTGCTGACCCGTGTCCTGGTCGGGATCTCCCTGGTCGCGCTCACGGTTGCGGTGATCATCGGCTTCACCCACACGGCCGCCAGCGCAGCCCTGCCGGGCCCAGAGGTTACCGTGTACGGGGTGCTGCAGTCCGCGGGCTTCCTGTTCTTCGCTTTCGCCGGGTACGCCCGCGTGGCGACGATGGGCGAGGAGGTCATCAATCCGGCCCGCACCATCCCGCGGGCGATCACCACCGCCCTCACGATCACGCTGATCGTGTACGTCCTCGTCGCCGTGTCGGCCCTGCACGCTCTCGGGCCGGCCGGGCTCGCCTCCGCCTCCGCTCCGCTCGGCGCGGTCGCCAACACCACGGGAGCAGCCTGGCCCGGCATAGTCATCCGCATCGGCGCCGCCGCCGCAGCACTTGGGGCGCTCCTGGCCATGATCGCCGGTATCGGCCGCACCAGCCTCGCTATGGCCCGCAACCGCGACATCCCGCACTGGTTCGCAGCCGTCCACCCGCGCTTCAGCGTCCCCTACCGGGCAGAACTAACCCTAGGCATGATCGTCTGCCTGCTCATCGCAGTCACCGACCTCCGCGGCGCGATCGGCTTCTCCAGCTTCGGCGTCCTGCTCTACTACTTCGTCGCCAACAGCTCCGCCTGGACCCAGAACCGCGAGAACCGCCGCTATCCGCGCTTCCTCGCCATCGCCGGCGCGATCGGATGCCTCATCCTCGTCGCCACCCTCCCACTCAGCTCGATCATCGCCGGCATCATCGTCCTCGCCATCGGACTCGGCTACCGACTGATCAGGCTCCACGTTCAGAGCGACTCGGCGCGCTGAATCCGACGGGCCGGCGGCCCTTCCGGCGTCGGCTGAGGGAGAATCTCGAGGCGGGGCGCGCGGGGAGTCATCCAAGCGGGGAGCGGTACCCACCGACGCGCGCGTTGTTCCATGACCGCAACGTGTGTCTCAGGTGTTCGAGAATGGCTGCGTCGAACTTGATGTTGTCGGTAGGGAGCGACGGGTAGCCTCCGACCTTCCCAAGCTCCTCGTCCGAGGCTTCGTTGATTGCGTAGATGTATCGGTCGTAGAGCGGCGCATCGTTATAAACGAACCAAAAGTAGTTGAACCTTTGTCCGACCTCGTCGAGTAGGGCCCGGATCGGCGATGTTCCTGATTCGGCTAGATACCGGCGCGGGGCAGCGTCGAGCATGTCAGCTATTTCGTTGGCTACCATCGCAGTCAAGTGGACCGCATATAGCGCCGCTAGGAGGCGCGCGACGGCGTCGTAGGGTTGCGGCAATCCAACGTGGAAACCACCCATGTAGTTGTTCGAATTCTCATGCAGTTGGCGGCTGGCGCGATTCGTGGGATGCAGAAACTGTCCCAAGAAGGTGTAGTGCGCCTCGATGCGTTTGACCTCCTCGACGGATGCAAGTTGATTCAGGGAAAGACAGATCAAGAGCGCGTCGTAGCTCAGGAAATAGCGGTAGCGAAATCCAGCCTCGTCCCGGTGCTTTCTTCGCGATCGTGCGCTACTTGGGGTCTGGCTGCGATAGCTGGAGGGCACGGGGTCGAAGTAGTCGTCATCATCCAAGCGATAGACGTCTGGCCGGAACTCGTTGTAGTGAAAGTAGTGGACCGGAACAATGAAGTCCCGGCTCGGTTTCGTTCTTCAATCCCTCGTAAACCCACATGCGTCGATCCCGGCCCCGACCGGGATAGCGTTGCACGCTAAGGCAGCTCAAAGCCTCGCCGCGACTGTGTAGGTCTTCTAGCTCGGCCCGGGCCTCGGAAAGGGCGTCTCGCCACTCTTGGCGCGTTCGCTTGATCTCGGGCTCGACCTGGAAGTATCGACTGCCTTTCGTCATGAGGCGAAGGAGTAGGGCGTGCTCAAGAAGGGACCGAGTGAGTCCGAGCGCGTCCGAAACCCGGCCACTACGGACTAGGAGGGCAATCGTCGAGACGGTCTCCATCCGGAGATTGGCAAATTCGACAATGTCTTTGTACATCGTCTGGTGCGTCTCGCCAACACGCTGGCGCCTGCCCGATCTACCCGGCAAGCGCTACCAAGACTGGAAACTGCAGGACCCGCAAGGGCAGCCCATCGACACCGTCCGCGGCATCCGCGACGAGGTCGAGCAGCACGTCCGCGAACTGCTGAAGAGCCTCGAGATGGCGCCCGCATGAGCATCGATACCCGCGACACCAGCGTCCGCGGCGCCACCGCATGACCGCGACCACCACACCCGCCGAACGAATCCGCATCCCCGCCGCCGCAACCTTCCGCCCTGCTCTGGCCGAGTTCGTCGGCAGCGCCGGACTGACCGCGGTCGTCGTCGGCTCCGGAATCGCCGCCCAACATCTCTCGCCGAACGACACCGGACTCCAACTCCTCGAGAACGCCCTGGCGACCGCCCTGGGGCTGACGGTGCTGATCCTGGTCTTCGCCTCGAGCTCTGGCGCCCAGTTCAACCCGGTCGTCACCCTTGTCGACGCCGCCACCGGCGGTCGGCCCTGGCGCGACCTCTGGTCGTACGTGCCCGCCCAGGTCCTTGGCTGCCTCGCCGGCGCGATGCTAGCGAACTTGATGTTCGAGCAGCCCGCTGCAAGCTGGAGCAGCACCGAGCGGGCGACGCCGGCACATCTCCTCGCGGAGGTCGTTGCCACCGCCGGGCTGATCCTGGTCATCTTCGTCCTCGCCCGGACCGGCCGCGGCGCGCTCATCGCCCCGGCGGTCGGCGCGTACATCGGCGCCGCCTACTGGTTCACCAGCTCCACCAGCTTCGCCAACCCCGCCATCACCATCGGCCGCACCATCACTGATACCTTCGCCGGAATCGCACCCGACAGCGCACCCTGGTACATCGCCGCCCAGCTCGTCGGAGCGGCGCTCGGGCTTGTCGCCATAAAAGTGTTTGCTCCACGACCGTGACCCGGAAAAGCTGACCACCCCACGTCTTCTCGAAGCTTGCTATGGAGTAGCGGCCCAGCCGATCTCGCAGGAGATAAGCCGGCCGCAGGCGTCGGAGATCGACTGAAATTTCCCCTGGGTCACTGCGCACCCAGCGGCCGGTGGCGTTGTCGCCGATGACCGCAATCGCGAGACCCACGGCTATCATGTTGTTCCATGAATCAGTGGAATAACCGCGAGCTCGACAAGCTCTCCGTCTACGACTCGCTGGCGGATGTGATTCGCGCGTTGGGGAACGCGCGGCGTCTCGAACTGGTGGAGTTGCTGGCGCAGGGTGAGCATTCGGTGGACGCGCTGGCTCGGATGTCGGGGATGGGTGTGACGACGGTGTCCGCCGCTCTGCAGACGCTGAAACAGGCCGGGTTGGTGAAGACGCGGCGGGAGCGGACGACGGTCTGCTACCGGTTGGCAGGTTCGGATGTGGCTGTGTTGTATCTGGTGGCCAAACGGGTCGGGTTACTGCGGTATCCGCAACTGCGGGAGTCGTTGGCCGACTATATGGAGGCGGCGCCGGCCGGTGCCGGGGTGCCGTTGATCGATCCGGCGGCGGTGACGCAGGGGATGACGGTAATCGACGTGCGACCACGGCAGGAGTACGAGGCGGGGCACTTCCCGGGTGCGGTATCGATCCCGTTGCAGGAGCTCCGCGATCGGCATTCGGAGGTTCGGCGCACCGGGGTGGTCGTCTATTGCCGGGGCGAGTTCTGTCGCATGGCCCGTGAAGCAGCCGTGTTCCTTCGCGAGCAAGGCGTAGATGCAGCGGCGATGGAGGAGGGCGTGATCGAGTGGCGGGCTGCGGGGGTGTACGACCTTGAGAACATCGCCTGACGCGTCCGCGTTCGCGCGCTCGATCGCGTCGGATGACAGTGTGCGGGGCGCTGTCCAGCGACGCACCCTCACGGTCGTCGTCGTCAGCCAGATCCTTGGCGGCGCCGGGCTGGCTGCCGGGGTGACGGTCGGTGCGCTGCTGGCGCAGCAGATGCTCGGCACTGACAGTCTCGCCGGGGTGCCGACCGCGCTGTTCACTCTCGGTTCGGCGCTGGCAGCGTTCCTGGTCGGACGATTCAGTCAGCGCTGGGGGCGCCAGGTGGGGTTGGGGCTCGGGTTCGCGGCTGGCGGCATCGGCGCGATCGGCGTCGTGGTCGCGGCCGTGACCGGTAGTGTCCCGCTGTTGTTCATCGCCCTGTTCATCTACGGCGCCGGGACCGCGACCAATCTGCAGGCGCGCTACGCCGGCACCGATCTCGCGCTGCCCGCTCAGCGCGGAACCGCGGTCAGTGTGGCGATGGTGTCCACCACTGTCGGAGCCGTCGCCGGTCCCAACCTCGTCGACCCGCTGGGCGGATTGGCGCAGTCGCTGGGGATCCCGGCCCTTGCCGGACCCTTCCTGCTTGCCGCCGTCGCTTATCTCGCGGCGGGGATCGTGCTGTTGTCCCTGCTGCGGCCCGACCCCTTCTGGTCGCACGGGAGCTCACCGCATCTGCCCAGGCTGCGCATGAGCCCGGCCTGCTGCCGCGCCCGCGATCAGGCGTGTTCGTCGGGGCGACCGTGATGGTTCTAACGCAGGTGGCGATGGTGGCGATCATGACCATGACGCCGGTGCACATGCGCGCCCACGACTTCGGGATGAGTGCGGTAGGCCTCGTCATCGGTATTCACATCGGCGCCATGTACTTGCCGTCCCTGGCTACGGGCATCCTGGTCGATAAGGTCGGGCGCACGCCCATGGCGATCACCGCCGGAGTCACACTGCTGTTGGCTGGCATCGTCGCTGCGCTCGCCCCTGGCGACGCCCTGGGGCTGCTGATCCTTGCCCTGGTCCTGCTCGGCCTGGGCTGGAACTTCGGGCTGATCGCCGGCACAGCTCTCGTCGTCGACGCGACGGATCCGGCGAGCCGGGCGCGTACCCAGGGCACCATTGATGTGCTGATCGCACTCGCGGGCGCGGGTGGGGGTGCGGCTTCTGGCATGGTCATGGCCGCGACTGACTTCAGCACCCTGTCGCTGGCCGGCGGAATCCTGGCACTCCTGCTCATTCCCGTGCTGCTGTGGGCACGATGCAGCAGCCGAGAGACGAGCAGTCTCTAGGCGCCGCTATGGCACGTGCAAACGCAAGATCCGGGCCGACCTGAAACGGTATCTCGCACGCCAGCTGTTTCATCACCCGAACCGGTGATGGCCTGACCACCAGGCGGGCGGCCGCGGTTGCGAGTGGTCAGGCGTATCCGCGCCGCCGGAGCATCTTGGCGGACTTGGCGAGGTCCTCCTCCGACGGGATTGAAATCGAGGGCGTTCGCGTACCGGGCGATGATGTTGAACAGCGCCGCGACGGCGGCAGCATCTTCGAGGTCTGCGGGGCTGACCCCGGCGGCGACGGCGGCCCTTGCATCGGCAGGCGCGACTGTCTCGGGTTGGCGGGTCAGTTCCTCGATGAAGGTGAGCGCTGCGGCCAGTCGTGGGGATATCGGCGCGGTGCGGTGGTCGTTGATGACGGCGTCGACGGTGCCGCGGTCGATTCCGTGCACGGAGATCGCTCCGTGCGCGCCGACACAGAACAGGAATTGATTCCACGACGCAACCGCAGCGGCCATGAGTTCGCGTCCACTCTCGCTCCACCCGCTAGGACCGCGCATCGTTCGTTGGGTCCACTCGCCCAACGCGGGGCCGGCGAAGTCTTGGTCATAGAACGCGACTCGTGCGGCGTCCGGCAAACGCATGCCCGATACTCGGGAGATCATCCCGATCAGTGCCCGGTGGCGCAGCGTGTCACCCCGGTCGATCTCAGGAAGACGCATCGCCGGCCTTTCGGATCGCGTCCTCGGCGACCTGCCAGCGCTCCAAACCGCGCCAATCGCGGACGCGAGGACCAGCTCGAACGCTTCCTTCTGCGACCCGGCATCCACACGGACCGCGTCCACTTGCGCGTCCGTTACCCGTGACGAATCGTCCCGAACCTGCAGGGTCAGGTCAGAGTATGGGGCGGGTGCCTTTCGCGGTGGCGTCCCGTTGTGTGGATGCTCCTATTGCTGTCAAGTGGCCTGTTTGGTTTCGAGTTGAGCGAGGGCGAGGTTGGCGTGTTGTTCGAGTTCGGGGTCGACGCGGGTGCCGATCTCGAGTCGTCGTAGCCGCTGGTAGGGGACGCCGAGCGTTGCGGCGAGGACACTGATGGGTGTGCCGATCGCCTGTCGGCGTGCACGGAGCTCGCGTCCGACCGGGTTGTCGGTGGCGGGGTTGAGCAGGGTGGCATAAACCTCGTTCGCGATGTGTCGTTTCAGGCAACGCATGATGTCGCGGTCGGTGAGTTTCTCCGCTCGGCGCCGTTCGAAGTAGGCCATTGTGCGGGGCTCACGGTGTCGCATGCGCAGGAGCACGATGCGATGCAGGGCGGCGTTCGCGTGCCGGTTCCCGCCGCGAGAGAGCCGGTGCCGGGTGCGTTGCCCGGAGGAGGCAGGGATCGGGGCGACACCGGCGAGTGCTGCGAAGCTCGCCCTGGTGCCCAGCCGCTCTGGGTTGTCGCCGGCGGCGACCAGGAGCGTCGCGGCGGTGACCGGGCCGATTCCGCTCAGCGACAGCGGCGTGGGGTTGACCCCTCGGACGAGGACGTCCAACTGCTGCGCGATGAGGTCGATCTCGGCTTGCATCGTGAGGTGCCGGACTGCGAACCGCCGCAGCGTCTGTCGGGCGACGACGTTCGGATCAGGCGACGCGGTCGTTCCAGGTCTGGTCCTGGCGAGCGTGGTCACCAATCGCTGCCCGTTGAGGTGCCGGAACGCCTGGCGCACCAGCTCGGGCGCGGTAATCAACAGCGCATGGATCTGGTTCATCACCTGCGCCCGCGCCTTCGCTGCGGAGCGTCGCTCTGCCAGCAGGATCCGCATCGACTCGACCGTTCCGTCACCAGACTTCGGGATCGCGGTGTCGGTTCTGGCCAGGACGGCGACCGCTGCCTGGTGCGCGTCGAGCGGGTCGGACTTGCCCTGACGCCGCCGGGCTTGCCGGTCCTGCCGTGCGACTTCCACGACGGTGAGCACTGCCGCTTTGAGCGCGCGTGCCAGACCAGCCCCGTAGGAGCTGGTGCCTTCGACACCGATGCTCCCGACGTCGCCGTGCTCGTGGAGGAACGCAATGACCTGTGCATAGCCGCGGCCGTCTGCGCGGAACTCTCGGTCCGCGACATGCATGCCGACGAGATCCAGAATCGCGACATGATGCGTGTTCTTGTGCGTGTCGACGCCCGCGACCAACTCAGCCGGGGAACACGGGTTGGTGAGCGGCGGGTCGAGTGTCATCGGGACTGCTGAACGGATAGGTGACACCTGATCTGTGGTGCCGTTGGCATCGCTGGGAGGATGTCATCATGCCGAAGCCTTATCCCCGCGAGTTCCGTGAGGACGTTGTCGCGGTTGCTCGTGATCGTGGTCCGGGGGTGCCGTTGCGGAAGATCGCGGCGGACTTCGGGATCAGCGAGACCTGTTTGCAGAACTGGATGCGTCAAGCCGATGTGGAGGCGGGCGCCCGGCCCGGGGTCACGAAGGCCGAGGCCGACGAGCTGCGGGAGGCGAAGAAGCGGATCCGTTTGCTGGAGCAGGAGAACGAGGTGTTGCGGAAGGCGGCGGCGTATTTGTCGCAGGCGAACCTCAAACTCGGGGGCTCCCCAAAATGATCTACCCGCTCGTCCGCGAGCTGGCCGTAGGCGGCATCGCCGTCGCGGTGACGTGCCGGGTGTTGAAGATCGCGCGCCAACCGTTTTACCGCTGGGTGGCAGAGCCTGTTTCTGAGCGGGCGTGGGATCAGGCTCACCTGGTCAACGCTTTGCGGGACGCGCATGGGGAGGACCCGGAGTTCGGGCACCGGTTCCTCGCCGACGAGGTCCGCGACGCCGGCTTCACGGTGTCGGACCGGACCGCGTGGAGACTCTGCTCGGAGAACGGGGTGTTCTCGGTGTTCGGGCGCAAGCGCGGTAAGAACGGCAAGGCCGGCCCGCCCGTGTTCGATGACCGTGTCCAACGCTCTTTCTCCGCTCCCGCGGTGAACGAACTGTGGTTGACCGACATCACCGAGCACCACACCGCCGAGGGCAAGCTCTATCTCTGCGCGGTCAAGGACGTCTGCTCCAACCGGCTCGTCGGCTACTCGATCAGCGACCGGATGCGCTCGAGCCTGGCCGTCCAAGCCATCGAGAACGCCGTCGCCCGCCGCGGCGAGGTCGTCGGCTGCGTGGTTCACAGCGATCGAGGAAGCCAATTTCGCAGCCGGCGTTTCGCCAGCGCTCTTCACCGCCACGGCCTGATCGGATCGATGGGCCGCGTCGGCGCTGCCGGTGACAACGCAGCGATGGAATCCTTCTTCGCCCTGCTTCAGAAGAACGTCCTGAACCGGCGCTCGTGGCGCACCCGGCAAGAACTGCGCATCGCGATCATCACCTGGATCGAACGCACCTACCACCGACGCCGCAGGCAAGCCCGCCTCGGCCGTTTGACCCCGATCGAGTTCGAGACGTTCATGAACCAGAACCTGGCCCTCGCGGCCTAACCGAAACTGTCACCTAAACGCTCAGCAGTCCCATCCTCGTCATAGACGGGATTTCCTTCCAACGGTGATGAACGTCACCGCGGGTCGGGTAGGTGCAGACAGCACAAAGGTGAGACGACTTCCCGGTCAGGCTCCTATCAAGTCATGTTCCCCGCCCGGCCCGCAGCGACCCCGGCGTCGACGGACAGATCCACAAAAAGACAGCCGCGAACGGCGTCCGTGTAATTTCGAGTCACGCCGGAGCCGAATCCATCATCTCTGTGAAGTTTCTCGACGCCGTTGCGGGATCAGCTGTTGTGATTATGCCGCAGCGAGTTCGGGGATTGCCACCTCCTCGGGTTCGACGTTCAGCAGCTTCATCGAGTGTTCGCTGAAGTAGCGGCGGTCGGCGCCGTCCCAATCGTCGTGCTGCTCGATCAGGACATGCCCGGCCAGGCGCAGTAGGGCGGCGGGGTTGGGGAAGGTGCCGACCGGGCTGCAACCGATCCCGTTCGTCGCAAAGGCGTCATCCGCGGACCCTTGGTCGGCCATGCGTTCGTTCACACCGTCATCGATGACCACTCCCGGGTCGCCCTGGCAGGGTGGGTGTCGACCGTATTGCCGCTGCTATGACTCATTGACAAATTGACCCCGCGAGGGTGTCCTACCTATGAAGTGTCTGGCGGCGGCAGGTGGACGGCGCCGACCCAGCCCACCCCGGTGGCTTGATCAGAAGCATGTCCGACCCGTGCGGTCGTGACCCGTCACAGTAGTGCCCCCAGGTGATTCTTCACCGGGCCGGCGCCGACCGTTCGCGGTCAGAACAACCGTCGTCTCAACGAGAGGAATCCCGATCGCGTGGATACCATTGTCGCCCAGTCACGCCCCTATGTCATTGGCGTGGACACCCACGCCCGCACGCACACCTATGCGCTACTTGCTGCCTCCGGCTCCCACGTCGGCACTGAGACCTTCCCGAACACCCCAGCTGGCCGCTCTCGGGCTATCACAGGGGCCGGTCGCCGCACCGGCGGTGAGGCCGATGTGTTGTGGGCGATCGAAGGAGCTGGCAGTTATGGCGCGCAGCTCGCCCGCGCGGTCACAGCCACCGGTTACGCGGTAGTTGAAGCCCCACGAGTGAACACTCGCGCCCGACGCGGCATCGGCAAATCCGACCCGCTCGACGCAGCCGCGATCGCTGCCACCGTGCTCGCGCTTCCGATCGACCGGCTGAGCACCCCACGGCAGGACGAAGGCGTCCGCGCTGCCACCCAGATTCTCCTGACCGCCCGAGATGGTCTGGCCAGCGAACGCACCAGAGCAGTCAACACTCTCACTGCACTGCTGCGCACCATCGATCGCGGCATCGACGCCAGAAGAGCTCTCAGCGCCGCCAAGATCACCGAGGCGTCGCGGTGGCGTGCTCGAGAAGAACCCCTCCACACAGCTACCGCCCGGGTCGAAGCGATCCGGCTCGCGAAGCGGATCGTCGAACTTGACTCGCAACTCGCGGAGAACATTGCGCGGATCAAAGAGCTCGTCGAGGCCAGCCCAGCAGCCGAATTACTCGAACGGACCGGCATCGGCGCGGTCACCGCTGCGACCGCGCTGGTCGCCTGGTCTCATCGCGGAAGAGTCAAGAGCGAGGCCGCCTACGCCTCCATAGCCGGCGTCAACCCGATCCCAGCCTCCAGCGGCAACACCACCAGACACCGCCTCAACCGCGGCGGCGACCGCCAACTCAACCGGGCGCTCAACGTGATTGCCATGGTCCGGATAATCCACGACCCCGAAACCCGCGCCTACGTCGAACGGCGTCGAGCTGACGGCAAAACCGATCGCGAGATCCGCCGCATCATCAAGAGCTACCTCGCCCACAGCATCTACCGCCACCTCAACACCGCATCGACCACGAAAATAGGGGTTGACGAGATATAGAAGCTTCATAGAGCATCCACACAACGGGACGCCACCCCTCTCAAGGTCGATTAAGGAGCGGCGTCAGGGTTCAAATTCCCCGCTCGGCGTCCTCTAGCCCGAGAAATCCGTTGATTTCGGGCCCCAAGGCCTGCGCCCGCGCTGAGGCGTGTCGTAGTGGCCGGCTGTCGGGATCTAGGATCAGAAGCTGTCCGGGACTAGCGAACCACCAATAGTACGGACGATCGCAGCCGTCAGTCGCTGAGCGACCTCACGCTTCCCCGCTTGACCGTGATGATGGGGATCGGGAAACGCGAAGCCCGTATGGGGTCGAGCAAGTCGTCTGTGATGCCGGCAGTGAAGTCGTTGATGTCCAAAACACGGAACAGTGCCTCGCGTCCGAATTTCGAGCTGTCCGCGACGAAGAAGGCGGAGCCGGCGATGGCGCGCATGGTTCGGTGCAGTTCCAGTTCGTAACTGGAATTGTTGAAGATTCCGTCTTCGTTGACTGTGTCCGCGCCAAAGATCGCGACATCTACCCGGAGGTGCTCCAGCTGCTGGACGGACGACGGCCCCCAGAGGGCGAAGGCGTTCGGAAGCAGCTCGCCGCCAATCATTACGAGGTGCGCTGAGCGATTCGCGGCGATGGTGTTTCCGATGCGCAGATCGTTTGTGACGACTGTCAGACGGTCTGCCTTCAGGTGGCGAGCCACCTCGAGGGTGGTCGACCCGCCTGCCAGCAAGACGGTCTGCCCGACAAGCACACGTTCAGCCATCGCCTTGCCGATAGCTTCCTTTTCTGGCTGGTGAAGCGACTGCTTGAGCGCTGACGAATCGGCTTCGCGAATCGGAAACGCACCGCCGTGTGTGCGCTGGACCATCTCGAGCCGCTC